>CALVLA010000004.1 GCA_944336125.1 uncultured Clostridia bacterium | reverse complement strand
CTTCAGCGCGGAAAGTACTTGGCTGGCGACGGCCCGGGAGGTTAAGACGCTGCCGCTTCCATTAAAGCGATTAGGTTATCTAATCGCTTTTTTCTTTTGATTTTGGGTGTGGGGGGTGTTGAAGTCACCTCCTTACCCCTTTCTGAAAAAGGCAAACAAAAAAGCGGCTTTGCCGCTTTATTTTTTTTGACTTATGGTTCCGTTTTTAATGTGGAAGTTTATCCCTTTGTTAACGCAGTAATTTATTGTTTGCTCTGCTAATTCATTAAAAAATTCTTTGTGTTGCTTATATGCTGTCACGTCTTTATTGTAATTTAACCTTCCAAAAATTATCTTATCGACAAAATTTATTTCGTTTAAAATTTCATCATAACTCTGATTTATTATATTGGGCGTAGGATAAGGTTCAATGCTTACCCATGTTTTGCACCCAGCTTCATGAAGTTTGCGTAACGAGGATATTCTTTCAGCATAAGGAGCGGCATTAGGTTCCATTTTTTTACGAAAATTTTCATCTAAAGATATAAGAGTTATGCCATATTCGTTTTCCATTGATAAATCTTTTAACTGTTCCGGTAAAATGCCTTTTGTCAAAGCGGTGCATTTAATTCCAAAATCATTTAATAGACGAATAATTTTTATACTCAATTCAGTGACTTCAGGATAACCGTACATAAACGGATCCGTTGTAAAGCATAGTTGTACCGAATTGATTTTTTCCTTCATTTTAGGGATTTCTTTTTGCAAAATTTCAATTGCGTTGATTACCAGTTTTGGGTCACACCATTCTTCATAAGACTTTATTTTACCAAATCGTTTTGCCATCATCATTGCATAACATGGATATTTACAACCATGTGCGCAGCCTTGTACATGATTAATTGTATAATCACCATATTCTACACCTGTTTTATATAGTAAAGACTTCCTTGGTATTATTTTCATAGTTTCTCCGTTTTACATATTTCTTTTACAAGTTTGGAAGCAAGTTTTTGTGCTTTTTCGCTTTTATTTGTCATCATAAAACATAGCATAAACAATGGCGAATTTTTGGCTTCATTTCTTAAGATTTTTGACTCAGGTGCAACGTAAGGAAAAATTGTTGAAAAACGATTTTTTATATATTTTAAAATAGCTATAAAATCAACTCTATCAAAATTTTCATCTTCAAATAAAGAAATTTGTGAAGAAGGAACAAATAATTGATCAAACCAGTCATCTGTACCTAAAATTGATGTGATTTTTTGTTTATTACCATCAGTTATGTTTCGACTTTTTTCCATTAATCTTAACATTGATAAAGGGAATAAATACCATAAATCTACATTTTCATGTTTCGCAATCAATTCTAAAGTTTCCCACTTTAATTCTAATGCATATGGATCTAAAAACATTAGACATCTGTCATATTTTGTTGTTTTTTTAAGTACATTAGGTAGCGTTTGATTGCAATCACCATTAATAAAGTGCACCTTTTCCATTTTATGTGAATAGGAGAGCTGTATATTTTCTTTTAATTTTTCTATTCTTTTAGTATCTAATTCAAGAAAATAATATTCATCAAAATTATATTTTAAAGATAAAAGAGCAGATCCATCTATAGTTAAATAATCATTATCTTTTTGTGCAGGTGTGTTTTCATTTATTTGAAAAAAATAATCATTATTTTCATTTGCGTTTTTACTTTTTAATTCGGTTTTACCGCTACCTGCAAAGCCATCGATGTAAACTTTTTTTACGCGTTGGTTTTTTAACGCAATAGAATACGCTCCTAAATAATTATCTATTATAGAGAGTTTTTCTTTTGTCCATTCGCCGCCAAAATGGCTACCGCCTATATTTGTTTGTTTTCCCATGTGTTTACTCCATAATGTTTAGTTTTGCTTTAAATATCAAAACGTTAGATGTATTATAAGCTTTTAAAGGGGTTTTATTATTTGATTATATCATAAATAATTTTCATAATATAATACATTAAAAGACAATGATCGGTTTGATTTATATTGAAAAGTTTTTAGATTATTTTTCGCCTTCAAGGTCAAGCCAGTAGTCGGCGGAAACGCCGAAACTCAACGACATGTTTTTGAGGTTGATATAGCCTGGGTTTGATTTTCCTTTCAGCCATTCGCTTACCTGACTTTGTTTTACGCCTATTTTCTCCGCAAATTCCTTTTGCGTCAACTTTTTTTCTTCCAAAAACTCTTTCAAAATTTCCTTGAATTCCATATCGGAATTATTTTATAGAAAATTCTATTTTATTCCTTGAAATATAGAAAATTCTATGTTAAAATTATACAAAATCAGCAAGAGAGGCTTTTTATGAGGGAATTTGAAGAAAATTTTAAAAATCCTAATAGTATTAATGCCGCAGAAATCGATATGAATTACGAGCATTCAATCAGATGTCCTAAATGCGGCGGAACAAAAATCAGCTTTATTTCTAACACGCAAAGCAAAAATAGGGGATGTTTAAGTTGGATTTTTTGGTTTTTAATTATCGCTTGTACATTGGGTGTAGGAATACTTTTTTGGTTTTTTATGGCGTTGACAAACAAAAAAACTCTTACAACAACCCGTGCCGTTTGCAACAGGTGTGGATATCAATGGGATATTTGAGGTTTATATGTGGAAAAATGTGACAGATGCGGCAGATGTTTCAATATGGGGGCATTTGGTGAAGTCCATTGTCCTTATTGCGGTGCTAAAGTTGACAAAAAAACAGAAAATAAAGTGCGAACAAGGGAGCAAATAATGAAATATTGGCTTGCGCTTTTGATTGGGGGAATTTTTGCGCTACTTTTGTTGTTAAAGGTAGGTTCAATGATTTTTTATGGTTAAAAATAAAAAAATTGCAATTCCACTGATGATATTCGTAATTTTAGGAATGTTTTTGTTCAGTGAATTAACGAAAGAAAAATGGGAAATGAATTATCAAATTACAAATTACGCTAAGCTTGAAGGAGAAAATAATCCTCAATGGGTTTTTATTGTATCAGGAAATATAACTTTAAAAAACTTTAATAGTGATATTGTAATCATTACCGCAGACGCAGTAGACGAAATAGGAAACAGTGTCAATATTTTTACGTGGTTTGATTTTAACGGTAACGGTACTTATAGTTTTACTATGGAAAGCTACTACAAGGCTAATTTTGATATCGTATATATTACAAACATTGAAGTGAAACAGTTTAATTTTCCGAACTCATAAAACAAAAAAAGCGGCTTTTGCCGCTTTATTTTTTGTCTACGCCGAGTAGGGCGTCCACTGTTTCGTCGTAAAGTTTCGCCAGCGCGATTAAGTTTTCGTACTCGGGGCGGGAAACGTCGTTTTCCCAGTCGCTGACACTGGATTGCTTTATCCCGAGTATTTGCGCAAGCTCAACCTGCGTGTATCCGTTTTGTTTGCGAAAGTATCTCAATCTTTCTCCGAACATGAATTGCATATCTTTATTATAAGTATGTGCAACGCCTATTTTTAAATTTATGTGCAATGCCTATCTTACCGCGTGTAGGGAAAGTTCCAGCAGCTTGCCGTTTATCCTTGCTTTTTTCAACACTTCCGCCGTTATGGTGCAGTCCTTTCTTACGATGACCTCGTTGTTTTTGTCAAGCACCGTTTTGTCGCATTTGCGTCCTATCAAAAACACTCCCGTCCTTATTGACGTCACCCTTTGCCTGTCGGGGGGAGGCTCCGCGTTTTCGCCGCTTTTTTGTATGTTGGGCAGAGGCTTGACCAAAATAGTGTCCTTTGAAATTGCCGTTATTCGTTTCGGGGTTATGTTTCCGCCGCGGCACATAATTCGTTTTACCTTGTAGTTTTTGTCAAACTCCGTTTCGTAAACAAGTCCCAAATGCTTTCCGCGGGTGTCGTATACGTCATAGTGTTTTTTTGCCACGTCGTCGATGTTTTCGGTTAAATCGTTTTCGCTTTGAATAATTATCGCGTCGCTTCCGCATTTTTTTATTTTGTCGGTGCCGAGAGTAAGATATTTCATGGCTTCCCTGTCAAACACCGTAAATCCCTTTGCTTCCGCCAGCTTTTCGTCAAAAAGTACGTTGGTGATTATTCCGCAATTTTTCCCTTCGTCAAGCGTTACCACGGGCTTGGACAAAAAATCGTTTGTGTTTGCCATATTCTTTCCTCCGTTTTTCTTCTTTCTACATTATATTTATGCCAGCCTGCCCTTATGTTTATCTTCTTCTATTGATTTTTGACGTTTTTTTTGGTATATTTTTGTTAATAAAAACGAGGAGAATATTTTTATGGGTTTCTTTAAAAGTCAATTACTCAAAATCATTGAGTGGAAAGACGACAGTCAGGACGTTATCGTCTATCGTTTTCCTATGCACGACGGAAAAAAAGAACGTGAAATTATGACAGGTTCTTCTCTTACCGTCAGAGAATCTCAGGCGGCTATCTTTGTCAGTCAGGGACAAATCGCAGACGTATTCGGCCCCGGCAGATACAAGCTTTCTACACGCAACCTGCCGTTTTTGACTAAAATCGGGCACGTCTTTTACGACGGTGACTCCAAGTTTAAGTGCGAAGTTTATTTCGTAAATACAAAGCAGTTTACCAACCAGAAATGGGGCACGGCAAATCCTATAACCATGCGCGACGCCGATTTCGGTGTGATCCGCATAAGAGGCTACGGCGTATTCAGTTTCCGCGTCATAAACCCTGCGCTTTTCCTTAAAACTTTGTTCGGCACAAACAGTCTGTTTACAGTAGAGGACATAAACGAGTATCTCAAAAGCATGCTCATTTCCTGCATAACCGACACTATCGCCGAGTCCAAAGTATCGGCTCTCGACCTTGCCGGCAACTTGCAGGAGTTCAACGACATGTGCCAAAACAATATTCAGCACAAGTTTGAGGAACTGGGTCTTTCGCTTACAAATCTCACCATTGAAAACATTTCCTTCCCTGAAAATATCGAAAAGGCGCTTGACGAAAGAGCTACTCTCGGTATCCTCGGCGACAAAATGGGAGTTTACGCGCAGAAGAAAGCAGCCGACGCTTTGGGAGACGCGGCAAAAAACAACAATTCTGCCGCAGGCACGTTTATCGGCATGGGACTGGGGCAGACCATGGGAAGCGCAATGGGCGGAGTTTTTTCCAACATTCAAAATGCCGAAGACAAACCTAAGGAGAAAAAGAAGTTTTGTCCGGAGTGCGGACACGCGGTTTCTTCTACCGCTAAATTCTGTCCGGAATGCGGAAGCAAAATCGCGTCTGAAAACGTTTGTCCCGAATGTGGCAACAAAGTGAAACCTACTGCGAAGTTCTGCCCTGAGTGCGGTCACAAACTTAAATAAAGGGTTTTTCGGGGGTTGTTATGGCAGAAGAACAAATTGTAAATTTTGACGAAAAAAGCGAATCGCTTCATTACAAATGTCCGTCATGCGGCGCCGCTCTTACCTTTGATCCTGAAAAACAAGCGCTCGTATGCGAGCATTGCGGCACGGAACAGAAAATTGAGTTTGATTCCGACGTTAAGGAAAGAAGTTTTGAAGAGTTGTTTTCCGCCGAGGGTTGGAAAGGCGACGTAAAGGTCATACAGTGTCAAAATTGCGGAGCAAGGGAAGTTTTGCAGAAAAATCAGATTTCCGCAACATGCCCGTTTTGCGGTTCGGCTTCCGTCGTGGAAAAGGACGAAATGCCGGGCGTAAAACCCGACACGGTGATTCCTTTCAAAATAGATGAAGAAGTTGCCAAAAAAAGCTGCATAAAATGGCTCAAAGGCAGATTTTTTTCGCCCTCTGCTTTCAAAAAGAACATAAAGCTCAACGGACTGAAAGGCTGCTATGTTCCCGTGTGGACATTTGACAGCGACTGCCTCGCAAGTTATTCGGGAAGGCTGGGGCGCACCCGCACCCGTACCGTCGTCATTAACGGCAAAACAACGACGCAGACTTACGTAGAGTATTTTTACGTATCGGGACAGATGGACGGCTTTTACAACGATATTTACGTTTCGGGCAGTTCGTCGGTAAACCAAAAGTTTGTGGGAAAAGTTCAGCCTTTCGACATAAACGAATACGTGCGTTACGACGACAAGTTTCTCGCAGGATTTATGGCAAATCATTATGACGTTCAGCCGCTTGACGCTTGGAAAAATGCCGAACAGCGCATAAGAAACGATTTTCAGACAAGAATTATGAACCGTTACGGCGCAAGTCACGTCGATTTTCTTGACATAAAGCTGTCGCATGTGTCAAAATCTTTCAAGTATCTGATGTTGCCGCTTTATATTTCGGCGGTTAAATACAAAAACAAGGTATATAATCAATACACCAACGGTCAGACAGGCAAGGTCGCGGGCAAAGCGCCGCTTTCGTGGCTTAAAATCGGGCTGGTATCTCTTTTGGGTATCGCCGCAATCGTGGCTTTGTATCTGCTTTTGATGTAAAAAGGAGAATTTATGGAAAATCAAAAAATCACCAAAGATATGCTCATTATTGACATTATCAACAAGTATGAAAAAACAATTCCGGTGTTCATGGCTTTCGGTATGGGATGCGTAGGTTGCCTTGCCGCTCGCGGTGAAAACGTAGAGCAGGCTGCTGCCGTTCACGGTATCGATGTTGATTTTCTTGTTGAAAAACTCAACGAAGTCGCAAAATAATTTTTAAATTTTCATTTGTGTCTAAAAACGCTTTTTTCGCTTTATTTTGAAGGTGAAAAAAGCGTTTTTTTGTTTTTAAACGCCACACAAATCAAATTTTGCGGTTTTGGTGAAATTCCTTCGGTGTTGCGGATTTTTTTTGATGTGATATAATGTTTTTGATTATGGAAAACATAAAATTTTTACACACGGCGGACCTGCACCTAGGGTCCGCGCTGATAAACTTGTCCGACCCTTTGAAAGCGAAGGTCAGACGGCGCGAACTCATTGACACTTTTAAGCGAATGGCGGACTACGCACAGATTAACGGCGTAAGCGGCTTTATCGTGGCTGGCGACCTGTTTGACAGCGGCGCGGTTTCGCCTCTTTTGAAAAAGGAAGTGGCGGACATAATAAGTTCCGCTTCAAGCGTGGTGTTTTTTCTGCTGGGAGGAAACCACGACTCAAAATCTTTCGACGATGACTTCGTTTCAATGCTGCCGCAAAACGCGGTTGTGCTTCAACACGGCAAGACGTGTGCTTTCAGCGAGGTGAACGTAACCGGTTACTTCGTGGACGAGGTATTTTGCGTTGAGGAAATTCCCGTTTTTGACGAGGAAAAATTCAACATAGTCGTGCTTCACGGTCAGACGACTTCGGGAAACGCAGGACAAATTAACCTCAAAAAACTGCAAGGCAAAAATATCGATTACCTTGCTTTGGGACATATTCACTCATTCTCAAAAGGAAACATAGACAAGCGAGGCGTTTACGCTTACAGCGGTTGTCCCGAGGGAAGGGGCTTTGACGAGTGCGGCGAAAAAGGCTTTGTGCTTTTCGATACGCAGGGCGGCGTGGCGTTTAAACCGTATGCAAGACGAACTTGCCGCGAAATAAAAATCGACGTGTCGGGCTGCGACGGATATGTGTCCAGACTCAACCGCATTTCAAAGGAAATTGCGGCTTTTCCTGCCGACGATATGTTCAAAATCGTTTTGACGGGCGAAACGCAAAATGCGGCAAGTGATTTGAATATGCTGCGCGACAAGCTTTCCGAAAGGTTGTTTTTTGTTAAAATCGAGGACAACACAAAACTTAAAATAGACAGGGAAAGGCTCAGGAAGGAGATGTCATTAAAAGGAGAGTTTTTCAGGACGGTCGAAAGGCTCAAAGCTTCGCCTGAGGAAAAGGAAAAAATTTTGCGTCTGGGGCTTAAAGCCATGAGCGGCGAGGAGGCGGACTGTGATTAAGATAACAAAAATTTACATTTCGTCTTTCGGCAAGCTTAAAGATTTTTCATGTACGCTCAAAGACGGACTTAACGTAATTCACGAAAAAAACGGATTCGGAAAAACTACCGTAGCCGGATTTATCAAAGCGATGTTTTTCGGGCTTAATTCGTCAAATCCGCGAAACATTGAGGCAAACACGAGAAAGAGATACACTCCGTGGGAAAGTACGGAAAAATTCGGCGGATATTTGTGTTTTGAAACTAAGGGCAAATCCTACCGTATAGAGAGGTATTTCGGCAAAACGCCTGCGCAGGACACTTTTATGCTTTATGACGAAAACGAGGTACCTTGCGAGGATTTCGGCGACAACCCCGGTCAGGCGCTGTTTGACATAGACGCCGACGCTTTTGAAAGGTGCATGTATATTCCGCAAAGCGGCATTACGGTGTCACCCAACGACAGCTTTATCTCAAAACTTAACAAGCTTGTTGAAAACAGTGACGATGACAGCAATTTTCAGGCGGCGTACAAAAAGCTCGACGAGCTGAGGAAAAGTCTTTCCAGTACGTCCAGGCTTAAAAACGTAAGCACCAAAAGCAGTATAGAACGTGAAATAGTGGAAACGGAAGAAGCGCTGAACGACGCGAGACGCAAAAAACGTGAAATCGAAAGGCGCAAGGCGGTTGTTGCCGAAAATGAAAACAAAGCTCGCGACGTAATGCGAGAAAAAGAAAAGTATCTCGAACTTCAAAAAAACTTTGAAAGTCAGCAAGCATTGAAGGGAAAAGCCGAGGTTTTGATTCGTTTGCAAAGCGAAGTGAAGCAAAAGGAACTTGAATTAGAAAAGTTTGCTCAAAAAAATGCGAACGTGGGCGACGACTATGTTTTGTCTGCCCAGCGAAAGGTTGAAGCTAACGCCGACCTCGAAAAAAAGCTCATGCTGGCAGAGGAAAGGGCTGCGGCAACCAAAAAGGACAAGAAAGTTTCTTTCCCTCTTTTGATTTTTGCGCTTTTGTTTTTGGTTGCGGGTGCCGCGGCATATGTGTTTAAAAGCAGTTTGCCGACCGACTTTGGTTTTATCGGCGCGGGGGTGTGTGCCGTTGCTGCGGTTTTATGTTTGATTTTGGCCTTTTCGAAAAGGAAAAACAAAAAGCAGATTTCAAAGGAAGCGGAGCTTAACGTTTTAAGAGACGAGTATCAAAAAAGCTGCGACGAGCTGAAAAGCATTTTTTTAAGTCACGGAATAGAAGAAAACAACTTTTTTGCGGCAGTTGCGGTGCTTAAAAAAATCAAGGCCGATTACGTCAAGGCGCAAAGCGACTATGCCGCGGCAAAAGCGGAGTTCAGTCAAAAAAGCAGTGATCCCGACTATGCCGACGTTATGAGCAGAATTGACGCAAACGCCGTGGATTACACCAAACAGATTAACGACTGCACGACGATGCTGAGTTATCTCGCTACGCAAAACGCAAAAATAGAAGGGGAAACTGCGGCGTTTTTAAGCTGCTATGACGAGGAGTCGGAAGCTTTAAGCAAAATGGAGGTTCTCAAAGAAAGCTACAACGAAGTTTTAAACAAAATTTCAATCGTCGAAAAGACGATGGCTTGTCTGGTGGAAGCAAAAAAGGAACTTTCAAAAAGCTACATGCCTAAAATAAAGCAAGGTCTTTCGCAGTACCTCAAAAGGCTAAGCGGCGGCGAGTTTGCAAACGCGGCGGTGGACGACGGTTTCGGCTTGTACATCGAGGAAAAAAACTCGTTGAGAGATTTCGGGTTTTTCAGCAGGGGAATAAGCGATTTGGGAGTATTTTGCCTGAGGCTGGCGTTGATCGACACCATGTATCCCGACGAAAAACCGCCTTTGATACTTGACGATCCGTTTGTAAATTTTGACAGAAAAAAATACGAGGAAGTTTCGGCACTACTCAAAGAACGCGCGAAAAATTGTCAGATACTTTACTTCACCTGCCGCCTGGCGGATTGACCTAAATTAAAATTGCCTTTAAAATAAAATTAATTATGTCGGAAAAAATTACTTACAGTCCCGTCACCCTTTGGCGTGACTTTGACAGCGAAGCGCTTGAGCTTGATGTCGAAGTGGTCGAAAGCGGCGAAAAGGACGGACTTATCTACACCTATCAATATTTTAACGGAGAAAAGTGCCCCGACGGCAACAGCCGCGTGTACTCGCTTTTTGTACACAAAAAAGGGAAAAGAGATTTGCCTGCCGTTCTTTTGCTGGGTGAACCTGACAAGCGCATGGACGTCAGGCACGCGGAGTACTGGGCGAACAAGGGTTATGCCGTACTCGTGTTTGACAACGCGGGTGAAGGCGACGACGCCGAAAGATTTACTCTGTACCCTAAAAGTATCGATTACGCAAACATAAGGCGCGCGGGCAGGCACGCCACAAACTGCGACGCCAACGCAAAGGAAACAAGCTGGTATCACTGGGCTATAAACACCAGACGTGCGGTTACCTTCCTTGAAAAAAGCGAGGTGGTGGACGTTGAGTCCATAGGTCTTGTTTCCACAAGTTACGCTTCGTACATCGCTTGCATGGTAGCAGCTTTTGAAAAGCATTTGTCGGTGTGCGCCGTGGTGTTCGGAGTATGCTATCAGGAGCTTGACGTAAACGACTCGCCGATAAGCCGCGAGCAGTCGGAGGAGGCGGAAGAACGCGAAAGGTGGTTTGCCGCAATCGCGCCGCAAAGTTATCTCATCCACATGCGCACGCCTTTTTATCTTTGCGTAGGTTCAAACTCGGGTACTTCCGACCTTGACAAGACATACCGCGCGTTTGAGCTCATTCCCGAACAAACGCCAAAGGCAATCTGGATTGCTCACAAGACCACCGACGACGGTAACCCGATTTTTTTGAAAAACCTTGAAAAGTGGCTTACGCTTCGTCTTAAAAAACAAATAGACCCTGAGCTTATGCCGGAAGTGGGCTTTAAGGTGATGAACAAAAAGCTCAATATCATAGTACGCGTTCCCGACGACGAGGCGGTTACCGACGTTACTGTTTACTTTGCGCGCGAGACTAAAAAATCCGACACTCGCAACTGGCGCGAACTTGAAATGGAAAGAGTGGCGGACGGTATTTACCGCGCCAAGGTTCAGGTTTTTGACAAAAAGAAAAGTTGCTTCGCTTACTGCGACGTTAGATACAGGGGCGGCATGGTGCTTTCGGGAAACCTCATAGAAATAAAACCCGACGACGTCAAAAACGTGTCGGCGGACAGACCCGGCAAGCTCATTTACAATTACCAGATGGGTGAAGGCGACTTTTTGGTTTATGACCCGTATCAAAAAGACTTTAACAACTACTTCGGCGACAATTCGCTTGAGGTAAAAACTGGCGCTCAAAACCTCAAAGGCCTTGCGGGAAAAGTGTTTGCTACCTTTGCGCTCAACGACCCTAAATATCTCAAACACGAGGACAGTCTTTTGACCTTTGACGTTTACAGCGAAAAAGAACAAAATTTGCTTGTCACCTGCGTGGCGGATTACGGTAAAAAGCAAAGGTTGTTTTCGGTGACTAAAAAGCTTTTGGGAGTTGACATGTGGCAAAAGGTGTGCGTGTCGACAAACGAACTTAAAGGCGACGTGGGCAGAAGGCCTTCGGGCTGGGGGGATTGCGAAGTGCTTTGTATAAAGGCCGACGACGAAATTTTGATAAACAACCTTTTGTTGACTTGACGGTGAAAGTATGAATTTTGAAATAGGGGACAAAATTATTTCGAAAAAAACTCATCCGTGCGGCGGAAACGTGTGGACTGTAACACGCGTGGGCGCGGACATAAAAATAAAATGCGACAAGTGCGGGCACGTAGTCATGATTGACAGAGTCGCTTTTGAAAAAATCGTAAAAAAGAAGTTGGAAAATGACAGTGACGAAAAAAAGAAGTGATTTATTTTCAAAAATACTTGTTGCGGCAACGATAGTCGTCATTTTGCTTTTCGTGTGCAAATTGTTTTTCATCGACTTTTACACCGTTTCGGGAAGCTCGATGGAACCTACTTTTCATGACGGACAGCAAATTTTCGCAAGAAAGGTGGGCGGAGCTTCGCGCGGTGACGCCGTTGTCATAAGCGGCGAGGGATATGCCAAAAAAGCCGGTGTTTACGACGAAAAAATCGATTTACTTTTCAAACGCGTCATAGCGGTAGAGGGTGACGTGATAAGTTCCGTCGACGGAGTTGTTTATCTTTTTTACGACGGGCAGCAGCACGTACTTGAAAACGAAAACTACGGCGGCGGTCAAATCGACAAAATGGTCATAGAAATTCAAAAGACCGTTGTTCCCGAAGGTTACGTTTTTGTTTTGGGTGACAACCGCAACGACAGCGTGGACAGCAGAATGTTCGGCTGCGTGAAAGTCAGCGACATTGTGGCGGTGTGTTTGTAACAAAAATAGGTTGACAAACATAAAAATCAGGTGTAAGATAATCAAAACACGACAAACCATAGAGGTTTGTGTGTCAGTTTAGTTTTAGTTCAGAATAGTTAAGAGGAGTCGCTATGAGAAAATTCAGTGTTTTTTGGCGATGCTTTTGACGCACCGCCTTTTTTATTTGATTTAGGCTTGAAAAATCAAAAATAACTTATTTTTGAGGTTTAACATGAAAGAAGAATTGATGAGAAAAGTACAGCTTACCGACAAGGAAATGCCTACGCAATGGTACAACATTCAGGCTGACATCGCAGATTTGCCTGAATATATCAATCCGCAAACCAAAAAGCCTATTACAGCAGAAGACTTGTCTCCGATTTTTCCTCCTGAAATTATCAAGCAGGAAATGTCGAAGGAAAGATACATCGATATTCCTGAACCTGTTCAGGACATTTATCACACTTACAGACCTACCAACCTGCACAGGGCTTACGGCCTTGAAAGGCTGCTGGGTACTCCTGCTAAAATCTTTTACAAATACGAGGGGGGCAACGCGACGGGAAGCCACAAGCTTAACTCCGCCGTTCCTCAGGCTTACTACAACAAGCTGGCAGGAATAACAAGGCTTACCACCGAAACAGGCGCAGGTCAATGGGGCTCGGCTCTCAGTATGGCATGCTGTCATTTCGGCTTGGAATGTCAGGTTTACATGGTAAAAGTCAGTTACAATCAAAAACCTTTCCGCCGTACCTTCATGCAGTCTTTCGGCGCGTCGGTAGACGCAAGCCCGTCACCTAAAACCGCTTTCGGCAGAAACGTGCTTGCGACTATGCCTGAAACAAACGGTACACTCGGTATAGCAATCAGCGAGGCTGTTGAGGACGCGGTAAGCAGAAAAGACACAAACTACGCTTTGGGCAGCGTGCTTAACCACGTGGGTATGCACCAGACAATAATCGGTCTCGAAACTCAAAAACAGTTTGAAAAAATCGACATGCAGCCTGACGTGGTAATTGCCTGCGTAGGCGGCGGCAGCAACTTTTCGGGTTTTGCTTTCCCTTATCTCAGAGATAAAATTCAGGGAAAATCAAACGTAAGGGTTGTGGCTGTCGAAAGCAGCGCATGTCCTACTTTGACAAAAGGTATTTACGCTTACGATTACAGCGACGTAGGTCACATGTGCCCGATAACCAAAATGTACACTTTGGGCAGCGACTTCATGCCTAGCGGCGTGCATGCCGGCGGTCTCAGATACCACGGAATGAATCCTATCGTCAGCAAGCTTTACCATGACGGTTACATCGAAGCCGTGGCTTACGGTCAGCTTGACACTTTGAAAGCCGGTCTGTTTTTCGCTCAGGCAGAAGGTATCGTGCCTGCTCCGGAATCCACTCACGCAATCAAGGCGGCAATCGACGAAGCGGAAAAATGCAAAGAGGAAGGAGTTTCCAAAACCATCGTGTTCTGTCTCAGCGGCAACGGCTACTTCGATATGTACGCTTACGACGCGCTTTTGAAAGGCGAACTTAAAGACAGCACAGCGCCTGAAATCGACACGAGCAAAATCAAATTGCCGGAAATTCAGCTTTGATTGTTTTCGACATTACGTGACAAAAAAATTCTTTACAAAAACGGCTGTTTTGGGTTAAACTCATTACAGCCTTTTGTGTACTTAGGAGTATTATGAGAAATTTCATTTTATCGACTGAATCCACATCCGATTTGCCGAAAAATTATCTGAAAGAAAACGATATTTACTGCTATGAAATGGGCGGTATGGTAGGAAACGACGAGTTTGGAGGCGCAAGCGGCGTCGAGCTTGATACAAAAGTGTTTTTTGACAGAATGAGAAACGGCGAA
This sequence comes from uncultured Clostridia bacterium, assembly GCA_944336125.1. Taxonomy (GTDB): domain Bacteria; phylum Bacillota; class Clostridia; order Christensenellales; family CAG-314; genus Heteroclostridium. The sequence goes on along the minus strand of CALVLA010000004.1, from coordinate 90,298 downwards.
CGCACCACTACCACTCAGGTAAATGCCGTCGAAGCGGAAGAGTTTTTGGAAAGTCTTTTGCAGCAGGGCAAAGACGTTTTGCACCTTGCCTTTTCGTCGGGACTTTCGGGAACTTGTGACAACTTTATCAATGCCGCAAATGCTCTCAACAAAAAATATAAAAATCAGGTGTACGTCGTGGACAGCAAGGCTGCTTCGTTGGGACAGGGACTTTTTGTTCACTTCGTAAACCAAAAAGCACAGGAAGGTCTTTCCGCAAAGGAAGCCGCTCAATATGCCGAAGAAATAAGAGACGACGTTTGTCACTATTTCGTGGTGGACGACCTCAATTATCTTTACCGCGGAGGCAGAGTTAAAAAATCCACCGCAATCATCGGCAACGTGCTTCACATCAAACCCGTGCTTCACGTCAACCTCGAAGGAAAGCTCATTCCTTTGAAAAAGGTCATGACAAGAAGAAAATCTCTCAACGCTCTCGTGGACTTTATGGAAAGCAAGTTTGACGGCTGGTCGCAAGACGTGTTTATCTCTCACGGCGACTGCGAAGAGGAAGCAAAATACGTGGCCGACCTCGTAACCAAAAAACTCGGCATTCCTTCGGAAAAAATAATGCTCAACCATTTGGGACCTGTAATAGGTTCGCACTCGGGTCCCGGAACCGTCGCGTTGTTCTTCCACGGCAGAAACAAAAAAGAAGACTGATACAAAAGCCGAATTTAATTCGGCTTTTCTTTTTTAAGTAAAATAAACGACGATAGTAAAATAATTGATTTAAGTAAAAAAAGACGGAGCAATAAGCTCCGTCAAAGGTGCAAAGAAAAAGCTTGCGAACAGATTGTTTTCGAAACATTGCTTGACTTGTTTGTCTGATTGCCTTTTGATGTTTCGTTTAAAACTACAACAGGTTTTTCGACTTGAAGTCACGCGTCTCATAAAACTTTGTCTGACGGCAGGCGATGCTTTCAGCCTGCCGCGCGCGCCTTATTCAGACGAGGTATTACGCGGGAGGTGAAAGCGTTTCCTGTCGGCGCGCTTTCGCTTTGCACTATTATTGAGTGCGGATTTGAAAGTATTATACGCGTCAACCTAAATTTTTTTTAAAAAACTTTTTTAGGCTTTTTAATTTTGGCGCGGAGAGGGGGCTGACGGGGCTTTGTGCGGGGTTTGGGATTTGCTTTTTTCTTTGAGTTTTGAAAAAATTTTTCAGCATATTGAAAAAAATCGGATTGTTTTTCAATATGTTGTGATTTCAGAAAAACAGGGGACTTTTTGACTTTTTTATTGAAAAATGTGGTGTTTTTTCCTTGACGGGTATTGATTTTTTTGATAATATAACTAGGCTGCGACAAAAGGGTGATGCGGGAAGTTACTCAACAAAAGAGATAATTTCCGCGGACGAGTCCGAAAATTTCGTATTCGGGCGGCCCCGTTGAATTCGCAAACAGGCTGTCAGTTAAGTGTCGTTTCATCGTTTATGGACTTCAAACTGGCCGACCGTCGGGTTTGCTTATTTTTAAGACGCAGTATGACACACACGGTTGCGTTGTCACGGAAAACGGGGTTTAATAAAATTTGATTAAGGAGTAAACATGGCAAGTCAAAAAATCAGAATCAAACTGAAAGCGTACGACCACAATCTGATTGACATCTCAGCGGCTAAAATCGTTGAAACCGCAAACAGAATGGGTTCGAAAGTAAGCGGTCCTATTCCGCTTCCTACCCAAAAGGAAATCATCACTATTTTGCGTTCTCCTCATAAAGATAAGGATTCACGCGAACAGTTTGAAATCAAAACGCACAAAAGGCTTATTGACATTTACAGCCCAAATCCTAAAACGGTTGACAGCCTCTCGAAGCTGGATTTACCTGCGGGCGTAAGCATTCAAATCAAGCTTTAATATATGACCGTAGGTCGGAGGTGAACTTTATCAATGAATAAAGCAATCATAGGAAAAAAATTGGGTATGACTCAGGTTTTCACTGCTGACGGCGCAGTTATTCCGGTAACTGTTGTAGAAGCCGGCCCTTGCGCAGTCGTTCAGAAGAAAACCGTTGAAAGAGACGGCTACAACGCCGTTCAGCTCGGTTACAAAGACTGCAAAGAAAAGAAGCTCAACAAACCTGAGCTCGGACATCTTAAAAAGGCAAACGTTTCGCCTAAAGACGTTTTGAAAGAATTTAAGTTCGACAACATCGACGCTTTCGAAATCGGCGGCGAAATCAAATGCGATATCTTTGCCGACGGCGACGTCATCGACGTTACCGGAACTACGAAAGGTCACGGCTATTCCGGCGTTATCAAAAGATGGAACAGTCACCGCCTTAAAGAAACTCACGGCGTAGGCCCTGTTCACAGGGAAGTCGGTTCTTTGGGCGCTAACAGCGATCCTTCGAGAGTTTTCCCCGGCAAACACATGCCTGGTCAGTACGGCTGCGAACAGGTAACCGTGCTTAACCTCAAAGTTGTGAAAGTCGACACAGCGAGAAACGTACTTCTCATCAAGGGCGCTGTCCCTGGTGCTAAAAACAGCATCGTTTACATCAGAGAAGCTGTCAAGAAATAAGGAGTAGAAAAATGCAAGTTAAATTGTACGATACTAGCGCCAAAGAAATCGGCGCATTGGAATTGAATGACAGCGTATTCGGATGCGAATATAACGAAGCTCTCATTCATCAGGTCGTTGTCGCTCAGCTCGCTAACAGAAGACAGGGTACCAAAAGCACTCTCACCAGAAGCGAAGTAAGAGGCGGCGGCAAAAAACCTTGGAGACAAAAAGGCACCGGCCACGCAAGACAGGGAAGCATCCGCGCTCCTCAATGGATCAAAGGCGGCGTGGTTTTCGCTCCGAAGCCAAGAGACTTCAGCAAAAAAGTCAACAAAAGAGCTAAGTTCCAAGCTTTCAAAAGCGCTATCAGCTACAAAGCTCAGAACAACGAAATCATCGTAGTGGACAAAATCGAATTGCCTGAAATCAAAACAAAATACATGCAAAAGATTTTGAGCAACTTCAACCTCGACAAAAAAGTTTTGCTTGTGTTGCCTGAATACAACGAAGCTTTGCTCAGAGCCGGCAGAAACATCGAAAACCTCGAAATTTCTACCGTCGAACTCGTAAGCCTTTACGAAGTTGTTTCCAATGCCACGGTACTTATGACTTCCGAAGCTATTAAAAACTTGGAGGAGGCATTTGCAGAATGAAACAATACGATATCATTAAAAGACCTATCCTCAGCGAAAAAAGCTACAGCGGCATCGCAGACAAAAAATACGTCTTCGAAGTTGCTATCGACGCTAACAAGATAGAAATCAAAGAGGCTGTTGAAAAGATTTTCGGCGTAAAAGTCGAAAAAGTAAACACCTCCCACGTAAGAGGTAAACTTAAAAGACAAGGCCGTTATGCCGGTTTTACTGCGGCAAGGAAAAAGGCTGTCGTTCAATTGACGAAAGACAGCAAATCAATCGAGTTTTTTGAAAACTTGGCATAAAAGGAGGAATTAAAAATGGCTATCAGAAGATATAAACCTACTTCACCTGCCCGTCGTTTTATGTCAGTTTCAATGTTTGAGGAAATCACCACAAACAAACCCGAGAAAAGCCTTTTGGCTGTGAAAAACAAATCGGGCGGCAGAAACTTCACCGGCAGAATCACCGTCAGACACATCGGCGGCGGCAACAGAATCAAATACAGAATCATCGACTTCAAGAGAACTAAGGACGGTATCCCTGCTAAAGTAGCTACCATCGAATACGATCCTAACAGAAGCGCGTTCATAGCTTTGCTTCACTACGTAGACGGTGAAAAGAGATACATCCTTGCTCCTGTAGGTCTCAACGTAGGCGACGTTATCACAAGCGGCGCTGACGCAGACATCAAAGTGGGAAACAATCTTCCGCTTGAAAACATCCCTGTAGGTACTTTCGTTCACAACATCGAAATGCACCCTGGTAAAGGCGGTCAGATCGCTCGTGCGGCCGGTATTTCAGCTCAGCTCATGGCTAAGGAAGGCAAATACGCAACAATCCGTATGCCTAGCGGCGAAATGAGATACATCCTTCTTAAATGCCGCGCTACAATCGGTCAGGTCGGCAACGTGGACCACGAAATCGTGTCCGTAGGTAAAGCCGGCAAGACAAGGCACATGGGCGTAAGACCTACTGTCCGCGGCTCGGTAATGAACCCTTGCGATCACCCTCACGGCGGTGGCGAAGGCAAATCACCTGTCGGCAGACCCGGTCCTGTTACTCCTTGGGGCAAACCTGCTTTGGGTTATAAGACAAGGAAGAAAAAGAACCCTACAAGCAAATTTATCATTAAGCGTGTAAACTGAGTGGAGGCAAATAAATGAGCAGATCAATTAAAAAAGGCCCTTTCGTACAGCCTAAACTCCTCAAAAGAGTCAAGGAAATGAACGAAAAAGGCGAAAAGAAAGTTTTGAAAACTTGGTCAAGATCTTCTACTATATTCCCGGATTTTGTGGGTCACACGATTGCCGTCCACGACGGTAAAAAACACGTTCCGGTTTATATCACCGAAGATATGGTCGGCAACAAACTCGGCGAGTTCGCTCCGACCAGAACGTTCCGCGGTCATGCCGGCGGCAAGACCACCAAGAAGTAAGGAGGAGAACAATGGCATCCAGAAGCAGAGACAAGGCGCTTTCGCGTCGTGAAAATAAAGACAACAGACCTTTTGCCGTTGCGAAATACATCCGCATTTCTCCTTCCAAAGTGAGAATTGTCATCGATTTGATTCGCGGCAAAAACTATTTTGACGCTCTTGCAATCCTTGAAAACACACCGAAGGCAGCTTGCCTTCCTGTTAAAAAGGTTCTCAATTCGGCAGCAGCTAACGCCGAAGTCAACAAGGGCATGTCCAAAGACGATTTGTACGTAGCAGAAATTTACGCCGACGACGGTCCGACTCTCAAAAGAGTTATGCCAAGGGCGCAGGGCAGGGCTTTCCGCATCTTGAAACGCACCAGCCACATCACTGTCGTTTTGGACAGCGCAAGCAACAAATAAGGGGGTCAAAATGGGACAGAAAGTTAATCCGCACGGTATGCGTGTCGGCATAATCAGGGGCTGGAGCTCACAATGGTACGCCGACAAAAAAGATTTCGCAAAGCTTTTGAAAGAAGACAACGTCATCCGTGATTTCCTTAAAAAGAAATATTATCAGGCTGCCGTTTCGTCAATTTCCATCGAAAGAAGCGAAGGTAAAATTTCCGTCACGATGAACACCGCTCGTCCGGGCGTTCTCATCGGCAAAGGCGGCGCCAACGTCGAAATCATCAAAAACGAAATCGCTAAACTCTCAAAAGGCAACGCGGTTTCGCTCAACATCGTTGAAGTTAAAAAACCGGATATGGATGCTCAGCTCGTAGCTGAATCCATCGCCGCTCAACTTGAAAAGCGCGTAAGCTTCAGAAGAGCCGTAAGACAAAATATGTCAAGGGCTATGAGAGCAGGCGCTAAAGGTATCAAAGCAATGGTTTCCGGCCGTCTCGACGGCGCAGAAATCGCAAGAAGCGAACATTACCACGAAGGTTCGATTCCGCTTCATACCCTCAGAGCCGACATCGATTACGGCTTCGCGGAAGCTCACACCACTTTCGGCGTAATCGGCGTTAAAGTTTGGGTATACAAGGGCGAAATTCTCGCCAAAGCCAGAAAGTCCAACGAAGGAGGACAAGCCAATGTTAATGCCTAAAAGAGTCAAAAGACGTCGCCAGTTCCGCGGCAGAATGAAAGGCGCTGCGCACAAAGGCAACGAAATTTCATACGGCACTTTCGGTCTTGTCGCTACCGAACCGGGTTGGGTAACCTCGAACCAAATCGAAGCTGCCCGTATCGCTATGACAAGGTTCGTTAAACGCGGCGGCCAAGTTTGGATCAAAATATTCCCTCACAAACCTGTTACCAAAAAACCTGCTGAAACACGCATGGGCTCGGGTAAAGGTTCTCCGGAATATTGGGTTGCAGTGGTAAAACCGGGCAGAGTTATGTTTGAAATGGCCGGTATTACCGAAGAACAAGCTAGAGAGGCTTTGAGGCTCGCAAGCCACAAATTGCCTGTAAAATGCAAGTTTATGATGAAAGAGCAGGTAGCTGAGGGTGGTGAAGGTTGATGAAAGCAAAGAAAATTCATGAAATGAACGACCAGGAACTGGTTACAAAATTGAACGACTTGAAGAAAGAACTTTTCAATCTTCGTATGAGCCATGCAACCGGTCAACTGACTAACCCTTTGTCGCTCAGAAATTGCAAAAGGGATATCGCTCAGGTGAAAACCGTTATTCGCGAAAGAGAACTCGGTATCTCCGCGCACAAGGAGTAATGGAGGGCTGAAATGGAACAACAAAGAGGATTGAGAAAAGAAAGAGTCGGCATCGTAGTTTCCGACAAAATGGATAAAACAATCACAGTGGCTGTTGTAAACAAATACAAACATCCGCTTTACAAAAAGACTGTTTCCAAAACTAAAAAATACAAAGTGCACGATGAAAACAACACCGCAGGTATCGGTGACACCGTGTTGATTGCCGAAACGAGACACATCAGCAAGGACAAATATTTCCGCCTTGTTGAAATCATCGAAAAGGCTAAGTAATTAGGAGGACTTATGGTACAACCACAAACCAGATTGAAAGCGGCTGACAACTCGGGCGCAAAAGAACTTATGTGTATCAGAGTGCTCGGCGGCTCGTTCAGAAAATCGGGCAACATCGGTGATGTAATCGTTGCCAGCGTTAAGAGCGCAAACACCGGCGGTATCGTCAAAAAAGGCGACGTCGTAAAAGCCGTTATCGTAAGGACCACTTCCGGTCTCGGTCGTCCTGACGGAACACACATCCGCTTTGACGACAACGCGGCAGTTATTATAGACAACCAAAAACAGCCGAGAGGCACTCGTATTTTCGGGCCTGTCGCTAGGGAACTCAGGGAAAAAGATTTCATGCGTATCGTTTCTCTGGCCCCTGAGGTTCTTTAAGGAGGTCGTTGAAAATGTCGAATAAATTGGAAATTAAAAAGGGTGACCTCGTCGAGGTTATCGTAGGCGGCATCGAAGTCAAAGGCAAAAGAGGCAAGGTTCTTGCTACCAGCCCTAAAGACGGCAAAGTCGTCGTTGAAGGCCTCAACATGGTCAAACGTCACACTAAACCTCGTTCGGCTCAGCAGCCGGGCGGCATCGTCGAAAAGGCTCGTCCTATCGACGTATCAAACGTAATGCTCGTGTGCCCTGCTTGTGACAAAGCTACTCGTATCGGTCACGTTCTCGGCGAAAACGGCAAATACGTAAGACAGTGCAAAAAGTGCGGCGCGGTTATCGTCGACAGAAAAGCTGACGAAAAACCTAAGGCTAAAGCTACTAAGAAAAAATCGGCTAAGAAATCCGAAAGCGCCGAATAAGGAGGAAAACTACTGTGGCAGTACAAAAAGAACAAAACAGATTGATGGCTTCTTACAAAAACAGTGTTATTCCTGCTTTGAAAGAACACTTTAAGTACGAAAACATCAACGAAGTCCCTAAACTCGTAAAAATCGTTATCAACACGGGCTTGGGCGACGTTAAAGACAATTCAAAAAGTTTTCAGCTCGCGGTTGACGAAATCAAAATGATTTCGGGTCAGAAACCGCTCGTTACAAAAGCTAAAAAATCCGTCGCTAACTTCAAAGTAAGAGAAGGTATGGCTATCGGCGCGAAAGTTACTTTGCGTAACCGCAGGATGTACGAATTCATGGACAAACTCATCTCCATCGCTCTTCCTCGCGTCAGAGACTTCCACGGCGTTAATCCTAACGCTTTCGACGGCAGAGGCAACTACACTCTGGGTATCAAAGAGCAACTCATCTTCCCTGAAATTCAATACGACCAAGTTGAAAAAACCAGGGGCTTTGACGTAACTTTCGTTACTACGGCTAAAACCGACGAAGAAGCAAGAGAATTGCTCAGACTTCTCGGAATGCCGTTCAGCGCAAAGTAATGGAGGAAAAAAATGGCTAGAAAAGCACTTATTTTAAAGCAACAGAGAGCACCTAAATACTCTACCCGCGCTTATACAAGATGTTCCATCTGCGGCAGACCGCACGCCGTTCTCAAAAAGTACGGCATCTGCAGGGTTTGCTTCAGAGAACTTGCGTACAAGGGCGAGATTCCGGGTGTAAAAAAATCGAGCTGGTAAGTCATATAGGAGGAATAAAATGGTTGTTACTGATCCAATCGCAGATATGCTGACCCGCATCAGAAACGCTTTGACCGCAAAGCACGAATCTGTGGAAATCCCGGCATCTAACATGAAAAAAGCCATTGCCGAAATCCTTTTGAACGAAGGTTATGTAAGCAATGTTGAATTTAAAGAAGACGAAGTTCAAGGCAGCATTGTCGTTACGCTCAAATACAGCAAAGACGGCAACGTTATCACAGGTCTCAAACGTATCTCGAAACCTGGCCTCAGGGTTTACGCTAAAAGCAACGAAATCCCTAAGGTTTTGAACGGTCTCGGTATCGCAATCCTTTCGACTTCGAAAGGCATCATGACTGACAAGCAGGCCCGTGCCAACAATCTCGGCGGCGAAGTGCTTGCCTTCGTATGGTAAGGAGGTCCGCTTTATGTCAAGAATAGGTAGAATGCCCGTTGCTATTCCGCAGGGCGTCGAAATCAAAATCGAAAACCACGTCATTACCGTAAAAGGTCCTAAAGGTACTCTTTCCCAAAAATTCGGCAAGGACATCGAAGTTAAGGTTGAAAACAACGAAGTCATCCTTACCAGAGCTTCCGAACAAAAGGACATCAGGGCACAGCACGGTCTTTACAGAGCTCTCATCAACAACATGGTAACAGGCGTTACCAAAGGTTTCGAAAAAGCTCTCGTAATCAACGGCGTAGGTTACAAAGCTCAAATGCAGGGCAAAAAACTCGTTCTCAACATCGGCTACTCGCATCCTATCGAGATCGATCCGCCGGAAGGCATCACTTTGGAATGCCCTTCCCTTACTGAAGTAGTTGTCAAAGGCTTTGACAAAACAGTTGTGGGTCAGGTAGCCGCTAACATCAGGGCTAAACGCGTCGTAGAACCTTACCACGGTTACGGAATTCGTTACAAAGACGAAACCGTCGTAATCAAGGAAGGCAAAACTGCCGGTAAATAAGAGGTGAATTTATGATTTCCAAAATGGATAAAAACGCTGACAGAAAAATCCGTCACGCAAGAGTAAGAAAAAAAGTTTACGGCACTTGCCTCAAACCTCGTTTTAACGTTTACCGCAGCACTAGATACATTTACGTTCAGGTTATCGACGACGTAAACGGCAAAACACTGGCAGCGGCAAACTCGTTGCAAATGGCCGACAAACTTAAAGGCAAAACTAAATGTGAACAGGCTAAGGCAGTTGGCTTTGCAGCAGCCGAAGCAGCTATGAAACAAGGTATCACCGAAGTCGTTTTCGACAGAGGCGGATACATCTATACAGGTCGCGTTAAGCAGGTGGCGGAAGGCGCCAGAGAAGCCGGCTTGAAATTCTAATCGGAGGTTATGTCAATGGAAAAACGCGAAGGACAAGGTCAAAGAGCTGAACAAAGAGACAACAAAGGCGGTCGTCCTAACAGCAGACCTAAGTTCAACAGAGAAAGAAAAGAAGAAGCAGACGACCTCCAGAAAAAACTCGTTCAGGTCAACCGCGTTACCAAGGTTGTCAAGGGCGGCAGAACAATGCGTTTCACCGCGTTGGTTGTCGTCGGCGACGGCAAAGGCAAGGTAGGTTGCGGTACGGGTAAAGCCGCTGAAGTCCCTGCTGCTATCGAAAAAGCAACACAACAGGCTAAGAAAAACATGATAAGCGTACCTATCGTAGGAACAAGCATTCCTCACGAAGTAATCGGCAAGTTCGGCAGAGGCAACGTCCTCATGAAACCTGCTCAGGAAGGTACCGGTATCATCTCGGGCGGCAGCGTCAGAGCAGTGCTCGAAGCTGCAGGCTACAAAGACATTCGTACAAAGAGTCTCGGTAGCTCAAACCCTATCAACAGCGTTAAAGCTACTATCAACGGTCTTAAAAGCTTGAGAACAGCCGAACAAATCGCCGCTCTCAGAGGCAAATCCGTTGAGGAAGTGCAGGCATAAGGAGGTTTATGATGGCAGAAGTTGAAAACAAAGTAGTTGAAGAAGTGTCGGAAAAACCTAAAAAAGCCGCACCTAAAAAAGCTTCGACCAAAAAAGCCGAAGGCGAAACAGCCAAAAAACCTGCGGCTAAAAAGACTGTGAAAGCAGAAGGCGAAGCTAAAAAACCTGCTGCTAAAAAAGCAGTTAAAAAAGACGAAGCAGAAGCAACAAAAGCAGCTAAAAAACCAGCCGCTAAAAAAGCTTCCAAAAAGGAAGAGGCTGTTGCCGCTCCTAAAATGCACCACGGCAAAGTAGTTGTGGAAAGCAAAGCTCCGCTTTACAAAGTCAAAAACGAAAAAGGCGTTATGCCTTATGAAATTTCAAAACAAAGCGTTAAAGTTACCTTGATCAGAAGCACCATCGGCTGCCTCGAAAATCACAAGGCTACCGTTGCCGCTTTGGGTTTGAAAAAAGTAGGCTCTTCAAAAGTATTCAAGGTTAGTCCGGCTCTCAACGGCATGCTGTTTAAAGTCAGACACCTCGTCAAGGTCGAAGACGTTAAATAAGGAGGCGCATTGATGAGAATTCATACTATTCAACCCGCTCCGGGCGCTACCACTTCTCCGAAAAGACTCGGCAGAGGTACAGGCAGCGGCCTCGGTAAGACTAGCGGTAAAGGTCACAAAGGTCAATGGGCAAGAAGCGGCGGCGGTGTCCGCATCGGTTTCGAAGGCGGTCAGATGCCTTTGATTCGCCGTTTGCCTAAAAGAGGTTTTACCAACAACTGGCGTAAAGAATATTCCGTAATCAACATCGGTGATTTGGAATGTTTCGACAACGGCACAACCGTTACCCCTGAGTTGATTTTCGACATGGGGCTCGCAGCTGACAAAGGCAATGCCGGACTTAAAGTGCTGAGTGACGGAACCCTTACCAAAAAGCTTACCGTTAAAGCTCACAAATTTTCGAAGTCTGCTATTGCCAACATTGAAAAAGCAGGTGGCAAAGCAGAGGTAATCGAATAATGTTTCAGACTCTTAAAAACGCATTCAAAACCAAAGAAGTCAGAAACAAAATTTTGATGACGCTTCTTTTGGTTGCGATTTACAGACTCGGTTCGTTTATTCCCGTCCCGGGAATCAACGCTTCCGTTACACAAAGCGTAGTTGGCGGCAATACCTTTTTGGGTATCATAAGCGCCATCACCGGCGGATCTCTGGCTAACGGTACGCTTTTTGCAATCGGTATTGCACCTTACATCAACGCGTCAATCATAATTCAGCTTTTGACCATCGTCATTCCTTCCCTCGAAAGACTTTCGAGACAGGGTGACGAGGGCAGAAAAAAGCTCACTAAAATTACGCGTTACTTCACGGTGGTTCTCGCTGCCGTCCAAGCCGTAGGTATCCTTTTCGCTTTCAAAGCGCAAGGCGTTATCAACACTCACCTTTTCGGCTCGGGCAACGCGGCCGTTCCTGAATGGATTGTATTCGTATTCGTTTCAATCGTTCTTATCGCAGGCGCTTCGCTTTGCATGTGGATCGGCGAACGCATCACCGAATACGGCGTATCAAACGGTATGTCCATGCTTATCTTCGTGGGTATCCTCGCAACTGCAGGCAACAGAATCATTGCTGCAGGCAAAAGCGTTGCGGAAAGCGGCTTCTCAAGCGGCGGCTGGGAGCTTATCGGCTTCCTCGCGATGGCGGTTCTCATTTTCGCCTTCATCGTTCTCGTCGACAAAGCAGAAAGACGCATCAACGTTCAGTACGCCAAACAAATCAAAGGCAACAAGATGTACGGCGGTCAAAACACAACTATTCCTATCCGCGTAAACGGTTCGGGTGTTTTGCCTCTTATCTTCGCGTTTGCCATCACTTCCTTCCCTGAACTGCTGTTCAACACCTTCTGGGCAAACCAGGACTGGGTAGTTTGGTACACAGTTAATATGGGAACTCAATCGTGGGTTTACCCGATTGCTTTGACACTTTTCATCTTCCTGTTTGCTTTCTTCTATCAGCAAATTCAGTTCAATCCGGTGGAAGTGTCCAAAAACATTCAAAACAACGGCGGATTTATTCCGGGTATCAGACCGGGACAGCCTACCGCCGAATATCTTACAAAGGTTATCCAACGCGTAACTTTCTACGGAGCGTTGTTCCTCGCAATCATCGCCTTCGTACCTAGTTTGCTCTTCTCGCTAATTGGCGCAAGCGACATCGGTCTTCTCAACGCGTTCAGCGCAACCGGTATGCTCATCGTCGTAAGCGTGGCACTCGAGTTTGACAAGGCGTTGGAAAATCAATTGATGATGAAGTATTACAAGGGTTTTTTGAAATAAAATACTTCAATTAAAGGGAGAAGTTAATATGCGTATAGTTTTGTTGGGCGCTCCGGGCGCAGGAAAAGGCAGTCAGGCCAAGAAGATTTCCGAAAAGTACAACTTGCCTCACATCTCAACAGGTGACATCTTCCGCAGTCTACTTCACCAGGATTCGGAACTCGGCAGAGTTTTCGCAGAGTATTCCAAAAAAGGTCTTCTCGTTCCCGACGATCTTGTTATCAAAATCGTCGAGGACAGACTTAATGCCGACGATTGCAAAAACGGCTTCATTATGGACGGTTTTCCTCGTACCATTCCGCAAGCCGAAGCTTTCGAAAAAGACGTTCATATCGACGTTGCGTTGAACTTCGACGTTGACAAAAGCATCCTTATGGACAGACTTACCGGCAGATGGACTTGCAGCAAATGCGGAGCTCCTTACCACGTTTCGACAATGAACGGTATTACCAAATGTACTATTTGCGGCGGCGACCTCGTTCAGCGTGACGACGACAAAGCCGAAACGGTTGAAAAACGTCTTGCCGTTTATGAAACTCAAACAAAACCTCTCATCGATTTCTACAAAAAGGTCGGAGTTCTTCAAAACCTCGACGCAAACAAACCGATTGAGGAAGTGTTTGAAAAAATCGTTCAAATTTTGGACAATTTATGATATACTTAAAAAATGACGAACAGTTGGCACTTATGAGGGAACCCTGCAAAATTCTCAGGGACGCCCTCAAACTTGCCGGCGAACATGTCAAGCCGGGTATAACAACCGCGCAGCTTGACAAAATTGTTTACGACTACATCACAAGTCAGGACGCTTATCCTTCGTTTTTAAACTACGAAGGCTTTCCTAAAAGTATCTGCGCTTCCATCGACGAAGAAGTCGTCCATGGGATTCCGAGCGAAAAAAGATACCTCGAGGAAGGCAGCATAATCAGTCTTGACGTGGGCGTTTACAAAAACGGCTTCCACGGCGACGCCGCGAGAACTTTCCCCGTCGGAAAAATCTCGCCCGAAAAGCAGCAGCTTATCAACGTCACCAAACAAAGCTTCTTCGAAGCCGTAAAAATTATCAAAGAAGGAGTCAGACTGGGGGACGTCGGACATGCTGTCGACAGCTATGTCACGTCTTTCGGTTATTCTACCGTTAAGGTGCTTGTCGGTCACGGCATAGGTCACAACCTTCACGAAATGCCCGACGTGCCTAACTACGGCGTTCCCGGCAGGGGCTTGAGGCTTCAGGCCGGCATGACTATCGCAATCGAGCCTATGGTTAACATGGGTGATTACAGAGTGGAATTTTTGTCCGACGGCTGGACTTGCGTCACCGCCGACAGGAAACCAAGCGCACATTACGAAAATACGATAGCCGTTACCAAAGACGGCTGCGAGATTTTGACGCTTTGATTTTCGGGAGCATTTATGACAACTGATTTCAAACAAGGCTCGGTAGTATATTCCGTTAAAGGAAGAGACAAAGGGGTTTTTTACGTCTGCGTTTCGCCTGTCAAAGACAACTACGTTTTCGTCTCCGACGGCGCAACTCACAAACTTAACAAGCCCAAACGCAAAAATATCAAACATATCAAAAGCGCGGGAGCCTCGCTCGACGGCATCGCCGCAAAACTTATCGAAAACAAAAAGGTTTTCGACAGCGAGCTTAAAAGCGGATTGAGATGTTTTTCACAGTCACACCGCTAATATACGGAGGTATTTATGTCGAAAGACGATGTAATTGAAGTTGAAGGCGTCGTTGAGGAAGCCATGCGTAACGCCACCTTTAAAGTCAAACTGACTAACGGGTTGGTCATTACCGCTTATATCTCTGGCAAACTCAGGATGAACTATATCAAGATACTCCCCGGTGACAGCGTCACTGTGGCTATGAGTCCTTACGACCTCACCAAAGGCCGTATTACATGGAGAAGTAAAAAATAACGGAGGAATTTATTATGAAGGTCAGACCTAGCGTAAAACCAATGTGCGATAAATGCAAAATCATCAAAAGAAACGGCAGAGTTATGGTTATATGCTCCAAGTATCCTAACCACAAACAACGCCAAGGCTAATCCTCTTTTCAGAGGTTAACTTTGAAAATAATCGTTTGCCGTCAGGCGTAAAACATTCCGATTTTCTTTTTCGCCTGCGTCAAAGTTAATTTGATATATTTCAAACTTTTTTTTCAAACAATTTTTAGGAGGAAAATCATTCAATGGCTCGTATTTCCGGCGTAGATTTGCCAAGAGAAAAACGAATTGAAATCGGCCTTACATACATCTTCGGTATCGGCAGGCCGACCGCTGACAAGATTCTCGCTGAAACAGGCGTAAATCCTGACACACGCGTCAAAGACTTGTCCGAAACAGACGTCAGCAAACTCAGAGAGTATATCGAACACAATCTGCATGTCGAAGGCGACCTCAGACGTGAAGTCGCTTTGAACATTAAACATATGATGGAAATCGGTTCTTACCGCGGTATCCGTCACAGAAAAGGACTTCCTGTAAGGGGTCAATCCACTAAACAAAACGCTCGTACCAGAAAAGGTCCTAAACGCACTGTATCGAAAGGTAAGAAGAAGTAAGGAGTTTTGATATGGCAGTAAAAAAAGTTACCAAAAAGAAAAAGATTTTGAGACACGTTGACAAAGGTCAAGTGCATATTCAAGCCTCTTTCAACAACACCATCATTACCGTTACCGATATGGAAGGCAATGCGTTGAGCCAATGCTCCGCAGGTGCTTTGGGTTTCAGAGGCTCACGTAAAAGTACAGCTTTCGCAGCTCAGTCCGCTGCAGAAAAAGCCGCTCTCGCCGCTAAAGAATACGGCGTAAGAAGCGTTGAAGTTTACGTAAAAGGTCCGGGTGCAGGTCGTGAATCTGCTATCCGCGCTATGCAAACGGCGGAAATCGAAGTTACGCTCATCAAAGACGTTTCTCCGATCGCTCACAACGGTTGCCGTCCGCCTAAGAAAAGAAGAGTTTAACGGAGGAATTTAAAATGGCTAGATATACAGGTCCTGATTGCCGTCTTTGCAGACGCGAAGGCGCAAAACTTTTCCTTAAAGGCGACAGATGTTACTCCGCGGCTTGCGCTATGAACCGCAGAGCTGTTGCTCCCGGTCAGCACGGCGCCGCAAGAAAGAAAGTAACGGAATACGGCACTCAGCTCAGGGAAAAACAAAAAGTTAAAAGAATTTACGGCTTGTGCGAAAAACAATTCCACAGCTACTACGTAGAAGCAGACAGACGCAAGGGCGTTACCGGTGAAAACATGCTCCAGCTCCTCGAAAGAAGACTTGACAACGTCGTTTACCGTGTAGGCGTTGGCGTTTCCAGAAGCCAGGCTCGTCAGCTCGTTAACCACGCTCACATCACCGTTAACGGCAAAACCGTTACTATCCCTTCATACATCGTTAAAGCAGGGGACGTTATCGCGGTTAAAGAGTCCAAAGCAAACAATACTTTCTTTAAACAATTGAAGGAGAGAAAACCTAACGGCGTCATCCCTAAATGGTTGGAGTTCGATATCAATACCCTTTCCGGTAAAGTTATCGCTCTTCCTGAAAGAGAAGACATCGGTATGGACGTTCGCGAACAGCTTATCGTCGAATTGTACAGCAAATAAGCTTAACCCCTAAGGAGGATCTATCTTATGATGGAAATCGAAAAACCTAAAATGTACATCGAAGAAAGCTCTGACGGCGCATCCTGCCACATCGTGGTAGAACCGCTTGAAAGAGGTTTTGGTATTACTCTCGGCAATGCTTTGCGCCGCGTTCTTTTGGGTTCGCTCCCGGGTGCTGCTGTCGTAGGTATCAAAATTGAAGGCGTTCAACACGAATTCTCAACTATTCCGGGCGTTAAAGAGGATGTTACGGAAATTATCCTCAACCTCAAATGCCTTGCCCTCAAATCCGCCAACACGGATTCTTCGTTCAGAAAAATCATTAACATCAAAAAACAGGGCCCTTGCGTAGTTTACGCTAAGGATATCGACACCGACGCAGAAGTCGAAGTGTTGAACCCTGACCTTTACATCTGCACCCTCGACGAAGGCGCCGTCCTCGACGCCGAACTCCACGTGGGCAGAGGCAGAGGTTATGTATCGGCTGAGAAAAACAAGGAAGTCAACAGGGAACTCAAACTCTCTTATCCTATCGGTTACATCCCTATCGACTCCATTTTCACCCCTGTCAAAAAGGTCAGCTACAATGTCGAAAGCGCCCGCGTAGGTCAAAACATTAACTTCGACAAGCTTGTCCTTGACGTGGAAACCAACGGCGCTTTCAGCGCGGTGGAAATCGTCAGCCTCGCCGCTAAAGTTCTTGACGATCACATCAAAATGTTCGTCGATCTGTCCGAAACTATGGGCAAAATGGATATCCTCGTTAGCCGCGAGGAAGACAAACAGCAAAAAGTGCTCGAAATGAATATCGACGATATGGATTTGTCGGTCAGAAGCTACAACTGCCTCAAACGCGCAGGCATCCAGACTGTCGAAGACCTCATCAAGAGAACCGAAGAGGATATGCTCAAAGTCAGAAACCTCGGCAGAAAATCTCTCGACGAAGTGCTTGAAAAAATCAAGAGCTACGGCTTGCAATTAAAAGAAAAGGATGATTAAGAGGAGGAGATACCATAATGAACAAGCTTGGTAAAGCAACAGACAAAAGATTGGCATTGCTCAAAAACCAGGTATCTAACCTTTTGTGGAAAGGCGAAATCACTACTACCTTCGCTAGAGCGAAAGAAGTTCAGAAACTCGCTGAAAAATATATTACCCTTGCGGTAAATACTTACGAAGATATTTACACCGCTAAGAAAGTCCGTATCGTTGACGGCAAAGAAACTACTGTCGACGTTCAAAACGACGGTCCACAAAAGTTGGCTGCCAGACGTATGCTCATGGCTAACCTTAACGATCTTAAAGAAGAAAAAGGCGCTAAGGAATCCAAAACCGCATACAAACTCAGGACTCAGGACGTTAAACACCCGTTGTTTGAAAAAATCTTCAACGTTTACGCTCCTAAATATGCCGAAAGGGCTAAGCAAAGCGGTCAGCGCGGCGGTTACACCGCAATTTACAAGCTCGGACCTAGAAAGGGCGACGCTGCTGAAATGGCAAAAATCGTTTTGTTGTAATTGTTTTTTACGAAACCGTGATTATTCACGGTTTCTTTTTTTGCCGACTTTGAGACTTTTGACCCTCGATGTCGGTTTTTTCATTACTTTTCGACCTTTTTTATCGTTTGCAAAAAAGGCGGTTAAGTGTTAAAATTTTTTAAGATATGTTTGCCGACAGACTTAACAAAACCGCCCTTGCTGATTTGGGCGGCATCAGTTTCAAGTGTTCGTGCGGAAACAGACATTCCGTCAGTGTAAAAGACGTCGTTTTGCGTGACGACGCCCTTTCGTTGTTGCCTTTTTTTCTCAAAAAAACGGGAAAAGTCTTTCACGTCGTTTTTGAAAAGGAGATTTTTGAGAAAATTAAAGATGACGTGCTTAAAAAAATCGACAAATCTTACGGTTTTTCATTTTCTGTACTTGACAAAAAGCCTTTTTTGACAAAAGAAATATGCGATACGGCGGAAAGCGAAATCCCCGAGGAGGCGCAGTCGCTTGTTTTCGTGGGCGGAAGAGACGCGGCGGAAGCAGGCAAATATATTTCGGCAAAAAGGCAGTCGCAGTGGATTTTCCTTTGCGTGCGCCCCGACACCGACGACATGCTTTCGGACAGGGCTTTTTTGTGGGACAACGGAGTAAAAAGCATTTTTGACGGACGTTCCCCCGACGTTTTGCTTTGCGATGTGAACCTTGCCTTTCGACTGAGAAAAGCCGACGACGCAAAATGCATTTTCATCGCCTTGCGAAACTGTCTTGCCGTTTTTGACGACTTTTTCAGGGAAAAGGTGTTTGGCGTAAAGGGGTGCGAAAAACTTCGCGAAGCAATACTCAAAACCCTGTTGTCCGTTAAAAAACTTTCCTTTTTTGAGTTTGACAAAAAGGCATTGACCATGCTTTTGTCGGCGTTAATACGCGTGTCGCTGATAAAAAGTCTTTCAAAATCAAAAACAGAGTTTTTTGGTGCAGTAAACGCCGTCACAAACCTTTTGCGAGGCAAAACCGCTTTGGACGAAAAAATCCTCGCGCCTACGACCACCTTGGCTTTGGGCGAAATTTACCGCCTTGTGCTGACGGAAAAAAGTTTTTTGACTTTGGGCAAAAATTGCCTTATTCACGCGGAAACGCTCAAAAACGAATTCGGTATAGATTGCCTATGCGGCGAAGGGTGGAAAGACATCGACGGCAATTTTGAAAAAGAGAGGCAAAACCTTTTTGCATATCTGGAAAAATGCTTTGACGGCATTAAGGCAACGGCTGAAAAAACAGTGTCTTCCGAGATATTGTTAAAAAGCGTGAAGTGCGCCGCCGAAGTTTATTCATACGGCTCGATGCTTGACTTTTTGTGTCAGGAGGGTATCCTTGACGCAGGGGAAATTTAAAGAGGTAACACTATGTATCTTATCGTCGGTTTGGGAAATCCCGGCAAACCATATGAAAACACTTTTCACAACGTCGGATTTATGGCAATTGACGAGTTTGCCAAAAAACACGGCGCGACTTTTTCAAAAAGCGAGTGCAAGGCAAAAACTTCGCACATTTTCGTGGACGGGGAAAAAGTCATTTTGGCAAAACCGCAAACATATATGAATCTGTCGGGTGAAAGCGTAATTTCGCTTACCGCAAAATACAAAATTCCGCAGGAAAATTTCGTCATAGTTTACGACGACGTGGATTTGCCTATCGGCGCGCTGCGTATCCGCGAAAACGGCAGCGCGGGCACTCACAACGGAATGAGAAACATCGTTTCCTGCGTGGGTACTCAAAACTTCGCGCGTATGCGTGTGGGAATTAAAAACAAAAACGCTCCTCACGAACTTAAGGACTACGTTTTGTCGCATGTTCCTGCCGACGACAGACAAGCCCTCGACAAGGTTTTTGAGGGGCTTTGCGACGCTTTGGAAATGTTTTGCCACGGCGAACCTATGCAAAAAATAATGCAAAAACACAACGTTAAATAATTTGTTTAAATGCTTTATCGACAATTCAAAAATTTAAACTGTTTCAAAAAAATAAACGACAACCTCCGCGGTAAAAAAAATACCGCGGTTTTCGGCGTGTGCCAAAATCAAAAACCTGCGGCGGTTTCCACCATGGATGCCTTTGTTTTGTACGTCGTGGGCGACTTTATTCAGGCGCAGGAAGTTTTGCGGCAGCTCAACGCCTTGAAAGGGGGATTTGAGTACCTTACCTTCCGAGACGAAGTTTTGTTGAGCAACAAAGGCTCATCAGCCTCTGTCAGGGCGCAGCGAAACGCCACCCTTTTCGACATCAAAAAGGGATTAAACGGCATTGTTACCACCGTCGAAAGCCTTTGCCAGCTTTACCCGAACGTCAAAAGCTTTTTCGACTCCTCTTTGATTTTGAAAAAGGGAATGACGGCGGACATTTTCGAAGTGGTGCAAAAACTCGTGGCGGCAGGATACCGCAGGAGCGAACAAATCACGTCTGTGGGAGAGTTTTCGCGAAAAGGCGACATACTCGATGTATTTTGTCCTTCGCATGAAAATCCCGTTCGTATCGAGTTTTTCGGCGACGAAATAGACGACGTGAGGATTTTCGACAAGCTGACGAAAAAATCAATCGAAAAAATAGACCAAGCTCAAATCATACCCCTCAACCAGTTTTTTGCTTCCGACTTTGACGCCGACCAAGTCAAAGAACAGGTGTTTTACTCACTGTCAAGGCAAAAGCTCGACGCCAACGGCGAAAACCGTCTCAAAACTGTTGCCGAAGATGCCTTTTCGGCTTTGGACAACGGCGACTTTTCCAACTCGTGGCTTATGCCGTTTGTGAAAACCAGTACGTTGTGCGATTATCTTCCCAAAGACACGGTTGTGGTGTGGGACGAGCCTAAACAGCTTGCCGACAGGCTTTCGGCAATTTATGCCGAGCATTTTCAGCGTATGGCATATCTTCTTTCAAAGGGGGAAGTTTTGCCGGAAAGCGTAAAACAACTTGTTGACAAAAACGCCGTTATCGGTCTTTTCGGCTGTTTCGGGCAGCTGGCTTTTCAGGGCGTTACTTCGTCAAACGTGTTTTTCGCTTCTTCCGAAACGGTAAACGTGAAATCGTCGCCTGTTGTAGGCTATCAAAACAAGCCCGAGTTTTTATGCGACGACATTAACAACTGGCTTGTGGGAGGTTATTCGGTATCGCTTTTTGCGGGAAATGCCGAAGCCGGCGAAAGACTTTCTCAAACGCTTGAAGGGTTCAGGCTTTCGGCTCCCGTGTTGCAGTCCGCCGATTTGTCTTTAAACGGGCTTAATATATTTTGCGACAATCTCCTTTACGGCTTTGTAGACCACGACGACAAAAAGGTGTTTGTCGGAGCATATGACCTTTTCCCGAAACAGACTGCCAAAAAGAAAGTTAAAAAAGCAAACGACAAGGTTTTCACCACTCCCGACATTGGCGATTACGTCGTACACGAAGTACACGGTATCGGTTTGTGCAAGGGCATAGTTTCCATGACGGGAAGCTTCGGCACCAAGGATTTTATCGAAGTAAAATACAAAAACGACGATACTTTGTACGTTCCCGTAGATTCGTCAAACCTTTTGACAAAATACTCGGGAAGCGAAAAAACGCCTAAGCTCAGCAAGCTCGGGGGCGACGACTTCGAAAAGGTAAAGGCAAAAGTAAAAGCCAACCTCAAAGAGATGGCTTTCGATTTGTTGAAGCTTTACGCCGCAAGGGAGCATGCCAGAGGTTTTTCCTATCCTTCCGACGGATTTTTGGAAGAGGCTTTTGCAAAATCCTTTCCGTACACCGAAACGGAAGACCAGCTTAAATGTATAAAACAAATAAACGACGACCTTACCGGCGAAAAAATCATGGACCGTCTTATCTGCGGCGACGTGGGCTACGGAAAGACGGAAGTCGCTTTGCGCGCCGCTTTCAAGGTCATTTCGGCAGGCAAGCAGGTGGCGTTTCTTTCGCCGACGACTATTCTTGCCGAGCAGCATTTTAAAACCGCCTCCAAAAGGATGGAACAGTTCGGTGTGAAAACCGCGTGTCTCAACAGGTTCCGTTCCGCGAAGGAGCAAAAAGAAATTTTGAAAAAAGTGGAAAGCGGCGAGGCGGAGCTTATTTGCGGCACTCACAGGCTTTTGAGCAAGGACGTCAAATTCAAAGATTTGGGACTTCTCATTCTCGACGAGGAACAGCGTTTCGGCGTCGAGGCAAAGGAAAGCATAAAAAACCTCAAAAACAACGTGGACGTGCTTACCTTGTCCGCAACGCCTATTCCGCGTACACTGCACATGGCTCTCACAGGCATGAGGGACATAAGCATTATTCAGTCGCCGCCTAAGGACAGGCTGCCTGTCGAAACTTACGTGCTTGAAAGTACCGACACCCTGCTTACCGACGTAATTACCCGTGAGATAAACAGGGGAGGACAGGCATTCCTCATCTACAACAGGGTGGAGACGATAGAAAGGTTTACCGCTCATCTGAAGGAGCTTATGCCGACTTTCCGTTTTGTAATCGCTCACGGTCAGATGAAGGAAGGCGAACTGGAAAAAAACATTTACGACTTCACTTACGGCAACTACGACGTTTTGGTAAGCTCCGCCATAATCGAAAACGGCATAGACATACCAAACGCCAACACCCTCATAGTTTACGACTCCGACAACTTCGGCTTAAGTCAGCTTTATCAGCTCAGGGGTAGGGTGGGGCGAAGCAACAGGCGCGCTTTCGCTTACTTTATGTACCGTGAAAACAAGGTTCTGACCGACGTGGCATACAAAAGGCTCAACTCCATTTTGGAATACACCGAGCTTGGCAGCGGCTTTAAAATAGCCATGCGTGACCTCGAAATAAGGGGCGCGGGAAACGTTTTGGGTCGCGAGCAGCACGGACACATGGAAAAAGTCGGTTACGACATGTACTGCAAGCTTTTGGAAGAAGCCGTCGGAGAACTCAAAGGCGAAAAAGTCAAAGCCAAAGTGGACACCGTCATGGACGTGGCTATCGACGCAACTGCGGGAAGCTACATCGAGGACAGCGAAAGCAGGATGGCGTTCTATCAGCGTTTGGCGGAAATATCGACTTACGAAGAGGCGGAAGAACTGCGGGAGGAAATTACCGACATTTACGGCGCGCCTCCTAAACAGGTCATCAACCTTATTTCGCTTTCGCTTCTCAAGCAAAAAGCCTCCGAATCAGGCATTAACGAAGTTGTCATACGCCCTAAAAACATTTGCGTTTCCTTCGAAAATACGTCTTATCTTCAAAGGCAGGAGGTTTTCGACGCCCTCGAAAAATTCAAAAACATCGCAAAACTCGACGTTACTCACAAACTTTCCGTCGTTTTTCAGCAGGGCGGCGAGTCTATGGAAAGAATGTTCGACAAAGTTGCCGACTTCGTCGATTTGACGTTGCCTAAAAACGGTTAAATTTATTGCCAAAAGTTTTATTTTTTAGTATAATCTTAACCGATACATTTTATGGAGTACATTATGGCCAAATTTAAAAAACTTATCAGTTTGATCGCCGTCGCTATATTTTGTCTCACTTTCCTCGTGGGCTGCGGCCTTTTCGTTCTTAACCAAGAAAGATACCGCGCTCAGGAAGCTATGACGGTAGGCACCGAAGTCGTTACTTTGGGCGAAATCATCGACTACTTTGACAACAACGGTACGCAATACGTCCAACAGGGTCAGAGCGTTCAGTCCGTTTGGGACAATCTGTTCCCTGCCTTTGTTCAACAAAAAGTTTTAATTAGCGAATATAAACTTGGATTTACCGCAACTAAAAATCAGTCGGAACTCGCTAAAACTTACAAAAACGGCGAATACTTCGACGACGATATGCTCGTTTATATTCAAAAATCCGTTTATGTCGCTTTCTATCAGGCACTTGACGAACTTACCTTGCAGGAACTTTCGGCAGACTTTACTTTCGAAGAAGACGATACTACCGAAAAACCTTCCATGATTGACAGAACCGAATCCGAAACCGGAAAAAATAAGTGGACTCCTGTCGACGAAGACAGCTACAAGGACGTTAAGGCTCTTGATAAGGCTCTCGCCGATTACCCTGCTCAGGACTTCAAAACAGTAAAATACGTTTTTGACGAAAACGACGAAAGAGTTAAAGAAATCGTTGCCGACCTTGTTGAAAGACAGGTTAAGGAAGAAGGGGAGGAGGACATTACCGTAGCCGATTACATCGAAGCTCAAAAAGCAGCGGTAAATCAGACAACCAAAAATATCAAAAACAAAAAGAGCATGTCCATGGACGAATATTTCGTTTATGCCATCGAAGAACAGATTTTGTCTGAACTTTTCTATGCTCAGCTTTACAAAATGTCAGGCGAGTATATAAGCGAAGAACTTATCTCTCAGCAAATTTTCGAAACCCGTCTTGAAAACCTTACGCAGCAGGCTAAAAACGCTTTCTCGCAGTCGGCAAGCGCATTTAAAGATTATATCATGAGTCTTTCCGACGACGCTTTTGTGTATTACGTTCCTGAACAGTATCAAGGCGAATTCTACTACGTAAGAAGCATTCTCATTCCGTTCTCCGACGAACAGTCCAAAGACCTCGAAAGAGCTAAAACTCTTTACGGAAGCGACAGCGCGGCTTACGAAGCTTACAGATACAACCTCGCTAAACAAATCGAAGTTAAAGATTACACCGACGACGATAAGGGTGTTGAAACTTTAATCAGCGTACTCGATATTATCGATTCCTCCACATTTAACGGCGTGAGCCTTGCTACCGTAGACAGAGGAACGTTTGTCGACTGGACTTACAAATACAACACCGACGGCGGTATGCAAAACCCTGTTCGCAGCTATGTTGTTTCCAAAAACGCAAGCACGATGACGGGAAGCGACGAATCCTTTGTTCCTGAATTTGTTGCGGCGGCAAGATCGCTTGTCAACGGCAGCGACAACGCTACCTTTGCTATTACCGACTACGGTATTCACCTCATCTTTAACGACGGCGTTGTGGAAGCCGACAACATTTCATGGGAAAACCGTTTTGACTACGGCATCGAAGGCGGTAGCGCAAGTTTCCGTTTCTATCAAGCGATTTACAGCGAAGTAAAGGAAGCACTCCTTAACGACGAGATAGATGCTCTTTACAAACTGTATCAGGACGGCACCGATTCATCCAGACAGCTTGTCATCAACAACAACGTCATCAAAGGTTACACCGACACTCTCGGCGTCAAACTCGATTAAAAACTTTCAACCCCGATTTTTTCGGGGTTTTGTTTTGCCCCGAAACAACTTTCGGGGCTTTTTGCATATTTTCCGCCGTGAAACAGAAACTAATTTTAAGTTTACACGGGAGTTGATATGAAAGAAACGGGTATGACACGAAGGGTTGACGAGCTCGGAAGAGTCGTTATTCCCAAAGAAATCCGCACTATTTTGAAAATTAAAGAGGGCACTCCTTTGGAAATTTTCGTGGAAGGGGACACGCTTTTGTTCAAAAAATATTCGGTGGCGGCAAACAACAAGCAGGAAATCAAAAACATCGGAAAAACCCTGTTCAGAAACACGGGGCTTTCGGTGTGTTTTTTTGACGGTTCGGAAAAAATTTTGTTTTTGTCGCAGGAAGAATTTAATTTGAATTTTACCGATGCGTTTTTTCACAAATTTGAGCTGAGGCAGCCTTTTGAATGCGACAAAAAAAGCTGCCTTGAAATGTTCGGCGTTGAAAAATTTGCTTTTTGCGCTCCGCTTATCAAGGAAGGCGATCTTATCGGCATTTTTGCCGTGTTTTCAAAAGAAGAAATTTCCTTTGCCGACAAAAAGCTGACGATGTTTTGCTGTGATGTTCTCGCACAACAGGTTTGTTGACTTCTTTTGAGTAAATGCGAGGCATAAAATAACTTTATGGAAAAAACATCAAACAAAAACAGCGGCGGTTTCGTCAAAAGTATTTTTATTTTAAGCGTCGGAGGCTTTGTTGCCAAACTTTTGGGCGCTTTTTACCGTATTCCTCTAACTAACGTAGTGGGAAGTTACGGCATGGGCATTTATCAGCTGGTGTTTCCGCTGTTTTCTCTTTTGCTCACAATTTCGACGGCGGGTATTCCCGTCGCGGTGTCGAAGCTTGTGGCGGAAAAAACGGCTGTAGGCGACAGGTATGCCGCAAAAAGAATTTTTTCGCTTTCTCTTGCGGCGCTTTCCGTTTTGGGGTTGGTTTGCTCGCTGCTTTTGTTTGTGCTTTCAGATTCAATCGCCGCAATGCAGGGTAACGCAGACGCTTCCTTGGCATACAAACTGATAAGCCCTGCGGTTTTTCTCGTATGCGTCATATCTGCTTACAGAGGCTATTTTCAGGGTCTGTTGCACATGACACCTACCGCTCTTTCTCAAATCATCGAGCAGGTGGTGAAAATGAGCGTCGGGCTTTACTGCGCCGTTAAGTTTATGCCCGACGTTTTGAAAGCGGTAAACGGCGCGGTGCTGGCGGTTACTTTGAGCGAACTTGCCGCGGCGATTTTTCTTGCCGTTTTGTATTTCAAGCGCAAAGACAAGCAATTTAATACGGTTGAGGTAAAAAGTGATTTTAAAGTAAAGCCGACATTAAAAAGGCTGCTGCTTTTGTGTTTGCCTATTACTTTGAGCGGACTTATCATTCCGCTTACTCAGCTTGTTGACAGCGTGCTTGTGCTTAACATCATAAAGCAAACAAACGCTACCGAGCTTTACGGCTTGTGGGCGGGACCCGTACATTCGCTTCTCAACATGCCGGTGGTCTTGACTTTGGGAATAGCTACCGCTATCGTTCCCGCCGTGTCCGAGCATTACGCAAAAGACGATTTTGACGGAGCCGCGAAAAAGGCCGCTTTTTCGGTAAAACTGACAACTGCGGTGGGGCTTCCTTGTGTGGCGGGGCTCATCGTGTTGGCATACCCTGTGACCAAATTGCTTTACGGCGGACTTAGTCACGAGGAAATTTCCCTCGCTTCGCATATGGTGGTTGCGGCGGGAGCAAGCATATTGTTTTTGTCCCTTGTGCAAACGTCCACCGCACTATTGCAGGCAGGCGGCAGGCTTTACGCTCCCGTGTTGTTTTTGTTCGGAGCCACGGTGGTAAAAACAGTATGCTGCGTACTGCTTTTAAAAAATCCTTCGGTAGGAATTTTCGGCGCGCCGCTCAGTAGCGTAATTTGCTATTTTGTTGCGTGTTCGGGTGATTTGTTGTATATTGTTTACGTACAAAAGATACCTTTAAGCCTTTCGGAAACATTGTTTAAACCGCTTGCCTGCACCCTTGTTATGACGGTGTTCCTTATGGCGGTGAGAAACATCGCGCAGCATTTTTTGCCAAATGCCGCGGCGGTTTTTGTGCTTATCGCATTTGGCGGATTGATTTATTTCGTGATGACGGTGCTTCTCAAAGTGTTTGACAAATCCGAAGCCGAGAGACTTCCCGTTGTGGGTCGGTATCTTAAAAAAATGTACGGAGAAAACGAAAAATGAAATTTTCCGTCGTCGGACTCGGAAACGAAAAAAATCAGATTACTCTCGAAGGGCTTGAAGTTGTAAAAAGCGCGGACGTCGTTGTGGTTAAAACCGCGCTTACTCCAACCGTCGAAACTCTTGCGGAAAACGGAGTGCAATTTGTTTCGTGCGATTTTTTGTTTGACCAAGCAGATGACTTTTCCGACCTTGACAAAAAGATAGAAAAATTTTTGACAAGTCAGCAGGGAAACATCGTCTTTTGCGTCAACGGAAGCGGCTCAAACGACTCTACCGTGTTGAGGCTTATGAAAAAGCACTCGGTAACTGTTTTTTCCGGAGTTTCCCAAAGCGAAAACGCGTTGAAAAAATATCCGTGCGAAGGTTATCAGTTTTTCTGCGCGACGGCTTTGCTCAACGCAAAAGTCATTTCAACAAACACTCCTCTCGTAATTGCCGAGCTTGACGATAAATTTTTGGCATCAGAGGTAAAGGAAAAACTGTTTGAGTTTTTTGACGAAGAGGACGAGGCAATAGTTTTCGGAAACGGAAGGCCTAAAAAGATTTTGCTTTACGAACTGGACAGGCTCAAAAAATACGACGAAAAGACTACGGTTTTCATTGGAGTGAAAAACCTTACGCAAAAAAAGAGTTTTGAGGTAAGCGACCTTAAAGAAATTTTGCGTGTTTTACGCGGCAAAAACGGCTGTCCGTGGGACAAGGCTCAGACTCACGAAAGTTTGAGACCAAACGTTCTCGAAGAAGCTTACGAACTGGTGGACGCTATAGACAGCGGCGTGATTGAGGACATAGTTGAAGAAACGGGGGACAACCTGCTGCAATCATACTTCCACATTTCTCTTGCCGAGGAAAACGGCGAGTTTAACGAAAAGGAAGTGCTTACCCGTCTTTGCGACAAGCTCATTTTCAGGCACACGCACATTTTCGGAAATGACAAGGCGGCAAGCAGCGAGGAAGCCCTGAAAGTCTGGGAGAAAAACAAAGCCGTCGAAAAAGGAACAGTCACCGTTTCGGACAGCATGAAAAAGGTGGCAAAAAGCCTGCCTTCTCTTACGAGGGCTTCAAAGGTGCAGAAACGGTGTTTAAAAAGCGGTCTGAACTTTGAGTTGATTGAAGACGATTGTTCCTTTGAGGACATTACCGAGGCTTTAAAAACGGCTTCGCAAGTGGACAAGGAAAAACTTTTGGGCAAGCTTTTGTTTAAGGCGGCAAGCGTTTCGAGAGAGTGCGGCATGGACCCCGAAGTGGCATTGAACGGCGAGGTTGAAAGGTTTGTCAGCCGTTTTGAAAAAGCGGAGAAGGAAAATGAAGTTTGAGTCCTTTGTGGCAAATCCGTTAATGCAGGCGCCTCTTGCCGGGTACACCGACGCGGGATTCAGATACCTTTGCTGTAAGTACGGATGCGGACTTGTCGTTACCGAAATGGTGTCGGCAATGTCGCTGAAACAAAAAAACAGGGTGGCATTTGATTTGCTGAAAGGAAGAATGCCAAAAAACAGCGTGTCCAAAGTTGCTGTTCAGCTTTTCGGACACGATCCCGAAGTTTTTGCCGAAGTGGTCAGATACGACGAGATTCAAAAGTTTGACGTAATTGACATAAATATGGGATGCCCCGTTCACAAGGTGGTTAAAAACGGGGACGGCAGCGCGCTTATGCTTGATTTGCCGCTTGCCTCAAAGGTTATTTCGCAGACGGTAAAACACTCGAAAAAACCCGTCACGGTAAAATTTCGCAAAGGTTTTACCGAAAACAACGTAAACGCTCCCGAGTTTGCGAAAATGTGCTTTGAGTCGGGCGCGTCGGCGGTTACGGTGCATGGCAGGACTCGCGAGCAGATGTATACGGGGCAAGCCGACATGGAAACCGTTCGTAGTGTAGTGGAAGCGGCAGGAAACCCCGTTTACGCAAACGGAGACATAAAAAGCAAAGAAGACGCAGACCGCGTAAAACAATACACGGGCGCCTTCGGTATCGCGATAGGAAGGGGCGCCGTCGGAAAACCATACATATACGCCGACATTTTGGGTGTCCCTTTTGAAAAAAATTTGTATGACGACATTTGCACCCACTATGACGTTTTGCTGGAATTTCTTCCCGAAAAAGTCGTCGCCTGCGAGATGAAAAAGCATCTCGCGGTTTACCTCAAAGGCCTCAGAGGCGTTAAAAACGTTATGAACGAGATTTTTACCCGAAACAGCGCCGACGACCAACTCCGTTTGGTGAAAGACTTTTTAAAAAATGTATAAATTTTGTAAATTTTCCTAAAAAAACGCCCGTTTTTTGTAAATTTCGGGTGTTTTTTTGCTTTATTTTTTCGTATATTATTAAAAATCCCCCGCCTTTAAGGCGGTTTTTGTTTTTAAATATGTTGACTAGATTTGTCAAAAATTATACAATAATGTCAGCTTAAATAATGGGGGAGATTAAATGTTAGCAGTGGCACAAATTCAGGTTTCTGACATACTTCTTTTGCTTGCCGGCCTCGGTGTTTTCCTTGTCGGTATGAAGCTTATGTCCGACAGTATGGAAACTTTGGCGAACAACAGGTTGCGTTCTCTACTTAACAGCGTTACCAACAACAAGTGGA
Organism: uncultured Clostridia bacterium; assembly: GCA_944336125.1. Classification (GTDB taxonomy): domain Bacteria; phylum Bacillota; class Clostridia; order Christensenellales; family CAG-314; genus Heteroclostridium. The sequence continues at coordinate 60,696 of CALVLA010000004.1, read as the reverse complement.
AGGGCGTGGGCGTAGGTGCGGCTACCACCGCAATTATTCAAAGCAGCTCGGCTACCACCGTCATGACTGTCGGTTTCGTTAATGCCGGCGTTTTGACTTTGACTCAGGCCGTTCCCATCATCATGGGTGCCAACATCGGTACCACCATTACCGCACAGCTCGCCGCTTTGCAAAATTTTCCTATTACCGAATATATTACCTTGCTGGTTATCATCGGTGCTTTTATGTCAATCCTTGGCAAAAAGGACAAAACCAGAACCCTCGGTATCATTTTCTCCGGTCTCGGCCTTTTGTTCATCGGTCTTGACCTTATGTCCTCATCAATGTCCGCAATGAGAGAAAGCACGTTTTTCTCCGAAACATTGCAGGCTATCACCAATCCGTTTTTGCTTATTCTCATAGGTACCGTTTTTACCGCTATTGTTCAAAGCTCTTCAGCAGTCACCGGTATTCTTGTTTCCATGACGGCAAGCGGAATCATTATCGGCGGGGGCGGCAACGCTATCCTTTACGTTATCCTCGGCACTAACATCGGTACTTGTGTTACCGCTATCCTTTCCAGTATCAGCGCAAATACCAACGGTAAACGTACCGCTATTATTCACCTTATGTTTAACGTAATAGGCGCAATTATCTTCCTTATCGTGCTTCTTTGCTGGCCTGCCTTTTACGATCAGGTGCTTGTCGGTCTTTTCCCTGATGCGTCCACAACTCAAATTGCGATGTTCCATACTATGTTTAACGTCGTCACTACTCTGCTGCTCCTTCCGTTCAGCTCGTTCCTCGTTAAACTTTCGAAAATTATCGTTAAGGACAAAAAAGGCGATTCCGACGAACTCCGCTGCAAATTTATCGACGAAAGGTTTTTGCATACACCTGCTATCGCTGTCGCTCAGACCATTAAGGAAGTAGGCAATACGTTGCGTGTTTCCAAACAGGCTCTCGACCTGTCGATAAATTCCTTTACTTCGCGCGACTACTCGAAACTTGACAAATTTGACGACCTCAAAAAACAAATCAAGTTTTACGTAAACAAAACAACCAAATATCTCGTTGACGTTTCAAGTGAACAGCTTTCATATCAGGACGAAAAAACAATAGGGTCACTTTACCATGCGCTTACCGACGTAGAGAGAGTCACCGACCTCGCCGACAACATCAAACGTTACTGCAAGACGACGGAAGAGGGCGGACTTGTTTTCTCCGACTCGGTTATTACCGACGTAAACGAAATGCACGACAAGCTTACCGAACAGTTTGACGCTGTCATCACGACTTTTGAGTCCCGCGACAAATCCAAACTTCCTGAAATCGAAAAACGCGAGGACGAAGTCGACGAATTTAAACGCGAACTTCTCGATTCGCACATTAAGCGCCTCAACAACGGCGAATGCAACATAGAAAGCAGCTCTGTTTTTATCAACCTTGTAAATAACATCGAAAGGGTCGGCGACCATCTGGCAAAAATAGCAAGAAGCGTTGCCGAATAACAACAAGTAATATATTTCGGAGGTCAATACAATGAAAAAAAGTATTGCTGACATCAATTGTGAAGGAAAAAGATGTCTTGTCAGAGTGGACTTTAACGTACCTCTCGACGAAAACAAAAACATTACGGACGACAACCGTATTGTTGCCGCATTACCTACGATAAAATTTCTGCTTGAAAAAAATGCAAAAGTTATTTTGATGAGCCACCTCGGCAGACCTAAGGGTGTGGTTAATCCGAAATACTCATTGGCTCCGGCTGCAAAAAGACTTGCCGAGCTTTTGGGACAGGAAGTCAAACTTGCCTGCGACGTAGTGGGCGACAGCGCAAAAGCTCTTGTCGCAAACGTCAAGGAAGGCGAAGTCGTTATGCTTGAAAACCTGCGTTTTCACGCCGAAGAGGAAAAAAACGACGAGGAATTTTGCAAAAAGCTTGCTTCCTTCTGCGATATTTACGTGAACGACGCTTTCGGTACGGCACATAGGGCGCACGCTTCCACAGCAGGTATAAGCAAATTCGTACCTGTGAGCGTTGCCGGTTTCCTTATCGAAAAAGAACTTAAATTTTTGGGCGGCGCGCTGGATAACCCGATCAGACCTTTCGTCGCTATTCTCGGCGGCTCAAAAGTATCCGACAAAATAGGCGTTATCGAAAACCTTTTGAACAAAGTTGACTGCCTGCTTATCGGCGGCGGAATGGCTTATACCTTCTTTAAGGCAAAAGGCTACGAAGTAGGCACAAGCATTTGCGAAGCAGATAAAATTGACCTCGCTAAAAGCCTTTTGAAAAAAGCCGACGAAAAAGGCGTAAAACTTCTGCTTCCTGTCGACACTAAAGTTGCGGCAAAGTTTCCTGAACCTATCGACGCAAAAATCGACGTGGAAATTGTGGACAGCGACAAAATTCCTGCCGACAAAATGGGACTTGACATCGGCGTAAAAACTCAAAAACTTTATGCCGATACGGTTAAAAACGCAAAAACGGTGGTATGGAACGGTCCTATGGGCGTGTTTGAAAACCCTGTGCTTGCCGAAGGAACAAAAGCTGTTGCTCAGGCATTGGCAGACAACTCCGAAGCCGTAACAATCATCGGCGGCGGCGACAGCGCTGCGGCTGCAATTCAAATGGGCTTTGCCGACAAAATCAGCCATATCTCTACAGGCGGCGGAGCAAGCCTTGAATTTTTGGAAGGTCTGGAACTTCCGGGAATCGCTTGCCTTGACGAAAAATAAAAAAATTTGATTAACTGCGGCGGCAAAATGCCGTCGCAAATAAATAATTGCGGGTAATTATGAAAAACAAATTTATAGCAGGCAACTGGAAAATGAACAAAACGGTTGCCGAAACAAAAAAATTTTTTGACGAACTTATTCCTGTCGTCGCGGGCAGCAAAAACACGGTGGTACTTTGCGTACCTTTTACCGATCTGGCATCTGCCGTCCAAGCGACTGAAAACACTAACATTGCAATAGGCGCGCAAAACGTGCACTGGGCAGAAAGCGGCGCGTTTACCGGTGAAATTTCGGCGGCTATGCTTACCGAACTGGGAGTAAAATACGTTGTTATCGGTCACAGCGAAAGACGTCAGTATTTCGGCGAAACAGACGAAACCGTTTCAAAACGCACCAAGGCTGCTCTTTCGGCGGGACTTAAACCTATCGTCTGCGTGGGTGAAACTCTCGAACAGCGCGAAGGCGGTATTACCGAAAAAGTTTTGTCCGAACAGGTCAAAAAGGGACTTGACGGCGTTTCGGCCGAAGACATGAAAAACGTCGTTATTGCATACGAGCCCGTTTGGGCAATCGGCACAGGCAAAACCGCTACCGACGAACAGGCAAACGAAACAATCGGCTTTATCAGAAGCGTCGTTAAAGAAGTTTACGGCAAGGAAACCGCCGATGAACTTTATATTCTTTACGGCGGCAGTATGAACGACAAAAACGCAAAAGGTCTTTTGTCAATGAGCGAAATCGACGGAGGACTTATCGGCGGAGCTAGTCTTGTTCCCGAAAAATTTGAAGTTATCGTAAAGGCACACAATGAATAAAAAACTCACTGCGCTTGTCATCATGGACGGTTACGGTCTTTGCGACAAGCTTGAAGGAAACGCAATAAAAGCCGACGGCAGCAAAAACGTCTGCCGTCTTATTCACGAATATCCCTCCTCAAAGCTCAAAGCCAGCGGTATGGCGGTAGGGCTTCCTGAGGGACAAATGGGAAACAGCGAAGTAGGTCACCTCAACATGGGCGCGGGGCGCGTCGTTTATCAGGAACTTACACGCATTACCAAATCCATCGACGACGGCGACTTTTTCACCAATTCTGCTTTTAAAAACGCTGTCAACAACTGCAAAAAGCACAACTCACAGCTTCACCTCATGGGGCTTGTTTCGGACGGCGGTGTGCACAGCCATATCACTCACATTTCCGCTCTCATCGAGCTTGCAAAGAGGGAAGGGATTGACAAGGTGTATTTGCATTGCTTCCTCGACGGCAGAGACGTAAGTCCTACCAGCGGCCTCGGTTTTGTGGAACAAATGCAACAAGTCATGGCTGAAAAAGGCGTCGGAAAAATCGCCACGGTATGCGGCAGAATGTACGCGATGGACCGTGACAATCGTTGGGAAAGGGTTGAAAAAGCATACGACATGCTTGCATTGGGCAAAGGCGAAGAGTTTGTCTCTGCGGCGGAAGCGGTTAAACATAGCTATGCCGAAGGCGTTACCGACGAGTTTGTCACTCCTAAGGTAATCGTGAAAAACGGAAAACCCGTCGCTACCGTAAATGACAACGACAGCGTGATATTTTTCAACTTCCGTCCCGACAGAGCAAGGGAAATCACACGCGCTTTCACTCAAAGACCTTTTGACGGCTTTGACATTTCGGGAAAGGAACGTAAAGTTTTTTGGGTTTGCATGACTCAATACGACGAAAAGTTCGAGGGTATCGAAATAGCTTTCAAACCTGAAAGCCTTGACAATACTTTGGGTGAATATCTCGCAAAATGCTCAAAAACTCAGTTGCGTATCGCCGAAACGGAAAAATACGCTCACGTTACTTTCTTCTTTAACGGCGGCGTTGAAAAGCCTAACCAAAACGAGGACAGAATTCTTGTTCCGTCCAAAAAGGAATACGCTACCTACGACCTCGTTCCTGAAATGAGTGCTTACGAAGTTACTCAAAAAGCTCTCGAAGCGGTGGACAGCGGAAAATATGACGTCATGATTTTGAACTACGCAAACTGCGACATGGTCGGACACACCGGCGTTATGGACGCAGCCGTAAAAGCGGTTGGCGCCGTCGACAAATGTGTGGACAGGTTGGTCAAGGAAATACTCAGCAAGGGCGGCAGGGTTTTGCTTACCGCAGACCACGGAAACTCCGAAAAAATGCTTGACGAAAAGGGAAAGGTATTTACCGCTCACACTACAAACCTCGTTCCTTTCGTTTTGATAGATAACGAGCTTAAAGACAAAGTCAAACTCAATGACGGCGCTCTTTGCGACATCGCTCCGACTTTGCTTTACCTCATGGGACTTGACGTTCCTCATGAAATGACAGGCAAAGTGCTTGTGGAAAACAAGTGATTTTTGTTGTCAAATATTAAAAAATATGTTAAACTGTTCAAACTGAATGGAGGTTTTCCACAATGAGTTATGAAGTCGCGTTGACGTTAAGGATTATTTTGCTGGCGCTTATGGCTATCTCCGCTTTGTTTATCATCTTTGCGGTGCTAAAACAACCGGGCAACTCGGGCAGCAGCGTTTCGGCAATTTCCGGCTCAAGTCAGGCTGATACTTTTTACGGCAAAAACCAGGCGAAAAGGTTTGAAAACAAACTCAAAAAATGGACTATGATCGCCGGTATCGTTTTGGCTGTATGTTCTGTCCTGTTTTTTGTGTTGGGTCTTATTTAATAACGTTTGTTGGGGCGACGAAAGTCGCCCTGTTTTTTTGGGTTTAACCGCAAGATATTTTTACATAATAAGTTTATGGCATTTAAGGATAAAGTAAGGGAACTTTTGATGTCCCAAAGCAAAACGGCTTTTTCGGTCAAACAGCTTTTTGAAATTTTCGGTGTCGCAAACAAATTCGGCGGAACGGAAATTTTAAAAGCCGTCGAGGAACTTTGCTCTGACGGCGAAATGATATTCGACGAAAAAAGCAGAAAATACAAATTTCTCGACGACAGGTTCGTGATAGGCGAAATTCAGGGAAACGCAAAAGGCTTCGGTTTTTGCATTGACGAAAAAGGTATTTCGCCCGACTTGTTTATCCCGCGCAAAAGCATGCACGGCGCTTTTCACAAGGACCGCGTGCTGGTAAAAAAAGTTGAAGGTACCGAGGACGAAGGACAGGTCGTAAAGGTTTTGCAAAGGGGAATGACTCAAATAGTAGGAAGGCTTGACAAGCGTTCGCAGTCTTTTGTCATACCCGACGAAAAAAGATTTGCCTCGGATATTTACATTCCGCAAAAAAAGACTCTTGGTGCCAAAAACAACCAAAAAGTCGTAGTGAAAATCACTCATTATCCTTTTGACGACAGGTGTCCCGAAGGCGAAATAGTCAAAGTCATAGGCTTTATGTCTGAAAAAGGCAACGACATTATTTCTGCGGCATACCGCTACGGCCTCGAGTGCGATTTTCCTAAGGCCGTTTCTCAAAGCGCGGCGACTGTGCCTCAAACTGTGTCGGAAAAAGAGATTAAAGACAGAAAAGATTTTCGCAACATAAAAACGTTTACCATAGACGGCAAGGACGCGAGGGACCTAGACGACGCCGTTTCGATACAAATTACCGACAGCGGTCTTTTCAGGCTTGGCGTCCACATCGCCGACGTGTCTCATTACGTAAGGCCTAACTCAGTCATTGACAAGGAGGCTTTCGAAAGAGGCACAAGCGTGTATTTTCCCGACAAGGTTTTTCCGATGCTTCCGGTAGAGCTTTCAAACGGTATTTGCTCGCTTAATCCGAAAGTTGACAGACTTACGCTCAGTTGCGTTATGGATGTGGACAAAAACGGCAAAGTGGTAAATTACGAAATTTCTCCCAGTGTGATTAAAACCGTTGAGAGAATGAACTACGACGACGTGTTTGCCATTATGCAGGGGGAAAAAACCCTTTCCAAAAAATACGCAAACATAAAAGACGACATACTTCTCATGAAGCAGCTTGCCGAAATTCTTATAGAAAAGCGTAAAAAACGCGGCTGTATGGACTTCGAAACAAAAGAAGTAAAGTTCACCATGGACGAAAAGGGAAGAGTAACCGACATTTTGCCTTACGAACGCAACCTCGCGCATAAGATGATTGAGGAGTTTATGATTTTGGCAAACGAGACGGTTGCCGAGTTTGCCTTTCATTGCGAAATTCCTTTTGTTTACCGCGTACACGAAAAACCCGACGCGGAAAAACTCACGGATCTCAATTCTTTCTTAAATGGTTTCGGGCTCGGTATAAAGGAAAAACTCGACAACGTGCGCTCCGCTACTTTGCAAAAGGTTTTGGACGAGGCGGAAAAAACGCCTTACTCCAACATAGTGTCAAAGGTTATGCTTCGAAGCATGCAAAAAGCAAAATATTATTATCAAAATTTGGGGCACTTCGGACTTGCCAGCGAGTGTTATTGCCACTTTACTTCGCCGATACGCCGCTATCCGGACCTTGTCGTACACCGCGCTGTCAAAAATCTGCTTAAAGGCGGAGTAGATGACTCAACGCTCAAAAAAATGACCGAGTTTGTCAAAATTGCCGCAACTCACTCCAGCGAGAGGGAAAAGCTTGCCGACGAGGCTGAGCGCGACGTTGACGACATGAAAAAGGCTGAGTACGCAAAAACTCTCATCGGCCGCGAATTCGACGGCATAGTGAGCGGCGTTACTTCCTTCGGCATATTCGTTGAGCTTCCGAATACGGTGGAAGGACTTATAAGGTTGGAAAATCTGCCTGAAGACTACTACGTGTTTGACGAAAAGAAATATACCTTGTTCGGAAAACGAAACAGGTTTACGTTGAGCCAAAAAATCAAAATTTCCGTTGCGGCGGCAGACCCCGAAACAGGAAAGATTGATTTCGATTTCGTTTGTGTGTTATAATTAAAAAACTATGAAAGTCGTTGCTACAAACAAAAAAGCCTTTCATGATTTTTCCATGGTGGAAACTTTCGAGGCAGGCATAAATCTTGTCGGTTGTGAGGTAAAGTCTTTGAGAAAAGGAGAGCTTAACCTCAAAGACGGTTACGTCACCGTTCACGAAGGGCAGCTCATTTTAAAAAACGTTTACGTCAAGCCTTACGACAAAGGGGGATACTCAAACGTCGATCCGACAAGGGACAGAAGGCTCCTCATGCACAAGCAAGAGATTATGCGCCTGCTCGGAAAAGTTAAGGAAAAAGGCTTTTCAATAGTTCCGCTCAAAGTTTATTTTGAGGGTTCTCTGGCAAAAGTCGAAATTGCGCTTGCAAAAGGCAAGCACCTTTACGACAAGCGTGACTCAATCGCAAAAAAAGACGTCGAAAGACAACAGCAAAGAGATATCCACGAGGCATTGAAAGGACGTTTTTAACAAAAAAGTTAACAAATCAAAAATTTTGTGCTATTATTATTTGGCACCGCTCGGGGGTGTTTTCAGATTCGCCCGGTGAGGTCGGGTGTCGTGTAAGCGTGCCGCAGGCTCGGCTGCGTAAAAACGGAAATTAAATTTAAACGCTAACAAAACTAGTGTAAACAACGGTTACAACACCGTTGCACTTGCTGCTTAACTTATTGCGGCGTGTCGTCCCTGCATACCGTGTGGCAGGCAAACGGCATCAGAATACACGGTAAAATGAAACGCCGCCTGACGCGTCGGCGTTTAGTAACTTAGCGTATCACCCTTTTTCGATTGTGTCGTTTCAAGCGTGAAAGGGGAAAACAAAAAAACGACTGCGCACGGAGAAGGCATGACGTTCGCTCGTCGGTACGTGGGTGCAAGTCCCATCACCTCCACCAGTGTCGTTAAAGTTTGAACACTGTAAAACGAAATACATTTTCGTAAACGGTGTCGCGGGCTTTATCGCATACCATTAAGGAAAAAGCACAAGGTTAAAACCCTTGTGCTTTTTCTATGTCCTACCCACCCAAAACACACCCTTGCGGGGCTAAAACGGTATATCTCCGTCGTCTGCAATCTTTATGAGCGTAGGCGGCTTTTTTAGTTCTCCCGTAAACAAATTCACGGGAGAACTAAAAAAGTCGCCTACCTTATTAAAAATTATGGATGATGAAAGTCCCCCTTTTTAGTAACGTAATTTGCCTACATACTGACTTTTTTGGTATTTTATGTTATTATATTTTTAATTATACGATATATTAGGGGGGACTGAAATGGCTCGTAAAACTTTTATCTCTTATAAATACAGTGAAGCGCAAAATTTGCGCGATAAAATAATTTCTAAACTCGGTGATGATGCCAAATACTATCGCGGAGAAGACGGTTACTCGGAAAACTTATCTTCTTATAAAGCAGAAACAATAAAGAATAGACTTTCGGATATGATTTGGGGAACGTCAGTAACAATAGTAATTTTGTCTCCACAGATGATTTTTAGCAATTGGATTGAATGGGAACTTAAATATTCTTTACGAGTACAGTCCCGCAATGGGCGAAGTTCTTACGCAAATGGGATAGTTGCTGTAATTCAAAAAGATAAGAATACAGCAACCTATATTCAAGCAGGAATTAACTTTGATCCATATGGCTGGTTGAAAAAAAGAAACATTGATGGATCTTTTAGTTACAGAAAAGAATTACTTTTCCCAGTAATCTACAATAACAGATTTAATAAAAAGGATAATGCAGAATCTAATTTACCGAGAGACTATATAGAGATTGTTAATGAAGATAGTTTCTTAAAAAATCCTGGCAACTATATTGAGTCAGCATATCAAAAAAGTCAGTTAATTGATTCTTATGTTATAACAAAGCAATAAGGAGGATGATATGTCAAACATTAACCGTCATAGAGTTTTTATTAGTTACTATCACAATGATGATCAATATTATAAGGATATTTTAATAAACATGCAAGAGTATGATTATGAAAAAATGCAATATATTAGCATTTTTGATGACTACTCTGTACATGAAGATGAAATAGATGATACAGGTATGACTGATGAACAAATTCGTTGTGAAATTAGAGATAATTACATAAAAAATGCAACTGTTTTAATACTTCTATGTGGGGTAAATACCAAAAAAAGAAAACATATAGATTGGGAAATTCACGCTGCAATGTATGATAGCGAAACAAACCCCAAAATGGGTATTTTAGTCATAAATCTACCTTCGATATCAAATAGCAGTAAAATGCTTGCTTATGGGAAAGATGAAGAAGAAGCAATGGGACCCAATATTAAGTGGGTGCCAGCCTCAAAAGAAATTTCAGATTTAAGAAAAAGCTATCCATATATGCCCGAGCGTATTTTAACCAATATGACTAAGGAGGATGTAACTATATCCGTAGCAAATTGGAATAATATATGTAATGACACAAATGCTATTAAATTATTAATTGATAATGCTTTTAAGCGTCGCGAAACTAATTGTTACGATCATTCTGCGCCGCTAAGGAGAAAAAATTCATGAAAAAATTTGCAATGGAAACAGAAAATTTTATTCGGAATTACACGCAATCTGTTTTATCAGGAGATGCGGCAGTATTTATTGGTGCAGGGCTTTCGAGAGAAGCTGGTTATCTTGGTTGGACAGATTTATTGAGAGATAAAGCAGTTGAAATAGGTTTAGATGTTGATAAAGAAAATAGTGACTTGATATCTTTGGCTCAATATTATCTTAATAATAAAAGACAAAGGACGCAAATAAATGAATCAATCAGAAATTTTTTTGCGCCTAGAAAAGATATTAACCCTACACACACGCACATGTTGCTATCCGCTTTGCCAATAAGAAGTTATTGGACAACAAATTACGATAGATTAATTGAAAAAACTTTTGAATTAAGAGGTGTTTCCTGTCGGGCACATTTTTCTGATGAAAATCTATCTATTTCCACGGATAATGCTCAAATAATTCTTCACAAAATGCATGGAGATGTAGAAAACCCAAATTCTGCCATAATAGCTAAAGAGGATTATGAAAAATATGACGATACACATGAAATGATGCTTGCTAAATTTAAAGGTGAAATGTGTTCAAAAACATTTTTATTTTTGGGATATAGTTTTAGTGACCCAAATATTCATCATATACTTGCACGAATTAGAAAAGTATTTGATAAGCATGCAAAGCAGCATTATTGCATTATGAAAAGAGTTACTAAAAGAGAGAATGGTAAAAAAACAAAAGATTATGAGTATAAACTCATAAAGCAAAATCATCAAATTCTTGACTTCAAGAATTATGGGGTGAATGTTATATTGGTTGATGATTATCCTGAAATTAATGATATTTTATCTGAAATTAAACGCAGAGTATATATGAAAAATGTTTTTATTTGCGGTGCATATGAAGATGAAACCGTCAATAAAGATAAAATTGCTCAATTAGGAACGACTTTGGCAACCTGGCTTGTTGAACGTGGATTTAAAATTTTTTCGGGATTTGGAAAAAATTTTGGCGGTCACATTGTAAAAGGTGCATTTGATGGTTGCACATTAGGAGAGGGAAAAGATTTTAATAAACATGTTTCATTGTTCCCTTTTCCATACAATGTAAAATTGCCCCCTGATGAAAGGGTAAAATTACACACTAGATTAAGAGAGAATATGATAGCACCTACTCAAATTACAGTAGTAATTTGTGGAGAACAAAAAGATGACAAAGGGAATTTAATCCCTTCTCCTGGTGTAATTGAGGAGGTTAAAATATCTCAAAATCAAGGAAATTTAATTATTCCAATTGGTGTAAGCGGTGGAGCGGCAAAGATAGTTTGGGAAGAGATGAAGAATTGTCCCGATAAAGGCTACAAGGAAGCTGATTTTGATCTCTTAAATCAAGAATGGACCTCTTATTATAAGATTTATGAATCCATTCAAAGAATAATTTCAAATTATTGTTCATAAAAGATTATGGAAAAAATATTTAATGGTTTATCTGTAATTTATTTTACAAACAAGAATAAAAACAAGTATGCAAAATTACCATTAGACAAAGAACAGTCAAAACGGCTGTCAAAGCGTATCTATAAAGATGCAATGACAGCCGTTTGCGCGGAGCAAGCCAACGGCAAGGCATTAGCTCCGGCTTGCGACTAATTGTTTGCCGTATAGCGGATAGTCCGAAAGCGGTAAATCGACTTGGCAATAGTATTCAGTTCTGTTTATCTGATATAATACTGTGTGCGTTTTTGTGGCTTTCAGTTCCACCACAAGGGCAATTAACTCAGCGGGAGAGTGCTTCCTTCACATGGAAGAAGTCAGGGGTTCGAATCCCTTATTGCTCACCAAAAACCAAGCAAAGACAACGCCTTTGCTTGGTTTTTTTAAGCGCGTTGACGTGGCTTAGTCGGTAGAACGATGCGATTTTAACGTAAAAGTGTATCGCCACTTTTTAGTTAAAAAGTCCATTGCTAAGACAATGGACTTTTAGTTTTGTTTTGATATTTTGAGATATTTCAGGGCTTTCAACAGTGAAAGGGCAGATACGGTTATCAAGGCAAGCCACATCAGGCCGCTTGTGATTTCGCAAACGCGAAGCATTTTGCCGTCAAGTCCGTTTCCGAAAGTCAGGGTCAATACGTATTGCAACATAAGTACTGATACCAAGGCATCCTTAAAGTGAATTTGTCTTATGATTTTTACGCTTAGGTTTCGGCTTTTTCTCGTTTTAACAAAGTTTATCGATGCCATGACCGTTTTATAGCAGGTATATGCCGCAACGGCTATTGCCGAAATTTCGGTATATTCGATATGCCTTTTTTGAAATATCATGAGCGCAAGCGGAGCAACCAAAGACAAGTCGACTGCAAACAGCAGTATGCTTTGCCTGAGAAGCATCCTTTCGCGTTTTTTTTGTTTTTGATTTTCATCAAGTTGTTTTGTTGCCCAGCTTTTTTCGCTTAAAACAACTATGCTTTTTGACAGTACTAGCAGGCAGTAATATATTCCTATTCTCGTGTTCCACCCTGTTTCATAAAGTGTTTCGAGATAAAAGTTGAATAAAGCAAAAAGCAATGCCGACGCAGAGGAAAGAACCGACATGAAAAAAGTGCGGTACTCATAATTTTTTTTCAGTTTTGTCAGCAGTTTTATATCGGTTCTTTCGTATTGTCTCATCTTTAAATTATTTCCGCTTTAAGCAAATCGTTTCCTTTTTCAAGCAAATTTGCAAGTTTTTCCTCGTTGTCATCTATGATAGGGAGCAGCTGTTTTGTCTTTTTGTCGGCTATTTTTTTGTAAAGTATATAATTTACTCCGCACAATGCAATGCCAATTACTCCTAAAATTATTCCGATTACCAGCGGTACCGTGCTTTGCGGCGTTGCAAGCGTAATAGAAAGTCCGCCTCCGAAAACAAGCGTGGCAATTACTCCGAAAATCATGGAAAAAATTTGAGCGCCTCTTGTTTTTGATGAATTTAATTTTTCAATGACTTCAAAAGTCGATTCCGCTTGCCGTTCAAGTTTTGTCAGTTCCTGCTTGTGTTTTTGCTTGCGATCTCTTTTAAGCGAAAGGGTGACAGTTCCCGTCGCGTTTAAAGAAGCGTCGGTAATTTCCCATCCGAAAGCTTCGTACATGTCGGCTACTTTTGTCTGGTCTTTTGGTTTTGCCGATACCGTTTTGTATTCGTAACAAATAAAATCCTTGTTTTGCATATTTTTTCTCCTTTTTGTTTTTTCTCCGTTTCGTCAGCTGTCGTTGACTTATCTGTGAGACATGTGTATCATATAGAAAAAAGTTTTGCGGATCAAACGAAAAAAACGGCTTTGAGACAAATTTAGAATTGTGTTTTTTAAAATAAGACAAAAAGGAGGCAAGTGTATCATGGCATTTACGCAGGAAGAGTATTCTCGTTGGTACATTACGCAGGCTTTGTTCAAGCTTATGAGCGAGTATGAGTTTGAAAAAATAAACGTTACCGACATCGTTGCCAAGGCAGGTGTAGGAAGGGCTACTTTTTACAGATATTTCAAAAGCAAAGAGGACGTAATAATTTACTACTTTGAGCATTACACCAAAGAATTTGTTTTTACTCAGCGTTATTGCCCGCGTTGCCGTGAGGATTACATAAATCTGGTAAAAAATATTTTGAAGATGTTCAAAAAGCAAATAGAGCCTTTCAGACTTATCCGAAAGGCTAAGCTGGAATATATTTACCTTGATTATTTAAACAAAAATTTTGTTGGCCTTTTTGAAAACGATTATCCCGACGAGAATATATACAAGCCGTACATTTATTCGGGCATGCTTTTTAACGTATCGATGAAATGGCTTGACGACGGCTGTGGCGAATCGGTGGATACACTTGCGGAAATGATTGTTTCATCGATTTATTCGCACTGAGTTGACTGTTTAACTTTTATGAATTATAATCGTTGACGGAAATGAAGTTCTTCCTTAGGGAAACCTTAAACCGCTTTTTAAGCTGATGACTTCTGCAAATTCAAATGCAGGGCTCATCGGCTTTTTTGCTGCCCTGAAAGGAGTGATTATGTCTTTTTTAACTTCGTTTGCCGTGATTTTTCTTTGCGCTTTGCTTTTCGGAAAAATTGCCTGTCTTTTAAAGCTGCCTCCACTTTTAGGCATGCTTATCGTTGGCATTGTTTTAGGACCTTGCGCTTTAAACCTGATATCACCTGATATTTTGAATATTTCCACAGACCTTCGTCAGGCGGCACTTATTGTAATTTTGACAGGGGCGGGCTTTCCATTTTGACAACTGCGCCGCTGGGAGCCTTTGCCACCGATTTGAGTTTCAAGCACTTGCTTTCGAAAAGCGATATTGACAATAAACCTGCCTAAGGTATAATTAAATAAAAAACCGCTCTGCAATGCTTTCTTTAAAAAAGAAAAGTACCTATGCGGTGTGTGCGGAGGTGTAAAATGGAAAACAAAATAAAAAAAGCCTTCGTTTTTGATATTGCGGGTGCCGCGGCTCTTATCGCAGCCATGATTTATTTTTTAATTTTTGCCTGCGTGATTTTCCCGCAGTACGCTTTGAGCGATGCTGGGCAAACAAGCGAAAACATAGTGCAGGCATTCGGTGTTGCTTTGGGTTCGGCGCTTGCCGTCGTGGTATTGATTACGATTTTTGTGATAATCTGTGCTGTCGGATTGGTAGTCGGAGTGTTTTTGATTGTTTCGGCATGCAAAAGAAAAAAATATCTTTTGAAAAATGATTTTGCGGCAAACCGCAAAAAGTTTAACGTGTTTTTAACCGTGGGGCTTGTTGCCGACTTTGTCGTGACTGCGTTTTGCGTTTATCTCGCGTTTTCGCCTTTTTTGTATTATTTGCCTGTTGCCGTTGTTTGCTTTGCCAGTCTTGTTTTAACAGGCGTCGGCTTTTATTTGAGCCGTAATGCGGCAAGAGAAAATGTTTAATTTAAAATAATGCATAATAAAAAGTCCCGACGTTATTGGGACTTTCTTTATTGGATTGCGCCGTAATGGGTGCGGTTATGGCAGCGGTTTCTCCCGCAGTAGTAGTGCCTCGAATGATAAAAATTTCCGACGAGGGATATGGTGCGGATAAAGGGATACCGCAAATGCTTGTGGCAAGCTCATCCGACGACGTGTTTGTAATCGTTGTTTTTTCGGCATTGCTCACTATGTCATCAACGGGAAATTTTGATTTTAACATTGTGTGGACCGTGCCTTTGTCCATCATTTCAGGCATAGCGGCGGGGGCTGTTTTGGGACTTGCGTTTGCAATGTTTTTCAAACGGTTTCATATGAGAGATACCGTAAAAATTATACTGTTACTTTCCGTTTCCTTTTTGCTTGTGGCGTTGGAAGAATTTGCAAAAAACATATTTCCGTTTTCGGGGCTTATTGCCGTTGTCGCTTTGGGTGCGATGTTCAGGGCAAAAGACGTGGTGAGAGCAAAAAGAATTTCTTACAAATACGAAAAATTGTGGGTTTTTGCCGAGCTATTGCTTTTTGTGCTTGTCGGGGCCGAGGTGGACGTTTCGTATGCCGCCGCAAATGCGGGACCTGTGATTGCGGTTATGCTTATCGCTTTGCTTTTCCGAGTGCTGGGAGTATTTGCAAGCCTGTTGAAAACAACCTTTAATTTTAAGGAAAAATTGTTTTGCGCGATAGCATATCTACCAAAAGCTACTGTTCAGGCTGCCATAGGGGCAATTCCTCTTTCGGTAGGGCTTGCCGGCGGAGAAATAATTTTGACATGTGCAGGGCTTTCCATTTTGATAACTGCGCCGCTGGGAGCCTTTGCCACCGATTTGAGTTTCAAGCACTTGCTTTTTAAGAGCAAAATTATTAAAGAAAGCTGACTGAATTGAGTTAATCAAAAATGCACCCCCGACCAACATGTCGGGGGTGCATTTTTGAGCAATACGCCGTTCTTTTGTGAACTGGATATTGAAAAGGTAGTCTCGATTGATTATAATAAAAGAAAAACTCCCAAAAGGGAGTCGTCGCAACGTGCGAACAAATGGTCAGATAAATTTTATTTGAACTTGTCGAGTTATTTTGTAATAAAATTTTAACGCTAAAAAAGTAAAAAGTCAACATTGTAAGGAGAAAATGCATGAAAAGTTTTTATTTGGGGCTCGATGTCGGAACAAGTTCTGTCGGCATTGCCTGCACAGATGAACAATATCGCCTTTTACATGCAAAAGGAAAAGATTTGTGGGCGACACGCTTATTTGATGAGGCGAAGCCCGCATCGCAAAGAAGGGCTGCAAGAACAGCACGGCGCAGACTTGCAAGGAGAGCTTGCCGCATAGACCTGTTGCAGGAAATTTTTATGCCGTTTATTAGCGAAAAAGACGCAAACTTTTTTATGCGACTCAACAATAGCGGATTTTATGCGGAAGACAAGGATTATGAGGTGCGCGGAAAAAACTCGTTGTTTGCCGATAAGGATTTTTGCGACAAAGATTTTTACAAACAGTTTCCTACGATTTTTCATTTAAGAAAGGCGCTGACAAGCGGAGAAGAAAAATATGATTTGCGCCTTTATTACATGGCGTTGCACCACATAATCAAATACAGAGGACATTTTTTGGATGACACTCCGATAGACGTTAATCAGGGCAACAAAGCGATTTTTCAAAATCTTATTTCAAAGTTGAACGATCAGTGTGAGGACATGTTGCCTGACAGCGACGTTTACTTTGATTTGAAATATTCCGATGCATTTGCGGAAATTTTTAAAAACAGGCGGCTAAACAAAAAAGAAAAGGTTAGTCAGGCCTTGAGTCTTTTTGGAGTGCGCAAAGCAGAAAAGCCCAAAAAAGAAAAAACCGACATAAGCGATTTTGTCAGCATGACTTCGTATGTGGAGTTACTGATGGGAAACACTGTCAGGTATAATAGTTTATTCGGTCCTGTTGCCGACAAAAAGGATTCAATTTGTTTTGAAAAGGTAACGGACGAAACGATTTTGGCAGAAGAGGAAAAAACAGGGGAATATTTTGCGCTTTTGCTTACTGCTTTTGAGCTGTACAAAAACTTGTCGTTTCAACGAATATGCGGTGACGGCTTGTTGTCTGACGCGATGATAGAAAATTTTTTCAACAAGCATAAAAGCGATTTAAAGTGGCTTAAAGAAACGATAAAAAAATATTATCCGAAAGAAACATATAAACTCGTGTTTGAAACCGCGCTTTCGGGAGATAATGCGAAAAAAATTGCAGTAAACTACGCAAATTATATCGGATATACCAAAATTGACAAAAAAAAGGTAAATGTAAAAAAATGCGGTGTTGATGATTTTAAAAAAGCGCTCAAAAAATTTCTTACAGACATAAAACCTGACAATTTTCCACAAAAAGAGTTTGACTTGATGTTTGAAAGGATAGGTGCCGACGATTTTCTGCCAAAAATTTCAAAGGCGGACAACGGAACTTTTCCTCATCAGGCAAACGGTGTGGAGCTCAAATTAATACTGCAACAATTAGGAAAGCAATATCCGCAGTTTGCCGAAAAAGGCATCGACGGACTTTCAGCTATAGATAAGATTGAGGCATTGTTTTTGTTCAGAATACCTTACTATGTCGGGCCGCTCGTCGAAAAAAGCAAATACTCCAATCTTGTACGCAAAGAGGGTGAAACAGGAAGAATAACGCCATGGACATTTGATAAAATCGTCGACAAACATCTGAGCAACGAAAAATTTATACGAAAAATGACAAACAAGTGTACTTATCTTTATTCATGCGATGTTTTGCCAAAGTGTTCGTTGCTTTATCAGGAATTCATGTTGCTCAACCAAATAAACAATCTTACGATAGACAGCGTGCCGATTTCTGTCGTATGCAAACAGAAGTTGTTTGACGAATTGTTTAAAGCAAACAAAAAGGTGACAAACATACAAATCAAAAAATTTTTGGTGAATAACGGTTTTTGCAAAAAGGATGAAGTAGCACAAATTGTTTTGGGCGGTATAAACGAAAATTGCGTTTCAAGCCTGACATCATATGTTGAACTTTCAAAAATTCTCGGGAGAGATTTTGTGGACAACAACAGGGCGTTGTGCGAAGACATAATACTCAGACATACTTTGCATACAGACAAAAAACTCGTTGCAGATTATTTAGCGGACAAATACGGCGACATACCTGAGATAAAAAACAATGTCAAAGCACTTTGCAGATTAACATGCTTTAAAGAGTTCGGCAGGTTGTCAAAAGAGTTTTTGCTGCTTGCCGGCATAAACAAGACGACAGGCGAACACTGCACGTTGATAGGCGAGATGTACAATACAAACCAAAACATGATGTCGTTGATTTATAGTGACAGGTATACGTTCAAAGACGAGTTGTCAAAGGCAAACGATACGCTTAAATCCGACATTGATATCGAAGACCTTGAAAAAATGGGGCTTGCGCCATACGCGAGACGTTCGGTATGGCAGGCGTTAAGAATGGTTGACGAATATGTGTCGGCAGTAGGCAAAACACCAGACAAAATTTTCATCGAAACTGCGCGTAAAAAGACGGGCAATCACAAACAGACGCCGTCGCGCAGAAAACAGCTTGAAGAAATATACGCGGCAATTAAGGATTTGGACAGCATAAGGGATTTGACTTTGCAGCTTGTCGGAAACGGTGCTAATGATTCAGGCAAAGAGGATTTTGAGTTGCGTCAGGACAAGCTGTATCTGTACTTTTTGCAGCTGGGCAAATGCGCATACACAGGGGAGCAAATTGATTTGGCGCGGTTAAACACCAAAGCATACGACATAGATCACATTGTGCCGCAGTCGCTTACAAAAGACGACAGTATCGACAATCGCGTGCTTGTAATTCGTGAAGTAAACGACGCCAAAAAGAACTTTTATCCCGTGCCGCAAAAATTCAGGCAGGAAAAACTGTGGGACGTCCTTAAAGAAAAAGGTTTGATGTCGCCTAAAAAGTATGCGCTGCTCACAAGAAAAACTCCGCTTACCGATGATGATTTGAGGGGATTTGTTCAGCGTCAAATGACGTCCACAAATCAGTCGACAAAAATACTCAAAGACATACTCGAGGCAAAATATCCCGATTCGCAGGTGGTGTTCAGCAAGGCGTCATGGGTGGTTGAGTTTAAACAAAAATATGACATAGTCAAATGCCGTGAGACAAACGATTTTCACCATGCAAGGGACGCTTATCTCAACATTGTAGCAGGCAACGTAAACAAAACCAATTATGACAAAATGCGTTTTGTAAACGACGGTTTGGGTGTTGCCGAAACAAACAATTACTTCAAAAAACTTTATGAGTTTGGCATTGAAAACGCGTGGGACAGCAAAAACTCAATCACAACTGTAAAAAACACTTTGTCAAAAACAACAATGTGTGTCACGCGTTACACAAAAACAACGACGGGTGAGTTTTACGATGCCACCGTTTACGCTAAAAACGACGGCGCGGTGACGGCTCCTCGCAAAAACAAAGGTCCTTACAAGGACACTTCAAAATACGGCGGATTCAAAAGTCAAAACACCGCTTATTTTGCCGTGGTGCAGTCAATTGACGCAAAAGGCAAAAAGCAAAAAACCATTGAACAAGTGCCTGTTTTGGCAGAGTATTCCATAAAAGGCGACGTCGTCACATTGCAAAAATACTTCGAGTCCGTGGGGTTTGACAAGCCTGAAATACTCGTTGCAAAAATCAAACCTCGCACCGTTGTCAAAATAGGCAAAACGCCTTGCACTATACGCGGTATTACAGGACAACAAATTTCTTTCGTGCCTGAAATCCAGTGGAGGACTACGCCTGACCAGGACAGGTACGTCAACGCTTTGCTCAAACTCGTCAGCATGTTTGACAAAAAGGATGACCCGTTTAAAGAAAGTTATCCGATACGTCAAAGCACCGAGGGCATAACTTTGCAGGTTGACAGAAACGGCAACGAAAAGCTTTTCAAAACAATTGAGGAACAAATGTCAAAGGACATTTACGGCGGGGTGACAGGCGTCAAAAATGCGCTTGAAACATTGAGGTCAAATGAATCAAACTTCATGGCACTTTCGGTTTTGAGTCAGGCAAAATGTTTGCTCGGCTGCGTGGCTTACCTCGCGGGTAAAAGCGATACGGTTGACTTGTCTTTGATGGGAGGCTCAAAACATGCCGGAAAGTGCCTAATTTCAAAAAACATAACAGACAAGTCGCTTCGCATTGTTCACATGTCGCCGTGCGGTTTGAAACAAAGAGAGGTCATCGTTTGATATGGGATTTCGCACGGTTGTCGTCAAGTCGCGCGCAAAGCTCGAGTTCAGACTAAACAGCATGGTCATACGAGGAGAGACCGAAAAGAAAGTTTTGCTAAACGAAATCAACACGCTGATAATTCAAAGCACTGCGGTTTCGTTGACTGCGGCTCTCCTCAATGAGCTTGTCAAGTGCAACGTTAAGGTTGTTTTTTGTGACGAAAAACACAATCCTTCTGCCGAGCTGTTGCCTTATTACGGGGCTCACAACACTTCAAAAAGATACCGTCAGCAGCTTGGTTGGAAAAGTGAAACAAAAGGGATTGTTTGGCAAAGGATTGTGCAAAACAAAATTTTGCAGCAAGCCAATTTTTTGCTGTCAAACGGCTTCAGACAGCAGTACGAAATGCTTTGCAAGTATGCATGCGACGTTTTGCCCGATGACGCGACAAACAGGGAGGGGCATGCGGCAAAAGTTTATTTTAACTGTTTGTTTGCTGACGGAGTGTCGCGCGGCAGTGACAACTGGTGCAACACTTGCCTGAACTACGGCTATGCGATAATTTTGTCGGCCTTCAACAGGGAAATTGTCGGTAGCGGCTATTTGACGCAGCTTGGCATTTGGCATGAAAACGAATTTAATCAGTTCAATTTGGCGTGTGATTTGATGGAGCCTTTTCGTGTCGCGGTTGACAGGCTTGCTTTTTCACTGGAGGAAAACGACAAGGATTTCAAAAGAAAAATGATCAATTTGCTTAATGCAAAAGTGGTGATCGAAGGCAAGCACACCACGCTTGATGTCGCAATACGCGTGTATACTCGAAGTGTTTTGCATGCGCTAAACAATGACTCTCCGCAGTCAATAGTGTTTCCCGAAAAGATAGAGTTCTGTGATGAACTATAGATTTATGAGATTGATTGTTTTTTTTGATTTGCCCATGATTTCGGAAAAAAACCGTATCGAATATGCGCGTTTCAGGAAGTTTTTGTTGAAAAACGGCTTCATTATGATGCAAAAATCAGTTTACACAAAACTTGTGATAAACAACGTGACAAGCCTGCAAGTCCGCAAAAAAATCGCATCAAATTTGCCGTCTGACGGTTTGGTAGAAATTCTTGAAGTGACTGAAAACCAGTTTTCGCGTATTGAGTATCTTGTCGGCACAAAAGACACCACTACACTTGACTCCTCCGACAGACTTGTGGAGATTTGACTATGCCTCGTTTTGAAGTAGTACATTTTGACATCGAAACAAAAATTTCGCTTGAAGCAGGGCATCCGTTCAGCTTGATTATTGAGTCACCATGCGAATTTTTTAAATTGGTCAGCGAGCTGAATTCGCAAGCGATGGGAGGAGAAGGCAATTTTGTGTTTTTGAAAGACGGTTAAGAGGTTGCTTTTGACAAAACAGGTGACTTTGTTTGTGACTTTTTCAATTTTGACCTCAACGACAAAAAAATCGTATCGTTGCTTTACAAACAGCTTGAGCAAAATTGCATGCAAGGCGAAAAATTTTTTGATTTCAACAAAATCAACACCGACATTGCGGTGTTTTTAAACAATTTGCTTGTCGATTTGCCGTTTGAGGTAACGTTTGACGAAATGCCTTTTTCCGCATTGCTCAAAAGCACCACTGTTTTACCTGCTTCAAAATTTGAAACGTTGGAGGAAAAACTGATTTGTTACATAAACGCAATGCTTCAGCTTAAAAATTGCGGTTTTTTTGTGTTTGTCGGGTTGAAACAGCTTTTGTTGCCGCAAAAACTCAAACAGGTTTTTCATCATTGTGAACTTGAAGATGTGCCGTTGCTTTTGATTGAGTTTGGCAGAAAAGGTACCCTTTTTGAAGAAGAAAGGGGGATTGTCATCACGGAAGATTTGTGTGAACTGCTTGTAAATTTGCCTGAAATGATTTAGAATGTTGTTGTCTTAAAAAAATTTGCAAAATACGGCTTTTGACCCGTTTGAGGTTTGAGAGTCTTGTTATTTTGTAAATATCTCAAACACTTGGTTCACAAAGAATGCGGTTATTTCGGTTTGAGAGTCTTGTTATTTTGTAAATATCTCAAACATTTTAGAGGAATTATATCCCGACGGTATAGTTTGAGAGTCTTGTTATTTTGTAAATATCTCAAACTTTGAAACGTTACCAACAAGACCAACAATAGTTTGAGAGTCTTGTTATTTTGTAAATATCTCAAACTCCCCGTGTTATGCAGATAGTTTTCTTCGCGTTTGAGAGTCTTGTTATTTTGTAAATATCTCAAACCTTCCTCCTGCAATTCCTTTTCGGCTTGCTGTTTGAGAGTCTTGTTATTTTGTAAATATCTCAAACGAGGCAGACACCTTTGCAAAAAGCCTTGTCGTTTGAGAGTCTTGTTATTTTGTAAATATCTCAAACGAAAAACACCGTAAAAAGCACGCCCGAAATGTTTGAGAGTCTTGTTATTTTGTAAATATCTCAAACCAAAGGTGTAAGCCTCCTTGCGTGTGTCAAGTTTGAGAGTCTTGTTATTTTGTAAATATCTCAAACCGCGCCTTTTTAAATCAAATTATACTTAAGTTTGAGAGTCTTGTTATTTTGTAAATATCTCAAACAACAACAACATCGTCTTTTACTGCCTTAATGTTTGAGAGTCTTGTTATTTTGTAAATATCTCAAACGAATTCGCCGAGTTTTACAACGCTTTTGTTGTTTGAGAGTCTTGTTATTTTGTAAATATCTCAAACAAACAATTTTTCCGTTTTTATCGACAACATGTTTGAGAGTCTTGTTATTTTGTAAATATCTCAAACCAGACATTCGGTTGAAAGATGTGGCGTGTGGTTTGAGAGTCTTGTTATTTTGTAAATATCTCAAACTGCTGGTTTCCTGGGTGGCTTTATTCTCGTGTTTGAGAGTCTTGTTATTTTGTAAATATCTCAAACTTATTATGTTTGCTTTGGTTCGTGGTTTGGTTTGAGAGTCTTGTTATTTTGTAAATATCTCAAACAGGAAATGTTGTTGTTATTTCTTTGTCTTTGTTTGAGAGTCTTGTTATTTTGTAAATATCTCAAACTGTCGTTCAGTTTTGTAAAGTAATTGTCCAGTTTGAGAGTCTTGTTATTTTGTAAATATCTCAAACATTACCGCTCCATTGTGTAGCTACATTTTTGTTTGAGAGTCTTGTTATTTTGTAAATATCTCAAACACTCAAAAACGCGTCTTTTGTCAAGATAGAGTTTGAGAGTCTTGTTATTTTGTAAATATCTCAAACTTCGCGAAAATGCAGATTACTCATGACGGTGTTTGAGAGTCTTGTTATTTTGTAAATATCTCAAACGAAATGGGAGGCGAGCGGACAGCTCAAACCGTTTGAGAGTCTTGTTATTTTGTAAATATCTCAAACGATTTCAAGTTGGAAAACCTTTTATACGGTGTTTGAGAGTCTTGTTATTTTGTAAATATCTCAAACGAATTTTGTGTTGAGCAAGTGGGGGAAGGGTTAATTTAAAATTTAATACATAATAAAAAGTCCCGACGGTGTCGGGGCTTTTATCTTTGGTCGCTGATGTTGGCGGCTGAATTGTACTGGGAAAGTTTTGCGGTGGGGTCGTAGGGTGCGCCGCTTTGAGTGCCTGAAAGCAAGGCTATGTCAACGGCATTTTCGGGTATTCCCCATGAGTTGCCGGAAAACAGCACCGAGGATCTATCTACTACGTAACCCCTTGTGTTTAACACCGTGTTGAAAAGAACTTCGCCGTTGGAGGAGGGATTGAAGTAGGCAGGCTGGCGTAGTGAATAAAACAAATTGCTTTCAATTAAAAAGTCACTTGCGCCGTTTTGTGCAACTACACCGCGGTTGACCACCCAGCCGCTTGAATCGCCTGCCTGAGGCGGGCCGAAAATTTCGTTGTCTTTTATGACCGCGTTGCTTCCGCCTATCTGTATGAATTCGTTGGGGTAAGGCAGGTCGCTTGTTATTTTAAGGTTCTTTATCGTTACGTCATTTGACGTAATCAAAAAGGGGATTACCGCCGTTTGCAAAACAATTTTGGCTCCGTTTTTTCCTTCAAGCGTAACTCCGTCTTTTGCTATTTGCAGCTGCGTCGTCAGAGGATAGGTCCCTTCGAGAATATTGATTGTTCCGTAAGGCATAACGGCGGCGTAACCTTCGGCAATCGTGCCGTATGGATTTTGTCTGCTACCGTCACCGCCCACGCTTCCTGCTTTTACAAACAAGTCGTAGGGGTTTGTCGCAAGCGCGCCGCTTAAACCAGTTGGGCCTGTGGGCCCTGTTTCACCCTGAATTCCCTGCGGGCCGGTAGGACCCGTGACCCCGTCTGCCCCCGTAGGACCTGTGGGACCTGCGGCGCCTTGTGTTCCCTGAGGTCCTGTCGGTCCCGTCGGACCTGTGGGTCCTTGCTGTGTTCCGGCGGGTCCCGTTGGTCCCGTGGCACCGTCGCTGCCCGCCGGTCCCGGAAATCCGCGTGGCCCCCGCGGACCGTTGGCAAATATTATTTTAGTGCATTTGTCCCATTTGTCGCAGTTCATAAATACCTCTTTTTATTTTATGCGGCAGGTTTTTTTTAGGATACGGCGGCATATATTACTTCAAAAAAAGGGTGTGCTTTTAAAATGAAAAAAAGTTTGAAAAATTTATTTTAATCGTTTGACATTTGAAATTCACAGTGCTAAAATCTTCAGCAATCAAGATAAGCGTAGATAAGGATACGGGATTAAGGCCGTTGTTTTTCAGAGAATTGCCGTTTGGTGCGAGGCAACAAAACAATCCTTTTTTTCATCACCTTGGAGCCGTTTTGCCCAACAGAGTAAGCAAAACCGCTTTGCTCCCGTTAAAGAGCAGGATATTGTTGGATATCTCATGAGAGCGTCGTTTGACGAATAAGAGTGGTACCGCGGGTAAACAAAACTCGTCTCTTTGTGCTTAGGCACGAAGAGACTTTTTTTTAAAAAATTTTTTCGAAAAAGGAGATATATTATGAAAACTTACACAGTTTCGCTTCCAAGTTACACGATAGGTGAGGACGCATACAAGTCCATCCCCGAAGTATGCAAATTTTACGGCAAAAACGCCGTCGTAATAGGCGGTAAAATCGCCATGCAAAAGACGCATGATTTCCTTTTGAAAGGCGTGGAAAATTCACAAATCAACATTACAGACTTTATCTGGTACGGCGGTGACGCTTCATACGCAAACGGCGACAAGCTCATTAACGACGAGAGAGTCAAAAACGCAGATATGCTTTTCGTCGTAGGCGGCGGCAGGGCATGCGACTGCGGCAAATACGTTGCCGACGTTCTCGAAAAACCCGTGTTTACTTTTCCTACCGTTGCTTCAAACTGCGCTTCGGTAACTCAAATTTGCGTCATGTACAACGAGGACGGCTCCTTCTGCAACTATTACTACCCTAAAAAACTGGCCAACCACGCGTTTATCAATTCCGCGGTAATTGCCGACTCTCCTGAAAAACTTTTGTGGGCAGGTATCGGCGACGCTCTCAGCAAGGAGTGCGAAGTTATCTTCTCGTCAAAGTACGCAGATTTGTTCCATACTACTTTGATGGGCAGGCAGATGAGCCGTATCTGCACTTCACCGCTTTTGACTTACGGCAAAAAAGCACTCGATGACATCAAGGCTAAAAAACCTTCCTTCGAGCTTGACCAGGTTACACTTGACATCATCATAAGCACGGGTATCGTGTCCAACCTTACTACTACAGCAGACGATTACTACTACAACAGCTCAATCGCTCACATGGTTTACAACGGAACGACCGTTACCAAAAACGCACACAATCATCTTCACGGCGAAGTCGTTTCTCTCGGTGTGCTTTGTCTTTTGACCTTTGACAAAAACTTTGAGGAAAGGGACAAGATAATGAAGTTTAACGCAAGCGTAGGACTTCCTGTTTGCTTCGGCGACATCGAGGTTGAACAAAGCGACTTCGAAGCAATTGCGGAAAAAGCCACAAAAACAACAGAATGGGCTCACCGCGCTCCAGAGGCAAACATCACTAAGGAAACGCTTATCGCCTGCATGAAGGAAACCGACGAATGCGGCAAAAAATTCAAAAAGGAAAATGCCTGATACATGATGAAAGTAATTGACACCCTAGGTAAGTTCTGCGGCAAATATATGGCTTTGCTCACGATAGTTTTTGCCGCGGCGGCATTTTTGTTCACCGACTTTTTTAAATCGCTGGCCTCTGCCAGCGTAAACACCCAAGCGCTTTTCGGAAGTCACATGGCTTCGCTCAGTTTAACCAACATTTTGCTGGGCGTCATCATGTTCGGCATGGGCATGACTCTCAAAGCCGACGACTTCAAGGAAATAGTAAAACGTCCTAAAGACGTCATTATCGGAATTTTCAGTCAATATATAGTGATGTCGGGTCTTGCGTTCCTGCTTGCCAAAATTTTTGCTCTCGACGCCGAAACGGCAATCGGTCTTATACTTTTGGGTTGTGTTCCCGGAGGCACGGCAAGTAACGTCATGACTTTTCTCGCAAAAGGGGACGTTCCGCTTTCTGTAACAATCACCATGTGCACGACGATTTTGGCAACCTTGCTTACACCTGCGCTTACATACGCTTTGGGCAGCCAATGGGTTGAAGTGGATTTTCTCAACATGTTTTTGTCGGTAGTTTTGGTTGTCGCTTTGCCTATCGTTTTGGGAATAGTCGTTCACACCTTGATAGGGGACAAGGCTGAAAAAATCAAAAGTCTGCTTGTTTTGGTTTCCACTCTTTCAATCGTGCTTATCGTTGCGATGTGCGTTGCTCCGAATACAAACCAGCTTTTGCAGACAAGTTCGCTGCTTATCATGTTTATAGTTTTGCTTCACCACGTTTTGGGGCTTGCCGCAGGATACGGAATTTCAAAACTGTTTAAGTTCAACGACGCAAAAACAAGGGCGTTGACACTTGAGGTGGGACTTCAAAACAGCGGACTTGCGGTGGGACTTGCTTCTGCTTACGGCTCGCTTGCGGCACTGCCTTGCGTTTTGGCAACCGTTATTCACCAAATCGTAGGCGCGCTTGTCGCAAACTTCTTCGCAAGAAAAGAACCTGACGCAAAACAAAAAACTCAGCAAAACGAGCAACAGATTCCTCAGGAAACATTAAGCGTTACTAAATAAGTTCAAGCCGCTTTTAAGCGGCTTTTATTATTGTTTTTATTTTCGACAAAACGTTTGACAGCTTAAGTTTGTTGTGATAATATATTTTAGCACTCGTATCGGGTGTGAATTTTTTTGTTTGGAGAGTGTTATTATGGCAGCTAAAGGTGCTAGGGTTAAAGTTACATTGGCTTGCACTGAGTGCAAACAACGCAACTACGACAACATGAAAAATAAAAAGAATACCCCTGACCGCATCGAACTCAAAAAATATTGCAGATTCTGCAAAAAACATACGGTTCACAAAGAAGCTAAATAAGGTTTGCGAGGTATTTTATGGCGTCTCAACAACAAGCTAAAAAGAAAAAACCCAATATCTTCAAAAGAATGGGGGCTTGGTTCTCCAGAAGCTGGGCTGAATTCAAAAAGGTTTCATGGCCGAGCGCAGGTACCGTTTTCAAAAACCTCGGTATCGTTTTGGTGGTCGTATTGTTCTTTTTGATCGCAATCGGTCTCGCTGACTTGTTGTTCAGCTGGCTTTTGTCTCTGTTGACTTCTGTCGGAGCGTAATAAATGGAAGAAGCTAAATGGTACGTCATTCATACCTATTCGGGGTATGAAGATTTGGTCAAGGCCAACATCGAGCAGATGATTGAAAACAACCATCTGCAGGATGAAATTTTCGACATCAAAATTCTTGTCGACAGCACCGTTGAGGAACGCAACGGCAAGAAAAAAGTGGTGCAGACGAAAATTATGCCTTGCTACGTTTATATCAAACTGAGATATTCTTCCCAGATTTGGTATCTCATTACCAACACCAGAGGAGTTACCGGATTTGTAGGTCCTCAGGGCAAAGCTTTGCCTCTTTCCGACGAGGAAGTGAAAAGATTGCGTCTCGAAACCGTCGTAACCGACTTTAAACTTAACGTCGGCGATTTTGCGCGTATTATTTCAGGTCCTTTCGAGGGACAAGTCGGCACCATCAAAACTATCGATCAATCCAAACAGAAAGTCAGCGTTGCCGTCTCTATGTTCGGCAGAGAAACCACCATCGACATGGATTTCGTTCAGGTGGAAGCTGTTTAATTTTGTGTTTTACGCTTTTTATGGCGTAATCAAATATGTGGGAGAAAAACAAATTCTCAGCCGTTTTTCGTCAAACCACGAAGGAGATATTTACCATGGCTAAAAAAGTAACTGCAGTCGTTAAATTACAATTGCCTGCCGGCAAGGCGACTCCGGGCCCTCCTGTAGGTTCGTCTTTGGGACCTCACGGTATCAACATCCCGGGCTTCACCAAGGAATTTAACGCTAAAACTCAGGGTCAGGAAGGTCTTATCATCCCTGTCGTTATCACTATTTATCAAGACAGGTCTTTCACATTTATCCTTAAAACTCCGCCTGCTCCTGTTCTTATCAAAAAAGCTTGCAACATCAACAGCGGCTCGGCTAGACCTAACGCTGACAAAGTCGCTAAAATCACCAAAGCGCAAGTTGAAGAAATCGCTAAAACTAAAATGCAAGACCTCAACGCCGCTTCTCTCGAAGCAGCTTGCAGCATGATTGCCGGTACGGCACGCAGCATGGGTGTTGTTGTCGTAGACTAAGTGGGAGAGTTTGGTTCAAATTCGTTTGTACCACGGGAGGTAATTAATGAAAGGTAAAAGATATATTGACGCCGCTAAGCAGGTAAACAACACCGCTTACGAGGCGAACGAAGCTATCAAACTTGCTTGCGAACTTGCTAAAGCTAAGTTTGACGAAACTATGGAACTTCACGTAAAACTCGGCGTTGACCCTAAACAAGCTGACCAGCAAGTCCGCGGAGTTTTGGTTTTGCCTCACGGCACAGGCCGCGACCTTAAAGTTCTCGTTATCGCAAAAGGCGCAAAAGCAGACGAAGCTGCTGCTGCCGGCGCGGATTTCGTAGGCGCTGAAGAAATCATCGCTAAAATCCAAAACGAAAACTGGTTTGGTTTTGACGTCTGCATCACAACCCCTGACATGATGGGTGTTGTCGGCAGAATCGCTAGGATTCTGGGACCTAAAGGCCTCATGCCTAACCCTAAGAGCGGTACCGTAACAATGGACGTTACACGTGCTATCAAAGACGCCAAAGCAGGTAAAGTCGAATACAGACTTGACAAAACCGCCGTTATCCACGTTATTTTCGGCAAAAAGAGCTTCGGCCCTGAAAAACTTCAGGAAAACTTCAACGCTATCATGGAAGCTATCGTAAAGGCTAAACCTGCCGCTGCGAAAGGTACTTACCTCAAGAGCGTTGCCATCGCTTCGACGATGGGCCCCGGCATCAAAGTTAACTACAGAGCTAACTGAGTTTGCCCTTAAAAAAATAAAAAGCCCTTTGACCATAGACAGCAAGTCCTTCGGGTTAAATCTTGCCGAGGTACAAAGATTCAAACGTTTCGTTTTGTTTCCCTTGTGCCTTAGTACAAGGGCTTCTTTATATCGCGGAAATGAGTTTTTTCAAATCCGCAAAAAAAATTATAAAGGAGGTTTTTCTTTTGAACGCTAACAAACTTGCTAAAAGAGAAGTTGTGGACCAAATCAAAGACAGAATTGAAAGAGCCGCTTCTTTTGTCATCATCGATTACAAAGGTTTGACTGTGGCTGAGGATACCGCTTTGCGTAACGATTTCAGAAGCGCTAAAGTCGAATACAAAGTCCTCAAAAACACTTTGGTCAAAATCGCGCTCAACGAACTCGGCTA
Organism: uncultured Clostridia bacterium; assembly: GCA_944336125.1. GTDB lineage: Bacteria > Bacillota > Clostridia > Christensenellales > CAG-314 > Heteroclostridium. The sequence continues at coordinate 30,533 of CALVLA010000004.1, read as the reverse complement.
TCACGATTTCGACGAGGCTCTCAACGGTCCTACAGCTATTGCTTTTTCTTACGACGACGCAATCGCTCCTTCAAAGATTGCAGTAAACAGTATCAAAAAGCTCAACAAAATGCAAATTAAATGCGGTATGCTCGACAAAAAATTCGTCGACGAAGCTACCGTCAACGCATTGGCTAAAGTTCCTAACAAGGAAACTTTGCTTGCAATGCTCCTGAGCGTACTCCAAGCACCTGTCAGAGGTCTTGCTGTTGCTCTCAACGAAATTGCCAAAAAGGCTCAATAATCAATAATTACAAGGAGAAATTAAAATGGATATCAAACAATTTATCGAAGATATTAAAGGTATGTCTGTACTCGAACTCAACGAGTTGGTTAAAGCTATCGAAGAAGAATTCGGCGTAAGCGCAGCTGCTGCAGTTGTTGCAGGTCCTGCTGCAGGTGCCGGTGAAGCTGCTCCTGCTGCTGAAGAAAAATCTGAATTTGACGTTATTCTCAACAACGCAGGCGCTAAGAAAATCGAAGTTATCAAAGTTGTCAGAGAACTCACCGGTCTTGGTCTTATGGAAGCTAAAAACATGGTTGACAAAACTCCAAGCAAAGTTAAAGAAGCTGTCAGCAAAGAAGTTGCTACTGAAATCGTAGAAAAACTCAAAGCTGCAGGCGCTGAAGTTGAAATGAAATAATAGGGCCAAAAAGCCTATGCAAAAACACCGCATGTTGCGGTGTTTTTTGTTTTGTGTTAATATTCTGTTATGCAAAAAATCAATTTTCAAAAACTCACCGACAAAACCGTCGAGGAAATTAAAAACCTGCCGTACAAGCCGAAACTGTTGTTGCAGGCTTGCTGCGGTCCTTGCGGCAGCTATGTGATAAACTATCTTGCCGAGTTTTTTGACGTAACGGTTTTTTTCTGCAATTCAAACATATATCCCGAAAGCGAGTATTTTTTAAGGCTTGAGCAGGTGTTTGCCCTAAAAGAAAAAATGCCGTCGGCAAACTCGATAAAAATTATCGACGCGGGATACCGTCACGAGGAATTTTTGAAAGCGGCAGAGGGTTTTGAAAAGGAAAGGGAAGGGGGAGCAAGGTGCGAAAAATGCTTTTTGCTTCGCCTTGAAAAGACGGCGGAATATGCCGCCGAAAAGGGATTTGATTTTTTCGGCACTACGCTTACCGTAAGCCCTCACAAAAACGCTGAGTTAATAAACTCTATAGGAGAAAAACTTCAAAACAAACATAAAGTCAAATTTTTGTTTTCCGACTTTAAAAAGCGGGAGGGCTACAAGCAGTCGGTGGAACTTAGCAAAAAGTACGGACTTTACCGTCAGGAATACTGCGGCTGTGAGTTTTCTTTGACAGACAATGAAAAAACGCAATAAAAAAAGACGCTTGAAAAGCGTCTTTTCTTTTTTTTGTTTTACCTCATGATGAGCATGATTGTGTAGGCAACGTAAACGAGAACGCAGACGACGCCGAGGAACCTGCCGACTTTTCTTTCCTTGTTGAAGCATGCGATGTAAAATGCCGCCGTTGCTCCGAGGCAGAAATAAATGTCGGTGAGTGCCTGCGCAGAAACAGAGATAGGGTGAAGGGCGGAGGACATGCCCAAAATAAACAGTATGTTGAATATATTTGAACCTACCACGTTTCCCAACGCCAGTCCGCTGTCGCCTTTTCTTGCGGCTGTGATTGACGTTACAAGTTCAGGCAGAGAGGTGCCTACCGCGACTATCGTCATTGCCACAAGCGACTGACTCATACCGAGGTTGATTGCGATTTTTACTGCGTTGTCGACTACCAGGTCGCCGCCGAAAATTACCGCCGCAAGTCCGGCTATAATGAATATCACGCTTAATAAAGGCTTGCGTTTTTTCATTTCCACTTCGGTTTCGCCGCGTTTTCTTTTTTTCATTGCAAGTGCCACGGTGAGCGCGATGTAGCCTACAAACAGCGCAAGCAATATGATGCCGTCCGCAAGAGCTATGCTTCCGTCAAAAGCCAGCAGCATGAGAAGTACCGTGATGCCTATGCATATAGGAAAATCACGCTTGAAAATCGTGTCGTCAACTTTAAACACTCTTATCGCGGCACACACGCCTACTACTACAAGCAGGTTGAATATGTTTGAGCCGATGATGTTTCCCAATGCGATGTCATTGTTTCCGGTAAGTCCCGCCGTTATGCTGACGGCTGCTTCTGGCGCGCTTGTTCCCATGGACACTATGGTGAGCCCTATGATTACAGAGGGGATTTTTAAAAATCGCGCTATGTCAGAGCTGCCTTCGACAAAATAGTCGGCACCTTTTATCAGAAGTGCGAAGCCTACGATTAAAAGTAAATATTCCACAACTACACTCCTTTTCAGCAAAAAAAAGACTTCCGCCGCGACAATGTCGCAACAAAAGTCTCGCTTTTTAAGGTTTGACCGGTATTTCTACGTGATGACGACCAAACCGCGTAATTTACGCTTACTACTCCCTTTTATTACCGCGTTATTTTATCAAAAGGGCAGACGTTTTGTCAAACGCCTGCCGCCAAATTTTACGCGTTGGGAACTACTTTCACGTAGCACGTTGCGCTGATTTCGGGATAAACCTTTACCGTAAGTTTAAACTCACCGATGTTTTTTATGCCTTCTTTAAGCACGATTTGCTTTTTGTCTACCGAGTAGCCCGCTTTGACAAAAGCTTCCGCAATTTCTTTCGCCGTCACGCTTCCGAAAATTTTTCCGTTTTCGCCGGTTTTTACCTCAACGGTTACCGTTTTTCCGTTAAGTTTTTCCGCAAGTTCCTGCGCCGCCTGCTTTTCCAATGCCTTTTGCCTTGCAACCGCAGCGTTTTTTATCGTCAGACTGTTCATATTGTCAACGTTTGCTACCTGCGCCAATCCCTGCTTCAACAAAAAGTTTTTTGCGTATCCGTCGCTTACTTCTATTACGTCGCCTTTCTTTCCCTGTGCTTTTACGTCTTTCAAAAGTATTACTTTCATTTTTTCACTTCCTTTGCGTTATTTTATAACGACTGCGCCTTTTTTGTCAACGAGGGTATATATTTATTTTTCTTGTACACAATATCTGCGGAGGTATATTATGGAAAAAAATCAAAAAATCAACTGCAACGTCAAAAACTGCAAACATCACGACTGCAAAAACTCTTGCTGTGTGCTGGATTCCATCACAGTCGTAAACTCGGTGGCCGCTCCTACCGCTCATTACTGCTACGATTACGAGGCTGACATCACAAAATAACAAATTGGCAACTTCGGTTGCCTTTTTTGTTGACTTGCCTCGCTTACCGTTGTAAAATATTTATGACAATTTTGTGTCAAAAGTTTTTCACGGGGGATAAATCATGGTAGGGCATGGTACGCACGGTCAAGTAAAAATCTTTTCCGGTAACTCAAACAAATCGCTGGCTAAAAAAATAGCCGACAAGTTGGGACTGCCTCTCGGTAATATGGAAGTCGGCAGATTTTCCGACGGCGAGGTCAGCGTCAATATTCAGGAAACGGTAAGGGGCTGCGACGTGTTCCTTATCCAGTCAACTTCTTCGCCTGTCAACGAAAACCTTATGGAACTTCTCGTTATGATTGACGCCGTCAGACGCGCGTCCGCTTCGAGAATTACGGCAGTTATTCCTTATTTCGGTTACGCTCGTCAGGACAGAAAAGCAAGGGCTCGTGACCCTATCTCCGCTAAACTCGTTGCTAACCTCCTCGAAAAGGCAGGCGCAGACAGAGTGCTTACCATGGACTTGCACTCAAGTCAGGTTCAGGGATTTTTCGATATTCCTGTAGATAACCTTTACGGTATGCCTGTTCTTGCCCGTTACTTCACAAGACAAGGACTCAAAAGCGATGACATCGTCGTTGTTTCGCCTGACGTGGGCAGCGTAGCAAGAAGCAGACTTATGGCCACCAAATTTAACGCAAGCCTCGCTATCGTCGACAAACGCAGACCTAAGGCTAACGTTATGGAAGTCATGAACATCATAGGCGACGTTGAGGGTAAACGCTGCATAATGATTGACGATATGATCGATACCGCAGGCACAATCACTCAGGGCGCTGCCGCAATCGTCGAAAAAGGCAACGCTGCGGAAGTTTATGCTTGCTGCTCGCACGGCGTTTTGAGCGGTCCTGCAATCGAGAGGATTGAAAAATCTCCTCTCAAACAAGTTGTCGTTCTCGATACGATTGAAATTCCTGAGGAAAAACGTTCCCCTAAAATTAAAATCGTTACCGTTGCAGATTTGTTTGCCGAAGCTATCGAAAGGGTTTACAGCGACTTGCCGGTAAGCAAACTTTACGACTGATTTGCTTTTTAAAGTATAAAATTTTGTTTTTTGTCAAAACTCTCTGAAAATAAATTCAGGGAGTTTTTTTATGAAAAAAATTTGTTTTTCCTTTTTAATGCTTATTCTTTTGTTTTTACATATTCCTTCTCAACAAGCTTCGGGGCTTGATTTCGACGGCAGATATACTTTTTACTCGACTCAAAAGATATCCGACGAAAACTGCTCGGTAGTCAAAAACGGCTGCGTATTTGAAATTTCATGCGACGCCGCTTATGCAAAAAGCCTTCGGATGATACTTGACGAGGTCATAGGCGAAAGCGTTTGTTTTTACGGAGATGAAAACGACTTTGTTAATATATCGCGTTCTTTGGGAAACTGTGTTTTTTACGACGTCGACGGTGTTATGGTGGCAGAGGGATTTTCCTCCCGTTTGGGAAAAACCGTAGAGGGCAAAGAGGGTGATGTCAACTTTCAGACGGCTTTTTCGGAAGGAATAATTACCGTGGGAACTCCCGTAATTTTGGGTTCTTTTTAAAAAATGTATAAAAATTAATTTTATGGCAAAAATCACTGTACAAAAAATTCGGAGGAAATTATGGCAGAAAAAACTAACAAACAAAACGGGTTTTTAAACTTCGTTAAACGTAATCTGGCGCTTATTATCATTATCGCCTGCGTGCTTGCCATCGTGACTATCGTGGTGGTTGAAAGCACCAAACCTTCTGACCCGATTATAGATGTGGGCGGCGGCGATACCGATAACGACAACGACAATGACAATGACGGCGGCGACAATACCGACGTCGATACCGACCCTATCGAATGGGGACTCCCTCTTGCGGAATACACAATTTCGATGGACTTCACCGAGGGCGACGACTTTGTTTACTCGGCCACTATGGAAGAGTGGACAACCCACAAGGGCATTGACTTTGTAGTGAAAAACAGCAAGGACGTTCTCGCGGTTGCCGACGGTACTATCGAAAGCGTAACAAATACCGCGGAACACGGTACTACCATTGTCATCGACCACGGTCAGGGCCTTAAATCAACTTATTCTTCTCTTGCCGAAAACCCTGCGGTAAAAAAGGGTGACAAGGTTAAGAAAGGCGACAAAATCGGCGAGGCAAGCGACAGCGGCTACCTCGAATTTAAGGAAGGTCCTCACGTTCACTTTGAAATGACAAAAGACGGTAAACACGTTTCCCCCCGTGAATACCTTAAAATTAATTAACAAACCGCTTTTGTAAAAAACAACCCGCGATGTGCGGGTTGTTTTTTTGACAAAAAAACTTTAAAAGCAGCTTTTTTCAGCCTTTTGCGGCAAAACGACAAAGCTAAAATTATGCCTATGACGGTGTACGTCGAATACGTATTTTTAAGCAACTTTTCGGTCAACTTCATGTTGCTTTATTTTACGGTGAAAATATGCAAAACCGATTTAAAAAAACTGCGGCTGTTTTTTGCCGATTTGTTGGGTTCGTTTGTCGCCATTGTTCTGCCTCTTTTTTCGCCGGGATTTGTGTTTTCGACTTTGACCAAACTTTTTTTGAGTTTGGGTATAGTGGGCATACTTGCCAAATATAAATCAAAGGGGCAGTTTTTCAAAAACCTTTTGGTGTTTTGGGCGTTGACCTTTTTGTTCGGCGGTGTGCTGTTCGGTTTTTACTACGTTACCAAAACGGATTTTTCCGTTCAGGAGGACCTTAGCATAATTTCGGCAAGCGCGTTCCCACTCATTCTTGCGGGCGGCCTGTTTTTTTTCCTGCTTGTCAAAAACCTCGTTTGTTACCTCAATGCGAAAAAAAACGACGTGGGTTTTACCTTCGACGTGAGGCTTGAAATAGGCGGCGAAAGTTTTTTGCTCAAAGGTTTCCTCGACAGCGGAAACAGGCTTACCGACAACAAAACGGGTTTTCCCGTTGCAATAGTTCTTTCGGAAGAGCTTAAAAACACGGTAAAGCAAAAGGTAGCCGAAAGTCTGCTGTACGACAAAAAAATCGTCAAAAACGCTCATTACCTTTCTTTTTCCACCGTTGCGGGAGGGGTAAACAAAATGTTTGTATTTTGCCCCGACGTGTTTGAGGTCAACGGCAAAAAAACAGACGCGGTGCTTGGCGTTTATGACAAAAAGGTTTCGGCAAAAGACGAGTTCGATTTGCTTTTGAACGGAAAAATGGATATCGGAGGCGGTTTATGAAAATTTTGAATTTGCTCAAAAAGTTTTTGAAACTTAACTTTATCGACGAAAAAATCGTTTGTTACATATGCGGAGCGGAAGTTTTGCCGCAGCCGCTTACTCCCGACGAAGAGGAGGAGGTTATCAGCCGTTTTCAAAAAGGGGACGTCGACGCTAAAAATCAGCTCATTGAAAGAAATTTGAGGCTTGTCGTCTACATTGCCAAAAAATTTGACAACACGGGAATTGACATCGAGGATTTGATTTCTGTGGGAACGATAGGGCTTATCAAAGCGGTAAACAGTTTCAAAAGCGACAAAAAAATAAAGTTGGCAACATACGCCAGCAGGTGCATTGAAAACGAAATTTTGATGTATTTGAGAAAAGTCGTGCGACGTCGCTTCGAGATAAGCCTTGACGAACCGCTTAACGTGGACAGCGACGGAAACGAGCTTTTGCTGGGAGACGTGTTGGGCACCGACAGCGATATGATTTACAACGACATAGAATGCGGAGTCGAAAGGGATTTGCTCAAAAAAGCAATCACAAAACTTTCAAAACGCGAGCAGGAGATAGTGTCAATGCGTTTCGGCCTTGACGGCGCGGAGGAAATCACTCAAAAGGAAGTAGCCGACCTCATGGGTATTTCGCAGTCGTATATTTCAAGGCTTGAAAAGAAAATTATTCTCCGGCTGAAAAAGGAAATTACCAAAATGGTGTAAAGAAAAAAGCGCGCTCAAAAGAGTGCGCTTTTGTTAAGAGTAAAAGATGAAGCCACAGAACGATGATTGAGGACTTAAAAAAAACGCACTCTTGCGAGTGCGCTTTTGTTAAACAAAAATATGAAACCACAGAACGATGTTTGAGGACTTAAAAAAAACGCACTCTTGCGAGTGCGCTTTTGTTAAACAAAAAATGAAGTCAAAGAACGATGTTTGAGGACTTAAAAAAAACGCACTCTTGCGAGTGCGCTTTTTAAAACCGTGCTTCCGGCGTCGACTTAAATCCCCGAGGAGGTATCCCGACAGGTGGCTACTGCAAAGTTTCCCCGTGGCACACAGTACGGTCTGCTTAATGCTGCTGCGTTCCCGCCCTGACATGGTTCACAGTGCACTGTTGCACGGGACCTTGTTATCAACACTCCTTATCGGTTCCATACCCTCCAAAACCAAGCCTCGGCCGGCTTTCAGCCCCGCTGTAGCGGATTGCGGGTTCAGGGCACCGCTGGCTCCCCACCTAGCACAGTAGTGACATTATAAATCAAAACCGCTGTTTTTGCAACACAAATCTTTGTCGCTTTTTAAAATCAATTGTTGAAAACCCTTTTTTGTGGTATAATTTTTTAAATAAAAGGTGATTTATGAAATTTTTGATTGCTTCGGACATTCACGGTTCAGAGTATTTCTGCACAAAACTTGTCGATGCATTTCACAGGGAAAAAGCCGACAAACTTTTGCTTTTGGGCGATTTGCTTTATCACGGACCGCGCAACGACCTGCCTGACGTTTACGCTCCAAAAAAGGTCATCGACATGCTCAACGGACTTCGCGACAAAATTTTTTGCGTAAGGGGAAACTGCGACTGCGAAGTGGACCAAATGGTGCTTAACTTTCCCATTATGGCAGATTACGGCTTAATCGAGCAGTGCGGAAAAACCATTTTCGCAACTCACGGTCACAGGTACAACCTTGACAATCCGCCGCTTTTAAACAAAGGGGACGTGCTTTTGCACGGGCATACTCACGTGCCTGCCAAAATCGTTACCAATACTTTTGTTTACATCAACTGCGGCTCGGTTTCGATTCCAAAACAAAACAGCAGACACTCATACCTGACTTTGGAAAACGGTCTGTTTTTGTTTAAGGACCTGGACGGCGAAGTGTTTGACAGCTACGACATGAAGCAGGACTGATTACTTTTAAACTGCCTTTCGCTTCATTTCGCTTTACATTTTTCGTTTATTTTTGTAAAATATTTTAGCTGAATAGTTAAAAAGCTTTGACCGCGGACACGGTTTTTCGACAAGGAAGTTTTCAGAGAGCGTTGTCTGGTGCAAATACGCATCTTCCCTCAAAAAATTATCACCGCGTTAGCTCGGCCGCCCAAATTGAGTAAGCGGACGCGCCTTTCCTCCGTTAAAGGGAAACTATATGATTGTATATGTTTAGTGGTGCCTGTTGGTCTAGACAACGGGCATTTTTTTATTAAGGAGTTTACTATGTACAAAAAAGTTGACACCGGACTTGATTTTATCTCCAGGGAAAAGGACATCCTCACATTCTGGAAAGAAAACCGCATCTTCGAACAAACTGCCGAAGATACAGACGGCAAACCCGTTTTTTCATTTTACGACGGGCCGCCTACCGCTAACGGAAAACCTCACATCGGGCATATTCTCACCCGTGTCATGAAAGATATTATCCCTCGCTACAAACAGATGAAGGGCTACACCGTACTGCGCAAAGCAGGCTGGGATACTCACGGTCTTCCTGTCGAGTTGGAAGTTGAAAAGCTTTTGGGCATCGACGGCAAAAAGGAAATCGAAAACTACGGTATCGAGCCTTTTATCAAAAAGTGCAAGGAGTCGGTTTGGAAATACAAAGGCGAATGGGAAAAAATGAGCGACCGCGTGGGTTACTGGGTCGACATGGAAAACCCTTACATCACATACGACGACAAGTACATCGAGTCGGTTTGGTGGAGCCTTAAACAGATTTTCGACAAAGGACTCCTTTACAAAGGACACAAAATCGTTCCTTACTGCCCTCGCTGCGGAACGGCTCTTTCAAGCCACGAAGTCGCTCAAGGCTACAAGGACGTTAAAGAAAAATCCGTAATCGCGAAGTTTAAAGCTGCCGACGAGGAAAACACTTACTACCTCGCATGGACGACCACTCCTTGGACATTGCCTTCAAACGTGGGTCTTTGCGTAAACGCAAACGAGGACTACACAAAACTCAAATGCGGCGACGAATATTTCATTATGGCGGACGCCCTTATTCCTACCTGCTTTGAGGAAGGAACTTACGAAAAGGTCGAAACCGTAAAGGGCAAACAGCTTGAACTCAGAAAATATATTCCGCTTTTCGACTATGTAAATCCTGAAAATGCTTACAAAGTCATCTGTGACGATTACGTAACCCTTACCGACGGTACCGGTATCGTTCACATCGCGCCTGCTTTCGGTGAGGACGACGCGAGAGTTTCCCTCAAATACAACCTGCCTTTCGTTCAGCTCGTAGGCGCAGACGGCTGCATGACCGAAGAAGTTTACGACATGAAGGGCGTGTTTGTGAAAGACGCCGACAAGCTCGTGCTTAAAAAACTCGCTGACACAGGACTTCTTTTCAAAGAGCTTATGTTCGAGCACAGCTATCCTTTTTGCTGGAGATGCGACACTCCGCTCATTTATTACGCTCGCAAAAGCTGGTTTATCAAAGTTACCGCAATCAAAGACCGTATCATAAACAGCAACAACAGCGTCAACTGGATGCCTCCTACAATCGGCACCGGACGTATGGGAAACTTCCTCGAAAACCTCATCGACTGGGGCATTTCGCGTGAAAGATACTGGGGTACTCCGCTTCCTGTCTGGGTTTGCAACAAATGCGGCAAAATTCACGTAATCGGAAGCAAGGAAGAACTCAAAAACCTTTGCGGCATAAAAGGTGACATCGAACTTCACAGGCCATACATCGACGACTGCAAATGGCAGTGTGAGTGCGGCGGTACTTTTGTGAGAGAACCCGAAGTTATTGACTGCTGGTACGACAGCGGCTCGATGCCTTTTGCCCAATTCCATTATCCTTTCGAAAACAAGGAATTGTTTGAAAAGAACTTCCCTGCCGACTTCATTTCCGAAGCGGTTGACCAGACAAGGGGCTGGTTTTACACATTGCTTGCCGTATCTACCCTGATTTTTGACAAAGCGCCTTTCAAAAACTGTATCGTTTTGGGTCACGTCAACGACAAGGACGGACAAAAAATGTCCAAACACAAAGGAAACGTAGTCGATCCGTGGACGGTACTCGACAAACAGGGCGCCGACGCGGTAAGGTGGTACTTCTACACTTCAAGCGCGCCTTGGCTTCCTAGCAGATTTTACGCCGACGCCGTTTCCGAAGCGCAAAGACGCTTTATGGGCACTTTGTGGAATACCTATGCGTTTTTCGTGCTTTATGCCGACATCGACAAGTTTGACCCGACCGGCATAAACCTCAAAGACTGCGCTTTGACGGTTATGGACAAATGGATTTTGTCGGAACTCAACTCGCTCATCAAATTCGTTGACGAGGGACTTGACAAATATCAAATCACCGAAACCGCGAGAAAGATCGAAGAGTTTGTGGACGTTCTTTCCAACTGGTACGTCCGCCGCTGCCGCGAAAGGTACTGGGGCAGCGAAATGACTGAGGACAAAAAAGCGGCTTACATGACGCTTGACCACGTTCTCGTGACTTTGTCAAGACTTCTCGCTCCTTACGTTCCGTTTATGGCGGAAAGCATTTATCAAAACCTTGTTAAAAGCGTTGACAAAAACGCTCCTGAATCCGTTCACCTGACTACTTTCCCTGTCTGCGACGAAAGTATGATTGACGTCAAACTTGAAAAAGACATGGAAAAACTCATGGACGTAGTTGTTCTCGGCAGAAGCGCAAGAAACTCCGCAAACATCAAAAACAGACAACCGCTTTCGCAGTTGTTCATAGTGTCCGACGGCGAAGAGTTTTCAAAGGAACTTACCGACATTCTCGCCGACGAGCTTAACGTAAAACAAGTCAAATACGCAAAAGACGCAAGCGCTTTTGCCGGTTACGAACTTAAACCTCAAATGAGGACAATCGGTCCTAAATACGGCGCTCTCCTCGGAAAAATCAAAGTGTTCTTGACCGAGTGCAACGCCGACGAAGTGGTTAACACCGTCAGAAGCGGCAAGGCATACGTTACCGAAATCGACGGAAAAACCGTTGAGCTTACCGAGGCAGACCTTCTCATTTCTTCCAAAAACAGAGACGGTTTTGAAACAGTTTCCGACAAGGGCGTAACGGTTGCTCTCGACACTTCGCTTGATCAAGACCTTATCGAAGAGGGTATCGCAAGGGAAATCGTTTCCAAAGTGCAGACAATGAGAAAGGAAAGCGACTTCAACGTAACCGACCACATCACTTTGCAGTTTGTCGCAAAGGGCAAGGCTAAGGACGTATTCGTCAAACGCGGAAAGGAAATCATGGCTGACACTCTTTGCGACAGCATCAAAGAGGGAAGCGAAGGTCAGGTTTCCAAGGTGTGGGACATCAACGGCGAAGAAGTAACCATCTCTCTCACACAGGTAAAATGAAAATAAACAAAGAGTGGAAAGATTATCAAATACTCGCGACAAGCGACGGAATGAAGCTTGAAAGGTGGAAAGACGTTTACCTTTTAAGGCCTGACCCGCAGGTCATCTGGAAAACGGAAAAAAACCTCGAAAAGTTTCCCAAGCTTAACGCAAAATATTTACGCAGCGACACCGGCGGAGGACATTGGGAATATCTCAAGCCTATGCCGGAAAGCTGGGTTGTGGGGTGGCGCGACCTTAAGTTTCGCGTCAAACCCATGGGATTTAAGCACACGGGGCTTTTCCCCGAACAGGCGGCAAACTGGGACATGATGATTGACCTCATCAAAAAAGCAAACCGTCCGATAAACGTGCTTAACCTTTTTGCTTACACCGGCGGGGCTACCGTTGCCTGCCTTTCGGCGGGAGCAAGCGTATGCCACGTGGACGCTGCCAAAAATATGGTGGAGCGCGCGAAGGAAAACATTTCCCTTTCCGGACTTAGTTTTGACAAGGCGCGTTTCATAGTAGACGACTGTAAAAAGTTTGTCATGCGCGAAATCAGGCGAGGCAAAAAGTACGACGCCATAATTCTCGATCCGCCTAGTTACGGAAGGGGCTCCAACGGCGAAATCTGGAAGATCGAAAACGATTTGTTCGACTTCATGCAACTTTGCGAACAGGTGCTTTCGGACAATCCGCTTTTTGTGCTGATTAACAGTTACACCACGGGACTTCAACCCGCGGTTTTGAACAACATACTAAAAATGACGATGAAAAACCGCAAGGGCAAAACAGACAGCTACGAAGTTTGTCTGGATACCGACGAGGGTATCGTGTTGCCGTGCGGCGCCAGCGGTATCTGGCAGGGAGAAACCTAATGCTTTTTTCAATGGATGACGTAAGCGTATTGTACGAGGACAACCATTTGCTTGTGGTGGTCAAACCGCAAAATATGCCCGTTATGGAAGACAGCTCGAAAGACGACGATTTGCTGAACGTCCTTAAAAACTGGCTTAAGGAAAAATATCAAAAGCCGGGCGACGTTTATCTCGGACTTGTCCACAGGCTTGACAGGCCAACCGGCGGCGTAATGGTGTTTGCCAAGACGTCAAAAGCCGCAGACAGGCTTTGCGCGGCAATTCGCGAGCGCGAAGTGGAAAAAAACTATCTCGCGGTAATTAACGGCAGCCTTAAAAACGAAAGCGGCGAGCTTGTCAACTGGCTGAAAAAAAATCCCAACACCAACACCGTTTACATAGCCACGAGCCTTACCGAAGGAGCAAAAAAAGCCGTTTTGAAATACCGTCAGCTTGAAAGCAAGGGAGCAATTACCCTTGTCAAAGTTTCACTGGAAACGGGACGCAGTCATCAGATTCGCGTGCAGATGGCGGCGCAAAACTGTCCGCTTTTCGGCGACGTTAAGTACGGCGACAAACTTTCAAAGGGAAGCAACCTTGCTTTGTGGGCGTATGAGCTGAAATTTACTCATCCCGTTACAGGCGACAGCATGGTGTTTGTTGCTTATCCTCCTGAGGACAAAGAACCTTGGAAAAAGTTTGAACTTAAAAAATATATCGAAAATTACTCAATGTAAAAACACGGCAAATTGCCGTGTTTTTTTTAACCGAAAAGTTTGAATAGGGCAAGGCTCACAAGCAGCAACCCTGCAAACTTGTTTGTGTGTTTGAGATTTTTTAAAAACGAACGGTTTGCGAGGAAAAAGCCTGCCGAAACCGTGATAAAGTGCGTGACGGCAAAAAGCAGGGGAATCAAAAGGGATGTGTGTCCCATAAGGCAAAGCGAAAAGTTTGCCGCCGCGGCGTCTGTTCCTACGGCGGCTCCGATAAGCAGGCTTTCTTTTAGCGTAGGTCTGAAGGATATTTCGCATTTTTCAGATTTGAAAAAGTTGATTATACCTACAAGCGCCAGTACCGCAACGCCTGCAAAGGTAACGAAGTCTCCCAACAGTCCGTCTAAAATTTCACCCGCTTTTACCGCAATTACGCAAAGAAGCAGCGTGATTGCCGCAACTGCCAGCGGAAAGCCTGCCCAGTATCTTTCAGTCTTCATCCCCATCGCAAAACCGGCAAATCCGCTGTCGAGACTTACCGCAAGCGCCGTCGCTCCCAAAAATATATAAAAATTCATAGCCGCCAATAAAAAGTCCTTCGGTTTATCCTATGTAGTGTCAAAAATTTTGGTGTTTTTAGCGTTAATTTACTTTTGATGCCTTTCTTTTACGCCTTTTAATTGACAAACGTCGCCCTTTGAATGTAAAATATTGAAGCATATGAGTTACAAACTCGGAGGAGTTTTATATATGAAAAGTAAAAAACTGCTTGGCGTGATTTGCGCTTTCCTTATGATGTTTTCGGCGTCTGTCGCAGTGCTGTCGGACAACTCCGTTTTTGCGGCGGAAACCGTTAAATATTACTACGGTTCAACTCTCGCTTCAACAGGCGACGGCTCGTCAAAAATTACTTCGTCATTGTCAAACGGCTTGCAAATTACCTTTGAAAAAGCAAGCAAAGACAGTTCCGCAAGCTACAAAAACGCTTTGGATATGAACGACTTTGCAGTCAACTTCAGATTTGACAGCGTAAATTTCGATGAGTTCTGGTTCAAGTTTACCGACAACGACAACGACACGAAGTGGGTTCAGCTTTCCTTTAAAGTTCAAGACGGAAAAATTTCCTACAAAATGCAGGATAACAACCACGTCGAAACCGCTTTTGCCGCTACTACCGTAAGCTCTGACAGCTTGAGTTCGGAAACCGGTCTTACTTTGTCTTACGACAAAAATTCGAGGGCTTTTTCGCTCAACGGCGTTACACTTAACTCAGGCGACATCAAAACGCTTTCATTCTACAAAAACATTGCCGACATGTCTTTCGGCGTAAAGGGCGTTTCAGGCGATGAGGAAGACAACGACGCGGTCATTCAAATCAAATCAATCAAAAGCTCAAACGGAACGCAGACCCTTGTTACTGCAAACAGCAAATTCGAGGGCGAAAACAGAATTGCTCCCGTAGTCATCCCTAAAGAAGACGGCAAAGACCAAATCGTCAAATCTGACAGTGCGGTTAACGTTGCGGTAAACGCCGCTGCCGATTCGACTTACGGTTTCCCTTACTTCTGTCTTGACATCTTGGGAACAGGTTGGGCTGTATCCGTTACTCAGGACGGAGCGGAAGGCGAAAAAGTCGAAGGCAAAACTTCGCAGGCAATCGGCTCCGAAGGCTCTGTTTATACAATTAAAATTTACGCTTTGAAGTCAGACGAAAATCCGCTCATCACTTTAAAGGTTACTGCTAAAAAGGATACTGCGGAAGTTACCGTAAACGACGAGGCTTTCAAAAGCTTTATTTCAAATGCGGAAGTTTTGAAGGTTGACCACCTCGTAGCAAGCACAGAGGGCAACACCTTTGAATTCCCTCACATCGACTCAGAAGAATTTTCGAGAATAGTTACCGTTACCGACGGACTCGACGATTACTCCAACGTAAAAATTCAGGTGGGTTACCTTGCTCCGGGTTCAAGCGGCGAATTTACTTATGCTTCGTCATACGCCGTTAAACTCAACAAAACCGGTACTTGGTATTTCAGATACAAGTTTACCGATCCTGCAGGCAACATTACAGAAAGCGAACCTTTCGCCTTCAGAGTGTTTGACGAAACTCCGCCTACAATCACTGTTGAGTCTTCCGTCGAAATTGACGTAAACCAGAAATACACAATTCCTACGGGAACTATTACCGACAACGCGTCGGGTGTGGACACAGCTTACTCGACTTGGAAACTTTATTACCTCAACGCCGACGGCTCACGCGGCGCGGAAATTAAAAACATTAAAGAGGGCGAAGAAGGTTACGAGGACAGCATTCTTAAAGACGGCGTGCTTACTCCGAAAGAACTTACCGCCGCTGACCTTGACGGCTCATTCGTAATCGTTTATCAGGCGCGCGACCTCGATGGCAACGTCGCAGAAGAAGTCGAAACCATCGTTAAAGTGGTGGAAGGTACTCCGGATTACTCAAACAACCCGTTCAACGATTTCCTGCGAGTCGCTCTCATCGTTGTTGCCTGCCTCGCCGGCACAGGCATTATCGTGTTGATATTCGTCAGACCTAAAGAACGCGAGCTTAAATAATTTTTGACAATCAGAGAGTGGCGAATTTGTCACTCTCTTTGTATACGAGGTTGAAATGACTAAAAACGAAAAATTCTTGGAACTGTTGGGTGAAAAATATCCGAGCGTTCAAGCCGCTACGTCGGAAATTATTAACCTTGAGGCAATTTTGCGACTCCCGAAGGGAACCGAACACTTTGTCAGCGACCTTCACGGCGAGTACGAGGCTTTTTGCCATATCATGAACAACAAGTCGGGCGCAATCCGCGAAAAAGTGGATATGCTTTACGACAAAATTTTGCCTGAAAACGAAAGGGCTAAATTCGCTACGCTTATTTATTATCCTCAGCAGATTATCGAGGAAATGAAAGTTCACGGCGGCGACAACATCAACGAGTGGTACAAAACAAATCTTTACCGCCTTGTCGACGTGTGCAGGCTTGTAGCGTCAAAATATACCCGCAGCAAGGTAAGAAAAAAACTTCCTGCTTACTGCGGTTACATCATCGAAGAACTTATCAACGTCGACAGAACAAATTTCAACAAGGAAGAATATTACAACGGCATTTTTGACGCCATTATCGAACTGGGCAGGGCCGAGGCTTACATAATTTCACTCGCAACCGTCATCAAAAACCTCGTCGTGGATCACCTCCACATTGTCGGCGACATTTTCGACAGGGGTGAAGCTCCTGAAAAAATCCTCGATATGCTTTGCGAACAGGAATCGCTTGACATTCAATGGGGCAATCACGATATGCTTTGGATGGGCGCGGCAATGGGACAGGACGCCTGCATTGCAAACGTCGTTACTATTTCCCTCAAATACGGAAACGCCGACGTGCTTGAAAGCGGTTACGGAATAAGCCTCAGAGAACTTGCTTTTTACGCAGACAGATACATGTCTTACGACAAGCATTTCGACCCTTCGATTACCGGACAAAAAATCAGCAAGGACGACATCGAACTCAGTGCAAAAATGAGAAAAGCAATTTTCTTCATTATGCTCAAAAAGGAAGCTCAAACTATCAAAAGGCATCCTGAGTACAACATGTCGCCTATTATCGACAGGCTTGATACCGAAAACGGTACTCTCGAAATTAACGGCACTAAGGTACAACTCAATTCCAACGATTTTCCTACCATTGACAAAAACGACCCTTACAAACTTACCGAAGAGGAAGAACGTATTTTCAACGGACTTAAAAAATCCTTCCTCAGCAGCGAAAAACTTCGCAGACACCTTGACTTCTTCTTCGAAAAGGGCGCGCTTTACAACATCTATAATGGCAACCTCATTTTCCACGGATGCATTCCTCTCGACGAAAACGGCGATTACGCAAAATTCAAGGTGGGCAACGTGTCTTACTACGGAAAATCACTAATGGATTACTGCGAACAGTGCGTACGTCAGGCATACGTCGCTTACACCGCGGGCAGAACCAATACTTACTGCCTTGACCTTGCTTGGTATCTGTGGTGCGGCGAGCTTTCTCCGCTTTTCGGCAAGGACAAAATGACCACTTTCGAACGCGTTTACATCGACGACAAAAAGTGGCACCATGAACAGAAAAACAGCTATTACAAGCTTTGCCAGCAAAAACAGTGGTGCGAAAAACTTTTGAGAGATTTCGGTATCGAGGGAGAACACTGCCACATCATCAACGGTCACGTGCCTGTAAAAGAAATCGACGGCGAAAATCCTATCAAAGCCGAAGGCAAACTTCTTGTTATCGACGGCGGCTTCTGCAAGGCTTATCACAAGACTACGGGTATTGCCGGCTACACCTTGATTTACAACTCCCACGGACTTGAACTTGCCGCTCACGAGCCGTTTACCGGCATTGCAAACGCCATTAAAAACTGCACCGACATTCACTCCCGTGTGAGAGTATTCGAGCGTATAAGCAATCGTATGACGGTTGCCGAAACAGACAACGGCAAAGAAATTTATTCGCGTATCGACGACCTTAAGGAACTTGTAGCGAAATACCGCATGTACGAATGCCAGATTTAATTTAAATAAAAAAGGTCTGAACCTGAAGTTCAGACCTTTTTGTTATTCTTCGATGTTTTCGCGTTGAAAAAGAGGGGAGTCGAAAAACTCTTTCAGCGATATGTCAAATCCCTCGCAAATCCAGTAAAGAGTGATGAGTTTTGCCGAGCCGCTGCGCTTTTTTTTGATTGAAGTCAGCGTACTTTGAGGGACGCCGCTTGCTTTAAACAGCTTATACTTGGTCATTTTTCTTTCAAGGCAAAGCTGTTCTATACGCAAGATTACCGCATCTTCGAGTTTCACAAAATCCCTCCGTAAATTTTATATACGTAGTATATGCGAAACTAAAAAATTACTACTGCTATATATCGAATTAGTTGCGCTTTTCCGAAATAAGTGCTAAATTTAGTAGTATGATTGTAGCTTTTTTTGGGCATAGCAAAACTTGCGAGGCAAATAAAGATAAAATACTTTTTAATTTATTTGAGCATGTGTCGTTAAATGAAGAAGTTACATTTTTTTTGGGTGGATACGGAGTTTTTGACAATTTGGCATTGTTGGCATGTGCAGAGTTCAAATTAAAAAACAAGCGATCAGAATTGTGTTTTGTTACTCCTTACCTTGATAATAAATATTTAAAAAGAAAAATTGCATTAGGGGGCTATGACAGAATAATTTTTCCTGATTTAGAAAAAGTGCCAAAAAAGTATGCCGTGATAAGGAGAAATTATTGGATGGTAAAAAAAGCTGATTTTATTGTGGCATATGTTAAGCACTCATGGGGCGGCGCAGCTAAGGCTTTAGATTATGCAAAAAAATTAAAAAAAGACTTTGTTAACATTGCAGAATAATAAAAACGGACGGCAAATTTGCCGTCCGTTAAGTTTTATTTTGCTGTCGAAACGGCTACTGCCAAAGCTACCGTTGCGCCTACCATAGGGTTGTTGCCCATTCCGATAAGTCCCATCATTTCGACGTGCGCAGGTACCGAAGAGCTTCCAGCAAACTGTGCGTCGGAGTGCATCCTTCCCATGGTGTCCGTCATTCCGTAGCTTGCAGGACCTGCCGCTACGTTGTCAGGGTGAAGGGTACGTCCCGTACCGCCGCCGCTTGCTACCGAGAAGTATTTTTTGCCGTGTTCCACAGCCCATTTTTTGTATGTTCCCGCAACAGGGTGTTGGAAACGGGTAGGGTTGGTGGAGTTGCCTGTTATGCTTACGTCAACGCTTTCGTGTCTCATGATTGCCACGCCTTCGTTTACGTCGTTTGCGCCGTAGCAGCGTACTTTTGCTTTTTCGCCGTCGGAAAAGGCGATTTCCTTGACGATTTTAAGTTCGCCTGTGTAGTAGTCGTATTGTGTCTGAACGTATGTAAAACCGTTAATTCTGCTGATGATGTATGCCGCGTCTTTGCCGAGGCCGTTCAAAATAACCTGCAAAGGGGTTTTGCGGACTTTGTTTGCAGTCCTTGCGATACCTATTGCGCCTTCCGCAGCCGCAAAGCTTTCGTGTCCTGCCAGGAAAGCAAAGCATTTGGTTTCGTCCCTCAAAAGCATGCCGCCGAGGTTGCCGTGTCCCAAACCTACTTCACGTTGGTCGGCTACCGAACCCGGGATGCAAAATGCCTGCAAGCCGATACCGATTGTTTCGGCAACTTCCGCCGCGTTTGTTACACCTGTTTTGATTGCGATAGCGCAGCCCAAAGTATATGCCCAAACGGCGTTTTCAAACGCGATAGGCTGAATGCCTTTTACGATTTCTTCGACGTTTACGCCTTTGTCAAGGCAAAGCTTCCTTGCTTCTTCCAAATCGCTTATGCCGTATTTTTTAAGGCAGGCATTGATTTTGTCTATTCTTCTTTCGTAACCTTCAAATTTAACAGCCATTTTTCAATACCTCCTTATTTTTTCCTAGGGTTGATGTAGCTTGCCGCGTTGTCAAATCTGCCGTATTTGGAAGTTGCTTTTTTGAGCGCTTCGTCGGCAGGCATACCGTTGGTGATGTTTTCCATCATTTTGCCCAAGTGTACGTTTTCATAACCGATGACCTGTCCTTCTTCGTCCAAAGCCATTTGAGTTATGTAGCCTTCCGCCATTTCAAGGTATCTTACGCCTTTTTGCTGCGTCGAGAATATAGTACCTACCTGAGAACGCAATCCTTTGCCGAGGTCTTCGAGTCCTGCGCCTACCGGCAAACCGTCTTCGGAAAATGCCGACTGGCTCCTGCCGTATACGATTTGCAAAAACAGCTCGCGCATTGCAACGTTGATGGCGTCGCACACCAAGTCGGTGTTCAATGCTTCGAGAACGGTTTTTCCGGGAAGAATTTCTCCCGCCATTGCCGCACTGTGCGTCATTCCCGAACAGCCTATCGTTTCAACCAACGCTTCCTGTATGATGCCTTCCTTTATGTTTAACGTGAGTTTGCAGGCTCCCTGCTGCGGCGCACACCAGCCTATGCCGTGCGTAAGTCCGCTTATGTCCTTAATTTCCTTGGACGCAACCCATTTGCCTTCCTCCGGAATGGGAGCAGGTCCGTGATTGCAACCTTTTTTTACACATACCATACTTTCTACTTCGTGTGTGATTTGCATGTATAAACCTCCGTTTTTTACTTTGTACTGTCGTTAATTATATCACAATTTATTTAAGAAATAAAGTAGTGAACAAAAACTTTTATTGTCAAAAAAATATTTTTGTTTTATACTTTTTATATGAACATGTATTTGCCCAAATGCGACCTGCACCTTCATACGGTTGTCAGCGACGGGGATTTTTCAATTGAATACGTTTTGAAGCGTCAAAAAGACATGGGACTTGACGTTGTTTCCGTCACCGATCACGATACCGTGGACGGTGTGGAAGAAGCCGTGCAAAGAGGAGCGGAATTGGGACTTCAAGTTGTGCCCGGTGTCGAGCTTTCCACGATGGATGACAGGGAAGTACATATTTTGGGTTACAACGTCGATTACAAAAATCCTGATTTCAATGCGGAACTCAAAAGACTTCGCGAACTGAGAGAAAAGCGCAATTACATGATACTCGAAAAACTTTCATCCTTCGGAATAAACATACCGATGAAGGACGTGAAACTCTTTTCGGGCAAAGTTACGGGGCGCAGCCACATAGCCAAAGCAATGGTACAAAAAGGCGTTTGTCAAAGCATAAATCAGGCATTTGACGAGTATTTGGCTTTCGGCAAAAAAGCCTATGTCAAAGAAACGAGAATTTCGCCTGAAGACGGAGTAAAACTCATTTTAAATTACGGTGGCACTCCTGTGCTGGCGCACCCTTACAGTTTGCAGCTTGACACTGAGGACGCGAGAGCTTTTGTAAAAAAACTTGTGCAGGCAGGTCTTCGCGGTATTGAGTCGGAGTATTTTTCGCATACTAACGAGGATAAAGAAAAATACGGCGGGATTGCGGACGAGTTTGATCTTTTAAAGACAGGGGGCAGCGACTTTCACCGCGAACAGGCGGAAGACCTGCGTCCTAAGTTTTGTTATCTCAGCACCCGATGTATGAAGGAGCTGCACATTGAATTTTGATTTTTTAAGAAAAAATGCTGTTTGTTTTATATGGGCAATCGTTTTGACGGTTGCCTTTTGTTTTTTGTCATTTCCAAAATTTACCAAAGCGTTGTCTTTTGACGACGTCGTAAAACTGGAATTTGTTTGGGAAGGGCAAAAATATGTTTACGACCAGAAAGAAGTTGAATTTGACGACCGTGATTTTGAAACTTTGCACGCATTGCAAAACCGCATGTTTTTCGGCAGCCGTGAGCAAAAGATAAACAAAATTGTTGAAACGGAAAAAATTTTCGGTAGGCAAGTTGCTGTCAATTACGTTTTGACAGGGCTTAGTGAAACTGTTGAAAAGCTTTGCCTTGCAGTAAACCAAAAACAAATCGACAGCCAAATAGCATTTAAGCCGAAAAACAAAAATATTTTTGAAATTTCGGAGGGAAAAGACGGCAGAGAAGTAGATTTGGACAAACTGTACGACGAAATTTTCGTTGCGCTGAAAGAAGGCAAAACTCAGATAGACACGCCGATAAAAAAGATAAAAGCTTTAAGCAAGCAAGAAAACGAAAACAGAACTTCATTGAAAAGCAGTTTTTCCACCGACTACTCGTCAAGTTCGGCGGACAGAAAAAGCAACGTAAAGCTGGCACTCAAAAAATTCGACGGAATGATCGTAAAGCCGGGGCAGAAAGTGTCTTTCAATCAGACGGTGGGCAAGCGTACCGTTAAAAACGGATTTAAAAATGCAAAAGTCATCGAAAACGGAAAATATGTCGACGGTGTAGGCGGAGGCGTGTGTCAGGCTTCCACAACTCTATACAACGCGGCTTTGCTTGCCGGGCTTAAAATAGAGGAGTGGCACAGGCATACGCTTAGAAGCAGTTACGTAAAGCCTAGTTTTGACGCAATGGTAAACGACAACGGAGCAGACCTTGTGTTTGTAAATGACACTCCTTACGATATTTTTATCAAAACGCGGTGCGACGACACCAGCGCAAAGGTTTTGATTTACGGCATTAAAAACCGTTATACTTTCAAGCGTGAGTACCAAGTGGTAAGCACTCAAAAAGCTAAGGTAAAAACCATAGTGGACAAACAAAAAAACTACTCGGACAAGGTGCTTTATGACGACGAAACATTTGTGCTTAAAAAGGCTAAGGACGGCATCAAAACAAAAGGGTATCTTTTGATTTATGACGGAAACAAGCTTATTGACAAAAAACTTTTGCGAACCGATTTTTACAATTCGATAGACGGTATAATCGTGAGAGGCTGTGAAAAGCGTCCTGAAAAAACTACGCAAGACGACGGTGAATTTCAGGAGATTATTCCGCAAAAAGAGGCTTTTTCGCAAGTTTAGCCTTTGGTGGAATAATCATAAAGCAAATGCATATACATTGTGTTTTTCTGTGGATAAGTGGATAACTTCTGTGGATAACTTAAAATTTACGAAAAATTTACCCACAAAAGACCTTGTTTTTACGCGCTTTTTGTCGAAAATTGCCCTGTGCATTTTTATGCATAAAATTTATAACGCTTTTTTTCGGCGGTTTTTGCTGCATAAAATTATTCGCTTTTGCCTTTTTGCCGCATACTTCAATTTGCTTGAAAAACGCCTGCTAATTTGATATAATAATTAAAAATTTTTTATTTGGTGGATTATGGCTTTGAAGGCTGGCGAAAACAAAAAATTAATACGCACTTTGCCTCACAGCGTCGAAGCGGAACAATGCCTTTTGGGCTGTGTTCTCGTGGACGGCGAGGTCTCTCTCGACATTTTGTCAAACCTTTCCGACGTCGATTTTTATTCTCCCGTTCATCAGACGGTTTTTTCGGCGATGAAAGCCGTTTCTGACTCCAAAAAACCTGTCGATTTCGTTACCGTTGCGGATGAGCTCAGCCGTCTCGGGAAAATGACCGAAATAGGCGGTATTTCTTATCTTTCCACCATAAACAATTCGGTTCCTTCCGCCGCAAACTGGAAGTACTATCACGAAATTGTAAAAAAACACTCGGTTATGCGTCAGCTTATCCATACATGCTCCGAAATTACCGACGACGCTTATTCGGCGGAGGATATGGAAAAACAGCTGGCAAGCGCCGAAAGCAAAATATATTCGCTTAACACAAAATCAAACGCGGGGCAGCTCAGTCCGCTTTACGAAAGCGTGTCAAAGGTTTTGGGCATGTTTGAGGACATAGCAAAAAATCCCGACAAGCTTAAAGGAGTGCCGAGCGGCTTCAAAAAACTCGACAAAATGACAAACGGGTTCCACGGCGGCGAACTTATCATCATCGCGGGCCGTCCGGGTATGGGTAAAACGTCGCTTGCCATGAATATGGTAGAGCATGCTGCTTTGAACAAAAAATGCAGCTGCGCCGTTTTCTCTCTCGAAATGTCGCGCGAAAGCCTTACTCAAAGGTCTATTTGCTCCGTCGCGGGAGTTCCTATGTCAGACGCATTAAGCGGAAAGCTTACCGCGCAGCAGTGGGAGTCGCTTTGGAACGCAGGCGAAGGGTTTTCACACTCTAAAATTTTTATCGACGACACTTCAAACATTACCGTTTCGCAAATGCTTTCGAAGTGCCGCAGGCTCAAAAGCAAATACGGCCTTGATTTGGTGCTCATCGACTATATTCAGCTTATGGAGGCTGACGACAGAAAAAGCAAGGAAAACCGTCAGACCGAAGTTGCGTCAATCAGCCGTAACCTCAAAATTATGGCAAGAGAATTGGACGTTCCGGTGCTGGCTCTCAGTCAGTTGCGCCGTGAACAGGCGGGTTTGAAAAACAAAAAACCGCAGCTTAGTGATTTGAGGGAATCGGGTGCAATCGAGCAGGACGCTGACATAGTCCTTATGATTTACAAACCTGAGGAAGAAGGTGAGACGGAATCGGCATCGACAAGGGTGGAGCTGGTTGTGGCAAAACACAGGAACGGTCCTTTGGGAGATATTCCTCTCGACTGGATCGGCGAAATCGTCCGTTTTACCGAGGCAGACGCTTACTCGCTTGCTATTACCGCTCAGTTCAACAAAAACAAGGCGGAAAAAGCAAAACGCGAAAAGGAAAAACAGCAGGAAGCTCAAAATGAGTTTGAGGCTCCGTTGCCTGACGAAGCTCCTCCTGAGGAAGAAGGTACTGTTATAGAAGGCGATATTTAATTTTTTGGGTAGTTTTATGGAAGAAGTAAAAGCAAGCAATTTTATAGAAGATATTATCAACAAAGATTTGGCAAACGGAAAGGTAACGGAAATTTACACAAGGTTTCCGCCTGAACCTAACGGCTATCTGCACATAGGTCACGCTAAAAGCCTTTGCCTCAATTTCGGAATCAAACAAAAATACAACGGCAAATGCAATTTGCGTTTTGACGACACAAACCCTGTCAAGGAAGACGAGGAATATGTCGAAAGCATCAAAGAGGACATCAAGTGGCTGGGCTTTGACTGGGACAAGCTGCTTTATGCAAGCGATTACTTCCAGCAGATGTTTGACTTTGCCGTAAAACTCATCAAAAAGGGCAAGGCTTTCGTGTGCGACATGTCCGCCGAAGAAATAAGTAAAAACAGAGGTACTCTCGTAGAACCGGGTAAGGAAAGTCCTTGGAGAAACAGAAGCGTTGAAGAAAACCTCGATTTGTTTTTCCGCATGAAAAAGGGCGAGTTTAAAGACGGCGAAAAAGTTCTTCGCGCAAAAATCGACATGGCAAGCCCTAACATCAACATGCGCGACCCTGTCATTTATCGTATAGTCAGGGCAACTCACCACAACACGGGGGACAAATGGTGCGTTTACCCTATGTATGACTTCGCTCATCCTATCGAAGACGCAATCGAGGGTATTACTCACTCTATCTGTACTTTGGAATTCGAAGACCACCGTCCGCTTTACGACTGGGTGGTAAACGAGTGCGAGTTTGAACAAAAACCTCAGCAGATTGAATTCGCAAGGCTCAACATTTCAAACACCGTTATGTCCAAAAGGTTTTTGAAAAGACTTGTTGAGGAAAAATTTGTCGAAGGCTGGGACGACCCTCGTATGCCTACCATTTGCGGAATAAGGCGCAGGGGATACCCTGCCGAGGCCGTCAGGGATTTCTGCGAGCGCATAGGCGTTGCAAAAGCCAACAGCGAAGTGGAAATGACTTATCTCGAATCAGTCGTACGCGAACACCTGAACCGTGACGCCGACAGACTTATGGCGGTTACCAATCCTATCAAAGTAGTTCTCTCGAATTACGAAGGAAGCGAAACGCTTGAAATCGAAAACAATCCGCAGTGCGAGCAAAAGACTTTGAGGCAGGTCACCTTCTCAAAAGAGCTTTACATCGACGGTTCGGACTTTATGGTGTCGCCTCCTCCTAAGTATCACAGACTGTTCAAAGGCGGTATGGTAAGGCTCAAAGGCGCATACATAATCAAATGCGACGACGTGGTGTGCGACGATCAAGGCAACGTAAAAGAGCTTGTTTGCTCATATCTTCCCGAAAGTAAGTCGGGCTGCGACAACAGCGGCGTAAAGGTAAAGGGCGTTATTCAATGGGTGGACGCAAACAACTATGCCGAACTTACTTTGAGACGCTTTAAACCTATGCTTAACCCTGAAATCGACGCTACGGATTATATCGAAAAATTTGACAGGCAGAGCATGACTTTGCAAAAGGCGTTTGCTGAAAAAGCGGTTTGCGACGCAAAAGTCGAAGATAAATTTCAGTTTATGCGCATAGGCTATTTTGTGAAAGACAAACTCAGCACGCCTGAAAATGCTGTGTTCAATGAAATAGTAGGCCTCAAAGACAGCTTTAACAAATAATTGCTAACATACTTTCACTGTGTTATAATATTTTTTAATAAACCGACGGTTTTTTAAGGATTTTTATGAAAAAGTGTCTCAATTGCGGCGAATTTAACGAGGAGTCAAGCGCATTTTGCACCTCCTGCGGAACAAGCGACTTCGAGTCGGTCGCCTCAACCGTTTGCCCTTCGTGCAAGGCTGAGGTTATTGCCGGCGCGGATTTCTGCACGTCCTGCGGCGCAAAAATGCCAAACGCTTCGGTAGCCGACATCAACAGAATAAATTCGCCTGCCGAGCTTGACACTTTTCCGTGTCCTTACTGCGGAAACGACATTTCGGTGGCAAGCGTATTTTGTCCTTACTGCGGACAGGAAGTAAACAACTTCACCACCAACCGCAAGGTGAAAAGGCTTGTCTGTCCGAACTGCGGCAGACCCAACGAGCTTAACGCAAAAATGTGTTCGTACTGCTTTTTCGACCTTAAGGACGCAGCCGTCGAGGAAATGACCATCGTCGTAAAACCAAAGGAGTGCGACAACGTAAAACTCATGCAATGCGTTCTCACTTCTCCTACAGACGGCGAGGGAAAGGTCATTTGCCCGATTTGTCAGGCTATGAACAATTTCGAAAGCGATTACTGCGCGAAATGCGGTCATTCCCTGAAAATCGATATTCCTAAAAAATACTGCTTTGTGTGCGGTGCGGAAAACAGTGCCGACGCAAAGTTTTGCTCAAACTGCAAATTTCAGTTCGAGTCGCGTTCGTTGGGCAGCTATACCTGGACCTGCTCCTGCGGATTTGAAAACGAGTCGGATTCGGAATTTTGCTCTTACTGCGGCAAGCCTCGCTTTGGCGCGGCGCCGAAAGTACATAACAAACGAAAATAACGGAGGACGCATATGGGCGAAAACAAATTTAACGTTTGCAGCAGATGCGGCAGCGCAAACCCCATTTCCGCAAGATACTGCTATCAGTGCGGATTTGAAATGAAAAGCCCCGAGGCTCCGGTTGTCTGCTCTAAATGCAACACGGTCAACCAAAGCTCGGCAAACTTTTGCAAACGCTGCGGCAGTCCTTTGCCTAAACCTCAAAACAAAATAATTTGTCCTACCTGCGGATGCGTGTGCAGTCCCGATGCAAAACGCTGCTTAAACTGTGGTCAGGATTTCTCCTCGGTTGTTTTGCCGTCGTCGCTTCAAATTCAGCAGGCAATGACGGAAGTCGCCGTTACTAAAACAGGCGGACAAAAACTGTCGAGAAAGGAAAAACGCAAACTCAAACGCGAGGAAGAAGAAAGAGCTTACCGCGAGGCGATAGAAGAGAAAAAACGCAAAAAGCTGGAAAAACAACAGCTTAAAGCGGCAAAGAAGCGTGAAAAAAATCAGCCTCAGGCAATTGCTCAGCCTGTTTATCCGCCTCAGCCTATGCCTGCGGACGCTTATGCTTACAACAGGTATTCGTCGGTTCAGCCAATGGCAGCGGTTGCTCAGACTTACGAGGAAAAACCAAAGACAAAAAGGTTTAAAAACATTGTAGTTTTGCTTATCGCTTTGTTGGGATTGTATTTTATTTTGCTTCCGCAACAAATCGACTTTTTCAAACTCAACTGGACTCTTGCTACCGTCACGGTGGGAGAAAGCCAGGTGGCTCTCGGCGGTTGGGATTTGATCGTCGCCGCATTGTCCAACTTTTCCGCTTCGCTCATCGGTCTTTCTCCTACGGTCGAGGCTGTGGGGCAGATAAAGTCTTTTGAAGTAATTATCAGCGGACTTGTGCTTGCTGTCGTTGCTATTGCGCTTGCGGTGTGCGTACTTGCCAAACTGGTTCGTATCATTGCCGGACGTTACCACGAGGGGCTTGACTGGAAGTCGATAATTGCCTTTGTCGTTACCGGCGGGCTTTTGGCTTATCTAGTTTTCTCAAAACCGTTTGCGGTAATGTGGAGTTATTACTCATTTGTAATACCTGCCGTGTTTTTGCTAGTTGCGGTTTTCAACTCAAACAGAAACTAATATTAAAAAATTTGAAACAGCGATGTTTCAAATTTTTTTGTGATAAAGGATGAAATTATGAAAGAAATCAAATCAGGCGATTTAAGAAGTATGTATCTCAACTTTTTCAAGGATAAAGGACACGCTATCATAAGGAGCGCAAGTCTTATTCCTGAAAACGATCCTACGGTTTTGTTTACAACCGCCGGTATGCACCCGCTGACCCCTTATCTTTTGGGACAAAAACACCCTGCGGGAAACAGGCTTACAGACGTCCAAAAGTGCGTGCGTACGGGGGATATCGACGAAGTAGGCGATGCTTCCCACTGCACTTTTTTCGAAATGCTGGGTAACTGGTCTCTCGGCGATTACTTCAAAAAAGAAGCCATTCACTGGAGCTACGAATTTTTGACAAGCGAAAAATACCTCAACATTCCTGTTGAAAAACTCGCGGTATCTGTTTTTGCCGGCGACGAGGACGCTCCGCGCGACGAGGAAAGCGCTGAGATCTGGCAGGAGTGCGGACTTAAAAAGGAACAGATTTTTTATCTGCCTAAAAAGAACAACTGGTGGGGACCTGCCGGCATAACCGGTCCTTGCGGTCCTGACACCGAAATGTTTTTTGATACGGGAAAACCAAAATGCTCGCCTGAATGCGGTCCTCAGTGCGATTGCGGAAAATATCTCGAAATCTGGAACGACGTCTTCATGCAGTACAACAAAAAGGAAGACGGCACTTTCGAACCGCTCAAACAGAAAAACGTCGATACCGGCATGGGACTTGAAAGAACCGTATGCGTATTCAACGGTTTCAAAAGCGTTTACGAAACAGACGTTTTTGCAGGCGCGATAAAATGCATTGAACAACTTGCAAACAAAAAATACGGCGAGAGCGACGAAATCACAAAGGCTATGCGTATCATTGCCGACCACGTAAGAACAGCTACCTTCATGCTGGGCGATCAGATTGGCGTAACTCCTTCCAACGTGGACCAAGGTTACGTTTTGAGAAGACTTATCCGCCGTGCGATCAGGTTTATGCGTCAGCTTGACATTCAAAAGGGCGAGATGGTAAAAATCGCTTTGCATTACGTAGATTTTTATCGCGAAGTTTACCCTGAACTTGAAGAAAACAGACAAAAGATAGTGGACGAGTTGACCAAGGAAGAAGAAAAATTCAGCAAGGCGCTCGAACAGGGTACCAAAGAATTTGAAAGAGTTGTGGCAAAAGCGGAAGGTAAAACAATCGACGGTCAGACAGCTTTCAGACTTTACGACACCTTCGGCTTCCCGATTGAAATGACAATTGAATTTGCAAAGGAAAAAGGTTTTGAAGTTGACGTTGAAGGTTTCCGTGAAAAATTCAGCGAACACCAGAAAAAATCACAGCTTGGCAGCGAACAGCGTTTCAAAGGCGGACTTGCGGACCACAGCGAAAAAACAACCAGACTTCACACAGCTACCCACCTTTTGCAGGCGGCCTTGCGTAAAGTGCTGGGAGACGAAGTCGCTCAAAAAGGCAGCAATATTACCGAAGAAAGACTTCGTTTCGACTTTTCTTTCGGCAGACCTATGACAAAAGAGGAAATTGCCGAAACTCAAAGACTTGTCAATGAGGCAATCAAAAAGGCAATGCCTATCACCTGCCGTGAAATGACGGTTGAGGAAGCCAAAAACGAAGGTGCTATCGGACTTTTCGGCGACAAGTACGGCGAAATTGTCAAAGTTTACGCTATGGGCGACTTTTCGAAGGAAATTTGCGGCGGACCTCACGCTACAAACACTTCCGAACTGGGCGAATTTGTAATCACCAAAGAACAGTCGAGCAGCAGCGGCGTAAGACGTATTAAAGCAGAACTCAGATAAACAAAACAACAAAAGCGGTTTCAACAGAAACCGCTTTTTTGTTTTTTTAACAAAAAGGTTTAAAGCTCGTTTATTCTTCCGTATCGTTAAAATACTCCGCGTTGAAAAATTCCGACAACGTAATGCCTGCTCCGTCGCAAAAGTTTTTGACAGTCGAAATTTTCGGACACATAGTGCGCCCTTTTGACAAATCATAAATAGCCGACGGAGAATTTCCGCCGTTGAGTGCCGCTTGGCAGACGGAAATGCCTTTTTGCGTGCAGATGTCGTTTATTCTTTTATTAACCGCTTCGTTTAACTTCATATTAAAAAGCCTCTACAGTTATTGTAATTGAAATTTTAACATGTTAATTAATGTTTGTCAAAAATGAAAATTTTTCATTTTTGAGGCGCGTTCGTTTGCCAAAGGGGTTTTCAGATGGTATAATTTTTTAAACT
>CALVLA010000003.1 GCA_944336125.1 uncultured Clostridia bacterium | reverse complement strand
GTCGTTTGCCTTTTTCTCAAATTATTAAACAAAAACCGCCGAAGCGGTTTTGTCATTTGTCCAGGAAAACGTCGTTTTCGTGCTGATACTTGACGTTGAGTTTTGCCATGGTGCGCATAAGCGAAACTTTTGCGAGATAGTAGGTTTTTTCGTCTCTGGCGTTTGCGAGAGCTTCGCGATGATGCCTTTCCTTTTCTTTAAGGTCGGCGTCCTTCATTTCGTCAGGCCAGAAGACTGTTTGGCAAAAGATGACGGTTTTTGAAGGAGTTACTTCCAAAAAGCCGTCGCTGTTTGCGGCATAATACCATTTGTCCTTGACTTTAAGCTTAATTTCGCCTGACACGAGGGCGGTGACGAGCGGGATGTTGCCTTTGAGGACACCCATTTCGCCCCCTACCGTGTTGACGATAAGCGATTCCACCTCACCGCAGAAAAAAGTTCTTTCAGGGGTGATGATTTCGATATAAAAAGTAGAAGCCATAATAAATTACAATTTTTTAGCTTTAGCCTTAGCTTCATCGAGGTCGCCTACCATGATGAAAGCTTGTTCAGGCAAATCGTCGACTTTGCCGTCGAGAATCATTTTGAAGGATTCGATAGTAGTTTTAAGCGGAACGTATCTTCCTTCGAGACCGGTGTAAACCGAAGCTACGTGGAAAGGTTGCGAAAGGAATTTTTGAATTTTCCTTGCGCGGTAGACGGTAAGTTTGTCTTCCTGCGAAAGTTCGTCCATACCGAGGATAGCGATGATATCCTGCAATTCCTTGTAACGCTGCAAAGTTTCCTGAACGCGGCGGGCAACTGTGTAGTGTTCCTGACCGATGATGTGCGGTTCGAGGATACGCGAGTTTGAAGCAAGCGGGTCGACGGCAGGATAGATACCTTGCTCTACGACTTTACGCGAAAGAACGGTAGTTGCGTCCAAGTGCGAGAAGAGTGTTGCAGGAGCAGGGTCGGTCAAGTCGTCGGCAGGAACGTAAACGGCCTGAATGGAAGTGATTGAGCCGCTGTTTGTTGAGGAAATCCTTTCCTGCAAAGCACCGAGTTCCTGAGCCAAAGTAGGCTGGTAACCGACGGCGGAAGGCATACGGCCGAGAAGAGCCGAAACTTCCGAACCTGCCTGAATGTAACGGAATATGTTGTCGATAAACAAAAGCACGTCTTGGTTTTTGCGGTCACGGAAATATTCGGCGATTGTAAGACCAGTAAAGGCTACACGCATACGGCTTCCGGGCGGTTCGTTCATTTGACCGAAAACCAATGCGGTTTTGTCGATGACGCCTGATTCGGTCATTTCGTTAATCATGTCGTAACCTTCACGGCTACGTTCGCCGACGCCTGTGAAAACCGAGTAGCCGCCGTGTTCGCTTGCGACGTTGCGGATAAGTTCCATGATAAGGACTGTTTTACCTACGCCTGCGCCGCCGAAAAGACCGATTTTACCGCCCTTCACGTAAGGAGCAAGAAGGTCGATGACTTTGATACCGGTTTCAAACTGTTCGGTACTGTTGTTTTGTTCGAAGTATTTAGGTGCGTCACGGTAAATTGACCACCTTTCGGAGGAATTAATAGGACCTTTTTTGTCGATAGGTTCGCCAAGTACGTTCATAACCCTGCCGAGAGCTTCGGTACCCACCGGAATAGTGATACTTTCGCCGGTAGCGATAACGTCGAGACCCCTTGAAAGACCTTCG
This sequence comes from uncultured Clostridia bacterium, assembly GCA_944336125.1. Taxonomy (GTDB): domain Bacteria; phylum Bacillota; class Clostridia; order Christensenellales; family CAG-314; genus Heteroclostridium. Next base: position 149,737 of record CALVLA010000003.1, on the reverse strand, counting down.
GTAGCCTGAACGGCGATACATCTTACGGTATTAACGCCGTTGTGAGCGAGAACTTCGAGGGTAACGTCTCTGTTAACGTCCTTGATGATAAGTCTCTCGTGAATTTTCGGAATATGATTTTCAAACTTGACGTCAACGACAGGTCCGATAATCTGAGTAACTTTTCCGATAAATTTTTCGTTTTGCATAAAAATCCTCGTTTATTTTCCGACGGAAGCGGAGCCGGAAACAATTTCCAACAATTCGTTGGTGATACTTTCTTGTCTGGCGCGGTTGTATTCGAGATGAAGCTTGTCAAGCATTTCGTCGGCGTTTCTGGTCGCGCTTTCCATAGCGACCATACGAGCCTTGTGTTCGCTGACGGTAGCATGGAGCAGCACAGCGAAAACGAGACCGACGAGGTATTGCGGAATAAGGCTGTCGAGAACGACGTCTGCCGACGGGTCATAAATCATTTTTGAGCCGTACTTTTCGGCGGAGTCAAACTGACTGCGTTCGAGAGGCAGAATTTCGAAAGCGACAGGCTTTTGAACGCCCTTGTCGTCTATATCGGTAAATACAATGACAGCTTCGTCTATTTCACCGTTGTCAAAAGCGTGATAAATGTCGTAAGCGATGCTTCTTGCGTCTTTAAGGGTAGGGTTGCCTATGGAGAGGAATTCCTTTTCAATCGAAACGTTGTTTCTTTTGAAAAACTCCGCGGCGGTTTTTCCGAAAGTAACGACTTTTTTGTTGTCGTCTTTGGAAATAAGGTCCATAGCGTAGTTGAGTACGTTGTGGTTGTAGCCGCCGGCAAGTCCCTTGTCGCTTGAAATAACAATGTAAGCGGTTGCGCCGCCCGTTCCCCTTTTGAAGAAGCGTTCGCCGCAGTCGACGCAGTCGGTATTTTCCAGCAAGTCGCTTATGGCTTTGATAAGGCTTTTGAAATAAAACAGGTTTTTATCGTAATTTTCCTGAGCGCGCTTAACCTTGGAGACGGAGATAAGTTCCATCGCCTTGGTAATCTGACGCGTATCGTTGATAGATTTAATCCTTGCTTTAATATCGGTAATATTAGCCATTTAAGTGATGATTTTCCAAAAATGAAGCGGTAAATTGTTCCGCGTGAGTTTCAAGCCACTGTTTGTTTTCGTCCGAAAGGATTTTGCTTTCCCTTATGGAGTCGAAAAGGTCAGGCTTGTTGTTTTCGACGTAAACCTCAAATTCGTCGAAGAATTTGTGGATATGGTTTTTGTCGATGAGAAGAAGCGGCGGCAAAGACACAACGAAAAGTCTTACGACCTGTTTAGCCACGTCCATAGGCATGTACTGAGGCTGTTTGAGAAGTTCGGTAAGTTTTTCGCCCTGAGTGAGGACCGCTTTTGTGACTGAGTCGAGGTCGGAGCCGAACTGCGTAAACACTGCAAGTTCGCGGTACTGAGCGAGTTGCAGACGCAAGCTGCCGGTGACCGATTTCATTGCTTTGATCTGAGCCGAGCTGCCGACACGGGAAACGGAAAGACCGACGTTGACAGCCGGACGAACGCCCGAGTTAAAGAGTTCGGTTTCGAGGTAAATCTGACCGTCGGTAATGGAAATTACGTTGGTAGGAATGTACGCCGAGATGTCCCCCGCCTGAGTTTCTACTATAGGAAGAGCGGTGATGGAGCCGCCGCCCAAAGCGTCGGAAAGTTTGACCGACCTTTCGAGAAGACGCGAATGGAGATAGAAGATATCGCCCGGGTAAGCTTCACGACCCGCAGGACGCTTGAGAAGCAGCGACAAAGTTCTGTACGAAACGGCGTGCTTTGACAAATCGTCGTAAACGATAAGCACGTGTTTTCCCGCGTACATAAATTCTTCCGCCATTGCGCAGCCTGCGTAAGGAGCGATGTACTGCAAAGGAGCCGAGTCCCTTGCGGTAGCGCTGACTATGATGGTATAGTCAAGAGCCCCGAAGTTTTCAAGCTTGTGAGCAATGTCGTTGACGGTACTCGATTTCTGACCGATAGCGACGTAAACGCAAATGACGTCCTTTCCTTTTTGGTTGATGATTGTGTCGATTGCGATTGCGGTTTTACCCGTTTGTCTGTCGCCTATGATAAGTTCCCTTTGACCGCGTCCGATAGGAATCATGCTGTCAACACAGAGCAGACCTGTCTGCAAAGGTTCGCAAACGGGTTTTCTGTCCATGATGGAAGCGGACGGAACTTCGATTTCACGCCAGTTGTCGGCTTTGATTGCTCCTTTTCCGTCAAGCGGCTGACCAAGCGGATTGACTATGCGGCCGAGAAGGTTTTTACCTACCGGAACCGACATAAGTCTGCCGGTGGTTTTTACCGTCATGCCCTGCGATATGTTTCCGTCGTCGTCCAAAACAACGGCGCCAACCTCGTTTTCTTCGAGGTTGAGAGCAAATGCGGTAGAACCGTTTTCGACGGAAAGGACTTCGAAGTATTTGACTTTGCTGAGGCCGGTAACTTTTATGATACCGTCGCCGGCATAGATGATTTTGCCGACGTCGGCGACTTCGTTTTTAAGGTTAAGGTCGTCAACCTGTTGAATAAGCCCGGCGGTAATGTCTTTCAAATTTAAATTAGTCATAACAACCTTATTTCAAAGACTGTCTGATTTGTTGAAGTTTGCCGGCGACCGAGCCGTCGTAAACGACGGAGCCTGCCTCGACTTTAATGCCGCCGATAAGCGACTTGTCGATTTCATAGACAAATTCAACGTCACAGCCGAATTTTTTAGTAAACAAATTTTCAATATTTTTGATTTGGTCCTGCGAAAGTTGTTCGCTTGACAAAACACGAATAGTTTTCATCAGTTTTTATCCCAACCTTTCAGACACTCGTCGATAACCTTTTGGTTGTCGGCAGCGGAAACTTCCCTTTCGAGAATTTTGGAAGCGATTTCAACGGCGAGAGCGCCGACTTCCTCTTTAACTTCCGCAACAAGTTTGGCTTTTTGGTTTGCGATTTCTTTTTGCGAACGCTCGAGAAGCGCATCGGAACTTTTTTTAGCTTCCGCCAAAATTTCCTTACTTTTTGCGGTAGCTTCTTTGGTTGCCTCAAAATTGATAAATTCAGCTTTTTTCATAGCCTCGTCGACGATTTTGTCGGCGTTTGCTTTAATTTCCTTAACTTCGGCGCTGAGCTTTTCGTTTTCCTTAACCATAGCTTCGACGCTTTCTTTGCGTTTGTTGACAAACTTGATTACCGGATTGTAAACAAGCATTTTCAAAACAAAAATCAAAATAAGCAGAAGAACGATATGCTGCAAAACGTCGATGATTTTCAATTCAAGGCCGGCCATTGAGAGCATAAAACTCAAATTACCCATTTTTAAACCTCATAAAATAAAACAAAATTGCGTGTTCGAAAATTACATAACGAACAAAAGAAGGATACTGATAAACAAACCGTAAATAACCGTGGTTTCGATAAAGGCAAGACCGATCATCAAAGTGGAACGAATTTTGCCTTCTGCTTCAGGTTGTCTTGCGATACCTTCAACGCTTTTACCTACGGCGATACCCATACCGACGCCGGCGCCGATACCTGCGAGCATAGGCAAAGCGGCAGCGATAGCGACCATACCGTCAATAGCTAACAACTGGCTGACAGCCATCAAAATAACTTCCATATTAACCCTCCGAAAGTGAATTCAGTAAAATATTATTCTATCGCTTCGCTGACGAACGAGAGCGTCAGGACTGCGAAGACGTACGATTGAATGAGCGCGTGGAACAGCGTAAACAGCATGTAACAAAAGGCAGGAATAACGGCGGACAGCGCATTGAAGATGAGAGCCATCATCAAAAAGCCGCTCAGAATACTGCCGTACATACGGAAAGTCATCGAAACGGGAACCGCGATATCCGTCAAGAGCGGAATAACGGTAACGTAACGTTTGAGACGTTTGCCGAGGCCCTTTTTGATCACGCCGATCACGTGAATGAGGACAAAGGTAATGAGCGCCAAAGCGAGACACACGTTGATGTCGGTGTTAGGCGGTCTGATACCCAGCGTTTCGGTAAGCGTGCCGATGCAGATGAAAGCGGCTGTAGCGAAAGCGACAGGTCCCATAAAAGGCGAAAGTCCGTGCACGTTTTCTTTTGCCATGTTGTCGAAAGAACATACAATCCATTCCATAAAAGACTGAAAGCCGCTAGGAACGGTTTTAAACTTCGGAAAAATGACGTATCTGAAGATGACGGCGAAAAGGATAAGGATACCCACCGTAATCCAAACGCTTACAACGGCGTTTGAGATTTCCCAGGTAAAGCTTCCGATAGTCAAAGTCATTACCGTTTCAGGGAAGACTTCGGAACCTACTACTTCACCGAGGGATTCGTCCACGCCTATGACGAAAGTCTGAACGTACCAAAGAATAATGGAAAGTACGGACAAAATAGCAATAGCGATAAGGCATTGCTTTTTGTTTTTCGACATAGGTTTTTTAACCTTGGTTTTTTGCGCAGATTGCTGTTCGTTCAAATTAACGGAATTTGACATCACATTTTCTTGCATAATCAAACCTCATTTAGACAATTTTACTATGAAAAAGTTTCGTTTGCAACAAAAGCAAAAAACGCCGGAGCTCAAACGCGTGGTTTGATATAACCGGTCATGTTTGCGGTTGCGATTAACGCATCGTTTTCGTCGAAAATATCCACTTTAAAAAAGCTTACCCTTTTCGATTTTGAAACAAGGTTTGCTTTCGCGCGGATAAGCTCCCCTTTTGCTTTTGAAATGTACTGAATGGAAGCCGAAAGGGTGAGCGACAAAAAATCTTTTGTGTTTGCGGCGATAGCGAAAGCGGAATCGGCGAGGGTATAAATTACTCCGCCCTGAACAACGCCGTCGGCGTTGAAATGGTCGGGAGTAAGGCGAATGACGCAAACGCTGTGAGAGTTCGAAACCTCTTCGATTTCAACTCCCGCCCTTTGCTGAAAACGGTCGCCTTTAAAAAATTCTCTTGCCAACTCCAAATTTTCCATAGTTCCTCTTAACTTTAAAATTATACCCAAAAACTAAAAATTCGTCAACAACTAAATCAAATTGCTACGTCAACAAAAAAATTCCGCACCCTTTCGGATGCGGAAAAAAATGTTATTCTTTGCTTTCGTTCCACTTTTTAGCGTCTTCGACGATTTTAGGAATTTGCTGAGGCGGAACTTCCTCGTATCTGACGAAGGACAGCTCGTAGCTTCCCCTTCCCTGAGTCATGCTTCTGAGGTCGGTAGCGTATTTCATGATTTCGCTGAGAGGCACTTCGGCAGAGATAATCTGCTTGCCGCCGAGAGCTTCGACGCCGAGAATTCTGCCGCGGCGTTTGTTCATGTCGCCGAGAATATCCCCCATGAAGGAATCAGGCACGGTAATCTGCAAAGCGTAAATAGGTTCGAGAATTGTAGGATTTGCTTTTGAGCAGCCGTCTTTGAAAGCGAGAGAAGCCGCAATTTTAAAAGCAATTTCCTTGGAGTCTACGTCGTGGTAGCTTCCGTCGTAAAGTTCCGCCCTGATGTTGACGGTAGGATAACCTGCAAGCACACCGTGAGGCAAAGCTTCGATAAGTCCCTTTTCAACCGCAGGGATAAACTGCCTTGGCACCGCGCCGCCTACGACGCTGTCAACAAACAGGAAGTCTCCTTCAGGGTAAGGGCTGAACTTAATTTTGCAGTGTCCGTATTGTCCTGCGCCGCCCGATTGTTTTTTGTGTTTACCTTCCGCGTCAACTGCTTTTTTGATTGTTTCGCGGTAAGCGATTTTAGGTTCTTTAAGTACGGCTTCGACGCCGAATTTGTTTTTGAGTTTTTTGCACAGGAGGTCAAGCTGAGTTTCGCCGATACCGTTCAAAAGCATTTCGCTTGTTTCTGCGTTTTTGGTAACGGTAAAGGAATTGTCCTCATCCTGCAAGCGGTAAAGTCCGCTGAACACCTTGTCTTCCTCGCCTTTTTTAGCCGCGTAAACAGCCATGGTGAGTACAGGCTTAGGCAGTTCGACCTGTTTGATTATTACCTGCCTCGAAGGATCGCACAAAGTGTCGCCGGTAACGGTATTTTGAAGTTTTGCGATAGCGCCTATTTCGCCGGCCATTGCGCAATCGGTAGCGTCCTGCTTTTTGCCTTTTACGAAATAAAGCGTGCTGATTTTTTCGTCGGTGTCCTTAGTAGTGTTTTTAAGTGTGGTACCTACCTTCAAAACACCCGACAAAACTTTAAACATCGAAAGTCTGCCTACAAACGGGTCAGCGATTGTTTTAAAGATTTTTACGCAAACAGGGTCGCTTTCGTTGCAAGGTATTTCCACAGGGTTGCCGTTTTTGTCAACGCCCTCGGCAGGTTTGCAGTCGGCAGGGCTCGGGAGCAAACTTACGATTTCGTTCATAAGGTTGTACACGCCTTTGTTGCATACTGCGGAACCGGCGATTACAGGAATACAGCTGCCCTGCAAAACGCCCTTTTTGACGCCGTAAATGATTTCTTCGGTGGTGAAACTTTCACCCGCGAAGTATTTTTCCATCATTTCTTCGTCGCTTTCTGCCGCGGATTCTATGAGTTTGAGTTTAAGTTCTTCGTATTCTTCTTTAAGGTCGTCAGGAATAGGAACCTGAGTTTTTGTGTCGCCGAACATAAACGCCTTTCCGTTGAGGACGTTTACGTAACCTATCATTTTTTCGTTTTGCATGATAGGAATTTGCATAGGGGCGATTTTAGTTGTGTATTTTTCTTTAAGGGCGTGCATAGTGCCGATGTAGTCGGCATTTTCCTTATCTGTTCCGTTAAGGAAAAGCAACGCCGGAATGTTGTTTTGAATGCAGTAATCCAATGCTTTTTCGGTACCTACGGAGACGTTTCCTCCGAGACCCGAAACGACAACGGCGCCGTCGGCTGCGCTCAAAGCCAGCCTCATTTCGCCTTCGAAGTCGAAAAATCCCGGCGTATCTATGACGTTAAATTTAGCGGAGCCGAACTCACACTCGTAAAAGCAGTTTGCTACAGACAAACTGATTGAAATTTTTTTGGCGATTTCTTCGGAATCAAAGTCCATGACGGTATTTCCGTCTTCGGTACGACCCTGTCTGTCGATAGCCTTAGCGTTAAAGAGAATTGCTTCAGCCAGAGTAGTTTTACCTTCGCCGCCATGACCGATGAGAGCGAAATTGCGAATGTTTTTAGCCAAAATTTCTGCCATATTACACCTCGTGGTTGTTAAAGTTTAAGCAATGCCTAACACAAAGAATATAACACAAACGAAGGTTCATTTCAATAGCATTTTAAAAATTAAAAAGGGAAATATATTTCAAAAATTCCTTGGTTTCGGGGTTTGAAAGCACGAAGGAAACGCTGCCTTTAAGTTTTGCGTTGTTGGTCAGTTTGAGCTCGGTCAGCCTTTTTTTGACATATTTGGCAAGCGACACGTTTCCGTCCATTACGGGGAGGTTTCCGAGAGCTTTTTCAAAAACCTTTTTTCTGAGCGAGTAATGAGTGCAGCCAAGCACAGCGGTGGAAAAATTGCTCAAAATCACCCCTTCCAAAGCGTCTTTTATGTATTTTTCAAGTTCCTCGTCCGAAACGTTGTTTTCAATGAGCCTTGCCGCGTCGGGAAGCGGATATACAAAAGCGTAGCCGTTTGCGTACTTGTCGCAAAGAGCCAAAAAGTTTTTGTTTTTGCTTGTAGCGGCGGTAACCAAAGTAAGACAGTTGCCGAATTTTGCCGCAGGTTTTACTGCGGGCTGAACGCCGAAGAACAAAGCATCGGGATAAGTTTTTCTGAGCTCGTCTATAAAAAGCGAAGTCGCCGTGTTGCAGGCTATGACAACCGCTTTGGGCTGACACGCCAAAATTTTTTCTATCGACCTGAACAGGTAATTTTTGACTTCCTCAACAGGCTTGTCGCCGTAAGGCACATGCAAATTGTCGGCAAAGTAAACAAAATCCTCAAAAGGCAAAAGTTGCGTCAAAGGCTTAAGAACCGACAAACCGCCCACTCCGCTGTCAAAAACCGCAATACACCCCTTCATAACCCCTCCCCAAATAAGTGATTGCTTCAATTTATGTCGAAAGGGGTCAAAAAATGATTTGCAAACTGTTGCTAAAAAAATAAGTTTATGCTAAAATGTTCTGGTTAAATGACAAGTATCGTTTTAAGGGAGTTTTTTAAAAATGCCAAATATCAAATCAGCGGAAAAAAGAGTAAGCGTTTCTTCGGCTAAAAAATTGCAGAACAAAATGGTTGCGTCCCAGATGCACACAGCCATCAAAAAATTCAACGCTGCAATCGCCGCAAACGATGTCGAACTTGCCGAAAAACTTATGAGTGAAGCAGCAAGCAAAATCGACAACGCAGCAAGCAAAAAAGTTATTCACAAAAACAGCGCAAACCACAAAAAAGCGCAAATCGCAAAAGCTTTGCACCAGCTTAAATCCGGCATTATCGTCGTAAAAGCAGACGCAAAAACTTTGAAGCAGGCTGAACAAAAAGCAGCGGCTCAGCGTAAAGCGGAAGAAAAAGCAGCGGCAATCGCAGCTTGGAAAGAAGACAAAGCTAAAAGAGAAGCCGAAAAACTTGCAAAAAAGGATCCGAAAGCAGCAAAAAAAGCAGCTAAAAAGGCTTCTGCAAAAGCTAAGGAAGAAGTTGAGGCTCCTGCGGAAGCCCCTAAAAAAAGGACCAAAAAAGCTAAGGAATCCGCTGACGCAGAATAATCATATAAAACAAAAATCAAGTCCGGTTTTTCTGGACTTTGTTTTTACCCTTAATTTTAGACATAAGTCAAAAATCAAACTATATTCAATTATTAAATAAAAAGCGTAGTTATTGGCAAAAAACAAAACCGCCCGAAAACAGGCGGTTGTTTTTATTTGTCTTCCATCATTTTTTTAAGTTCTTCGAAAAACGTATTGCTGTCCTTAAACTGGCGGTAAACCGAAGCAAAACGTATGTAAGCCACGTCGTCCAGTTCTTTCAGTCCCTTCATTACCATCTCCCCTATTTTTTTGGAGGAAATTTCCTGTTCAAGAGAGTTGTAAATCTGCTTTTCGATTTTAGCTACCAGCTCGTCTATGTCATGCATGGAAACCGGACGTTTTTCGCACGACTTGATAATGCCGTTTTTGATTTTGCTGATGTCAAGCGATTGTCTGCTTCCGTTTGATTTCACCACGAGAATCTGAGTTGTTTCGATTGTCTCGTAAGTAGTGAATCTTTTTCCGCAGGAAGTGCATTCGCGTCTGCGGCGGATAGCGTTAAGTTCGTCAACAGGGCGCGAGTCAATGACCTTCAGGTCGTCGCAGCCGCAATAAATACATTTCATTTTTTACCTACGATTATTTGAAGTATTTCACGCCGCTTTCGAAAATTTTCATGTCGTAATTTCCGTCAACGTTTTTGTAGAGATATTTACCGATACGTTCGCTGTGACCCATTTTTCCGAATACTCTGCCGTTTTGCGAAGTGATACCTTCTACCGCGTAAACAGAGCCGTTAGGATTGAACGGGCTGAGCATAGTCGCCTGACCGTTGAAGTCCACGTACTGCGTTGCGATCTGACCGTTTTCAATCAATTTGTCAAGCTGCGGTTTGTCACACACAAATCGTCCTTCGCCGTGGGAAATCGCAACGTCAAACACGTCGCCCACTTTTACGCCTGAAAGCCAAGGCGAAAGGTTACTGGAAACGCGGGTTTTAACTACTTTTGAAATGTGTCTGCCGATGTTGTTGAAAGTAAGCGTCGGCGAGTTTTCTTGAAGCGGCGAAATTTTTCCGTAAGGTACAAGTCCCAGTTTTATCAATGCCTGGAAGCCGTTGCATATACCCAAAATAAGTCCGTCGCGTTTTTCCAAAAGGTTTTCGATGCTTTCCTTGATGTAAGGGTTGGAAAATACGGTCGCGATAAATTTTCCCGAACCGTCAGGTTCGTCCGCGCCGCTGAAGCCGCCGGGGATTGCAAGTATCTGACATTGGTCGATTGCCTTTGCAATTTCCTTGACGCTGTCCATGATATCCTTGCTCGAAAGGTTTTTCAAAACGAAGGAATTTGTCAAAGCACCGGCGTTTTCAAACCTTGCGGCAGTATCGTATTCGCAGTTGTTACCAGGGAATACAGGAATAAATACGCGAGGTTTTGCAATGTTAAGTTCCAAAGGTTTTTGCTTTTTGGAGAAGGAAACTGTCTGGACTTTTCCTTCTGCTTTTGCAGTAGTATTGTAAACGTCCTCGAGTTTTTCCTTATAACTGTCAAGCAACTTTTCGATTTTGCACTTTTGCGTGCCGATTGCGATGTAACCTTTGTCGTTTGTCCTTCCGAGGAAAAGCTTTTTAAACTTCAAAGCAAATTTGTTTTCGTCTTCAAGCGAAACTACGATGTCGCCGTAGTCAGGTCTGAAATATCTGTTGCTTCTTTCGAAGTCAATGCCCACTCCGTTGCCGAATACGCTCTTTGTAACTGCAGCATATGCGCCGCCGTCTTCGACTACAGTCGCATATTTGACGTTGCCCGACAAAATGTTTTTGTTAATTTCGTCATAAAGCTCTTTGACGTATTTCCAGTCAGGAGTGTAAAATTCGTCACGTTTTATCGGCAGGAGATAAAGTTTTTTGTTTGGCTGACGCAAAACGTTGTCAATTACGTTTTTGACTTTTGCAGTTCCTATCGCAAACGAAATCAAAGTCGGAGGAACGTCAATGTCCTCAAAAGTTCCGCTCATCGAGTCTTTGCCGCCGATAGCCGCGATGTCAAGCCCCATCTGGGCTTCAAACGCTCCGAGCAAAGCCGAAACAGGCTGACCGAAACGTTTAGGGTCACCGTTTAAGCGTTTGAAAAACTCCTGCAAACTGAGATAAATCTTTTGTCTGTTTACGCCTGCCGCAACAAGTTTCGAAACGCTTGTCAAAACAGCATGCATGCTTCCGACAAACGGACTGCTTTCGGTAAGATGAGGATTGAAGCCGAACGCCGCGACGCTTGCGGTGTCGCTGTCCTCTGTTCCGAGTTTTGCCGCCATTACAATCGCAGGCGTTTCCTGAGTTACGCCGCCGTAAGGAAGCAAAACGCTTCTTGCGCCGATTGTTGAGTCAAAAGTTTCCACCATGCCTTTCTGCGAGCAAACGTTAAGTCGTTTAAGCTCGTTGGAAAGAGCAGCGATGTAATCCTGCGACTGAACGTGTTTTCTGGTTTCGCTGTCAATTCTGTTGAAAAAGTCACAGATGTTTTCTTCGATGATTACGTCGTTTTTCTGTTTTACGCCGTTTGTATCGAGGAAGCTGCGTTTGATGTCGACGATTGCGTCGTCTTTAAAAAACATACGCAGTCTGCCGGTATCGGTGATTTCCGCAACGGTGGTAGCCGCAAGGTTTTCGCCGTAGCACAAATCAATGAATTTCTGTTCGTCTTTTTTGTCTATTACGACAGCCATGCGTTCCTGACTTTCGCTTATCGCAAGTTCGGTTCCGCTCAAACCGTCGTATTTTTTAGGCACTCTGTCGAGATAAATGTCTATACTGTCTGCAAGTTCGCCGATAGCAACGCTTACGCCGCCTGCGCCGAAGTCATTGCAGCGTTTGATAAGTTTGGAGACTTGCGGATCTTTGAAAAGACGCTGAATTTTCCTTTCGGTGGTAGCGTTTCCTTTTTGAACTTCGGCACCGCAAGTTTCGACGCTTTTGAGGTTGTGTGATTTTGAAGAACCTGTCGCACCGCCGCAGCCGTCGCGCCCCGTAGCACCGCCCAAAAGAATTACGATGTCGCCCTGTTGAGGTCTCATTCTGATTACGTTTTCAGCCTTGTTCTGCGCTACGACAAAGCCCGTTTCCAAACGTTTTGCAACGTAATTCGGGTGATATACTTCCTGAACGAAGCCGGTTGCAAGACCTATCTGGTTGCCGTAAGAGGAAAATCCGGAAGTTGCGGTTTTGGAAATAACACGCTGAGGGAGTTTTCCTTTGAGAGTTTTGTCGAAAGGCTGCGTAATGTCAGCGGCACCCGTAATACGCATTGCGTGGTAAACGTAAGTTCTTCCCGAAAGCGGGTCGCGGATAGCGCCGCCAAGACACGTAGCCGCGCCGCCGAAAGGCTCGATTTCGGTAGGATGGTTGTGAGTTTCGTTTTTAAACATCAAAAGGTAGCTTTCGTTTTGTCCGTTTTCGACAAGGTCAACCTTTACCGAGCAGGCATTGATTTCTTCCGACTCGTCAAGGTCTTTCAAAAGTCCTTTTTTCTTCATGTATTTCACGATAGACGTAGCAATGTCCATCATGCACATATATTTTCCGCGAGGTTTCGAAACTTCCTCAAAAACCTTGCTGTAATTTTCAAACGCTTCCTTAATTCGCGGGTTAGGCGAAATAATTTCGACGTTGGTGATTTCTGTAGCGAAAGTCGTATGACGGCAGTGATCGCTCCAGTAAGTGTCGATTACTTTAAGCTCGGTGAAAAACGGATCTCTGCCTTCGCCTTTGAAATAATCGCGGACAAAAATAAGGTCTGCAACCGTCATCGCAAAGCCGTTTGCCTTGTGATACTGGGCAATTTTTTCGTCGTCAAACAAAATAAAGCCTTCAACCTGCTTTTCTCTTTCGACTTTTGCGGCTTCTTCCTTCAATGTTTCAGGCATCAAAAGACTTGCCTCGCGCATTTCGACGGGGTTAATCAAAAAGTGTTTGATTTTTTCAGTTTGTTTTTCGTCGATGCCGTCAAAGACGTAAATATTTGCGGTTTTAACCAGCGGTTTGTCTTTCAAAGTCAAAAGCTGGACGCACTGCGCCGCGCTGTCCGCTCTTTGATCAAACTGTCCCGGGAGATACTCTGTAGCAATTACCGTTTTTCCGCCAAAATCCACTTGGGAAAAAACGTCGTCTACAGGCGGTTCGGAAAACACGACTGTTACGGATTTTTCAAAATCTTCCTGCGAAAGTCCTTCCACGTCGTAACGCAAAAGCAGACGCATGCTGTCGGGTTTTATGCCCAGTACGTTTTGTATGTCGGCCAAAACTTTTTTCCTTTGTACGTCAAAGCCCTGTTTTTTCTCTACAAAAATGCGATAAATCATAAAATCCTCATTTTACGCCGATATCCGAGCGGAAATGCATATCTTTAAAGCTGATTTTTTCAACGTTGCGGTAAGCCTTTTCACGCGCTTCCGCAAGCGTTTTACCCATGCAGGTAACACCCAAAACCCTGCCGCCGTTGGTGTAGTATTTTCCGTCCTTTTTGACGGTGCCGGCGTGGAATACGATGCAGTCCTCGTCTATGTCTCCGAAGGAAATTTCATATCCTTTTTCGTAACTTTCAGGATATCCTCCGCTTGCGAGAACTACGCAAATGCTTTGCTTGTCCTTCCATTTGAGTTTGACTTGGTTGAGTTTTTGGTCGATTGTAAGGTTAAACAGTTCGTAAAGGTCGTTTTCCAATCTCGGCAAAACAGCCTGTGTTTCAGGATCGCCGAAACGCGCGTTGTATTCAAGCACTTTCACGCCCTTGTCCGAAACCATGAGACCGAAATAAATTACGCCTTTAAAGGTAATACCTTCGCTGTTGAGAGCATTCATAGTAGGCAAAAAGATTTCGTCATAGGCCTTTTGCATCTGAATTTCGCAAAAACGCTGCGAAGGAGAAAATGCTCCCATGCCGCCGGTGTTAAGTCCTTTGTCGCCGTCGAGAGCGCGCTTGTGGTCCTGACTTGTTTCCATCGGCAAAATTGTTTTTCCGTCGCAGAAAGCCAAAACCGAAACTTCGTAGCCTGTCAAAAATTCCTCAACGACAATTTGATTGCCGCTTTTGCCGAATTTGTGATCAAGCATAATTTCGTTTACCGCGGCGATTGCTTCCTTTTTATCCTTGCAGATGACTACACCCTTTCCGAGAGCAAGACCGTCAGCCTTGATAACGATAGGATACTCTGCCGTTTTGAGATATTCCTTTGCTTTTTTTGCGTCGTCAAAAACTTCGTATTCAGCAGTAGGAATGTTGTATTTTTTCATGAGCCACTTGGAAAAGACTTTGCTTGCTTCGATACGAGCGGCGTCTTTAGTAGGTCCGAAAGCTCTGAAACCGTTTTCGGTGAGCAAATCGACAAGTCCCAAAGCAAGCGGATCGTCAGGTGCAACGACCGTCATCGATATGTCGGGATGTGACTTGACAAACTGCAAAATGGCGTCAAGGTCGGTTGCTTTTATTTCGGGAACGCATTCGGCAATATCGCTTATGCCGCCATTGCCCGGAATGCAGTATATTTTCGAAATATCTTTATTTTTTTTGAGCGAATAACAAATAGCGTGTTCGCGACCGCCGCCGCCGATAACCAAAACTTCCATAAAAGTCTCCTCAAGGCAAATTTTTTAAAAATCAGTGTTTGAAATGTCTGTTTTTGCAGAAAAGCATTGAGATGCCGTCCTTGTTGCATTCATCGATGCTGTCCTGATCGCGAATGCTGCCGCCCGGCTGAATAATGCTTGCAATTCCTGCTTGTGCGCAAAGTTTAGCACAGTCGTCAAACGGGAAGAAAGCGTCGGAAGCAACTACGGCGCCCTTTGTTTTTTCGCCTGCGTGCTCCAAAGCCTGCTGCATAGCCCAAACCCTGCTTGTCTGACCTACGCCGATACCAACGGTAGCCCCGTTTTTGGCAACCACGATAGCATTTGATTTGCAGTGTTTGACAACTTTGTATGCAAATTCAAGATCTGCCTTTTGGCTTTCGGTTGCTTTTTCGTTTGTGACGTCTTTGATTTCTTCAAAAACGATATTGTCTTTGTCCTGAACGAGAAGTCCGCCCGAAACGCGTTTCAGGTCGAATTCGTCGTATTTTCTCTTTTGATCGATGTCGTCGATAACAAGAACCCTGAGGTTAGGTTTTGATTTCAAAACTTCAAGCGCATCGTCGGTAAAGCCTTTTGCTACAACAACTTCCAAAAAGATTTTAACGAGTTCCTGCGCAAGCGGTTTTTCAACAATACCGTTGAATGCAACGATACCGCCGAAAATCGAAACAGGGTCGCAGTCATAAGCTTTTTGATAAGCGTCCAAAAGGTCTTTTCCTTCGGCAACTCCGCAAGGGTTGGTGTGTTTGATTGCAACAGCGCAAGGATTTTTAAATTCTCTCAAAAGTTCGATTGCGCCGTTTGTGTCGTTGATGTTGTTGAAGCTGAGTTCCTTGCCGTTAAGCTGAACAGCATTTGCCAGGCAAGCGGAATTAGGAAGCGCGTTTCTGTAAAAAGCCGCTGACTGATGCGGATTTTCGCCGTAACGCATATCCTGCACCTTTTCAAAAGCGAAGGAAATTTTTTGAGGGAATTTGATACCGAGCTGTTCTCTCAGATAGTTTGCAATCAAAGTGTCGTAAACGCAAGTATGTTCAAACACTTTGTATGAAAGCAGTTTTTTAGTGTCAAGCGAAACTTCGCCGTACTGTTTGATTTCGTCGATGACTTTTTGATAGTCTTGAGGATCGACGATGACAGCCACGTCCTGATAGTTTTTAGCAGCCGCGCGGATCATGGTAGGACCGCCGATATCGATGTTTTCGATAGCTTCCGCGAAAGAAACGTCAGGTTTCGAAATAGTTTCCTTAAACGGATAAAGGTTTACGCAAACGATATCGATGGTGTTGATGCCGAGTTTTTCAAGCTGAGACATATGTTCGGGATTTGAACGCATGGCAAGAACTCCCGCGTGGACGTTAGGGTGAAGCGTTTTTACCCTGCCGTCAAGACACTCAGGAAAACCGGTAATGTCCGAAATAGAAATTGTTTTTACGCCGGCCTTTTCCAAAGCGGTTTTTGTTCCGCCGGTAGAAATAATTTCAAAGCCGAGTTCAACGAGTTGTTTGGCAAAATCTACGACGCCTTGTTTGTCCGAAACGCTGATTAAAGCTCTTTTTTTCATAAGTCTCACTCCTTTTCACATAACATTTTCACAGCTGCCGGCATAAGCCTGTGCTCTATTTTCAAAACGCGCTGCTGAAGCTGTTCGGCAGTCATTCCCTTGTCAACGGGACATTTTTCCTGAAAAATGATTTCACCCGTATCGGCGTGTTCGTCCACATAATGAACGGTAGCGCCTGTTTCGGTTTCTCCCGCGTCAAGGACCGCCTGATGAACCTTCAAGCCGTAAAAGCCCATTCCGCAAAATTTAGGGATAAGCGACGGATGAACGTTGACGATTTTTTTCTCGTATTTTTTAACGATGTTTTCTGACAAAATCCTGAGATAACCGCACAATGCCACCACGTCCGCAGAATACTGTTCAAGCAATTGCAAAATTTTGTCGTTGTAAGCCTGTTCCGAAGAAAAATCCTCTCTCAAAACGACGGCTGACGGAATGTTGTGTTTTTTTGCTCTTTCCAATGCGAAAACGCCTTGTTTGTTAGATATGACAACGCATATCTTACCGTTTATATTGCCGTTTTCCACGTTGTCGATGAGCGCCTGCAAATTGGTTCCGCCACCCGAAACAAGCACAGCGATGTTTTTCATAAAAACTCCTTTAAAGCAACAGTTGGGCGTCAAACAAGCGCCCAACAGTGTCAATCGTCAAAAACCATTTTGTCCAGTTCTTTCATGTCAATTTTGACAGGATATTCTCCGGTGAAGCAACCTGCGCAGAAATCGCAAGAATTTTGTTTGTTTCTGCAGGCGTCTTTAAGCATGTCTATCGTGAGATATGCCAAACTGTCTGCGCCGATAATATCTCTGATTTCGTCTACTGAGCGATAAGCTCCGATAAGCTGTGAGTAAGTCTGCATATCCACGCCCAAAAAGCACGGATGTTTGACTGCCGGAGAAGCTATGCGCAAATGCACTTCTTTTGCACCCGCGTCACGAAGCATCTGCACGATTTGCTTGCTGGTAGTACCCCTTACGATAGAGTCGTCAACCAGCACCACTCGTTTGCCCTGTACGTTTGATTTTATCGCGTTGAGTTTGATTTTAACGGCGGATTCCCTCATGCCCTGTTTAGGTTTGATGAAAGTTCTTCCGACGTAGCCGTTTTTTGCAAAAGCTTCAACGAAAGGAATTCCGCTTTGTTCCGCAAAGCCCCTTGCCGCTACGTTTGCCGAATCAGGAACTCCGGAAACGATGTCGGCTTCGACAGGGAAGTGTTTAGCGAGCTGTCTGCCGCTTTCTTTCCTTGCCTGATAAACGCTTGTTCCTTCAAGCACGCTGTCAGGTCTTGCGAAGTAAACGTATTCGAAAATACAAAACTCTTTTTTCTCGTTTGCCCATTTTGTGGACTGAAGACCTTTTGAGCTTATGACAAGCATTTCGCCTGCTTCGATATCCCTTACGTAATTAGCGCCAACCGCGTCGAGAGCGGAGGTTTCGCTTGCGATTACGTAGTCGTCAAGTCCTATCTGACCGAGAACCATAGGTCTTATGCCGTGCCTGTCACGGATAGCGATAAGCTTTGTCCTTGTCATGATAAGCATCGAAAAGCTTCCGTCCAGCATTTGTGCGGCATGCAAAATACCGTCAATGTATCTGTCTTCGGAATATTTGTTGATGAGAGTACCCACTACTTCCGAGTCGAGAGAAGTTTGAAACAAAATGTTCTCGTGAAGAAGTTGGTCACGAAGTTTTTTGGCGTTTGTAATGTTGCCGTTGTGAGCGATTGCAAACTTACCCAGCTTGCCGTTAAACACAAGCGGCTGCGCGTTGTTAAACCTGTCCTCGCCGGTAGTAGAATACCTGACGTGACCGATAGCGATGTCGGCTTCAGGCATTTTGTCCATAATTTCTTCGGTAAACACTTCCGAAACGAGGCCGCAGTTTTTGTGATACAAAATTTTATTGTCACTGCTGATTGCGATACCGCAGGCTTCCTGCCCCCTGTGCTGCAAAGCGTAAAGACCGTAGTAAACGCTTCTTGTCAAATCTCTTTTTTCGGATGAGTAAATACCGAATACTCCGCACTCCTCGTGCATAGAATCCTGAAAAGGTTTTAAATCCCTATGATACTCAGACATTAAAGTTAATCTCCCAACAATCTGTTCATAATCTCAAGGTAAGCTTCTTTTACGTTACCGAGGTCTCTTCTAAATCTGTCTTTATCAAGCTTTTCGCCCGTTTTGCTGTCCCAGAACCTGCATGTATCAGGTGAAATTTCGTCTGCGAGAACGATTTTTCCGTGGAACCTGCCGAACTCGAGTTTAAAGTCGATAAGTTCGATATTAAGGTCAGCGAGCAAGTCGCTCAAAAGTTTGTTTATTTTAAAAGCTTCGTAAGCTATGTTTTCAAGCTCTTTAGCAGTGCAGATACCGAGAGCGAAAGCATGATATTCGTTAATCATAGGATCGCCCAGTTCGTCGTTTTTGTAGCAGTATTCCAAAACGGTAGATTTAAGCTTTGTTCCTTCGGGAATACCAAGCCTTTTTGAAAGACCGCCTGCGGCAATGTTTCTGACCACAACTTCGACAGGAATTATTTCAACCTTTTTGACAAGAGTTTCCCTGTCCGAAAGTTCTTCGACAAAGTGAGTTGCGACGCCGTTTTCCTCGAGATATTTGAAAAGTCTGTTTGCGACTTTGTTGTTTACGATGCCTTTGCCTTGAATGGTACCTTTTTTAAGTCCGTTGAAAGCGGTAGCGTCGTCCTTGTATTCGACGATAACGTAATCCTCGCTGTCGGTTTTCCAAACTTTTTTAGCCTTGCCTTCGTACATCAAATCCGTTTTAATCATAAGCTGTCTATCTCCTTCTGCACGTCGCAATCGTCTTTAAGCACTTTCTGCTTCATCTCGATTTTGTAGTTTTTAAGCTTTTCGACGAGAGTCGGTTCGGAAAGAGACAAAATCTGAGTGGCAAGAATACCCGCGTTTTCGCTTCCGTTGATGGCAACCGTGGCAACCGGAACGCCGGAAGGCATCTGAACGACTGACAAAAGGCTGTCAAGTCCGTCCATAGTGGAAGATTTCATCGGAATGCCGATTACCGGAAGCACCGTAAGCCCTGCGATAACTCCCGCAAGGTGCGCCGCTTTGCCTGCTGCGGCGATAAATACGCCTACGCCGTTTTTATCGGCATCGTCAACAAGTTGATGAACTTCGTCGGGAGTTCTGTGTGCCGACAGAATGCGAACAAAAAAAGGCACGTCAAACTTTTTCAGCGCTTTGAGCGCCGGTTTGACTGCCTCGATGTCTGATTTACTTCCCATAACAACTGCAACTTTCAACATAAATTACCTCACGAATATATGAGCAAAAATCACAGTATAATTTTATAATTTCGCACAATTTATGTCAAATGTTTAAGTTAACAATATGGACAAAATTTGATTTATCCACAATTTGTTGAGTTGAAAGCGTAAAAATCAAACAAAATATGGTCAAAAACTCATTATTTTGCAGGCTGAAATTTAAAATTGAATTCCGCACCTTTAGGCAAAGTAGGATTGACCGCCGAAACGGTTTTCAAACGCTGGTCGACTGAGCCCGAAACGACTTTTACAACCTTTTTTATTCCGTCTGGAAGAACTACGTCAAAATCCCTTCGCGACTTGCTTTTTATGGTAAAGCACAGATTTTGAGTTTTAGGACTGTATGACAAATTTATCGACACGTCGCCCCTGAGCTTAAAATCGTTAAATCGGACGGCAACGTCGCCAAAAGGAAAACTCGGCAAAACAAACACTTTGTCCCCTTCGTCGCGTATCAAAATGTTTTGCAAAAGACAACACAACGAAGCGTTGACAAAAAGGTCTGGTTTTGAAAGTCTGTCGCATGCGAGATAACCCATCCCTTTCCAGTCGGCAGAGCAAGCCGACAGATTTTTCGACAAACTTCCCTTTACCACTCCGTCAAGACAGTTTTTCACGCTGACAGTGTCGCCAAGACAAGCAAAAACGCACCCGAGTTTGGTAAGCGAAAAGGCGTCGAGCATGTTTGAGTGCTTTGCCAAAAACTCTTTTGCGGCAGACAAGTATTTTGCTTTTTTCTGCTCGTCGGAAAGAATTTTTTCGTCAAACCAAGGAAAAACTCTGTCAAAAACCGAAAAAACAAAGGCATTTTTGTTGTTGCACGTGTTTTCGGCGTAAGTTTTAAGTTCTCCGTCGGAATAATCGGGAATAGCCGCCGCCATTTCACGATATTTTTTTGCTTTGTTTTCGTCCTCGTTCAAAATTTCGCAGACTTTTGCCAAACGCTCAAACAAAAGCCTTATTCCGTCCAAATCACGAATGCAGTCACGACCCAGCGCAGGTCTTTCGTTGTCCCTCGCGCCTTCTGCCGGACAGCAAGCCATGCCCACAGGCTGATGAAGCAATCCGTCTTTGTCTTTTACCAAAAACTCCTCAAAAAACAATGCCGCTTCCTTCATGAAAGGATACGCCCTGTTTTTCAAAAACTTCAAGTCATTGGTTTGCTGATAATATCTGAAATAAATTAAAGCCGCTTTTAAGGTTACCGAAAAATCGTAAACGTTAAATTTGTCTGTCCTGCCTATCCTGCCCGTGTTAGGGGCAAGTATATGCGGAACGAAAATTCCGTGTTTGCCGAAAAGCCTCATCGCGTTGTCTTTAAAGTCACCGATTTTTTTGTCAAGCGAATCAAAAACAGGCAAAAGGCAGTCTGACATGTTGCATGCAAAAACAAAGTCACATCCGTCAAGAATTTTAGGCAAATCGACAAATGTTTTTGAGTCGAAATCGCCGTTAAAAAGCCAAGGGTAAACAAATGCGTTTTGCTCGTCGCAAGACGAAACCGCAAGATATTTGCCGAAATTGAAAAGCTGTTCGGCAAGAGGCGCAGACACAGTGTTTTCTTCCGCGTCTTCGGTAAGCCTTTCGCATGTCTCGTCATCATATCCCAAATCAAGCTCACAGGCATCGTATTGTTTTGTGTGAAGCGAACAGTGAGACTTTTTGAGCTTGTCATAGCCCTCTTTGACCTGTTCGAGTTGTTCCTTCAGCTTTTTAAACTCCCTGTCTTTTTGCGAATCGGCAAAGACCTTGACGAGTATCAAGGCATTTGAAACGTTGACGAGAGAAAGACGGTTTTTGTGTTGTTTAATTGTCCCGCCCGAAACGGAAACTTTTGCAACGGCACCGTAATCAAGTCCGTTGTCGTTTCGCGCCGAAAAGTAAATATAGTTTTTGTCAAAAACGCACTCCGCACCTTCGGGCAAAGGCAGACAGTCCCCCTTGTCGTAAAAAGGCATGACAAGCGACAGGTCGGCGTTTATGTTTTTGTCCCCGGTTTTACGCATTTCAAGCACTACCGTATCGCAAAACCTCGACACGAATAGACTGCGATAATATCTTCCGCCGTTGTCGGAAAATGCGACGACAGCCTCGCCGTTTTGCAAATCCAAAGTCCTTTGGTAGTCTTTGATGTTTTTGTCGATTTTTGTTTTTACGTTAAGACAGCACAAAGGCAGCGGCTCGGTAGGCGCAGGTCTGTAATTTTTTGCGGCAAGCGCCTTTGGCAAAATTTCCTCGGCGGCGGAAAAATCGCCGTTTTCCGCGCACTTCAAAACGTCTTTGAATTTAAGCGACACATCGGGAAGCACGCTTGTTTTCCCGTGCCACCTGAGTTTTGCCGAATTGATGAAAATGTTTTCGTCGGCGGCTCCGCCGCACACCGCGCAGCCGGTTTTTCCGTTGCCGACGTAAAGTCCGTCACGCCACAAAGCGCCCCACCATGAAGCGGGATTTTTGAAAGTCAAAACGTTTTTAGTCTTTTTTGCCATAATCCACCCATATCAAACACTAAAATTATACCACCGCGTTTTTCAAATGTAAACAGCAAAAGAAAAACGCGTCTTAAGACGCGTCATTTGTAAAGTCGTTATTTTCCGCCGCAGAGTTCAATGCTTGTTCAAGGTTTTTAAGTGTTTTTTTGGCTTTTTTGTTTTTCACAAGCGCGTCGGCAAAAAAGAAAGCCGCCGCAAAACCGTAAACGGCAGTAATTATAGTAGCTATCGTACCCAAGGTACCTGCCTCGTCAAACCAAAACCTTGCAATCCAAAACAATACCGCGGCAATAATGCCTGCCAACGCATTTGCAAGGTAAGTAGTCATTTTTTCGGCGGTGTACCTTGCTTTTGCGTTTGTCCGCATAATTTCGCAGCTAAGACAAAAGCCGCTGTCACCTGTCAGGTCACGGCAGACTTCGCAGTAAGTGTTTCCGCACTTTATGCAGTTTGCCACCGCGTCGTTGTTTTTGTGAAGTTTGCATTTTGCGTTTTTGTTTTCTTCCATAATTTAATTATGCAACCGATAAAACAAAAAGTCAATATGACAACAGCCGACTTTCGTCGGCTTTTGTTTTAGGCTGTCGCAGTTGTCTCAAAAGTTTTAAGCATCGCGTTGTGAATTGGCTCGACGGCCTTAAAAATCACCGAGTCGTCGATAAGTCCGCTCATAAGCGATACCAGCTTTTGTTTCTTTTCGTCGCCGTCGGTTTCGGTATTTTGGTAAATGGCGACAGCTTTTTCCGAAACCAGTTTGACTTCCGAAACGAAGTCTTTCATCGTAGTTTGCCCGTTAAGGAGCTTTTCCTTAATGTCGGAATAAACGAAAATTTCCGTATAGAACAAGTTGAAAATTTCGTCTTTTTTAAGTTTTTTGACGTTTTCGCAAAAAACCGAAACAAACATGCGGTAAAGCACTGTGGAAGTAGCCCCGATTGTCAGACCGTTGACCAACACGTTTTCAAATGCTGAGGACAGGTCCACGCCCTGTACCGCCAGCGAATGAAAAACGGAAGCCACGCAACCCAACGCGAACGGAACGATTATAGTCGGGTCAAACTTGTTGAGCAAATCGATTTTCAATTTCGGAATAAAAAGTTTTTTGACGATTTCAGTCAAAATACACACCACAACGGCGTAAACGACGACAGCCGAACCGCTGTGGCGAACGATAGCCGTCAGGCTTTCAATAATCGCGTTAAAATCCATAAAACCTCACTTTGCTTTATGGGCGACAACCCGAACCCTCGGCATAAAAATTGCGCCTTTTCAGACGCAACGTAATTTTATCACAAAATAAAACTAAAAAAGCTTTTGACTGACGTCAGTCTATAAAAAATTTGTAAATTTCGTTTTTGCCCACACCTCTGTCTTTAGCGGTTTTTTTGATTGCTTCCATTTTGGTAAGCCCGTTTTTGACGTAAAAGTTGACGTGTTCTTCCACTGACAGCGAGTTCAACGCGCTTTGCTCTTTCACCGCGTCCACGATAAGCACGAATTCCCCTTTCGGGTTTTGGATCTCGGCATCTTTCAAATCAAAAAACAAAACTTCCTCAAACATTTTTGAAATTTCCCTGACAACGCAGACACGCCTGTTTCCGAGTTCGGCGTAAAGTTTTTTGAGGTCGTCGTTGACGTTGTGAACGGAAGAGTAAAAAATAAGGCAAGTGGACGGCAGACTTTCAAGCTGCTTTTTAAACTCAGACTGTTTTTCCTTCAAAAACCCCACAAAGGTGAAAGGAGCCTCAAACCCCGACATGACAAAAGCGTTTACAAAGGCGCAGGGTCCCGGAATGACGGTATATTCTATTCCCCTTTCGATAAGCTTTCTCACAAGAAAATAACCGGGGTCGGAAATGCACGGCATACCGGCGTCGGAAATAACGGCAACGTTTTTTCCTTCCTCAGCCATGTCGCAAACCGCGTCGGAAGTTTTTGCCTCGTTGAACTTGTGATAAGCTTTCAATGGTTTTTTTATGCCGTATCTGTCCAGCAGTACTCTCGAATGTCTGGTATCCTCGCACAAAATAACGTCGGCGTCGTTGAGAGTTTGGACAGCTCTGTACGAAAAATCGCCGAGGTTGCCTATCGGCGTCGCAACAAAAAACACCTTACTCATTTTCCGCCTCCCCGTAAAGTTTTTCTATCGTCTGAGTAAACACTCCGTTTTGGTCGTAAATTACAATTGGCTTTTTCCATTTAAGCCCCACCTTGCCGTCTTTTGCCCCGCAGACAATCACAAGGTAAGGAGCCTCCCCTTCTCTTGCCGAAACAGTGGTGATTTCCTTTGGCTGAATTTTGTATTTTGTCATAAGCTCAAAAATTTCGGCGCATCTTTCGGCTTTGTGCACCAAAAAAAACTTTCCGCCGCTTTTCAAAATTCTTCCTGCCGCAAAACATATTTCGTCAAGGGTAACCGCCACTTCGTGTCTGCAGATTTTAAGGTTTTCGCTAATTTGCGTTTCACCGCCGTTAAGCTTTATGTAAGGCGGATTGCATACTACCGCGTCGACTTTTTTCCCGTCGTAACTGAGGGCAAAATCCTGCAAACTTGTGTTTAACACGGAAATTTTGTCCTTCATCCCGTTAAACTCTATGCTGCGTTTTGCCATGTCGGCAAGCTGCGGCTGAATTTCCACCGCCAAAATGTGTTTGGGTTTTTGCTTGTATGAAATGAGTATCGAAATCACGCCGCTGCCAGTGCCAAACTCCACCACCGTGTCCGTTGGCTTTACCGAAACGGAATTTGCCAGAAGCACCGCGTCGGAAGTAAAGCGGTACTCGTTTTTATCTTGAATAATTTTAAGTCCGCCGACCTGAAGGTCTTCGAGCTTTTCGGTATCTTTCAAAAAAACGTTCATCAAAAAAATTATGCACTAAAAACAAAATAAAAACAAGCCGAAAAGGCTTGTTTTGTTTTTTTTATTTTTTGGTTCTTGATTCGACGTATTCTTTTGCCATTTCCCTGAGCTTGAACTTTTGAATTTTGCCGCTGCCCGTCATAGGGAATTTGTCAACGAAGATGACGTAAGAAGGAACTTTGTGTCTTGCCATGTTGACTTTTACGTAATCCTTGACTTCGGCTTCCGTCATTTTTTCACCTTTTTTGAGAACAACGAAAGCGGCAACTTCTTCGCCGTAAACTTCGCTAGGAGCGCCTACGACCTGAACGTCCTGAATTTTAGGGTTGGTGTACAAAAATTCTTCGATTTCCTTAGGGTAAATGTTTTCGCCGCCGCGGATAATCATGTCTTTGATACGACCGGTAATTTTGTAGTAGCCGTTTTCGTCAACCGAAGCAAGGTCGCCTGTATGGAGCCAGCCGTCTTTGTCAATTGCTTCTGCGGTAGCTTCAGGCATGTTATAATAACCTTTCATGACGTTGTAGCCCCTTACGCAAAACTCGCCGTCTTGGTTAGGCCCCAAAGTTTCGCCTGTTTCAGGATCGATGATTTTAACTTCCATGTGCGGGAACTGTTTGCCGACTGTAGAAACGCGAAGCGGAAGCGGGTCGTCGGTAGTAGTCTGCGTGCAACCGGGAGAAGCTTCTGTTTGACCGTAGGTAATTGTAATTTCAGGCATATGCATTTCGTCAACGACTTGCTGCATAACCTTTTCAGGGCAAGGAGAGCCAGCCATAATACCGGTACGAAGAGAGCTGAGGTCGTATTTTTTAAAGTCGCGGTGTTCCAGCATAGCGATAAACATGGTAGGAACGCCGTGAACCGCCGTACATCTTTCGTATTCGATTGTGTGAAGCGCTTTCATAGGAGTGAACCACAAAAGCGGAATCATGGTAGACCCGTGAGTCACGCAAGCCATGATAGCGAGGACGAGGCCGAAGCAATGGAAGAAAGGAACGTGAATGCAAAGCCTGTCGCGCGGAGTAAACTTCATGCAGTCGCCGATGGTCATACCGTTGTTTACGATGTTGTAGTGAGTGAGCATAACGCCTTTGGGGAAACCCGTGGTACCCGAAGTGTACTGCATATTAACAACGTCATGGCAGTCAACTGCATCTTTAACCTTTTGATAAAAGTCGTCAGAGATACGTGCGCCGAACTTGTAAAGGTCAGTCCACTTGTACATGCCCGGGTACCTGTTGTCGATAGAAACAACGGTGGTAAGCTTAGGAAGCCTTGCGGATTGCAGGATACCCGGTTCGCTGTCCTTAAGTTCAGGGCAGAGTTCGTAAATAGTTTTTTCACAGTCTATATCTTTAAGACCGTCGCATACAAAGAGAGCTTTTGAATCGGATTGACGTAGTAGGTATTCGAGTTCGGCGATTTTGTAGTTAGTGTTTACGGTAACAAGCACGGCGCCGATTTTAGCGGTCGCAAAAAGGAGCGAAAGCCATTCAGGATAGTTGGTAGCCCAGATAGCGATGTGGTCGCCTTTTTTAAGACCCAAGCCGAGAAGACCTTTAGCGACCTTGTCGACTTCCTCGTTGAACTCGGAGTACGTCATGTCATACTCCCTTTCGATATACTTGACGCATTGGTGGTTCGGATACATTTCCGCCATGCGTTCAAGGATACCGCCCAAAGTGATTTCCATCAATTCGTTCATAAAATACCCTCTCTAAAATAAATTCGGCAGAAAGACGCCAAAAAAAGCGAAAAACCGCCGTAAATAGCAGAAAAAAGTTAATATTTCCGTAGATTATAGCACCGAGGAAAAAATCCGTCAATTAATGAATTATAAAAATATTGTAAAAAATAAATTGTAGTGTCCGAGGAAATTTGCAAAAAGCGGACACGGGTGATATACTTTTCAGCGAGGTGAAAAAATGAAATTATCTGAAATACCTTACAAAAGGATAACGCTAAACGAAATACGCGAAAAGATGGAAAAATACATTGCGGATTTCAAAAACGCGAAAGACGCAGAAGAGCAGCTTAACGTTTACAAAAGTTACAGTGATTACGGCGAAGAGATATCCACTATGTTTTCGCTTTTGAACATAAGGTACACTCTCAACACCGCCGACGAGTTTTACTCAAAGGAAAAGGATTATTTAAACGAAATAATGCCTGAGGTTCAGCAGCTTTCCCAAAGGTTCAACGACTGCCTTTTGGAGTCGGAGTTTAAGGACGAACTGAAAAAGACCTTGCCGGAGCTTATTTTCACTAAGTTGGAATACGCCAAAAAGTGTTTCAACGACGAAATACTCGACGAGCTTCGCGAGGAAAGCAAACTGGAAACGGAATACAGCCAAATTACGGCATGCGCCCTCATCGACTTCGACGGACAAAAACTCACTTTGTCGCAGCTGGGAAAATACAAACAAAGCCCCGACCGCGAAGTACGCCGCGCTGCATACAACGCACAGGGCAAATGGCTTGAAAGCGTGTCGGACAAAATCGAAGGTATTTATGACAGAATGGTAAAAGTCCGCACGGCAATGGCAAAAAAGCTAGGATTTAAAAACTATCACGAAATGTCCGTTTACCGTATGGGACGCATAGGCTACGGAATAGACGACATAAGGACTTTCCGCGAGCAAGTCAAAAACGACCTTGTGCCAATCATAAACAAACTTAAAAAAGAGCAGGCAAAAGAACTGGGGATAGACAAAGTCACCATTATCGACGACCCTGTCGTTTTCAAAGAAGGAAACCCTGCCCCGATAGGCACTCCTGAGGAAATTTTTGCAAACGGCAGAAAGATGTATCACGAAATGTCCAAAGAAACGGGCGAATTCATCGACTTTATGCTTGAACACGAATTGTTTGACGTTTTGTCGAGAAAAGGAAAGGCAAACGGAGGCTACTGCACAAATCTTCCTAAATACAAAATGCCGTTTATTTTCGCAAATTTCAACGGAACCAGCGGAGACATCGACGTTTTGACGCACGAAGCAGGACACGCGTTTGCCGCATACAAAGCCTTTGACCTGCCTTGGGAAGATATCCAGACTCCGGGCATGGAAACTGCGGAAATCCACTCAATGAGTATGGAATTTTTTGCGGAAAAATGGATGGATTTGTTTTTCGGCAACAGAGCGGAAGATTACAAATATATGCATTTGAGTTCGTCGCTGTCATTTATTCCTTACGGCACGATAGTCGACTACTTCCAGGAGCTGGTTTACGAAAATCCCGACATGACGCCTGCCGAAAGGAACGAAACCTTCAAAAAACTCGTGGAAGAATTTTGTCCGAACCTCAATGCCGACGAAATCGAGCATTACTGCAAAGGCACACGCTGGCAGTTCCAGCTTCACATTTTCGAGTATCCTTTCTACTACATCGACTACTGCCTCGCGCAAACCATGTCGCTTGAATTTTACGTAATGATGAACGAAAACCGCGAAAAAGCATGGGAAACTTATCTCAAACTTGTGTCCTACGCAGGAACTCTCCCTTTCCCGGAACTTGTTGAAAAATGCGGCATGAAGTCCCCTCTCAAACAAGGCACATTGAAAGAAATTGCATTGGGACTTGAAAAAATACTTTCCAAATAACAAAAAACAAAAGCAAGGCGTTTGCCTTGCTTTTTTTATACCAAAGAACGTTTCGGCTTCCAAACTCCTTTGAGATAACAGAATACCGAAAACACGGTAGCCAGCGACCAGCCGATAGGCCACGAAGTCCAAACACCTGTTGCCCCCATCGACGGTGAAAGGATGTAGGCAAGCACTACTCTCAACAGCAAATCGGAAAATGTCGAAAACATAAATATTTTCATTGCCCCGGCGCCGCGGAACACGCCGTCCGCCATAATTTTCAGACA
Source organism: uncultured Clostridia bacterium (assembly GCA_944336125.1). Classification (GTDB taxonomy): domain Bacteria; phylum Bacillota; class Clostridia; order Christensenellales; family CAG-314; genus Heteroclostridium. The sequence continues at coordinate 121,338 of CALVLA010000003.1, read as the reverse complement.
GATGACGAAGTAGAACGGAGCCACCATTCTCAAAAACTCGCAGCCCGTAGCAAGAGCCTGCTCGCTTGCGCTGTCGAGGAATATCATAGTCATTTGCGAAGGGAAGAAGAAAAACGCAACGAAAAACGGCAAAGCGGTAAAGAGCGAAATCACGACTCCTGCCTTTACGCCTTGAGGCAGCCTCTCGGTTTTTCCCGCGCCGATGTTTTGTGCGCAGTAGCTTGACAAGCCGTTGGACAAAGTAGTCAAAACGGTAAGGGTAAATGTGTTAAGCTTAACTGCGGCGGTGTAGCCTGCCATGACCGAGCTGCCAAAACTATTGACCAGTCCTTGAATGAACAGGTTTCCCAGCGAAACGAAACTTTGCTGCAAAACGCTTGGAACCGCAATGAAGCTTGTCTTTTTAAGCATCGACCAGGAGAATTTTTTGTATTTTTCCTCGGTTTTGATTTTGAACAGTTTTACGAAGAGAGTGATCATCGCAAGTATCGAGGCAAGCCCCTGTGCGATAACGGTAGCCCACGCCGCGCCCGCTACCCCCATTTTAAAGGTAATGACGAACAACAGGTCAAGACCGACGTTTAAAACCGACGAAAAAATCAAAAACAAAAGCGGAGTTTTGGAGTCACCGAGTGCCGTAAAAACACCCGTTGCGATGTTGTATAAGAATACGAACGCCATTCCAGCGATGTAAATGTTAAGGTATGTTACGCTGTCGGCAAAAACGTTTTCAGGCGTGCCCAAAAGCCGCATCAAAGGCGTTGCCAAGGCAAGTCCCAATCCGGTAAGCAGCAAACTCAAAACGGTAAAGGCGATAAAGGAAGTGCTTACCGACGTTTTCATTTGAGCGAGTTTTTTTGCTCCGTAAAGCTGCGATATGATTACCGAACAGCCTATGTTGCAGCCCATGGCGATTGCCATAAAAATCATTGTGATAGGATAAGAAGCACCTACCGCGGCGAGAGCGTTCTCACCCACGAATTGGCCTACTATTACGGTGTCGGCGATATTGTAAAGTTGCTGAAAAATAGCGCTAGCAATAACCGGCAGGGTAAAAGCAACCAAAACTTTACTTGGCTTACCTTCCGTAAGATTAGTCATTTTTCCCCCTAAAAAAAGACGGTAAATCCGTCTTTAATAAATTAGTTCCGTGATGGACATTTGTCAACTTTTTGCAAAACAAAATCCGACAAATCTTTAACTGTTTCAAGTATAGCGACATGCGGAAATTTAAGCATATCCTCTTTCGAGCCGAAGCCGTAAAGAATACCCACGGCATCAATGCCTGCGTTTTGGGCCCCCTGCAAGTCGTAAAAAGTGTCGCCAATCATCAGGCATTTGTCTTTGTCTATGCCGTAAGTTTCAATTGCATGGCAAATAACCTGCGTTTTGTCTGTTCTGTTTTCCGCAAAACCGCTGACGAAATCCAGATGTTGGTAAAGTCCGAGTTTTTCCAAAACCATGACGGCAAAGTTTTCTTTTTTGGAAGTCGCAACCCCCACCCTCGCGCCTGCCTCTTTCAAGGATTTGACAAGAGTGTCGATGCCCTCGTACATTTCGCAGTCGAAAAGGCCGTCTTTGATGTAAAGCGCGCGGTAATACGCCAAAGCTTCTTCCTGCTTTTTCAAGTCATCGGGAAACATAATGTTAAAGGTCCACGTAAGCGGCGGTCCGATGAATTTTTTAAAATCAAAGTCATCGGGATTTCCTCCGAACTTAACGCAAGCTTCTTTCAGACATCTGGTTACGCCGTTGTACGTGTTTGAAATTGTTCCGTCGAAATCGAGAAGAAAAGTATCGTAAGTTTTGTTGTCTGTCATATTAAACCCCTGATAGTCAAAAACCTTTGAAATTTAGGCTGCGAGGCAACTAACTTTATTCCGTTTTCCTCAAGCCTTTTTTTGAGTTTCAAAATATCTTCGTCATCTCCTTCGAACTCAAGCTCGAAATCACTTTGCCCCTCGGCAGTAGTTTTGTCAAGCTCAACCTGAAAACCGAAAAGGTCAAATTTGATTCTTTCGGTAACGGCATAGCCGAGATATTTCAAGTCTTTGTCAAACTTACAGCCCAAGCAATTGTTCACAAAATTTTTGTCAAGTCCGTTTTTTACCGCTTCACGAAAAAAAGCCTCATCGACCTGTATTCCCTTTTCGACGCTGTTGATAACTCCGTCGGAAAAAGAATTTCGTTTTTTAAACTGCAAAGCGAAAAGACCGTTTTTTTCTCTGATTCTTATCATCATCGACAAAACAGGCAAAGTGTCGAAGTAATGGTTGACTTGCACTACCGGTTGCTTGTCGGTAAATGACTTCAAAAATTCGAATTCTTTTTTTTCGAGTTTTATTTTAAGTTCGTTTTCGATAAACATAAAAAAATTATCGGGCGAGATGTTTCTCGCCCTTAAATTAATCAATCATTTTTTCCAAGGAATTACTTTAACGTATTCTTCCACAGGAGCGTCTCTCAGGCAGAGGTTGATGATTTGTCTGCCGATAGGATTAAGTTCCGCCGACATATACTGCAAAACTTCCTGTTTAAAGAAATCCGACAAAATTTTGGAGCCTTTGTCATAAGCTTCAAGTCCGATTTCAGGCTGATTTTCAGGTCTCAGCAAAGTGTTAGGAATCGAGTTGCCGTCGACCTTAACCTCGTCAACGGTATAGCCGAGGATTGAACAGCGAGACGGAATAAGGTATTCTGTTTCGAACTGAGCGCCGTTACGCCTTGTAATAAATTCCCTTGTGAGCCATTCGGACATAAAGTCAACTTTGTATGCGCCGATGTGCTGGTTAGGAATAAGTATGCATTTAGTTTCAGGATAATCGATGATTTGCTGCAAAAGGAGGTTAGCCTGTTTTACCTTTTTGCCGGTAGCGAAAGGCCAGTAAGAGCCAACGCCTTCGCTGGACAAAGCATTGCCGCCGCTTACGATACTAGGGTTGTTGTATCCTCTAGGAGCGATAAGTCTCCACAACCATGCAAGTGCAGGAGGAAGAACGTGGAAAAGACCCGCAATACCGTAGGAAGGTTTTTCCTTAGTGCAAGGAGGCATTCTGACACCGAAACTTCTGACGCTTACCTCGACAGGATTGTTGACGATGTTAGGCATCAGGTGTCTAGGAACGATTGCACGAGGGTTAGAGCAAGGCTTGCCGTTTGAATCAAGGGTGTGGTCCCAAATCAGGCAGGTAGCCTTAGGAACGGCGTCGATGTTAAGGAACACGATAGGTTCGCTAGGCTGCGTGCAGATTTTTTCGAAATACGGGTCGTCGCCGTAACCGTGAATATTGTCAAAACGCAAAAACCAACCGTCCTCAGCGTCTTTGATTACAAGTTTTTTGCTGTTATTTTGCATTTTAGGGTGGCAAAGAGCCATATCGTCGATAACAGGGAACAGCGAGCAAGTATCTTTGATATCAAACATAACTTCGTCGCCCGTTACGGTGTTTTTAGCTACTTTTACTTTGCCGTTTGCCTCACGGCGAATGCCCTGAAGCATTTCGGATTTACCGCCGCCGCTTGCGCCTTCGTGCATAATTACGATTTGGTTTTTGTAAGGCGATACGGCTTTTACCGCCGAAGCGTGAGCAGTAAGCCATCCCTCACTTTCACCGATGTCAAGAAGCACCGCGTAAACGCCCTTTTTGGCACTAGGACCCATGTAAAGGTTGTAAGCGAAGCACTCGTGAACTTTTTCTTTCCTGTTGTGCACTACGATTTGTCTGCCGTTAAAGTGCGTGTGTCTCATAGGAGGCACGAGGAAAAGAATAGCTCTCGGTTCAAACTCCTCGTTTATGGTATCAGGGGAGACGAAGCTTTGCAAATCTGCAACGCTCATAGCGAAAAACGAAGCGTTTTTCGGAGCGATGAGAAGCGATTTGTAGCCGTATTCTTTACCGCCTGCCATAAAAGGAACAACGACAAGATCCTGCGAAGCAAGCCAGTCGAGAGACTGCTGTCTTGTTTCGGCGAAAGGACAGCCGTACATATCTTTGTAAGTAGGTTTGTCTGTCGGGAAATCGTCGCCGATAACCATGCTGTGAGGGTCTCTGCGGCGCATATAATCTTCAAAAAAGTTAACGCTGACGCCGTTTTTACATCTGACTACTTCGGCTTCCTTGATAATTTTTCCGTTAACTTTGTATTCTACGGTAAAAACGTCTTTCCCCGTTTCACCGAAGCACATTTCAAAGAGTTCTTCCTTGCTTGAAGGCAAAACAACTGAAGGGGCTTTGTCAAAAACCTCGCTGATATCCTGTTCCACCTTAAAAAATTTTAGTTTTTCCTTCATAAGATACCTCATAATTCTATTAGAGTATTATATCAAAAAAAGACAAAACCGTCAAATATTTGACGCAAAGCGCGCCCAACCAAAAACATTCTCCGAGTAAACTTCGGCTCCCGACATAAAGTTGAGTTTCAAGTAAATGTCGTAAAAAAAGTTTGCAACTTTCGTAAAAAACGATGGTTGAGTGTTTGCGTTAAGCCTGACGTAATAATCGAAACGCATCCTCAGGTACGGATCAGAGATGTTTTGCAGCGTGTCGTAATACAGCTTGTAGTCGGTTATGTAAAGATAATCAAGCGCGCTCATTACCGCCGAGTAAGCGCCGCAGTATGAAAGCACGGGGTCCCCCGAAAAAATACAGATATACTGCGAAAGGAAATTTGCCTCCCCTTCGTTAAGCACTCCGTTGACGTGAAGCAGCTCGTGAGCCAGCAAAACACAAATGTTTCCCCCCGAAACGTTTCCGTCAATGTTAATTTCAGCAGTGAGCGGAAAAACTACGCCGTCAAAGCCGAGAACTTCCAAAAGACCGGAAAAAGTTTTTTTGTATCTGAAATCGAAGCCGTACAAAAAGTCGAAATTCTGTTTGTCAAAAGCTTCGTAAACCAATGAAGCGATTTTTTGTTCGTCGTAGCCGTCAGGCAAAACAAGTGCCCTGCTTTCGTCGGAAAACTCAACCTTCAGCGCCGCGTCGTTAAGTGTGTCAATCAAAAAATCGGCAGCCACAACTACGTCACCGTCGGCAACTTCAAAATCAGGCAAATCCATTTTCGCATAAATGCTTTCGCGACGGTAGCCCAATCCCAGAATCAGCCCGAAAAGCACGAAAATCACGCACAAAACCGCGCCGCCTCTCAAAAAAAACCTTTTAAGCGAATACCTTCTTTTGTTGACAATAAAACGCCAGACGACAAATGCCAAAAACAGCGGAATAAGGCATATGAGAAGCGTCATCACGGAAAAGGGAATAAACGCTGACACCGAGCCGAAAACGAGGATAAAAAACCTGTTTAAAAACTCAAAGGTTTCCCCCGATTTCGGAAAACAAAGCAAAACGAAAACCAATGCCGCAAGTGAAAAAATCACCGTATAGGCTATGTTTTTTTTGCAAAAAAGTTTCATTGTTTTATTATTTCCGGCTCAGGATATTCCATGCCGAAAGTTTCTACGCACACTTTTTTGATTTTTTGTTCATTGAGAGGCCTGTCGGAAAAATCCACTTTTACCGAGGCTATTTCGTCGACAACCTCAATGCCCTCTACAACCTTTCCGAAAGCGGCGTACTGTCCGTCAAGATGCGGAGCGTCTTCATGCATGATGAAAAACTGACTTCCCGCGCTGTCAGGCATAAATGCCCTTGCCATTGAAAGCACTCCCCTTGTGTGTTTGAGGTCGTTTTTAAATCCGTTCAAAGCAAACTCGCCCTTTATCGAATAGCCGGGACCACCCGTGCCTTTGCCCAGCGGGTCTCCGCCTTGAATCATAAAGCCTTTGATAACTCTGTGAAAAATAAGTCCGTCAAAAAAGCCTTTTTTAGCCAGCGACAAAAAGTTGTTTACGGTGTTCGGAGCTTTGTCGGGATAAAGCTCCGCAACGATTTTTTTGCCGTTTTGCATTTCTATTGTGATTTTAGGGTTTTGCATAATTTCTCCTTACAGCCCGATTGAGCCTGCTATTTTTTTCATTCCTTCGAGAGTTTCGGCAACAAGTTTTTCAAGTTCCAAACCGGCAAGTTCTGCGCCTTTTGAAATAACTTCCCTGTTCGCCCCTCTCGCGAAGTCTTTTTTCTTCCATTTTTTAAGTACGCTTTCCACGGTAACGTTTTCAAGCTTTTTATCAGGAGTTACAAGGGCGCACGCCACGATAAGTCCCGTAAGCTCGTCAGCCGCAAAAAGGATTTTTTCCATTTGCTTTTCAGGTTCCACGTCGCTGCAAATTCCCCAGCCGTGACTGTTTATGGCGTGAATTTCGTCGTCGGTAGCCCCAAAAGGTTTAAGCAATTCTTCCGTATGCTGCAAGTGTTCTTCGGGATACATTTCGTAATCAACGTCATGCAAAAGTCCGATGTTTCCCCAGTAATTTTCGTCCTCACCGTAAATGGAAGCGAAGTGACGCATAGCGCCTTCCACCGCAATGCCGTGATTGACGAGATTTTTGTTTTTGGTATACTTGTTCAAAATTTCAAATGCTGTGTTTCTGTCCATAAAAGCACCTCTTTGTAAAGGAGAATATCACCAAAAAAGTCAACTAGTCAATAAAAAAAGCGGTCATACGACCGCTTTTTAACACAAATTATTTAACTTCCGCTTCGCTTGAAACAATAGGCTGATGTTTTTTCTGTCTGAACTTGATGAAGAACAAAACTCCGAACAGACCGACGAGAGCCACAATCCACGAAATAAGCAAGCTCAATCCGAAGCCGAGGCTTGAAGTGATACCGGCAATAAGGAAAGCGACTACGGACACAGCGCCTACCGTCAACGCGTAAGGAATTTGCGAAGTAACGTGTTGCAGGTGGTCGCACTGAGCGCCGGTGGAAGCCATGATTGTAGTATCCGAAATAGGCGAAATGTGATCGCCGAGAACCGCGCCTGCGGCAACTGCGGCAACAGTGATGATGGTAAGCGTGGTAGCCTCACCGCCCACAACGCCGAGCAAACCTTCGGCAAGCGGAATGAGGATAGCCATAGTACCCCAGCTTGTACCGGTAGAGAAACCGATAAACGAACCCAAGATAAAGAGTACGGCAGGGAGAATAACGTCTATGTTGCTGCCTTCGAAGATAACGGAAATGTTGTTTCCGAGCATAAGCGAGTTTTTGCAGATACCGCCGAGGGACCAAGCGAGAGCAAGGATAGTGATAGCAGGAACCATTGCTTTAAAGCCTTGAGTAAGACCTTCCATAAATTCGCGAGGTTTGATGATTTTTCTAGGCAAGTACATGATAGCGGTGCAGATAAGAGCCGCAAAAGCGCCGTAGTTAAGTGAAGTCGGAGCGTCACAGTTGGTAAACGCCGTCATAATGTCGGTAGAGCCGTCAAAGCCGTTGCCGGTGTAAATCATACCGAGGATAGCGCCGATAATAAGCACAACGATAGGAATGATCAAATCCCACACGGTACCTTTAGCAGTTGACTGTTCGGAAAGGCCTTGGTCGATTGTTTCGATACTACCGAGCTCGCCCTTTTGTTCCGCAAGGTCCTCCAGCTTTTTCATGAGACCGTAATCTTCTTTAAGCAGCGTAATCGACACAAGGAAGATAATGGTAAGAAGAGCGTAGAAGTTGAAAGGAATAGTCTGCAAAAATACCTGGAAAGGATTTTGCATACTCATGCAGGAAGTGATAGCCGCACCCCAGCTGGAGACAGGAGCAATGATGCAGACAGGAGCAGCTGTCGAGTCGATGATGTATGAAAGTTTAGCCCTTGAAATTTTAAACTTGTCGGTAACCGGTTTCATAACGGTACCTACAGTAAGGCAGTTGAAGTAGTCATCGATAAAGATAAGTACGCCGAGAGCGCTGGTTGAAAGGAGCGCGGCTTTTTTGCCTTTAATTTTGCTTGCGGCCCAGTTACCGTAAGCTTTCGAACCGCCGGCTTTGGTGATAACGGAAACCAGCATACCGAGCAGAACGAGGAAAAGCAAGATACCGACGTTGTAAGGGTCGGCCACGCTGTTAACGACGGTGTTGAGAGTAGTTTCGGCGGTACCCATGAGGGAGAAATTCCAAGCGAACTCGGCGTGTTGCTCACCGAGGAGGAAGTATCCCATTTCGACGCCGTCGACAGTGGTAACGCCGCCCGACAACACGAAAATAAACGCGCCCACCACTACGCCGATAAACAGCGACGAATACACTTCTTTAGTAAGCAGAGCGAGTCCGATTGCGATAATAGGCGGCAGCAAAACCAAAATTTGTGCCATAACACATATCCTCCGGAAAAACAATAATGCTTAAATCTGGCGAACCAAATAAAAATACGTTTTTAGAATAAATAAAAAGGAGATTTGTGTCAAGACGTAGAATAAAATTTTAAAAAAAATTAAGGAATTTTTGAAAAAAAACGAGAAATATGTTAAAATCAAGACAAACGGAGAGAAATATGAAGCAAATCATTTTAGGAAAAACGGGAATAAAAACCAAAAGCATAGGTTTCGGAGGAATACCGGTACAACGGGTAAACGAAGACGAAGCGGTAAAGACGGTTATCGAGGCGGTAAAACTCGGCGTAAACTATTTTGACAGTGCGCGCGGCTACACCGTTTCGGAAAGTTTTATCGGAAAAGCGCTTAAACAAATCGGACGCGAAAAGGTAGTTCTTGCGTCAAAAGCCCCACCCGTCGATTACGACGGATTTGAAAGCGAAGTAAAAAAATCTCTTGACGCGTTTGACACAAGCTACATCGACCTTTATCAGCTGCACAACGTAAAAACCGTTAAGGAAATTGACTTGGCTTTCAGCGAAAAAGGAGCATACAAAGCCTTCGAAAAACTTAAAAAAGAAGGCAAAGTCCTCCACTTCGGTATAACCGCCCACAAGCGCGAAGTGCTTGAATACGCTATCGAAAAGTACGGCAAAAAAATCGAAACGATAATGTTTCCTTATAACATTGTGGAAAGTCAAGGCGTCGAAATGTTCAGGCAGGCAAAAAAAGCCGGCATAGGAACTATCGCCATGAAGCCGTTGGGCGGCGGAAACATAGACGACATAAGTTTGGCTTTAAGGTACGTTTTGCAAAACGATTTTATCGACATCGCAATACCGGGAATGGGAAACATCGACGAATGTCGTGCCGACACCTCTTTTTCCGACTTGCCGTTAACCGACGAGGAAAAAGCCAAATGCGAACAAATAAAAAACGAGCTGGGAAACGACTTTTGCCGCCGCTGTTCTTACTGCGCGCCGTGTACTGCGGGAATAGATATTCCGGGCATTTTCACTTTGCAGGTTTATCTTAAAAAATACGGTCTTGGCGACTGGGCAAAATCAAGGTATGTCGCAATGAAAAAAACTGCGGCAGACTGCATACAATGCGGCGAATGTGAAAAACGCTGTCCTTACAACCTCGACATAATCAAACGAATGCGCGAAATAAAAGAAATTTTTGAAAAATAAAACAAAAAGCAAAGCGGCCTATGGCCGCTTTGCTTTTCCCTTTGTGTATAATGTTGTTTATTTACCTTAATTGGCTTTTGCCAATGCGGTATCGTTAAAATATTCGACAAACGCGCTTATTATCTCACGCTGTCCTTTTTCGTTCGGGTGTATGCCGTCAAGACACATCAGCCCCTTGAAGTCGTCGCTTTGCAAAAACTTCTTTCTGACGTCCACAAAATCGCACCGCTTTTTAAAAGCCACCTGCACGATTGCGTTGGAATACATTTCCTGATACCTGTTTATCCTCGAAACGTCACCCAAAAACGCCATTATGTTTTTTTGCTTTTGCTCGTCCTTTTGACTTATCCAATCAAAATATCTTTCGGCGTCGATGGGAGGCAGGCTCATCAAAACAACTTTTACCCCCTTGTCCTGCAAGACAGATACCATGTGTTCAAGCCTAATTTCAAACTCGCCCACTTCGGTTTTTGACGTATGCCTCTCAAAAGGAGTTGCAGCCACCTCTCCCCAGCAAAAATCGCTGTCGTTTCCGCCGTACTCGATAACCGCGACGTCAAAACTTTCTCTCGACATACTGTCTGACAAAATTTTGCCGCCCTTTTTGATTTCGCATCCGAACTTCGATTTGTTGACAATGTCTACGTTAAGCCGCTTTTCGATTGAATTCCAGTCGATATCGGCAAAACGGTACCTGCCGTTTGTGTCAAGCACCACCCCTTTCAATATCGAATCCCCGAATAAAGCCACTTTCTTTGTATTCATAATCGCCTCATCTAGTTTACAATACTATATTATGCGTTATTATTAAGTATGTCAACCGTTTTTATAAAAAAAGTTGAAATAAATTGTCGAAAGTGATATATTGTAAACATGATAAACATCGAAGAATTTGAAAAACAACTGACCGACTTTGAAAAACAGCTTCAAAACTACCATATGCCAAGGTACCGCGAACTGCCGGACATCGAACTTTATATGGATCAGGTGATAGTTTACGTCAACAAGTATCTCAACATTTTCAGCAAAAAGGAGGAAAACGTAATCACCCCGTCCATGATAAACAACTACGTCAAACACGGCATTTTGCCTCCGCCAGTCGGCAAAAAATACGGTAGGACTCATTTGGCGTATATCTGTGCCGTTTTCTTTTTGAAGCAAGTTTTGAAGATGGACGAAATAAAGGCGATTATTCAAAACCAAATCGAAAAAAGCAACGAATTTAAAGCATACACCTATTTTTGTATAGCTTTGGAGCAGGCATTTAAAAATTGCTGTCTTTTAAACAAAAAGGAAGCGGTAAGTCATGAGTCGCCTCTTGACAAGGAAAACTACGCTTTGAAAAGCAGTACTATAGCGATAGCAAATTTGATTTACGCGCAAAAAGTTATCGAGCTGCAAACTCCCCCTCCGCCGCCAAAGGAAAAAAAGGAAAGTAAAAAGGATTAAAAAAAGCCGAAGGCAAACGCCTTCGGCTTTTTGTTGTTTTTTTATTTTACAAGGTTTACCAGCTGATCCGAAACTTCAGGGAAAAAGCTGAAAATCACGACGACAGCCGCAATAATGCAGTAGATGAGCAAAAACAAAAATCCCTTTGTTACGGCAAATTCAAGTCCGACGAGAATTACGGTAGCCATTACCATATATTCTCTGACTATGTACAAAGTCGAAACAAGTTCGGCGTCAAGGCCGAAACCAAACACGGCGTTTGCGTAAAGAAACGCAAAAAGCAAAACCGTCAAAAAAGCGAGAAGCGAAGTTATGATATCCAAAATTTTCTTACTTCCGTATCCCATCTTAAATTCCTCCTATTTGATTTCGATTTTATCAAACGCCTTGTTAAGAACCGACATAATCGGGAAAGAAATTTGAATAACGCACAAAGCGATAAGAATTTCAACGTAGCTGAGCGGCGAAAATTCGAAAAATCCGCCGAGAGTGACGATGCCGATTATGGTAAGCAAAGCGGATGACGCAAGCAGTGCCGTACGGAAAATATTGAGCGGTTTGCACGAGAAATATAGTGCGAAAAATACCGCTGCGGTATAGGTATAAGCGGCAATAGTTTCAAGACTTGTCTGTTCCACAGGAATGAAGAAAAGAGCGATGATGTAAATTAAAGCCGTACCTATGCAGAAAGTAATTGAGTTAGGCAACGCCTTTTTGAATACGTTTGACAAAAACCGTCCTTTGATGATGTTTGTGTTAGGTTGCAGTGCCAAAGCCATTGCGGGGTATCCGACAATCACCACTTCCAAAAGCATGATGTTGCTTGTCGAGTAAGGATAAGTTATGTTGAGTAGCAAAGCCGAAACGGTGAGAATTATGGTATACATGGTTTTCATGAAAAACATGGAAGCCACGCTTTGAATGTTGTTTACTACCCTTCTTCCTTCTGCTACGACTTTCGGCATAGACCCGAAGTTGTTGTCAATAAGCACAAGGTGCGCCACGTGTCTTGCCGCCTCGCTGCCGGCCGCCATAGCGATGGAACAGTCTGCCTCACGCATTGCAAGTATGTCGTTTACGCCGTCCCCCGTCATAGCGACGGTCTTTTTTATTTTTTTGAGAGCTTTTACGAGGATAGCTTTCTGGTCAGGGGTAACCCTGCCGAAAACCGTGTAATGCGGAGCAATTTCCGCCACTTGTTCGTCGGAAAGTCCTTCGAGACTGATGTATCTGTCGCTGTGCTCGACGCCAACTCTCCTTGCTATTTCCGATACGGTGATAGGGTTGTCACCCGAAATAACTTTAATTTCGACGCCGTTGTCCTTAAACCACTGTATTGTTTCGGGAGCGTCGGGTCTTATTCTGTCCTCGATAACGATAAGCGCAACGGGCTTTCTTAAAGAAGGAAGCTTGACTTCCTTTCCCTGCCCCGCAATTTGCGAAGTAGCGTTGGCAAGGACAAGCACACGGTAGCCTTGCTCGGCATATTTGGTGACAGTCTTGTCGATACGCGCGCTGCCCGCAGGAAGCACGAATTCAGGCGCGCCCAAAAAGTAAGTCCCCTCGTTTTCAAAGGAAACTGCGGAAAACTTCCTCGCCGATGAAAACGGCATGGTGGCAACTACTTTCATACCCTTTGACGTTCCGAACTTTTCACGCAGAGCAATGGAAGTGAGGTTGTTGTCGTCAAGCGCCCTCATCATGTTACCCACTATCTGCTTTATGGTTTTTGTACTGTCGTTTTTAATTTCAATTACTTCTTCAACCGACATTGTTCCGTCGGTTATGGTTCCCGTTTTGTCAAGACAAAGCACATCCACGCGCGCCAACATCTCTATACAGTAAAGTTCCTGCACAAGAGTGTTGCGTTTTGCAAGCCTGATGACGCTTACGGCAAGGGTAACGCTTGTCAGCAAAAACGGTCCGGCAGGAATCATAGGCACAACGCTTCCCGCGGTTTTACTTACGGCAAAAATAATTGCGTCCACGTCAGAAGGAGCGTTCCTGAAATTGTTCATAAAGGAAAAGTAAGCTATAGGAACGATGATAACCGCAATGACTTTAAGCACGATGTTAAGCGATTTAAGCAGTTCGGAACGCGGCTTTTTGTATTTTTTTGCCTGCGCGGTAAGCCCCTCGATGTAGTTGTACTGACCTATCTTGTCGGTTTTTGCCACACAGCTGCCGCTGGTCACAAAACTACCGGCGTAAAGCACGTCTCCTTCTTTTTTAACTACCGCCACCGATTCACCGGTAAGCATGGATTCGTTTACTTCCACACTTCCGGAAACGACGATTGAGTCGGCGCATATTTGTTTTCCAAGTCCGTATAAGACGATGTCGTCAAGCACCACATCGTCAATGCTTATTTCTCGCTCTTGACCGTCGCGTAAAACTGTGGCCATAGGAGCGGAAACTATCGAGAGCTTGGCGATTGTTTTTTTGGATTTTATTTCCTGAATAATGGCAATGCCCGTGTTTGCGACAACGACAAGCATAAACATTACCTGATTCCACAAACCGAAGTAAGCAAGAGCCACAAAAACTATGAGGTAAATGAGGTTGAAAAAAGTGAAGATGTTACCCAAAAATATCTGCAAGTAGGTTTTTCCGTTGTTTTTGTCGACATAGTTGGTAAGACTGTCTTCTTTTCTGCTTTCTACTTGTTCGTCTGACAGACCTTTTGCGGGGTCAGGTTCAAAACGGGTCGCCAAATGGAGAGGAACCGCAGGCTTTTTTTTGTTTTCCTGCTTTTTTTCCTCTTTGACTTCGGCTTTTTCGTCTTGGGAAACAGACGTTACTTTTTCTTCAACAACATCATTGTTCATAGTCAGTCGGTAATCCTGATTTCACCCTTTTCGTTTACCTGAAAAATATCGGAATAACCGTCTTTTTTCAGCTGTTCGAGCAAAAATCCGAAATTTTTGATTCTTTTTGTAACAAGGCATATTCCGCCCTGTGAGCGAATTTTTTCCGCTTCTTTAAATACTTTTGAAATTATGTCGGCACCGCAGCGAGAGTCCACTACGTAAGCGGTCTTTTTAGGCTGCTCGCCAAACGAAACGCCCTTTTCTTTAAGGACGGTAAAAATCCTTTCAAAACCTATCGAAAATCCGCACGCAGGCACGCTTCTGTTCAAAAACTTGCCAAGCATGTTGTCGTATCTTCCGCCGCCCGCGACAGAAACTCCGAAACCGTCAACTTCGATTTCGAAAATAGGTCCCGTGTAATAGTTCATGCCTCTGACAAGAGTACAGTCAAATTTAAGTTTAAATTTGTCACAGCAGTTGATAGCAATGATTTCCGCAAGATTGTCAAAAACCTTTTCGTCAACGACGCCCTTCAACACTTCCTTCGCCTTTTCAAGCCCTTCGGCTGAAATGGACAAAGCAAAATTCAAAACGGTTTTTGCCTTTTCCTCGGCAAGACCTTCCTCGACAAGTTCACCTACAACACCGTCAAAACCTATTTTGTCAAGCTTGTCCAAAGCAATGAAAACCTTGTCGAAATCTTCTTCGGCAAATCCTGCTTTTTGAGCCAAACCTTTCAAAATCCTTCTGTCGTTGATTTTTACCGTAAAGCCGTCAAGTCCCAATGCGTTGAGCGCTGTCGTAGTAGCCGAAATAAGCTCTGCCTCGGCAAGATGACTTTCCTCGCCGATTATGTCGATGTCACATTGAACAAACTGACGAAACCTGCCTTTCTGCGGTCTTTCGGCGCGCCAGACGTTGCCGATTTGAATAGCTTTGAATACGTTAGGCAAATTTCCGCTGTTGTTAGCATAATAACGCGAAAGCGGCACAGTCAGGTCATAGCGAAGCCCGAGGTCGCAGATGTTGTCTGCCGAAGCGTTTTCAAGCTTTTCGCCCCTTTTCAAAATTTTAAAAATAAGTTTTTCGTTGTCTCCGCCTTGTTTTGAAGTCAAGGTATTGATATCTTCGACGCAAGGTGTTTCTATCTGAGTAAAGCCGTAAGAGTTGTAAATTTTGGTGATCACGTCCAAAATTTGCTGTCTGAGTTTAAGGTCAGCAGGCAAGATGTCGCGCATACCCTTAGGCGGTGTTTTGATAAGCATTTTTTCCTCCGTATTACAGACAAAGTTTAACATACCGAAAAGTCAGTGTCAAACAACGCCGCAATAAAATCCTGATTGTCTACGGTGACTGCAGAAGTCAGTTTTTCACCGTTTAAAGCGTTTACAAAGCCTTTTTCCAAATCGACGACGCGTTTTGCTCCCGACATGTTGACAAATACCTTAAAAATTTTGTTTTTCAAGCGTCTTTCAAAAGAGAAAATGCCGTCATCGAAATGCACGTCAACGACTTCAGACGAAACAAAAATGTCGTTTGCTCTCAGTTTTCCCAAAGTAGCGTAAAACTTTACAAGTTCAGCGTCCTCTCTGCCCCAAGGGTAACACTTTCTGCAAAACGGATCGCCGTAGCCTTGAAGCCCCGCCTCGTCGCCGTAAAAAAGACAAGGCACGCCGTACAAAGTATATTGCAAAAGCGCCGCGATTTTTAGTTTTTGTTTTGCCTGCTCAAATTCGCTTTCGTTCAAAAATGTGACAGACTGAACATCACGCGTATCCGCAGGTTTTCCGCCCAGCACCGTAATAGCTCTCGGCGTATCATGCGACGACAATATGTTTAAAAGCTTGTCAAGCGCGTGTTTAGGATAATTGTTTATCTGATTTCTGATAACGTCAACAAGATGTTTTCCGTCACCGTTGCTTAAAAAGCTCAAAATAGCGTTTTTAAGCGGATAATTCATGACGCTGTCAAGCTGACCGCCCTGAAAATATTTTCTTCTGACCCCGTACGAAATTTTGTCGGTTGCGTTTTCCCAAACTTCGCCGATAATGAGCTTGTCGCCGCAGTTTTTTATGCTTTGACACAAAGGAGTCAAAAAACAGTCTGGCAACTCGTCCGCAACGTCAAGGCGAATTCCGTCAACTCCCATTTCAAGCCACTTAGGAATGACTTGTTCGCAAATAAATTCACGATAACTTTCGTTTGTTTTGTCTATTTCGGGAAGAGTGTCTATTCCCCACCACGATTTGTAAACATTAGGGTAATCAATAAAGGAGTACCAGTTAAAATAAGGTGAATTTTCTGACTGAAAAGCTCCTACGCTGTCATAATGACCGTATTTGTTGAAATAAACGCTGTCGTCCCCCGTGTGACTGAATACCCCGTCGATAATGATTGAAATCCCCAGTTTTTTCGCGGATGAAATGAGGTTTTCAAAATCCTTTTCGTCACCGAAGCCCTCGTCAATTTTCAAAAAATCGCCAGTATTGTATTTGTGGTTTGAATTTGCCTCAACAATAGGACTTATATAAATTGCGGTAACCCCAAGGCTTTTGATGTATGAAAGCTTTTTGGTAATACCCGAAATATCTCCGCCGAAAAACTCGTTGTTAAGCACAATTCCGTTTACGGGACGGTGGTCGGGCTGAGCATACCAGTCGGGATTCACCTTCGCGCCGTCGGGATAGCTGTGTTCGCGTCCTTTGAAAAACCTGTCCACAAAAACATGGTAAGTCAGTCCCCCTTTAAACCAGTTTGCTTCAAACTTGTCTGCCTCAAACACGGTAAGCTGAAAATGCCTGCCGTTCTCCCGCGAAAAGTGTCCTCTCGCGCTTTCGTCCGAAACGACAAAATGAAGTCCGTAATCTGTTTCTATTTCGAAGTAGTAAAAAAACAGTCCCGAAACAGGAAAGGAAAGATCAACCGAAAAAACGTCCTTGCCCTCGCCGTTTCGTATTTTTGTCATAAATCGTTTAAAAATTTTACCGTTGTCGGAGTAAAAGCACAAAAAACAACGATTGGCATTGACCGGTTTGTCAAGCGTCAATGCCAACGTAAACTTTTCGTCTTTTTCGACCGCACCGGTAACGCTTTTGCAAGCCTTGTTCAAAGGGTCGAAGTAAACCATAAATCACTCTATATCAGATTTTTTTGAGATGCCAGATGTTTTTAGCGTATTCTTCAATGCTTCGGTCTGCGGAAAATCTTCCTGCTCTTGCAATGTTGACAAGCGATTTGGCGTTCCAGTCAAGCTTGTTGCGGTAAACGCTGTCCATTTTGCCGTGAATATTCATATAGCTGTCAAAATCCGCAAGACACATGTAAGGGTCGGCGATAGGCGAACGAGTCATGAGATACTGCGCGATATGCGAGAAGTTCTGACCGCCGATATTGCCGTTGAGCCTTTCGATAACCCCTCTCAAAACGTCGTTGTGATTGTAATAATGAGTTGAGTTATATCCGCTCTTCCAAAGGTTTTCAACCTCGTCTGCTTTAAGGCCGAAAATGAAAATGTTGTCGTCGCCCACAGCCTCTGCCATTTCGACGTTAGCTCCGTCAAGAGTACCAATAGTCAACGCGCCGTTAATCATAAACTTCATGTTGCCCGTGCCGCTTGCTTCTTTACCCGCCATTGAAATTTGCTGGCTGACTTCGCTTGCAGGCATCATTTTTTCCGCAACCGTAACGCAGTAGTCTTCAAGGAAAACTACGTTGATTTTTTCTTTCAGACGCGGATTTTGGTCTATCTCGCGGCTCAAAGCGCAGATAAGCTGAATAAGCTGTTTTGCCACGTAATAACCCGGAGCAGCTTTTCCCGCGAAAATGAATGTTTGAGGAGTAATGTCGGCGTCAGGGTTATCCCTGAGTTTGTTCATTATCGCGATAATTTTGAGCGCGTTCAAAAGCTGACGTTTGTATTCGTGAATACGTTTTGCCTGAACGTCAAAACGAGTGTTCGGATCTATGACAATGCCGTTTCTCTTGTAAACGAAATCGGCAAAATCGATTTTGTTGGCAAGTTTGATGTCTGAAAGTTTTTCAAGTACCGTTTTGTCGTTTACGAACTTTTCAAGCTTTTTAAGTTCGTCAGCCGATTTATAAAACTTGTCGCCTATTATGTCTTTCAAAAGTGCCGAAAGACGTGTATTTGACTGACAAAGCCATCTTCTGTAAGCTATGCCGTTTGTAACGTTGATGAATTTTTCAGGCGTGTCGAGATAAAAATCTTTAAACACCGTATTTTTGATAATTTCGGTGTGCAAAGCCGAAACGCCGTTGACGTTATGCGAACCTACGATGGAAAGATTTGCCATACGCACTTTGTTGTAGTACAAAATCGCGCAGCTTTTAATTTTACCTTCGTCGTTGCCGAAACGCTGACGAAGGTGTTCGTTGTGACGCCTGTCAAGTTCCAGAATAATGTCGTAAATACGCGGCAAAAGCATTTTCACACGTGACTGATCCCATTCTTCCAAAGCTTCCGCCATAACGGTGTGGTTAGTGTAAGCAACGGTTTTTGTCACGATGTCAAAAGCTTCGTCCCAACCGAGACCGTGTTCGTCCATGAGGATACGCATAAGCTCAGGAATACACAAAGCAGGGTGAGTGTCGTTGATGTGGATTGCCGCCATGTCAGGCAGTTTTCTTATGTCTTTCCAACGGCGCATGTGGTCGTTGATTATGTTTTGAATTGAAGCGGACACCAAAAAGTATTGCTGTTTGAGACGCAGGGTTTTTCCTTCCGAGTGGTTGTCGGCAGGGTAAAGAACTTTTGAAATAAGCTCCGCCTCGCTCTGCATCTGCATAACTCTGGCATAGTCGCCCGAGCCGAAAGACTTCATGTCGAAAGAGCGGCTGCTTTTTGCGCTCCAAAGCCTCAAAATACTTGCCCCGTCGCCGTAGCCCGAAATAATCATTTCATAAGGCATAGCGATAATTTCGTCGCAGTCCTTGTAAATAGGAACAAATTTTCCGTCTACCATGTCGTACGAAACGGAGCCCCCCATTTTCACACGAACGGCACCGTCCTGGCGCTGAACCATCCAGACGTCGCCGCCTGGGAGCCAGTTGTCGGGAAATTCCGTCTGCCAGCCGTCGATAATTTTTTGTTTAAACAAACCGTATTCGTAACGGATGGAGTACCCCATGGCAGGATAACTCAAAGCGGCAAGCGAATCCATAAAGCAAGCTGCGAGCCTGCCGAGACCGCCGTTGCCGAGACCTGCGTCGGGTTCGAGGTCAAACAATTCTTCCAGTTTCACGTAAGGAGCGAGCGCCTCTCTGAAGGAGTCAGTCAACTGCAAATTGAAAAGGTTGGTTTTGAGAGACTGCCCAAGCAAAAACTCCATGCAAAGGTAGTAAACGCGCTTGCCCTTTTTAAGATGGCGCCTGTGAGAAAACTCGTTGCGCTTAGTGAGGAGAAAATCTCTCACAACCGAAGCACTTGCGTAATAAAGCTGATTTTTTGTAGCTTCGTTTAAGGTAATGTTAAAATACCTTTTGAGTTTGTCGTTAATTTGTTCCTGAATAGTCAAGTTGTCTTTCGTCGCAGCCATAATACCTCTTGATACACTAAATTACATTAAAGAATGATAAATTTTCAAATATTCGCCGGCGGATTTTTCCCAGGAGAAATCGACAGAAAAAACGATGTTTCTCAAATCGTTCCAAGCTTCCTTGTGGTTGTGGAAAACTTCGACGGCATTTCTCACAACGTAAATAAAGTCACGCGCGCTGTAATTTTTAAAAGTCCAGCCGTTTCCGTGTCCCGTACCGAAGTCCACGATGCTGTCGTTGAGGCCGCCTGTTTCCCTTGTAATAGGAATAGCGCCGTAACGGCTTGCAATCATTTGCGCAAGCCCGCAAGGTTCGGATTTGGAAGGCATGAGATAGATGTCCGAAGCGGCATAAATTTTCCTCGAAAGGTCCTGATTGAAAGCGATGATAGCCCTGATTTTGTTAGGATAACGGCTTTCGAAATTTTTGAGAATTTCTTCGTAGCGCAAATCGCCCTTGCCGAGAATGATTAATTGTAAATGATTTTTCATCAATTCGTCAATCGATTGAATAATCAGGTCGATACCCTTGTGATCGACGAGACGAGTAATGATTGAAACGACAGGAATGTTTCTGTCGACAGGGAGGCTGAGCATTTGCTGCAGCTGAATTTTGTTTTGGATTTTGCCTTCGACGGAATTTTTGTCATATTTAACAAAAATAGACTCATCGGAGGAAGGATCGTAAAATTTGGTATCGATACCGTTGATTACGCCTTTGAGCTTGTAGGCGTTTTGTTTGATTATGTAGTGAAGCCCGTACGAATATTCGGGAGTTTTGATTTCTTCCGCGTAAGTAGGACTTACGGTAGACAAAACGTCACAGCACACGATTGCGCCCTTCATAAGGTTAATTATTCCGTCATAGCACAAAATGCTTCTGCTTTGTTCGCCGAGGCCGAAAACGTCGCCCAAAATAGCCGGGTCGTATTTACCCTGATAAGCGATGTTGTGAATGGTAAATACAGTACGGATGTTTCTGTAATACTCGTCGTGGAAAATCGTTTTGAGATAAACGGGAACGAGAGCCGTCTGCCAGTCGTTTGCGTGAATGATTGTAGGAATAAAGCCTATGAGCGGCAAAACCGAGAGAATTGCTTTTGAAAAGAAAGCATATCTTTCACCGTCGTCAAAGTAGCCGTACTGACCTTCGCGCTTGAAGTAGTACTCATTGTCAAGGAAGTAGTATGTAACGCCGTCTTTAACAAGTTCGAAAACGCCGCAGTACTGGTTACGCCAAGCGAGTTCCACGTTGGTGTAACCCAAAAAGGTCATTTGTTCCCTGTATTCCTGCTTTATGTCGCCGTAAAGCGGAAGCATAACTCTTACGTCGCAGTTGTCGCAAACCTTTTTTATAGTATGCGGCAGCGAGCCCATAACGTCACCCAAACCGCCGGTAGCAACGAAAGGCTGACATTCGCTTGCGACAAAAAGGAGTTTAAGTTGTCTGTCAGGCTTTATTTCGGCATCAACTGCCTTGTCGCATTTTTTTGCGGCTTCGACCTTTTCAGGAGCCGAAACCTTTGTATTGTTGATTTTTCTTGCCATAATAACACCTCGTCAAACAATAGAATTTTTACCGATATAGAACGGCATGTTTTCGCAGCCCGACAAATTTCTGCCGCTTTTAATTACGACGTTTTTGTCGGCGATAACGCAGTTAAGCTGAGCGTTGTCGAGAACTATGCTGTCCTGCATGAGAATGCTGTTTTTGATTACACAGCCGCGGCCAACCGTTACGCCCCTGAAAATAATGCTGTTTTCAACATAGCCGTCGATAACGCAGCCGTCGGCAACAAAGGAGTTTTTGACCTGAGCGTTTGCGCGGTAGCTTGTAGGAGGCGAGTCTTTGACTTTTGTGTAAACCGCCATGTATTTTTGGTTGAAAAGATTGTCCCTGACTTTTTTGTCAAGCAAATCCATGTTGTGTTTGAAGTATTTTGAAAGCGAAGTAATCCAAGCAAAATAGCCTTCGAAAGCGTATCCCACAACGTTTATTTTGTTGAGGTTTTTGCCGATGAGGTCGAGGTCGAAATCCGCCCTGCTTTCGCGGGAAAGAGTTTCCTTGATGAGGTTAATCAAAAGCATCCTGTTGAAAACCCAAATGTTTATGACGCTTTTTGCTTTTACCGCTTTTTCCGGTTTTGCCGTTTTGATGTCAACGACTTTGCCGTCTACGTTTGTTTTGATTACCGACACAAGTCGGCCTTCGTCGCCGTCAAGCACCATTTCATTGTAAACGCAGGTTACGTCTGCATTTTTTTCAATGTGGTAATCGATGACTTTGTCTATGTCGATGTTAAGCACCATGTCCGAGTCAGACAATACGACAAGTTCGTGAGGCGTCCTGTAAAGGAAATTCATGACGTTGTTGAGTGCCTGCAAACGCGTTTCATAAACTTCGTCCTGATTGTCCGAGAAAGGCGGAAGCATAAACAAACCGCCGTTTTTTCTGACGAGGTCCCACTCTTTGCCTGAACCCACGTGGTCCATAAGAGACTGATAGTTGCTTTTGGTAATAATTCCGACGCTTGTGATGCCGGAGTTTACCATATTTGACAAGGCAAAGTCGATAAGGCGATATCTTCCGCCGAAAGGCACCGAACCAATTGAACGAATGCTTGTCAGTTCGGGGATATTTTTATCGTGAATGTTGGAGAGGATAAGCCCGACAGCTTTCATTTTGCACCTCCGCTTAAAGTATCATACATAGTACCTGCTTCGATAACGCTTTTCGCAGGGATTTTTTCGTTTCTGGCGATTACGGTAATGTCGTTGTCTTGTTTTTTGTTGCCTGCTCCCACTACCGCGCCCTCACCGACTTCGGTAAATTCGTCAATAATCGAGAACTCTACAATAGCGTTCTTTTTAATTACGGAGTTGGTGAAAATCACGCTGTCGCGTACAATCGCGCCTTCCTCGATGACAACGCTGTTTGAAATTACCGAATTGATTACCGTTCCGTAAACTTCAACGCCGCTGCCGATGATGGAGTTTTGAATGCAAGCGTCACTTCCGATAAACTGCGGAGGATCCCCTACGTTTCTGGCGTAAATTTTGCGTTTTGAGTCAAAGATGTCAAAATTAGGTTTGTCACCCAACAAGTCCATGTTTGCTTCCCAAAGGCTTTTGATGGTACCGACGTCCTTCCAATAACCTTTGAAACGGTAGCCGAACATTTTTTTGCCGTCCTCAAGCATTTTCGGAATGATGTCTTTTCCGAAGTCGTTGCTTGACTTAGGATTGTTTTCGTCGTCAATGAGATACTTTTTCAAAACGTCGTAGCTGAAAATGTAAATACCCATTGACGCCTGATCGCTTTTCGGCTGTTTAGGCTTTTCGGCAAATTCGGTTATGCGTCCGTTTTCGTCAAGGCTCATGATACCGAAACGGCTTGCTTCCTCCATAGGAACGGTAAGTACCGCGATTGTACAGTCCGCCTGATTTTCCTTGTGCTGTTTAAGCATTTCGTCGTAATCCATTTTGTAAATATGGTCACCCGAAAGGATGAGGACGTATTCAGGCTGATACCTGTCGATAAAGCCAAGGTTTTGGTAAATTGCGTTTGCCGTACCCTTGTACCAGTCGGATTTCTTTTTTCCCTGATAAGGAGGGAGAATATGTACGCCGCCGAAAGTTCTGTCGAGGTCCCACGGCGAGCCGTTGCCGATATATTCGTTAAGAACGAGGGGCTGATACTGAGTCAGCACGCCCACGGTATCGATACCGCTATTGGTACAGTTCGAAAGCGGAAAATCGATAATTCTGTTTTTAGCGCCGAATTCAACGGCAGGTTTAGCGACCTGATTGGTCAAGGCGTAAAGTCTGCTGCCTTGGCCGCCTGCCAGAAGCATCGCTACACATTCTTTTTTGGTAAGCATCAATTATTCTCCTCCCTTTTAGTAGTTTTTTGCAAAAACAAAGCGGTAAGCGGCGGCAAAATCAAGCTTATGCTGAAATCTTTGCCGTGCATAGGAACTTTTTTGGCAGACACAGTTTTTTTGTGTTTCCTTCCCTCGCCGCCGAACTTGACGTCGTCGGTATTAAACACAAGGCGGTATTTGCCTTCGTCCACGCCTATTTTGTAATCGACTCTTTCCTTGTCGCCGAGGTTAAACACGCAAATAAGTTCCTTGCCCTTTTTGTCGATACGCTTAAAGGCTATTACGTTTTGAATGTTGTCGTCGGCGGCAATCCACTCAAAGCCTTCCCATGAAAAGTCAATTTGGTGGAGAGCCTTGTTCTTTTTATAAAATTCGTTGAGTGTTTTAACAAAATACTGAGTATCTCTGTGTTTAGGGTAGTCAAGCATAAACCATTCAAGGCTGTCTGCGAAATTCCATTCTCTGAACTGAGCGAATTCCGTACCCATAAACACGAGTTTTTTACCGGGGTGCGCCGTCATATAAGCGAAAAACAGCCTGAGGTTAGCAAATTTTTGTTTGTAGTCACCCGGCATTTTTTCGATGAGGCTTTTTTTGCCGTGCACCACTTCGTCGTGGGAAACAGGCAAAATAAAGTTTTCCGAAAAGGCGTAGAAGAAGGAGAAAGTAAGTTTGTTGTGGCAGCCTTTTCTGAAAAACGGGTCAGAGCGGAAGTAGTCGAAAGTATCGTTCATCCAGCCCATATTCCATTTGAAGTTGAAGCCCAAGCCCCCAACGTCCACAGGTTTTGAAACAAGCGGAAAAGCGGTAGATTCTTCGGCAATCATCATGGTGTTAGGGTAATACTTGAAAATCGCCTCGTTTGTCTGCTGCAAAAACTCAATCGCTTCGAGGTTTTTGTTGTCGCCGTATTTGTTAGGTTTCCACTCCCCGTCGCGCCTGTCGTAGTCGAGGTAAAGCATAGAAGCCACGGCGTCCACCCTGAGACCGTCAACGTGATATATGTCGTGCATAAACATCGCGTTTGAAATGAGGAATGACTTGACTTCGTTTTTGGAATAGTCGAAAGTTAGCGTCCCCCACGATTTATGCTCCAAAGTGTCGTGTTCGTAAAGTTTTGTGCCGTCAAATGAAGCGAGACCGTGCTCGTCGCGAGGAAAATGCGCAGGCACCCAGTCGACAATTACGCCGATGCCCTTTTGGTGGCACTTGTCCACAAAGTACATGAAGTCGTGCGGTGTGCCGAAACGCGAAGTAATGGAGTAATACCCCGTTACCTGATAGCCCCACGAGCCGTCAAAAGGAAATTCCGCAATAGGCATGAGTTCGATGTGGGTATATCCCATATCGCACACGTAATCCACAAGCTGGTCGGCAAGGTCGGTGTAACTAAACACGTTGCCGTCGGCATGCCTTCTCCACGAGCCCAAATGCACTTCGTAAATGTTGATAGGTTTTTCGTAAACCGAAGTTTTGCGTTTCTTTTTGAGGTAATCTCCGTCCTGCCAGTCGTAGCCGTCGAGTGAATACACCTTGCTTGCGGTAGCGCCGTTTGTTTCGCTGTGGAAAGCGTACGGGTCTGCTTTAAGGACGTTGTTCCCGTCGGGTTTGGTGATGCAAAACTTGTAAGCGTCAAAAAGCTTGACGCCGCTTATGACAACTTCCCAGGTACCGCCCGCCAATTTTTTCATAGGCGAGGCGGAAACGTTCCAGCCGTTGAAGTCACCCACTACCGAAACGGATTTGGCGTGCGGAGCGTAAACTCTGAACACCCAGTCATCCGACTGTTCTACCCTGTGGCAGCCGAAATATTTGTAAGCCTGATAATTGGTGCCCTGATGAAACAGGTAAAGAGGGAAATTGTTGTCCATTTTTTCACCTTCCGTATTTTTTGTTTAATTGAGCAAAAAAATTGATTTTTTCGTCGTCAAACTCGTTTTCTTTCATTTCGTACGCCCAGTTGCCGAAAGGCACCGACGGCGTGTTCATACGATAAAGGGAGTTTAAACCCAAAATATCCTGCATGCAAAGTATCACGACATCGCTTTTGCTTTTGAAAAGCTCGTCGAAAAATATTTTGTAATCGCCGTCGTACCCCACTATTTCCTCTACGTTGTGTTTTTGGCAAGGAGTGAGTTTTTCCAGCCATCCGACAAGGGTGTCGTTGTCGTGAGTACCGATGTAGCTGACGCTGTTTTTGGCGTGATTTTTAGTCAAATACTTGCAGTCAAAACTGTCGAAAGCAAACTGCAAAATGTTCATACCGGGAAAGCCCAGCTTGTCTTTGAGGGAGGTTACCTCATTGGTAATTATACCGAGGTCCTCCGCGATAATCTGCGCGTCTGTGCTTTCAAGCACGGCGTCAAACATTTTTTTGCCGAAGCCTCTTTTCCACTTTCCGTTTTTGGCTGTTTTTTCGCCGTAAGGTACAGCCCAAAATTCGTGATAACCTCTGAAATGATCGACGCGCAAAACGTCGCATGTTTTGAGGGCATAGCGGAAACGTTCTTTCATCCAGTCGTAGCCGTTTTTTTTGTGTTCCGCAATGTCGAACACGGGATTTCCCCAAAGCTGCCCCTCTTGGGAGAAGTAATCGGGAGGCACTCCCGCGACGTTTTTAGGCTTAAAACCTTTGACGTCAAACAAATTTCTGTCAGCCCACACGTCCGCGCTGTCAAAGGAAGCGTAAACGGGAAAATCGCCTATTATCCGAATTCCCTTTGATTTTGCGTATTTTTTTAGTTCTGCCGCCTGTTTGAAAAAGAAATACTGCTCAAAAAGATAAAGTGTTATTTGAGCCGAATTTTCTTTTTCGAAATTTTTGACCTCGTTTTCGTCAAAATTTGCAAGTTTTTCAGGCCACTCGTACCATGGCGAGTTAAACTTGTCTTTTGCCGCCTGAAACAAGGCGTATTTTTTTATGTAAGGATTGTTTTTTGCAAACTGCCTGATTTTTTTCAAAGTCTTTTCGTCGCAACGCGAAAAAGCCTTTTTCAAAACGCTTTTTCTGTGACTATCGACTTCGTCATAGTTTACAAACTCGCCGTTTTGAATGTTCAAATCGCTTTGGTCAAGCATTCCGTTTTGCACGAAAAAATCCAAATCGAGAAAATACGGATTTCCCGCAAAAAGCGAAATTGAAGAATACGGAGAGTTTCCGCAACCGGGCGACGTAGGGTTGAGCGGCAAAATCTGCCAGTACGTAAACCCGGCGCGTTTAAGCAAATCGCAAAACTTAAAAGCATGTTTTCCGAAACCGCCTATGCCGTACCCCGGTAAAGAAGAGAGATGAAGCAAAACACCGCTGCCTTTTTTCATAAAATCCCTCAGATGACGTATTTTTGGTTTTTAGCGGGCGCGGAATCGAGTTCCGCTTTTTTTGCTTCGTAGCCTTTTTTGCCGAACATTGCGTAAGTGGCATTTTTGCCTTCCTCTACGCCGGGCTGGTTGTAAGTGTTGATGTTGAGCATAGCTCCGCAGTAAGCCGTCTGCAGCATAAAGCAGTAAAGCAGCTGACCGAGTGAGTATTCGTCCACTTTTGAAATAGAAATGCGATAGTTAGGACGTCCCGCTTTCATGAGAGCGTATTCGGTAGCGTCAAGCTCGGTGTTGATGAGTTTGTTCATTGTGCTGCCGCAAAGGAAATTCACGTCAGGAAGCTCGTCGAAACCGTAAGGAATTTTCACTTCGCTCCTGAAGTTTTCCACACCGATTAAGGTCACCACTTTGTCAAAAGGACCTTCGGTGTAAAGCTGCACCTGACTGTGCTGGTCGGTAACTCCCAGCGCTTTTACCGGGGTTTGACCAACAAACACTTGGTTGCCGTCGTTGTCGACATTTTTGCCGAGGCTTTCCGCCCAAAGCTGGCAATACCAGTCGGAAATAAGCCTGAGACTGTCTGCGTAAGGCATCATTACCGAAATGTTTTTGCCTCTTTCCATAGACATAAATTGCAGTGCCGCCGACATAAGCGCAGGGTTTTGCGACAAATCGTCTGATTTGCACAATTCGTCCATGTCTTTTGCTCCTTCAAGCATTGCTTTTATGTCAATGCCCAAAACCGCGGCAGGCAAAAGTCCGACAGGACAAAGCTCGCTGAACCTTCCGCCTACTCCGTCAGGAATGAAATATGTTTTGAAACCTTCCGTCTTTGCTATTTTGATGAGGTTGCCTTTTTTCTCGTCGGTGGTTGCGATAATATGACTTGCAGCTTTATCTCCGAGTTTTTGTTTCAAAAGGTCGTAGATAATCAAAAACTGGCTCATCGTTTCGCTTGTCGCGCCGCTTTTGGTGATTACGTTGAACATGGTTTTTTCCGCGTCGATTACGTCAAAAAGCGAAGCCATCCTTTCAGGATCCACGTTATCCTCTACGTAAAACTTAGGGCCGCCTCGTTTCTCCTTAGGCAAATCGTTGTAACGCAAATGTTTCAACGCGTTGAATACCGCCGAAGGACCAAGCGCCGAGCCGCCTATTCCGAGTACGACAAAAGCGTCGAATTTTTCACGCACACCCTTTGCGCACTCGATGATGTCGTCGGCAATTTCGTTTTGGTTGTAAGGCAAATTCATCCAGCCCTGCCAGCCTTGTCCCGCTTCGGACATGACTTTTTTGTGGGCGTCAGCCGCCTTTTGTTTTATTGCGTCGATATCGCCGTCGGAAAAACCGTGTTTTCCTATTGCGTCCGCCATCATGTTGTTAAAATCAAATGTCAAAACTTTTTTCATTTTGATCCCCCGTTCACGCGAAAATTTTATCGATAAACTGTGTCATTTTTTCAAAAGTAACGGCGTTTTTGTCATCGCTTTCCGCCGCAGTCATGTAAAACTTGATGAGAGGTTCGGTACCGCTAGGCCTTACGATAAGCTGAGCGTTGTCCGAAAGGTTGAGCATAATTACGTTTGAGCTAGGAAGTCCCAAAACGTTTTTGCCGAGAAGGTCGATTTTTTCCAAAACCTTTTTGCCCCCCACCTCGTCGAAACTCGAATTTCTGAAAGAAGTCAACAGTTCCTTCATTTTAGCGGCGCCGCTCGCACCCGCAAACTCTTTGGAAACAAGTTTGTGCGAATATCTTCCGAACTCGGCGTAAATTTCGTTGAGTTTGTCCACAAGCGTTTTGCCTTGGCGTTTGAGCATGTCAGCGCACTCTACGAGAATCATGCTTGCAACCACCGCGTCCTTGTCTCTCGCGTGGTCGCCCACAAGGTAACCGCAGCTTTCCTCAAAGCCCAAAACGAAGTCGTCAATTCTTCCCTCTGCCGCAAGCCTGTTCATCTGGTCGCCTATGTATTTGAAGCCGGTAAGGACGTTCCTCATTTCGGCGCCATATTTTTCGGCAATTTTGGTGGCAAGGTTTGTGGTAACGATTGTTTTTACGGTAACAGGGTGTTCAGGAAGCGTACCGTTGTTTTTTCTGCATTCCAAAACGTAACTCATGAGGCAAAGTCCCATTTCGTTTCCGGTAAGTATCTGATAATTTCCGTTGTGTCTGACCGCGACGCCCACTCTGTCGGCGTCAGGGTCTGTCGCGATAAACAAATCGGCATCGTGTTTTTTAGCATATTCCAACCCAAGCGAAAGAGCCTCTTTCTTTTCAGGGTTAGGGTAAGGGCAAGTCGGGAAGTTTCCGTCAGGGCAATACTGTTCGTCCACAATGACCAAGTTTTTCACCCCGATTTCCTTCAAAATTTCAGGCACGAATTTCCAGCCAGTTCCGTTCAAAGGGCTGTACACTACTTTTATGTCGGTGCAGTCGTTTAAATGCTGTTTTTTGACGCGTGCGAAAAAGCTGTCGTAAACTTCCTTGCCTACGTATGAAATGTCGCCTTTTTTCAAAGCTTCGTCAAAGTCGGCTTTTTTAACTTCGAAAGCGTCTACTTTGTCGATTGCCGCGGTAACGGCGGCAGCCGCCTCGTCGGTAATCTGGCAGCCGTCGGAGCCGTAAACTTTGTAGCCGTTAAACTTGCTCGGGTTGTGGCTTGCGGTAATCATGACGCCTGCGTCGCAACCGAGTTCACGCGTACCGAAGGACACGAAAGGAGTAGGCTGCAGTTCTTGCGTCAAAAACACTTTTATTCCGTTTTGAGCGAAAACCGAAGCGGCTGTTTTTGCGAAAAGCTGCGAATTTATGCGGCTGTCATAACTGATGAAAACTTTTTTCCCTCCGATAGCCGAAAGATAATCTGCCAAGCCCTGCGTAGTTTTGCCGACGGTGTAAATATTAAGACAGTTAGTGCCGGCACCGAGAATACCTCTTTGTCCGGCGGTACCGAATTCGAGGTCTTTGAAGAAGCAGTCCTGAATTTTGTTTTCGTCGTCTTTCATAGCCAAAAGTTGGTCTTTGATGGCTTTGTCATCGACTTTTTCACACCACAACAGATATCTTTGTTTGAAATCCATATATTACTCCTTTTATAAAAATCTTTATTGTTTATTTTATCACAAAAAAAACACGTTGCATAGAGTGTTTTGAAATAAAACGGCAATTTTTACCAACAATTTACACAAAATTTTAACTGTTTAAACACGTCGATTTTTGCAAAAAAAAGTCGCTTAAAGAAAAAAAATAAAGCCCGCTCAAAGCGGGCTCAAATTAAAGTTTCAAAAGATTTTTGGCAACGAGAATACCTATGACTGATTTGCCGTCGTTAAGCCGGTTTTCGTAAATCATGTCAACAGCCTGTTCAAAAGGCATTTTGACTACGTCCACGAACTCTCCCTCGTCTAGGTGCTGCTTGTGGTAAGTCAGTTCCCTCGCAAGGTAGATGTAAAATTTTTCGTTGCAGTAGCCGGGAGTTGCGAGATAGCTGCCGAGATAATCGTATTTACCTGCCGAGCAGCCCGTTTCCTCCGAAAGCTCACGTTTTGCCGTTTCAAACGGGTCTTCCCCCTCCTCGCGTTTTCCTGCGGGAATTTCAAGCACTTCTTCCTGAAAAGGATACCTGAACTGACGTACGAGAATTATGTTTCCGTTTTCGTCGACAGGCACAATGCATACGCCGCCGCGGTGTTCCACCACCTCGCGCGTGCGTTCCTTCCCGTCAGCGAGAAGTATGTCGTCGCACCTGACGTTTATGATTTTTCCCTTGTAAATATAATTTGTTTTTTTAGTAGTTTCCTTCATATCCCACCAAATCAAACGACCGGCTGAAACCGGTCGATTGAAAATTACATTTTAATTCCTGCCTTTTGGCAAAAAGCTTTGATACGCCTTATGTTCCAAAACAAAATCACCGCACAAATGACGGCTACGAGATAAATCCCGAGACCTGTCATATACAAAGCAAACTTGGCGGTCGACTCTCCCAAAAACGCCGCAACGATGCTGATAACCGT
Organism: uncultured Clostridia bacterium; assembly: GCA_944336125.1. Classification (GTDB taxonomy): domain Bacteria; phylum Bacillota; class Clostridia; order Christensenellales; family CAG-314; genus Heteroclostridium. The sequence goes on along the minus strand of CALVLA010000003.1, from coordinate 90,900 downwards.
ACCTACTACAAGGCACAGCAAAAACACCGCCCTCACGCGTTTAGCCAGAACAACCATTTTTCTGAGTTCCGCTACTTGTTCGGGAGACAAATTCAAGGCGTTTTTGTTTTCCATCAGTAGTTGATTTTCCTTTCTTCGAAGTAAGCCTGAGGATGTTTGCAAACAGGGCAAGTTTCAGGAGCGGTTTTGCCTACGTGAACGTGTCCGCAGTTGCGGCAAATCCACATGATGTCGCCGTCTTTAGCAAAAACTTTTGCTTCCTTGATGTTTTTAGCCAAAGCGCGGTATCTTTCCTCGTGTTGTTTTTCGATAGCCGCTACGCCTTCAAACTGTTCGGCAATTTCAACAAAGCCTTCTTCTCTTGCTTCGATTGCAAACTGTTTGTACATGTCGGACCATTCGTAGTTTTCGCCTGCCGCAGCGTCCAAAAGGTTTTCCAAAGTATCGCCGATACCGTGGAAGTATTTAAACCAAAGTTTAGCGTGTTCTTTTTCGTTGTCGGCTGTTTCGCTGAAAATAGCGGCAATTTGTTCAAAGCCGTCTTTTTTAGCTTTAGAAGCGTAATAGTTATATTTGTTTCTTGCCTGCGATTCTCCGGAAAAAGCCGTCATAAGGTTTTTTTCGGTTTTGCTGCCTTTAAGTTCCATAATAATAACCTCCTAGATGATTATGTTTTAAGAATATTAACATTTGAAGTGATTAAAGTCAATATAAATTTTCAATAAAAAAACACCGCAAGCGGTGTTTATTTTAATCGTTGTTGATTTCGTCGATATCGTAAGGCGTAATCTGATAAACGTAGTAGTTGAGCCAGTTGCTGAAAAGGATACTGGCGGTGCTGGTCCAGCTCATATTGACCTTTTCGCACTTGTTGTCGGTGAAATAATTTTTAGGGGATTCGATTTCAAGTCCCTTGTTAAGGTCGCGGAAATACTCGTTTTTAAGGGTATCCCTGTCATACTCGACGTGTCCCGTAATAAAGATGTTTCTGTTGTCGGTTGATTTGATTATCGACGCGCCTGCTTCGTCGCTTTTTGCGAGAACGACGAGTTCGGGATGCTTGTAAAGTTCTTTTTCGTTAAGAGCGGTATGCCTCGAATGAGGAATATAAAACACGTCGCTCAAGCCTTTTGTCAAAAGTTCGTTGTGCTGCAAAGCCACGGTAGGAAAAATGCCGAACATTTTTTTAGGCAGAGGAATTTTATCTATGCCGTAAAAATGATACAACGCAGCCTGAGCCCCCCAGCAGATGTAAATGGTGGTAGTTATGTTCTTTTTGGCATAATCCATAATCTGAGTAAGCTCTTCCCAGTAATCTATGTCCTCAAAATTCATAGTTTCGACAGGTGCGCCGGTAACGATCATACCGTCGAACTTGTTGTTTTTGACCTCGTCGAAGCTTTTGTAAAACTTTGACATATGGTTTTCCGAAACGTGCCTGCTTTTGTAACTTGCGGTGTTAATAAGGGTAATGTTTACCTGAAGCGGCGTGTTACCCAGCAGACGCAAAAGCTGCGTTTCGGTCTCGATTTTTGTAGGCATAAGATTTACTATGGCAATTTCAAGCGGACGGATATCCTGCGTCAAAGCCCTGTTGGTTGGCATAACGAAGATGTTTTCCTTGGTGAGAACGTCGAAAGCCGGCAAATCTTTTTGAATTACTATTGGCATTTTTGCTCCTTAAATGTTGTCCAAAGCGTCTGAAACGTCTTTTGAAAGGTCGTCGATGTTTTCGATACCGACAGAAAGCCTTACCATGTTAGGGGTAATGCCCGCATTGATAAGGTCGGCGTCGGAAAGCTGTCTGTGCGTAGTCGAAGCAGGGTGCAAAACGCAGCTTCTGACGTCGGCAATGTGAGTAACCTGTTTGATAAGGTTGAGATTTTTGATGAATTTTTCGGCATTGCTTCTTCCGCCCTTTACGCCGAAAACAAGCATACCGCCGAAACCGCCTTTGTAGTACTTAACGGCGATGTCGTGAAATTTGTCGTCTTCAAGCCCCGGATACAAAACCCACTCCACGTTTTTGTGGCTTTTGAGAAGTTTTGCAAGAGCCAAAGCGTTTTGACTTGTGCGCTCCATACGCAGGTGCAAAGTTTCGGTACCGATATTGGTGAACCAGGTGTTAAACGGACTTGGCGAAAGACCCATGTCCCTCATGTACTGCATGCGCGCTTTAAGAATATAAGCCGCGCTTCCGCCCTCGTCAACGTAAATTACGTCGTGATAGCTTGCGTCAGGAGTGTAAAACTCTTGGTAACGAGGATTTCCCCTGAAGTTGAAGTTTCCTCCGTCTACGATCATACCTCCGACGCAGGAAGCGTGTCCGTCAAGATATTTTGTAGTTGAGTGAACGATGACGTTTGCGCCGTGTTCGAAAGGTCTGACGAGGCACGGAGTTGCCAAAGTATTGTCGACGATGAACAAGATACCGTGCTTTTTGCAAATTTTTGCATATCTGTCGAAGTCGCAGACAATCATCGCAGGATTTGCGATTGTTTCGGCAAATATAGCTTTTGTATTTTCGTCGATAAGACTTTCGATTTGTTCGTCAGTCATGTCGTCGGTAATAAATTTAGTGTTTACGCCGAATTTAGGCAAAGTAATTTTGAAAAGATTGAAAGTACCGCCGTAAATAGACGAAAGCGAAATGATGTTGTCGCCTTTGTGCGCCACGTTCATAACGGCAGCCATAACAGCGGACATACCCGACGCGGTGGCCATAGCGCCGACGCCCCCTTCGAGCATAGCTATTTTTTCTTCGAAAGCATTGGTTGTAGGATTGCTGATACGCGAATAAATGTGTCCGTCTTTAGGCACGTCGAAAAGATGAGCCAACTCTTCGGGAGTTTTGTAGTAGTAAGTAGTGCTTTGATAAAGCGGCAAAGTACGGGCATCTCCGCTTTTAGGGTCATAACCGCCCTGCACGCAAATAGTTTCGATTTTCATAAACTCCTCCATTATGATTGTATTTTAAAATTGTAAAACAAAGCTAAACAGTTGTCAAATACAAATGAAAAAGCCAAAAAGAAAAACGCCTGCTTTTGCAGGCGTTTAACCAAAATCGACTTAAATTAAGGAGAAGGAGTAAATGAAGACGAATCCGAATCGGAAGAGCAGTCGTCTTTCACCGAATAGTCGATTTTATCGTTTATTTCAGAATCATTTGCTTCGATTTTGGATATTTCCGACTGTGAATCTTCGGAAAGACCGGAAACAAGCTGCGGCTGACCGCCTGCAGGAGGAAGCGAGCGATGCCGTTTGAAACCTATTCCGTCAATGACAAGCAAAATTGAAGGTACGACAAAGATAACAAGTATGCCGCTCAAAATAGAGCCTCTGCCTATCATGAGAGTGATTTCCCTTATGATCATATCGGAAGATATGAAGTAAACGCTGAGGCAGGCGGAAGCAAGTATAGCTACGCTGACAATTATTGAGAACACACTGTGCGACATAGCGTACTTGAGAGAAGCAATTTTGTCCATACCGTTTGCCCTTGCTTCCCTGAACTTGTTTGCCATAAGAATAGCGTAGTCGACGGTAGCCCCAAGCTGAATAGCGCTTATGATGATGTAAGTTACAAAGTTGATCGAAACCCCCATCACTACGTCAATAGCGAGGTTGATGAAGATACCCGTTTCGATGGCAAGGGTAACAAGCAACGCTTTAAGCAAGGAGCGGAACACGATTGTAACGATGATGAGAATCAACGCCGCCGACAAAGCCGCGATAATGGTAAAGTCGGTGCCGGTGATTTTTTCCATATCGATAACGGTTTGCGTGCTGCCCGCCGACAGAACCTCTTGACCTGGGAAGTATTTTGCGTAAATACTTTGAATTTGGTTGAGAGTCGAAATAGCTGCCTCGCTTTCAGGCTGACCTACCGTATAGATATAATAGAAAGTGTAATTTTTGCCGTCGTGTTCTTTGACAAACTGACCTTTCATTGCGTCAACGACGCCTGCAATCCGACTCACCATAGGAGTAGACTCGTCAATCATTACCACTGCGTCCCTCGCCGCGGTAAGCATTGCCTTTTGCTCGGCGGACAAAAACAATCCGTAACTATTCAGTATTCTGTCTATATCATCTACGGTTTCGACTTTACCTATGATGCTTGCTATTAACGAGCCCATGTCAGAAATCTGATTGTTTATTTCGGTAAAAATCATTTCCCTTACCGAAGCAAGTGTCGCAGGCATATTTTTCAAGTCGTCGGTGTTGTGAATTTTAAGACTTTCGACGTCAAAACTTCCCTCCATACCTTCGGGGACCATACCGTCAATCATGTTGTTTACCGAGTTGTAAACAGGCTGCAAAAAGTTTTGCATGCTTATGGCGTCGAGAACAAGATCATTTCCGTTGTCGTCCTTAAGCCCCTCGATTTCGGCAACAAACTGCTGTTGTTTTTCCTCGTTCTCGGCTTCAGGCACTACGATAACCTGTCGGCTTCCCAGCTCCTGATAAACGTACTGCGCACCGATTGCGTTTTCGTTATATTCTGTAGTGAGATAGTAATAATCGACGTTAAGCTGAACTATAAAAGAGGAAACCAAAAGTACAACAGCGACGCCTATAAGCAAAAATTTAAATTTTTGCGGAATTTTGTAAATGTTTTCGAATTTGAGATTGAGACACTTGTGTTTCGTTTTTCCCGAGATTTTCCTGAGCGCAAGTATAAGACAAGGCTGAAAAAGACATACGGCAAACAGACTTAACAAAATGCCTTTTGCAAGCACTATACCGAGGTCAAAACCGAGAGTAAATCTCATAGCGAACAAAGCGCAGAAACCGGCGATTGTGGTAAGCGCGCTTCCCGAAACGGTAAGCAGCGTTTTTCTGAGGGCGCGTCCCATTGCCTCAAATTCCGTTCCGCCTTCTTTAAGTTCATTGCTGTAAGCATGGGTAAGGAAAATCGAGTAGTCTATGGACAACGCAAGCTGCAAAATCGCGGCGGCGGCAAAAGTTACGCTGGAAACGCTAGGCAAAATAATGTTGGTTCCCATGTTGATGAGGATTGAAACGCCTATCGTCAGCAAAAAGACAAACGGGTCAATCCACGATTCAGTCGTAAGCAACAGTATAATGAAAATGATTATAACCGCAACGATAAGAAATGACGGCATGTCGCCCAGCGCGCTTTCCATCATTGCCTTTGTTTCCATTGCCGTGCCGCCCAAATGATACTCAACGTTTTGTTTGTCAAGCAAAGCGGCTATGTCGTCCATGGCGTCAAAAGCCCTTTGGTCGTTTGACGGACAGTCAAGGGTAAGGTACGCAATGAAATAGCCTTCGCCCGAATAAGCGTTTGAGGATTTGTCAATCGTCCCGCTGAAAAATGTCGGAGCCAATTCCATAAGCACGCTTTTCATGACCTGTGCCTGACTGTTTCCTTCAAGCGCCGAATCAGGAGTGTAAAGCAAACTGAGCATATCGCTTCCGCCGTTCATCTGAGCAACCGACCCCAGCCACATGCCCTGCTCTGTCACGTTTTTTACGTTAAAAATTTCAGTCATTATTTCGTTTGCTTTGTCAAAGTCTTTAAGGTCGCCCTTAAACACCACAATCGCGTCCCCCTGCAAACCGAAAGACTCCTCCAAAAAGTCCATCGTTTCGGCGACAGTACTGTCATCCGGCAAATAAGACGAAATATCGGAGTTTATGTTTACTTTGGTCATGAGGTAACCGCAAAGCCCTGTTATTGCAAACACGGCAATTATGACGACTAAACGAAATTTAAAAAGAAAATCAGTAAATTTTTTCATTTTAAACACCCGCCAAAAATGAATTTTAATTTTAAAATTTCAATTTTAATTTTAAATTTAAAAACATTTTTTCAAATTCCTATTTTAATTTTATGTTTGAGGTGGTATAATGTCAATAGGAACAACATTTCAAATTAAATTTGAAAGGGATTTTAAAATGAGGAAGATATGAAAAAGTCTGAAGAAACTTCAAAAAAGATAATAGACACCGTAATAGAGATGTTAAAAACAAACGAAAGCATAACTATTAAGGACATATGCAAAAAGGCATATATAAACATAGCCGCGGTAAACTATCATTTCGGCGATAAGGACACGTTGATTACCCTTGCGGTGCAGCAGATAATCAACGAATTGAAGGAAAAAGTCGTTTTGATGGCAGAGCAAAATTTTGAGAGCACTGAAGACGCGATATATCAGTTTGTGGATTTGATATACGATTTTGCGACGGAGTACTCAGGAGCGCTGAAATACATGCTGTATTCCGAACCTGACTCCCCCGGCGGAAAAAGTTTGCAGCCGCTTTTTTGGGACAAAAAGTTTATTGACTTTGTGTTTGAGAAGATAAGTTCGCTTACGGGGGTACGCGACAAAGCAGAGCTTATGTCAAAATACATGATTATAGTATCGTCTTTTATGTTTCCGTTGCTTTGTCAGTATGCTTTTCCGCCGGACAGCGAATACTCAATGACAAACGAAGACTTTAAAAAGCAATACTTGGCGCAAATGGTAAAAATACTTACGACATAAAAAAACGCTTCGAAAGAAGCGTTTTTTGTTACAGTTCTCTTTTGTCCCAAACGATGTTTTTGAGGTTGAGATAAGCCGGCCTCAATTTTTTGTAAAGATTTTTGTAAACACCGTTGTAAATTTCGTCGTAATATTTGTGGATTTTCGCATTCGGTTCAAAGGAGTCGCGGTATGAAACCATGTTTATGACTGCATCCGTATAGTCATTAAATTCGCCGAGGGAAACAAAAGCAGCGATAGCCGAGCCGAGGCTGCTTGTCTCGCAAGTCTGAACCCTCACCACCGGCAGACCGAACATATCCGCAGTCATTTGGCAGACATAATCACTTTGGCTTCCTCCGCCTGACACAATGAGTTTTTTAACGGTTTTGCCGACTTTTTTCTGAATTTTTTTGAATGCGTCAAGCAAAGCGTAATTAATTCCCTCAATAATGGCTCTGTAAAGGTGCCATTTTGTATGTACGTGGTTAAAACCTATTATCGTGCCTCTGCCCTCAGGCGATTTAAGCATCGGAGCCCAAAGAGGCTGAAGCATAAGTCCGTCGCATCCCGGCGGAATTTCTTTAAGGTGATCGTCAAGCAGTTTTTCTACCGACACTCCTTTTCTTTCGGCTTCTTCCACTTCGTATTTGGCAAATTCCTGAGTAAACCAGCTTACCATCCAGTAGCCGCGGTAAATCTGAATTTCGGGATTGTACCTGTTCGGCATAACTGCCGTGTAAGCAGGCAAAAAATGTTCGGGTTCAACATATTTTTCCGTCAAAAACTGAACTGTGGACTGGGTACCGAAGCTCAACGAAACCGTGTTTTCGTCTACGATGCCGCATCCCAAAAGTTCGCATCCTTTGTCTGCGCCGGTAGCGATGACGGGAAGTCCTTCGGGAACGCCGGATTTTTCCGCAAATTCTTTGGTTACGTAGCCAAGTACTTCGCCGGGTTCCACTAGGTCACAAAGTTTTTCGGGTTCGACGTTAAAAATTTTGTATTGAATGTCGCGCGGAGTTTTCCACCTGCGTTTTTTGTAATGATAAGGAATATGCCCTATTTGGTTTGCTTTTGAGTCAACGAATTTTCCCGTCATAAAATGAGTGATAAATCCGCTGAACATCATATATTTGTAAGTTTTGTCCCAGTTTTCAGGTTCGTTTTCCCTTATCCAGTTGCTCATGGTAAGTTTTCCCTGCAAGCGCGCCGTTTCCGACATGCCTACAAGCTTAAACAAAAATCTCTGATACCACGGCAAGTTCTTTTTCATGTCAAACTTCGCTTCGCGCTGATCCATCCATGAAATGACAGGACGAACGGCGTTTCCGTCTTTGTCCATGCAAACGCAAGTATCCCTTACCGAGGTGGACGTAACGGCTACTATATCTTTCCAAAGATGACCGTAATTTTTTTTGAGTTTTTGAGCGACCTCACACAATCCTTCCTGATACACTTGGGCATATTGCTCGATGTATCCTCTTTTTACCGAAAGATATGGTTTGCAGCGAAAGTTTTCTATACCCAAAATGTTTCCTTTTTTGTCTATAAGGGTACACCGTAAACTTTGCGTGCCGCAGTCAAAAGTCAAAATCAATGGCTGTCCCATAAAAAATCTCCAATGCCAAACGCGAAGTATTAAAAAAATGATAACACAACGGCAAATTTTTGTTAAACGTTTTTAAAAATGCCAAATGAAAACAAATCAAAAATATTTTTTGATGTTTTGGGTTTTGTCCAACTCAAACTCGATTTCAGAAGTCTGACTTGTCAAAATAGTAGTTACGCCGGGACCGTGTCCGCTAAGCACACAATCACTGTGAACTACGACGCCGATTGTTACGGCGCCTTTTCTGAAACATCTGCCGTTAGTAGTGTCGCAGTCTTGAAGAGCGACTACGTCGCCGAAACGCAAATCTTCAAGCCCGTTTGCTTTAAGCTCGTTTTTGTCCATGGTCATTATGTCGTAATCCCCCGTGTAGGCGTTTGCGCTTCCTATTCCGCTTCCCATGAGATGAGCGGGAACAACCGCAGCCACTTTTAAGAAAAGTTTGCCGTTTCTTTCCTCAATGCCGAGTTTTTCCAAAAGCCACGGATCTATGTTCATGACCTTGACGTTTTCATGTCCCTCTATTTTAAGTCCCTGACCCAAAGTTTTGACAAGAACCTTGTCGCAAGGAGCCATGTTTTCCATGTCTTCCTTTTTAAAGTAAACCAAAACGTGTTCTATGCCACCGTGAGTTCCCGTGACAATTCCCTTTGCCCCCTTTGCGTCACCCGAGATAACAGTAGCCTCGTTTCCTATGCATGACAAAAAGTTCAAAGCAAGGTTTTCTGTAACGTCATTGTTTTTAATTGAAACACCGGGTTCTATGTGGTCGCCGGCAAGTCCGAAAACACTGTCCCCCACTTCAACGTTGTAACAAATACCTCCGACGGCAGGCACTGCCCATATTGAGGAATCGTGAGCGATTTTGGTCGCACTTTTCATCGTAGGGTGATGAATTGCTCCCAAAGCGGATTGTTTTACCAGTTTGTCTTTATTTGTTTTAATCATAAAAATCAGCTCCTTTTTTTTCATTTTAACACCTGGTAAAATATTTGTAAACCAAGGTAAATTTGACGCTTTTTAAGCTTTTTCGCTCACAAGCGCAGACAATATGCATAAAATAGCATAATATGCGGAATTTTTTGCATAAAAATTTGATTTTGAAAAAAATATGCAAAAATTTTAAAAATATTTTGCATAAAATGCTTGCCAAAAAACAAGTAATGATGTATATTTTCATCATTCAATTTTTCTTTACAAAATCAGGAGGCAAAGATATGAAAAAGTTTTGGAAAATGATGCTCGTTGCCGTAATGACACTCACGGCAGTATTCGGGTTGGTCGGCTGCGGAAACACTTTTGAAGCCAAAGCAATTCAAATCGTAGGCGCAGATGTCGAAGCATACGGCATTGCGGTAGAAAAAGGACAAGACGCAGATCTTTTGGCTGAAATCAACAAAGTCATCGCTGATTGGACTGCAGGCGAACAAGGCAAAAACAAAATTGACCAGTTGGTTGACTACTATCAGGACGTTTATGAAGAAAACGATGAAGCAAAAGCACCTTTCACCGTTTACCTCAAAGGTGACGAAAACGCTTCTTCCTCTATAATCATGGCTACCGAATCAGGTTTTGCTCCGTTTGAATTTATCGACGGTGAACAGATTGTAGGTGTTGACGTTGCTATTATGGGTCAGGTTGCAAAAAACCTCGGCAAAAAACTTGAAATCATCGACGTAAACTTCGAATCCCTTACAGCTTCGATTTTCTCGAGGGCGGACGTAATTGCGGCAGGTTTTACCGCTACTGACGAACGTAAACAATCCATGGATTTCTCCGACACTTACTTCACTTCCACACAATATATCGTTTGCGCTAAAGACTCCGAAATCAAATCTCTTGAAGATTTGAAAGGTCTTGCAATCGGCGCACAAACAGGCACTACAGGTGCTCTTCTCGTAGACAAAGAAATCCGCGAAGGTGTACTTAAAGACAGCGGCGCAGCTTTGAAAGAATATAAAAACGCTCCGGTTGCTTTCGAAGACCTCAAAAAAGGTACAATCAAAGCAATTGTTCTCGACAGCGTTCCTGCAATTTCTTTGGTTGCCAAATCGGCAAAATAATTTCAAGTTTAATATGTCGGCATTAAAATACAGGATGGGTTGCCCCGTCCTGTTTATGTCGTTTAAAGAGGAAAAAAACAATGAATATGTTTCTTGCAAAAACCCTTGGCGAACAGCTTTACGACACGCTGATAAAAGACGATAGGTATAAGTATTATATCGAAGGTTTTTTCAATACAATACTCACGTCACTCGGCGCAATAATCGTAGGGTTGATACTGGGATTACTTATAGCACTTGTACTTTACGTAAACAAAAAATTCGGAAGATTAAAAATTTTAAAAGCGATTTGCGACGCCTACATATATATTATCCGCGGAACCCCTGTCGTTTTGCAGCTTATGATAATGTACTTTGTAGTACTCGTTTTCATACCTAACGGAATTATAGTCGCAATCATTACTTTCGGACTTAACTCTGCCGCATACGTTGCAGAACTATTCCGCGGCGGCCTTGAAGCCGTAGACCACGGACAGCTCGAAGCAGGATTGAGTCTCGGATTAAACGCGAAACAGACAATGGCAAAAATTATCGTGCCTCAAGGATTAAAAACCTCGTTACCTGCCCTTTGCAATGAATTTATCGCACTTGTAAAGGAAACTTCGGTTATGGGTTACATAGCAATTCTCGACATAACTTTCGCAGCATACAAAATCCAATCGAGAACGCTTGACGCATTTGTGCCGCTTATAATATCTGCAATTATTTATTTGCTTTTGATAACAATACTTACGTTAATTTTAAGAAAAGTAGAAAGGAGGCTCGCACGTGGACAACGCTAAAAAACCGATTTTAAAAATCGAAAATCTTGAAAAAAACTTCGGTGAGCTTCATGTTCTCAAAGGCATAAACGAAAACATCTATAAAGGCGAAAAAATCGTTATCGTAGGTCCTTCGGGAAGCGGAAAAAGCACCTTTTTGAGATGTCTGAACTTTATGGAAATTCCTACAAAGGGACATATCTATTTTAACGACGTAGACTTGACTGATAAAAATACCGACATAACAAAAGTAAGGCAAAAAATGGGTATGGTGTTTCAGCACTTCAACCTGTTCCCCCATTTGACTGTCATGCAAAATATGACGCTCGCTCCTGTTCAGCTTAAGCTTAAAACAAAGGAACAAGCGGAGGCGGACGCGCTGGAACTTTTAAAGAAGGTTGATTTGGTGGAAAAAGCAAACGAGTACCCGAACAAACTTTCAGGCGGACAAAAACAAAGGGTCGCAATAGTACGCGCTCTCAACATGGAGCCGGAAGTAATACTTTTCGACGAACCTACAAGCGCGCTTGACCCTGAAATGGTAGGCGAAGTTTTGAACGTAATGCAGGCACTTGCCGAAACGGGTATGACAATGATAGTCGTCACTCACGAAATGTCCTTTGCAAAACGGGTAGCCACTCGCGTAATGTTTATGGACGAAGGCGTCGTGGAAGAACAAAACACGCCTGACGAATTTTTCGACAATCCGAAGTCCCCTCGCCTTAAAGAATTTTTGTCTAAAGTCAAACATATTTAGCCCAAAACTTTTTCATTAAAAAAAGGGTCCGCGGTCTCGGCCGCGGCCCTTTTTGTTTATTTGTTTTTAGTTTTGCTTTCGACGAGCTGTCGCGCGTGGTTTTGCAGCTGCAAAATGTTTTTAAGTTCAAGTCCTGTTTTTTCAGTCATAAACTTTGCAAGATCTACGTCAAAATAAGCGAAAGTGCTTTGTCCGTCAGAAAATTCAAATTCAATGTGAACACTTCCCATCCCCTCTATGTCAACTACCGCCAAGGATTTTACGTCGGAGTAGACATAGGTTTTTTCTTCCGTTTCACCGGTAACGTCACCGTTCATGTCACGCACTACTCTTTTTACGGTTACGTCGTTTTCATGAAAAGCCATGGTAGTGTCCATGTCATGCTCGCTTTGATAAACGTAATTCAAAACGCTTTGTTTGTCGTATCCCTCTGCGTCCCATTTTTCCAAAAAGGCTTTTGACGAATTAAATCTCATTTTTTCCATGACACTTTCAATTACCAAGGCCTTGCCGTTGCGCACGAAAAACAGTCCGAAATAAATGAGAGCCGCAAAAATCAATAGGTACATGAGATACCAGCCCCACCAATCGTCAGCCGCGTACCCCGAAAACTTCATGACCAAAGTCACTACAAGCAAAATTAAAAACGGAACAGATCTCAAAAGAGATCCTATGATAAATTTCTTTTTGTCCATAAATACTCCTTAATCATAAAAACTGAGGAACCACGCCGAAAAACACAACGCCAAGCGCCGCGGAACCGAAAATAAGAACAAACGGATGAAGTTTTTTCCCTTTGAATTTTATCATAGACAATACAAAAATTATAGCAAAAATGACAAAGGAGAAAATTTCGAAACCGCTGAAATCGAAGGTAAGCGTTTCAAACGATATGTTAGGGAAGATTGCCGATACCGTAAGCGTGAAGGCAGCCGACGTAATCAAACCTGCCACAACAGGTTTAAAGCCCCAAAACACGCTTTTTACTATTTTGTTTTCGCTGAATTTAACAAACAGCTTTGCGATTACGAGAATAATTAAGAAAGACGGAAATACCACGCCGAAAGTCGAGCAAAAGGCGCCAAGAACTCCGTACTGACTGTAACCGACAAAGGTTGCTATGTTTATCGCAAAGGGACCGGGAGTTGACTCAGCAATGCCGATAAAGTTTACGAATTGCTCCTCGGTAATCCATGCGTAGTTCAAAACAATTTCGTCCCTCATCATAGGAATCATCGCATAACCGCCGCCTATGGTGAAAAGTCCTATTTTAAGGAATGTCAAAAACAGTTGAAGCAAAATCATTTTTTGTCCTCCTCTGTTTTTTCGTCGGAGGATTTTTCAAGTTCCTGCGACTTTCTTTTTGACAAAACAGTCTGGTAAACGACGCCGAACACTCCGCCCGCCAAAATAATCCAAACCACGTCAACGTCGACAAAGGTGGCAAGTCCGAAAGCCAACAGCATAACGAGTACCGTAACGACGGTTTTTTCAAACTGCTTGGTCATTTTGATTCCCGCATGAATGACAAGAGCCACTACCCCCGCGCGGATACCCTTGAAAGCGCTTTCAACCCAAATGTTTCCGCTGACGAAAGACAAAAATATCGACACGAGGATAATAATGATAAAGGACGGCAATACGATGCTCAATGTAGCAAAAAACGCGCCCAATATTCGTCCTTTTTTATAGCCCACAAACGTTGCCATGTTGACGGCAATAGGTCCCGGGGTAGCTTCCGCCACGGCAATCATGTCGGAAAGAGTTTCCTCTTCAATCCACCTGTGTTTTTGAACGATTTCCTTTTCGATTATGGTAATCATCGCATAACCGCCGCCAAAAGTAAAAAGGCCGATTTTAAAAAAGGTCCAAAACATAATCATCAGGTCTTTAAACGTTGCTTTTTGTTTTTCCAAAAAATACCTCCTAAAAATCAAGCCCCTCAAAGTCGAAAATCGGCACGTATTTTTCGTCCGCGGAATCAAATTTTTGAACAAGTACGTTTTCAAAACCCAGTTCCTCAACAGCGTACAACACTCTGTCGTATTCTCTTTGAGTAATTTTTCTGTTTATTTCCTTAAATTCTCCCGCCCTGTAAAAAGGCTGATACTGCGACATCAGCGAAAGCAAAATTTTACTCCCGAAATTTTCTGCCAAAAAACGCAAAATTTTAACCGTTTGGTCAACAAGCGTAGGCAAAACCAAGTGTCTTACCGAAACGCCTTTTTTAAGCAATCCGTCAAAAAAAACATCGTTTGGCTGCTGGCGTTTCATCTCAAAAAGAGCTGCCGATGCAATTGAAAAATAATTTTCCGCAGCAGAATATTTCATTGAAATTCTTTCGTCAAAGTACTTTATGTCGGGCAAATACACATCGACAAGCCCTTCGGCTTTTTTAAGAGTTTCAACGGCTTCATATCCCCCCGTGTTGCAAACAACGGGCAGGTCGCTTGTCTTTTTAAATTTTTCCAAAGCAGGCAAAATGTAATCCCAAAAATGAGTAGGCGTCACCAGATTTATGTTGTGCGCTCCCTTTTGTTCCAGCCCCTTCATAATGTCATAAAGGTTGTCGGAAGAAATTTCAATGCCTTTTCCGAGATGGGAAATTTCATAATTTTGACAAAACACGCATTTGAGGTTGCAGTGTGAAAAGAAAATTGTTCCGCTACCATTTGTGCCGGAAATATAAGGTTCTTCCCACATGTGCAGCATTGCCTTTGCCGCTTTTATTTTGTCGCCGGCCCCGCAAAACCCTTTGTCCAAAGTTCTGTCAATGCGGCAGCCGCGCGGACACATTTTGCAAAACTTATTACTCATTTACGATGCGCCTTACGATTTCGTTGCATTTTGCGTAAACGGTGTTCTCATCGATACCCATGAAAAACTTTCCGTTTTCATAAAGTATTTTTCCCCCTATCATAGTCAGGAAAACGTTGCTTTTGCCTGCTGAAAAAACAAGGCTTTTTTGAAGGTTTGCAATAGGCTGCATGTTTGGTTTTTTGATATCTACCGCAATAAGGTCAGCATGCTTTCCCTCTGCGATACAGTCGCAATCGTCAAACCCCATTGCATACGCGCCGTTTTTAACCGCCATTTTCAGTATGGTTTCGGCAGGTAACGCCTCAGGTTTTCCTGTTGCCGCTTTTTGCAAAACAGACGCAAGATACATTTCCCTGAACATATCAAGCGCGTTGTTGCTTGCCGCCCCGTCGGTACCTATCGCAACGTTAATGCCCTTGTCAATCATCATTTGCAAAGGAGCAATGCCGTTTGCAAGTTTAAGGTTGCTTGCGGGGTTGATGACTACCGACACGTTTTTGCTTTTCAGAAGTTCCGCGTCTTTTTCGTCTATGTGAACGCAATGATATGCCATTCCGCCGTTGTCAAACACGCCGTGACTTGCTATTTCAAAAGGAGGAGTGCGCCCGTATTTTTCCTTGCAGTCCGCCACTTCCTTTTTGCTTTCGGAAAGGTGAATAGAAACAGGAGCACAATATTTTTTGGACAAAGCCGCAGCCCCGTCAAGTAAATCACGAGACACGGTGTATTCCGCATGCACTCCGAGTGCGTATTTTATGAGCGGATTTTTTCCGTTATGCTTGTTGAACATACTTTCGCATTCGTCAAGCACCTTTTGAGTGTTTTTGCCGAGGTCGCTCATTCCTTTTACGAAAACGCAGCGCATACCCCCGTCCGCCATTGCTTTAATGACCCAATCGTCAAGAAAATACATGTCCGCAACGGCAGTAGTGCCTCCCGAAAGATATTCCAAAACGGCAAGCAGGGTCCCCCAGTAAACGTCTTCACCGCAAAGCTTATCTTCAAGCGGAAAAATTTTTTCAAAAAGCCATTTGTCGAGAGGCAAGTCGTCGGCATAGCTCCTGAAAAGAGTCATGGGCGAATGGGTATGACAGTTTTTAAACCCCGGCATAAGTATGTTGCCGTTAAGGTCAATCTCCCTGTCGAAAGACAAGTTTGTTTTTTTAGGCAACCCCGCATAAACGATTTTGTCGTTTTCAACCCAAACTTCGCCGTTAAAAGCAGTGTTGTTGTCGTCAAAGGTAAGCACGTAAGCGTTAAAAAATCTTACAGTCATAAAAACTCCTTAAAAATACGCAATGATTGTAACATAAAAGGCTTAAAAATGTAAAACAGTTAAAAGTATGGCATAAAAATCGGCTTGCGTATTGAAATTTTTTTCGGCGTATTGTAAAATAACTAATATACACCGCATAAGAAATAAAATTAAGGAGACGACATGAAAACGAAAACAATAATTTGCGATCATCCGCTGATAGAACACAAAATAGCGTTGCTAAGAGACGTCAATACCGACACTAAACAATTTCGCGAATTGATTGAAGAGATATCCATGCTTATGGCATACGAAGCGCTTAAAGACATCGATACGGTGGAGAAAGAAATCGTCACCCCTCTCGAGCCTGTAAAGCAGCGCTTGGTAAAAGACAACTCGGTAGCAGTATTGCCGATACTGCGCGCGGGGCTTGGAATGGTTAACGGAGTGCTTGCTCTTCTTCCTACGGCAAAAGTGGGACATATCGGATTATATCGCGATCACGACACGTTGGAACCTAAGGAATACTACTGCAAACTTCCTGAAAACATAACCGAAAAAACCTGCATACTTCTTGACCCGATGCTTGCCACAGGCGGTTCTGCCTGCGAGGCGATAAGCATTTTGAAGGAAAAAGGATGCAAAAAAATTAAACTCATGTCGATACTCGGCGCGCCTGTCGGTGTCGAGAAAGTCGAAAAGGAACACCCTGACGTGCAGATATACATCGCGCACATAGACAGATGCCTTAACGAAAACGGTTACATTCTTCCGGGAATGGGAGATGCGGGCAACAGGCTGTTCGGCACAAAATAAAAAACAAAAGCGTTGCATAAGCAACGCTTTTTAATTTACTTTCTTTGGTCAAGAGGTATGTACTCTCTTCTCGGACAAATGCTTTCGTAAGCAGGACGAATGATTTTTCCGCCGTTGATAAGTTCTTCGAGGCGGTGAGCCGACCAGCCGGCGATTCTTGCAGTTGCGAAAAGCGGAGTGTAAAGCTCAGGCGGCAAATCCAGCATGCTGTAAACAAAGCCGCTGTAAAAGTCGACGTTGCAGCTGACGCCTTTGTAAATGCGTCTTTCGTCGGCAATGATTTTAGGCGCGAGTTTTTCAACAAGCGAATAGAGACCGAACTCTTTCATCCTGCCTTTTGCTTCGGACAGTTTCTGAACGAAGCTTCTGAAAATGTCAGCCCTCGGGTCAGAGAGAGAATATACGGCGTGTCCCATACCGTAAATAAGTCCCTTTTTGTCAAACGCCTCTTTTTTAAGCAATTTTCTGAGATAATCGGCGACTTGCTTTTCATCTTCCCAGTTGTCGATGTTTTCCTTCATGTCGTTAAACATCTGCACGACTTTGATGTTAGCACCGCCGTGCTTAGGTCCTTTGAGCGAACCCAATGCCGCCGCGATAGCGGAATACGTGTCGGTGCCCGACGAACTTACTACGTGGGTAGTAAAAGTCGAGTTGTTGCCGCCGCCGTGTTCTGCGTGAAGTACGAGAGCTATGTCGAGAATGTGCGCTTCAAGGTCGGTATATTTTTTGTCGGGACGAAGAAGATACAAAATATTTTCCGCGGTAGAAAGATGCGGTTGCGGAGCGTGTATGTACAAGCTGCTGTTTCCCCTGTCGTAGCAGTAGGCATGATAGCCGTAAACAGAAAACAGCGGAAAAGTCGCAATAAGCGACATACATTGTCTGACAACGTTTGCGATTGAAGTATCGTCAGGGTTGTCATCGTATGAATACATTGTCAAAACGCATCTGGCAAGAGTATTCATCATATCGGCAGGCGGAGCTTTCAAAATAACGTCTTCCACAAAATTGTGAGGCAAGTCGCGGAAGCTGCCAAGCTGTTTGCAAAAATCATCAAGTTCCTTTTTGTTAGGAAGGTCGCCGAACAAAAGCAAATAGCACACCGCTTCAAAACCAAAGCGGTTTTCCGAAACAAAACCTTTGACTATTTTTTTTACGTCGATGCCGCGGTAACAAAGTTCGCCCTGACACGGACGAGGTTTACCGTCAAATATTTCGAAAGATTTAATTTCGGAAATATTCGTAAGTCCTGCGAGGACGCCTTTTCCGTCAACGTCTCTTAGTCCTCTTTTAACGTCGTATTTAACGTAATTTTCGGGAGCGATCTGATAGCAGTCGAGACATTTTTTAGAAAGATTTTCGATATAAGGGGTCAACTTCGAATAGGGATTTTTGGACATAACAGACCTCCTTTTTTGTTACTGAAGGATATTATAACAAAAAAAACAAATTTTTGCAAATTGCTATTTTTCACAAAAAAAACGAGCCGAAAATCGGCTCTTAATTAATGTTGGCAACCAACCCGTCAGGCATTGACAAACGATAATTTTGTGCGTCCTTACCTTTTAACAGGCAACTGTCAACGATTACGTTTTTGTTTGTTCCGACATTTTCGTCCTCGAAATGTGCTTTAATGTCGGCAATCTGAACGTCGTCGTTTTCTTCAATACCGTCAAAAATCCCTAGAGAGCTGAAAGTTACGTTTGTGTTGCCGTCGCAAACTTTGTCGTTAACTTTAACGTCTTTAAGACGTATGGTTTTGGGAACAATTTCCCCTTCGGCTTTTACGTTGTTTAAAAGAGAATAGTTTTTTGCCGCCTCGCCCGTGAGTTTAAGTTGGGAAAAAGTTATCTGCTTTTTTTGCCCTACGTTTTTGTCGGCAAACGAAGCAGTAGCGTAAGTCAACGTTACAACGTCACCGTTGATGAGTCCTTCTGCACGGAGGTTTACGCTGCCTGCGTCAGCCGTTCCGTCATAAACTTTTGAAACAGCGTCGGCTTTTGCTACTACGGGTCTTGGAAGTACGGTAAGCTTCCCACCTTCTACCGTCACGTCATATTTTTCGTCGGAAAAATCTTTTTTGATACAGTATTCTCCTACGCCTGAAGTTTCGTCGGCGTCAAACACGGGATTTACCGTTTGAGAAACAGCGTCCATTCCGTCACCGTCGACAAATCCCGAAACGGAATACTTCACGACGGGATTTTTCTGACCGTAAATTTTGACGGCGTCGGAAGCCTTGACGATGAGCAGAGGTTTCAAAACCTCCACTCTTTTTTCCGCCGTCAGGTTCTGGTAGTCACATACTTCCACTCGCACGTCATGAAGACCTACGCTGCCAAGCTCATGTTTCAAAACAAAAGAGTCGCCGTTTTTAACGCTTCCCCTTTGTACTTCGCTGCCGTCAAGAATCCACACTACGTCGCCGTCTTTGTCAAACGAAACGTTTTTGTCAAATGAAAGAACAAGCTCGTTGACTTTGCCGTACCTGATTTCTCCGTTTTGAGTAATTTCCGAAACGGCTTTTTCAGGCGAAACCTTAGTCAGCTCGGTTATACCGAAAATTGACAAAGCAACCGCAGCGGCAACCGCAAAAGTAGCCATGGCTGCTTTAAACAACCCGCTTTTTTTCTTTTTGGGCATTTCGCTTTTTGTAGGTTGGCTTTTTTCGGTTTTTACTTCAGGTTTGGTTTTTTCTTCCGTCGTTTTGACTTCCTGTTTTGTCTTTACGGCGGATTTTTTTTCAACCGGTTTTTCTTCTGTCTGTTTTTGTTTTTTGACAGGCTGTTTTTTTACCTTTTTTTCATCCTGCTGAGAATTTTTTTGTTTTTTTTCCATACTTCCTCCGCTAAAAGAAGTATGAGCAATTTAAAAAAAATTATAAAAA
Organism: uncultured Clostridia bacterium; assembly: GCA_944336125.1. GTDB lineage: Bacteria > Bacillota > Clostridia > Christensenellales > CAG-314 > Heteroclostridium. The sequence continues at coordinate 71,429 of CALVLA010000003.1, read as the reverse complement.
AACCTTCCCGAAGGAAGGCTTAAATTATTTTCCGAAACGAGTTTCGAGATTTCCGAAATAAAACGTTATTATTTCGTGCACGTAAATCTTTCGTGTTTCCTTGTCTTTTGTACTGCCCAAAATGTCAAACATACAGTGAAGGAATGAGCGAGCGATAATTTTCGTAAGGTCAGGATTTTTGATTTTTGACTGTTCGAGGCTGTCCCTCATTATGTACTCGATTTTTTCCGCCGTTACGTTGTCGAGATATTCGGAAAACTGCTTGTAATATTTAGTGTTTCCTCTTCGCAAAATAATAATTTCGTCGTCATGCTCCACAAGAAAATCCAAAATATTTTCCGCGACAGTCTGCATGCTGTCGCCCTCGACGAAATATTTGTTTTCGACAAACTCTTTTACGCTATCGACGAGAGGCTGAATGACCGCAATATACAAATCCTCTTTGTTTTTGTAATAGCGGTAAATGTTGCCGAGCGAAATGCCCGCGTTTGTCGCGATGTTCCTGATTGAAGCGTCTTGATAACCGAAGGTTTTAAATTCTTCGATAGCCGCCGAATAGATGTTTTTTCTTACGCTGTCTTTTAAGTATTGCATTGTTTTTCTCCGTAAAAAGGATACCAAAAACGCCCATTGCTGTCAATAATAAACAAAGGTTATTTTATCAGCAGTTTTTAAGCTTAACTCCGTTATTCAAAGCAAAATCTTTGCAAAGGTCTATTGCTCCTGAAACCAAAACGAGGCAAGGGCGCGCAGCATATTCCTCTTGGGTAGCAAAAGAAAGATCACGTTTTTGCAAAAAGTTTTTTTCGTCAAGCAGATTTTTGCAAATCATCGAGCCGTAGGTTTCTTCAAATTTTTTTGCAACATCCTGCATTTTTTCGTAAAACTCTATTTTAGCGTTTGCATGAGTGCCTGCAACAAGAAGACCGGCAGCAATAGCAGCTCCGGTGAGCGCTCCGCAAAGCTGATGAGTATGCGCAAAACCGCCCCCAAATGCGATTGCGGCTTTTTTCATAACGTCTGCTTCAAGTCCGCAGTCATCCGCAAAAGCAACGGCAACTGCCTGCGCGCAGTTGTAACCTTCCAAAAACAATTTTTTAGCCAAAAGTTTATCCATATTTCCTCCGACGTCATTTCAAAAATTCCGTCAACTCTGTTTTTACAATATTTTTTCCGTCTTTAATAACGTTGTCTATATAGTTTTCGCGCATTTTGTCTCCGCGGTTTTTGGTTTTATCAAAAACGTAAACGTCGCACTTTCCTGCTTTGGGGGTATATTCCCCTCCTTCGGAAAGTATTTTTTCCACAATCGGCTGCCATACCGACTGCTCCGCCACTTCCAGTTCACGCGACAAGGCGATTTTTTTGCCTTTTAACGAAAGGGATGCGCTTTTTTGATATTTAAAGCCGGCAATAAATTTTTGAATATTTTCTATGCTTACTTTAGTTATATTTTTTTTGCTTATTTGTCCGGAAAGACAAACCGAGCGAGTAATTTCACCGTTAAAGTTTTTACCTTTGCGGACGTTGTATTTTTTGAGTAATCCTTCAACGTCGAGATTGTTTGTTTCGCACAAAAACTTCAAAGTCAAAAGCGACATGTATGCGTCCTCGTCAGAAGCGTGGTGATTAATTGTAACGCCAAGCTCTGCGGCGATTTTGTCAAGCCCCATGACGTCCTTGTCACCTTTGTAGCACTTGTATAAAAGCTGCGAGCACACAAAATCAAAGTTGATTGGCGGCAGTTTGTATTTTTTTATAGCGGCGTTTAGCATACGAACGTCGCTGTCTACGGCGTGTCCCAAAACACATGTGTCAGGCGCTGTCAAAAGCTTTTTAATCTCCTCGTACCGTCCCGCAAAATCGGGAGAAGCGTCGAGAAGTTTTTTGTCAAGATGAAGATTAATGCCGACGTTAGGTCTTGTTCCGTCCAAATTGTATTTTGATTTAGGATTAATCCAAAGGTTTTGCTTTTCGACGAGATTAAAATTTTCGTCCGCGATAACAATACCCACCGAACAAATACTTGCAGGATTAAAACCGTTTGCGGCTTCGATGTCAAAAGCTAAATATTTCATAACAACTTTGGTATTATACCATAAAGAAAAGTTATTTAACAAACGAAAGAGATAAAAAACATAAGGGTTATATCTTAAAAAAGCCGCATTGACGTGTTGCGGCAAAATTGATATAATTCAAAAAAGCGAAAGCCCTTTACGGAGGAAAAATGGCAATAATAAACAATGATAATAATTTACTAAGCGACACCGCTATAGAGCTGCTGGGCGAAAAATTCCGTGAATTTTTGACGCTTATGACATACTATCAATGCGCCATCATGGAAGTGGAAACAAAACTTAACGTACTAAACGAGGAGTTTTCGCTGCAGCACGACAGAAACCCGATACAGTCCATTAAGACGCGTTTAAAAAGTCCGGTCAGCATAAAAAAGAAACTGGAAAGCAAAAATCTTCCTGTGTCGGTTGAAATGATGGAAAACGAGCTGACAGACATAGCGGGAATAAGAGTAATATGTTCTTTCCCCGAAGACGTTTATACCATAGCCGACGCATTGTTGAGTCAGGATGACATTGAGCTTATCGAAAGGAAAGATTACATAGCAAATCCTAAACCCAACGGATACAGGAGCCTCCACCTCATCGTACAAATCCCGATATTTTTGGAAAAGAAAAAGAAACCGATGAAAGTCGAGGTTCAACTGCGCACCATCGCGATGGATTTTTGGGCAAGTCTGGAACATCAGATAAAATACAAAAAGAAAGTCAACAACACGCAGGAAATCGCGACGGAGCTTTTCGAGTGCGCGGAACTGTCCGCCCAGCTCGACGCGCGAATGGACGCGGTAAGGAAAAAACTCGAACAAAAAACAAAATAAAAAAGAGCCATTTGGCTCTTTTTTTTATTATTCCCATTCGATTGTTCCGACAGGCTTCGGAGTGAGGTCAAGCAAAACGCGGTTGATGCCGTTGACTTCGGCTGTTATGCGTTTTGTGATAAGGTGAAGCAAAGGATAAGGAATTTCCTCAATAGTAGCGGTCATGGCGTCGGTTGTGTTTACCGCACGGATAATAGCAGGCCAACCTTCGTAACGTTTTCCGTCTTTGACGCCTGTGCTTTTCATATCAGGCACTGCGATGAAGTATTGCCATACTTTTCCTGCAAGTCCGCTGTTGTCAAACTCTTCTCTGAGGATTGCGTCTGCTTCGCGCAAAGCGTTGAGCCTGTCACGAGTGATAGCTCCGAGGCAACGCACGCCAAGACCAGGGCCCGGGAACGGCTGACGATAAACCATGTCGTGAGGAAGTCCCAAAGCCTCGCCCACTACGCGAACTTCGTCTTTGTAGAGAAGTTTGATAGGTTCAACCAATTCGAAATTCATTTCTTTAGGAAGACCGCCAACGTTGTGATGGGCTTTTACGCCGTCTGATTCCAAAATATCCGGATAAATAGTTCCCTGGGCGAGGAAGGATATGCCTTGAAGTTTTGCTGCTTCCTCGGCAAAAACTTTGATAAATTCTCCGCCGATAATTTTACGTTTTCTTTCAGGATCGCTTACTCCTTCGAGCAAACTGAGGAAGCGGTCAGTCGCGTCGACGTAAATAAGGTTTGCGTCGAGATTTTTGCCGAACACTTCGATAACCTGCTCGCTTTCACCTTTTCTCATGAGGCCGTGGTTTACGTGGACGCACACCAACTGTTTGCCTATTGCCTTGATGAGAAGTGCCGCCACTACCGACGAGTCAACGCCGCCGGAAAGAGCCAAAAGAACTTTTTTGTCTTTCACTTCGGCACGAATAGCCTCAACCTGCTCACGAATAAATTCTTCGGCAAGTTCAGGAGTATTGATACGTTTCATGTTTTCAGGACGTTTGTCGTTTTGCATAATTTTTCTCCCGTAAAATGGTAATTACAGCCACTCGATGGTTGCAGGCGGCTTGCTTGTGATGTCGTAAACGACACGGTTTATATTTTTTACTTCGTTTACAATGCGGTTTGAAATTTTTTCCAACACGTCATAAGGAATCCTAGCCCAGTCGGCAGTCATACCGTCGACGCTTGTCACGGCGCGAAGAGCAAGGGTATAGTCATAGGTTCTTGCGTCCCCCATGACTCCTACAGACCTGTTGTCCGTAAGCACCGCAAAGTATTGCCAGATAAGCGGAGCTTGTCCTGCCTTTGCTATTTCGTCGCGGAAAATGAAATCGGCGTCGCGAAGTATTTCAAGTTTTTCCTCTGTTATCTCACCGATAATCCTAATCGCAAGTCCGGGACCCGGGAAAGGCTGTCTTTGAACGATTGAATCAGGAAGGCCGATTTGTCTGCCCACTTCCCTGACCTCGTCTTTAAACAGATCTCTGAGCGGTTCGATAATTTCCTTAAAATCCACCACGTCAGGCAATCCGCCCACGTTGTGATGGCTTTTGATAACGGCGGAAGTAGGACTTCCGCTTTCGATTACGTCGGGATAGATAGTACCTTGAACGAGGAAATCCACGGCGCCGATTTTTTGTGCTTCAGCCTCAAAAACTTTGATAAATTCCGCGCCGATGATTTTTCTTTTTTCTTCGGGGTCAATGACGCCTTTAAGTTTTGACAAAAACCTGTCTTTTGCGTCAGCCATTATGAGGTTCATGCCTTGTTCCTGCTTGAAAACCCTCATGATTTCTTCCGACTCGTATTTTCTCATCATGCCGTGGTCGACGTAAATGCAAGTGAGCTGATTGCCTACTGCTTTGTAAACAAGCTGCGCGGCTACCGCACTGTCAACGCCGCCGGAAAGGGCGCAAAGAACTTTTTTGTCCCCGACTTTTTCCTTAATTTGCAAAATAGTCTGCTGCGCAACGTTTTCGGCTGTCCAGCTGCCGTCGCATTTGCAAACGTCGTACAAAAAGTTTTTGAGTATGTTTGCGCCGTATTGCGAATGCATTACTTCAGGGTGAAACTGAACACCGTAAATTTTGCGTTTGTCGTTTTCCATGGCTGCGACGGGGCAAGTTTCGGTAACGGCAGTAGCTTCAAACCCTTCAGGTACTTGAGAAATATAATCGGTATGGCTCATCCAGCAAACGCTTTTTTCGGGAATACCTTTAAAAAGCGTGGAGTTTTTGACGGTCATTTCCTGTTTTCCGTACTCTCTGTTGACGGCAGGCGAAACTTTTCCTCCGAGGGCGTGCGCAATAAACTGCACACCGTAGCAGATACCTAAAATAGGAACACCAATCTCAAAAACTCCCTTGTCGAGAGACGGGGAGGTTTCGAGATAAACACTGTTAGGTCCGCCGGTGAAGATAAGACCCACAGGATTGTATGATTTAATTTTTTCAAGGCTGACCGTGTAAGGCAACATTTCGCAATAAACGTTGTTTTCCCTTACGCGGCGTGTAATAAGCTGATTATACTGACCACCGAAATCGATAACCAAAACGGTCTGTTTGTTCATAGTGACCTCTGTTATTTAACCGCAGTAGTATAGTTAGGAGCTTCTTTAGTAATGGAAATATCGTGAGGGTGGCTTTCGAGCAGACCTGCGTTTGTAATGCGTACAAATCTTGCGTCATGTCTCAAAGCGTCGATGTCAGCCGCACCGGCATAACCCATACCTGCGCGGAGGCCTCCGACGAGTTGGTAAACCATGTCTGAAAGAGATCCGCGGTAAGGAACACGACCCTCAACGCCCTCAGGAACAAACTTTTTGGTGTTTTCCTGGAAGTATCTGTCTTTTGAGCCTTGCGCCATAGCAGGGAGAGAACCCATACCACGGTATACTTTGAAGTTTCTGCCCTGATAAATTTCCATTTCGCCGGGGCTTTCGGTAGTACCTGCGAAAAGACTACCTATCATAACGGCGCCTGCGCCCCCTGCGATAGCTTTTACGATATCGCCGGAATATTTGATACCGCCGTCCGCGACGATTTTCTTGCCGAGTTTTTCGGCTTCTTCGGCGCAGTCCATGACAGCCGTGAGTTGCGGCATACCGATACCTGCGACAACGCGGGTAGTACAAATGGAACCGGGACCGATACCGACTTTAACGATATCCGCGCCCGCTTCGATAAGAGCCCTTGTTGCGGCAGCGGTAGCGACGTTGCCCGCCATGATAGCGACGTCAGGAAAAGCTTTTCTTATTTCTTTGACTTTTTCGAGGACGAATCTGCTGTGACCGTGAGCGGTATCGATGCCGATGAGGTCAACTTTTGCGTCAACCAATGCTTTGACACGGTCAAGAGTGTTCGGAGAAGTACCTACGGCGCCGCCTACGAGAAGTCTGCCGTTTGCGTCTTTTGCCGAACGCGGATACTGTGTTGCTTTTTCGATGTCTTTAATTGTGATAAGACCTTTCAAAAGACCGTCTTTGTCGACGATAGGAAGTTTTTCGATTCTGTGTCTTCCCAAAATCTGTTGAGCTTCCTCAAGGGTAGTCCCCTGCGGAGCCGTCACGAGATTGGTTTTTGTCATCACGTTGTCGATAGGCTGATCGAAATTGGTTTCGAAACGCAAATCGCGGTTTGTGAGGATACCGACGAGCTTGCCGCGTTTGTCGACGATAGGCACGCCGGAAATTTTATATTTACTCATAAGTTGGAGGGCGTCTGTCACCAGATTTTCCGGATGCAGGAAAAACGGATCGGTAATAACGCCGTGTTCACTGCGTTTTACCTTGTCGACGTGAGTAGCCTGTTCTTCTATGGACATATTTTTGTGAATAATACCGATACCGCCTTCGCGAGCCATGGCAATAGCCATTCTGCTTTCGGTAACGGTGTCCATAGCGGCGCTCAAAAGCGGAATATTGAGATCGATGCCTTTGCAAAGAGAAGTTTTAAGGTCGACTTTGTCAGGCGTAACGTCAGAAGCGCTTGGAACGACAAGCACGTCGTCAAAGGTTAGACCTTCTTTCAAGATTTTTTCCATTGTATCCCTCCGTAGTTAAGTAATAGTATATTAAAAAAGAAAAATTAAAAACGTAATTCAAGCAGCCTTTTCGGTCCAGAACGCCACGGTATCCTGATCAATCTGACCGGTTCTTGCGTCGCACAGCTTTTTCATGTAGTAAGCAAGGTCTTTCCTTTTTGAAGGAGTCGGCCACACAGGAACATTTGCATACTTGCCGACATCGTTGTACAAATCCTTGGCTTCCTTCAAAAAGTTGTCAAGCGGAATCGAAGTGTCGGTACAAAGTGCGTCGATGTAACCTTTCATAGGATTGAGCGAAAAGAAGTTGTAATTTGTCGACCCGCCCTCTGTTACGTAATCGCCCCAACCGTTTGTGAGCAGCCAATCCTGTACGTAATTCCAAATGCCTTTTCTGTCCGTTTCCGACGAGGAATAAGCAAGCAGTCCGCATTTGGCTTTGTTGTAAGATACGTAAAACTCCGCGTTGTATCTGACGTCGCCCACAAGGATTGTCTTTTTTGAAATAAGCGAGGAATAATCCTCGTTTTTTTCAAGTCTGTCCGCCGCCTCATAAGCTTTGTCGTAACAATTTGCGCTGACTCCTTTGACAAGCACGTCCCACCAGTCGTCAAATTCGTTTGAAGAGGATGCGGCGTTGTAAGCAAGTGAAGTCGCCGTTTTTTTCATTCCCATAGAATAGAAAAAGTCGCTTGCCCTCATAGGCGCAAGCAACAAAAAAAGCGCGCAAACCAACACAAGCAACACCACCAAAACCAATGAGGTTTTGCCCGCGGTTTTTAAAATCAATGATGAAGTTGAGCTGGTTTTGTTGTTATCGGATATACGCATAGTTATATTTTATTATAAACGCGATACCCGATTTTGACAACAAAAAAACAAAATTTTCAGCTTTTTTTGGAAAGAACTTCCCCGGTAGAAGCGTCAATCATAAGGCCGAAAAAGGTTTTGTCGGGTTTGTAAACGACTACGTGCCAAAAGTATTTTTCGTCCTGCTTTTTAGGCGATCTTACAAGGCGTACGGAAATTTCGCAGTTGAATTTTCCGTTTTCGTAACACTGCATAAGCTCGTTTTCGAAGTTGGTTTTAAGTATGTCGAGAGGTTTTACCTCCCCTGCCACTACTTTTTTAAGCTGAAAGTTTCTGCTGTCTTCACCGTACACAAGAGTCAGGTCAAGCGTTTCAACGGGAAGAGAACTTTCGATGTAAACCGTCCACACGCTGCTGTCCACAGGCGAACGTTTGAGCGAAAGGTCATAGTCGTTGTTTTCAAGAGTAAATACCGCCGAAAGAGTGTCGACGTTTTCGTCACCCGTTTCGCGCACCCTTATCGAGACAAACTCTCGCGAAGGATTTTTTACTCCGTCAAGAGCGTATTCCGCCTCCATCTTTCCTCCGATCGCTTCCACAAAAAAGTCATCGTCGCTTCCGTTAAGCACCGTCTCATGAATTTCGCTGACGCTTTCTTCCAATGCCCTGTTTACGTTTTGACAGCCCACAAGCCCCAAAACCAAAGTTACGCACAAAGCCAAAATTAAAAAAATGTTGATTTTTCTGTTTTGCATGATTTTGTCCTCTCGTTTTTTTAAATTTTATGAAAGGACAAATAAAAAAATTACAAAACAAAAAACAAAAGCGCATTTACGCGCTTTTGTTTTTTATGAGGAATATATGTTAAGCAGCGGCAGAAACGTTTACCGTGATTGTTTCCGCGCAGACTGTGCTGAGGATGTTGTTTCCGCTGTCAACAGTGCAAACTTTAATCATAAAAGTGTAAGTTCCTTCCGTTGAGAAGTTTGCCGTTACGTCGGTAGTTTCGTTGTAAGCGTTAGGCAATTCAAATCCGCCCGAAGGTCCCCAAAAACCTGTTTCAATCAAATCGACTACGTTGTCGTTGCTGTCGGTAGCGGTTAGCGTTACGTTTGCGTTTTCAGGTTTTGAGTTAACTTCGAAAAACACGAGAACGTTGTCATAACCGAGACCTTTTACGTCGGTGGATTTAAGGGTAATTCCTATTACGTTGTCAACGCCCGCCTTAATTTCGTCAAACTCGCCCACTATGATGTCGTAAGCCGAATGCAAATCGTTTTCACTTTCTTTAACTACTATTTTCACTTCGGCTATTTTGCCTTGGTATGAAACGGTAATCGAAGTATCTTCTGCCTCGAGAGGCCCTGTTTTGTCCACGGTGTAATCGTCAATGACTTCAACAGTACCGTCGGAATAACTTGCGGTAACTACCATGCCTTCGGCGTCAAAGCTTTCGCCGACGACATATTCGGTTTTGTTGGGGTTTGTTGTTATGGAAATGCTCTCAAGAGTCGTTCCCGAGCAAGCGGTCAATGCGAAAAGCGAAAATACCGCCGCGCAGGAAATCAAACAAAATCGCAATGTTTTTTTCATGTCAATTATCCTTTATGTCAAGGGTCATAGCCCGTATTTTTGTTACACTTGATATACAGCGGCAAAAAGGAATTTGTTGAAAATGAGCAAAATTTTTTTGAAAAAGTTTTTTTGAGTTTGTTTTTTTGCAAAAAAAAGAGACCGGCAAAAGCCGGTCGCTTGATATTGTCTGGGGAACATGTCCCCGAAAAAAGTTTGTGTTAGCCTTCAGAAATAGCGCTAACAGGACATTGAGCTGCGCAAGCACCACAATCGATACAAGTATCAGGGTCGATTACATAAGTGTTTTCGCCTTCGCTGATAGCAGATACCGGGCAAGTGGACTCGCAAGCACCGCATTTGATGCATTCGTCCGAAATTTTGTGTGGCATACGTTTTGCCTCCTTTGTCTAATTTAAGTGAATTATATCACAAAAAAAATCGTTTGTTAAGTACTTTTCTCAATCAAGCAGTTCTTTTATCTCGTCGGAATTGTCGTCGTCCGAAACTTCGAGAGTTTGCTTTGCCTTAATTTGATCGAGGTTGTAATTTTTAAGTTCGACGTTGCCGTCCGCGAGATTAAAGCGTACGGTAACGACTTTTTTGAGCATATCGTTTGAAACAACGGTAGCCTTCCCGTCAGGAGTTGTTACTTCGGAGTTAATTTTAGGCATAAGCTTAAACACTTCGGAGTAGTAGTCGTTTTCGTATTGCAGACAGCACATAAGTCTTCCGCAAAGTCCGCTTATTTTGGTAGGATTGAGTGAAAGCCCCTGTGTTTTAGCCATTTTGATGGACACTCTCGCAAAATCGCCCATACAGCTCGAACAGCAGCAAGGTCTGCCGCAAGGTCCCAGTCCTCCCAAAAGCTTGGCCTCGTCTCTTATTCCCACCTGCCTGAGTTCGATACGTATTCTGAAATAGGAAGCAAGGTCTTTGACCAGTTCGCGAAAATCCACCCTTGTTTCGGAAGTAAAGTAAAAAATAACTTTGCTGCTGTCAAAGGTAAACTCACAGTCGATAAGCTTCATGTTAAGCTTGTGCTTTTCGATTTTTTCCTTGGCAACCCTCATTGCGTCGGGCTTTTTGGCAAGGTTGCGTTCCGCGGTTTTTTTGTCGGCTTCGGTAGCTTTTCGCACTACGGGTTTAAGAGGCGAAACAACGTCCTCCTCCGACACCTCGCGCGGCGGCAAAGCCACAAAACCGTATTCAACACCGCGCACAGTTTCAACTATAACGCCGTCCCCTTCCTCAAAATCTATGTCGTTTGGTGAGAAATAATAAATTTTGCCTATATCTTTAAATCTTACGCCTACTATTTTGGGCATGAATATCTTACCTCCAAAATGCCTAGCACCAGTTTGTCCGCCACAACCGTCTGATTACAGTTGTTTTCAAGGCTGATTTTCGCCTTGTCGAGAAGCGGCAAAATGTTGTACACGGCGCGTTGTGAAAATTTTTGCTTAATGGTCAGTATATCATTTTTTTTGTGTTTAAGCAACAACAAGTCCTCGTCGGAATAGGCTTTGAGAGTTTGCACAAAAAGTGTTTCCATAACTTTCAAAACTATTTTAAAGTCATTGCTTAACGAAAGAAGCTGCGAAACCGTCCTTAACGAGTCTCTCGACGAATCGAGGTTTTTTACGCACTCGACAACCTTGTCGAACAAAAGGAAAAACGTCTTGTCACGGGCATAACTTTCCGCCGTCAAAGGCATTCCGTCGCAGAAGGAAGCGGCGATTTCCGCATTTGCTTCGTTTATACCCTCACCGACAAGGTAACTTATCACTTTTTCGAAATCAACGCAATCCAAATGAATTTTCTGGCACCTTGACTTTACGGTAGGCAAAACCGCGCTCGTGTTAAACGCGCCAAGGAAAAACACAGTGTTTTCCGGCGGTTCTTCCAAAGTTTTGAGCAGTTTGTTTTGAAGCACAACCGACATGGTATCAAAGTCGTTTAAGATGTAAACTTTTCGTTCCCCCTCAAAAGGCTTGACGTAGCAGTCGTCGATAATTTCGTTTATGTCTGTTACAAAATATTTGCCTTTTTCCGACGGATATTTTTTTACGTCAACGTGATTTTCGGAAAAAACCTTGTTGCATGTTATGCATTTGAAACAGCCTCCTTTGGGACAAAGCGCAAGCGCCGTGGCAAAAACCAAAAACTTTTTGAGCAAAAGAGGGTCTTGCCCGCTCACAAGGTAAGCGTGCGAAAACGCGTTTTGTTCAAATTGTTTTTTAAGGCTTTTAAATGCCTCGGTATCGCAAATAAGCTTTGTTAACTGTTCCATCAAAAAATTCCCTTTTCTTTGAGAGCCGCGACAATTTTGTCGTGTGTTTCGAATTTAGTTCCCGTAGGGCTGACTACGATAAAACGGCTTTTGTCATTTTGGATAGTTTGCTTGTATCCGTCATAAACTTTTTGGAAAAATTCATTTCCCGACATTTCAAGCCTGTCGTTTTCGTCAGCGCCCCCTTTTCTTTTAAACGCCTGTTCTGGCGGTAAGTCGAGAAATACCGTGTACTGCGGCATGTAGTCGCCTATCGCGAGGTCGTTAAGCTTTTTGACAAAATCAAGTCCGAGTCCGCGCCCCACTCCCTGATAAGCGTATGACGAATCGATGTATCTGTCGCAAAAAACTATTTTGCCCTCGTTCAAAGCAGGTATAACGATGTCTTTAAGATGCTGAGCCCTTGCCGCAGCGTACAAAAAAGCCTCGCAAACGTCGCTCATTTCGCCGTTGTTCTTGTCGAGTATAATTTCTCTTATTTTTTCCGCAACCTTGCTGCCGCCCGGTTCACGGGTAAACACCGCGTCAATACCGTTTTTTTTGCAGTATTCCTGCAAAAACCTCACCTGAGTGGATTTGCCCACTCCTTCAGTTCCCTCTATGGTAATAAAATTTTTCATAACCACACCTTGATTTTTCCGTCTTTTAAACCGAAAGTATCTTTTTGACAAAACAGCTTTTCGGCATCATGTATTTTTTCGCCTTTTACGAAAAGCGGCACGCAGGGAGGATAAAGCCCCGCCGACTCTGCGCATATTTTGCCCTCCGCCTCGTTTAAAGGAAGGTAAACGCTTTTTCCTTTGTCCGAAAAATCCGCCTGTGTCACTTTTTCAAAAACAATGTCTGCCCCGCGCTTTGTTTCAAAACACGGCATTTGGGCAAACGCTTCAAACAGCCTTTTGATGTTCCCCTCTTTTTCGGCAAGTGAAACAATGGCAACCACCCTGTTCATGTCGAAAAACTCGCAAAAAATTCCTTTGCTTTTCAAAAACTCAAAAGCTTTTTCACCGTCACCCACCTTTGCTACTATACGCGTGAAATCGTCGTTGTTTTCAAAAGTCACATGACCTGCCGATTTTTTGAGCTTTTCAATCAAATCAAAAAGTTTTTTGTCGGCTCCGTTTAGTTTTATTTTTTCAAACTCTCCACATGCGTATTCTATAGAAGCCATAATCGGGTATGACGGACTTGACGAATTGAAAATATTTAAAAAATTCTTTATTTTTTCCGCGGCTTCGGCCTTGCACAAAACCGCCGCCGCCTGTGTAAGCGCTGGCATCGTTTTGTGAGCTGAAACAACGCAAGCGTCTGCATAGACCGCCGCACACTCAGGCAGCAAACTTGAAAAAGCAAAGTGCGCTCCGTGCGCCGAATCGACAAAAAGTTTTGCCCCTCTGTTTTTGCATACGTCTGCAATTTTTTTCAAATCGCAACATTTTCCGTAATAATTTGGCGAAGTGAGAAAAACGGTTTTTATGTCAGGATTTTTTTCCAGAGCAAACTCCACGTCATTTGCGGAAACAGGCAAAAACACACCGTCTTTTAAAGTATTGTTTAAAAGATAAGTTTTTTTGCCTGAAAGCGACAGCCCGTTGAAAAGACTCACATGGCTCGCCCTTTCGGCAAGCACTGCTCCTTCGGCGGCAAAAACCAGCGATAAAACGCCCGCCGTCGCCCCGCATGTCACGAAAAAGCAATTTTCCGCATTCCAAAGCGAAGCGCAGTAACTTTGCGACTGTTGTATCACGCCGTCGGGGTGCAAAAGGTTGTCCGAAAAGTCCAATTCGGTTATGTCGCAGGGAAAAACGCTTTCAAACAGTTTTTCCGAGGAAACTCCCTTGTGTCCCGGCATATGAAAGCGGGCGGAGTTTGAAAAAATGTAGTTTTTCAACATATCCAAAATGGGCTTCATAAGTGAATTTTAACATTTTTTTGCCGAAATAACAACAACAATAAAAAGATTGAAATCAAAACTCAAAAAAATTGCCCCTTTTGAGGGGCAATAATTGGATTTTATTTAATTAGCCTACAATCTTCGGTCGCGGATGAAGCCGCCTTGTCTCGGGCAATAATTGGATTTTATTTAATTAGCCTACAATAATACTCGACACCGGCTTACTAAAACAAATAAGTTTTTTAATGAAAATTTTCATCTTTTTCGATTTCGCAAACGGCTTTTCTGATTTTAACTCTTAAAACCAAACCGAAACACCAAACAAAGCAACCGCATAATAACGTAACAATCATCTGCGTTGTTGTGTGTGCCAAAAACTTTGTAAGTGTAACTGTAATAATTATACCTACCACAATAAGAATTTCCGTAAATATACCGAAAGTTTGAAGACGTGATTTTGTTTTGAAAATACTCATTGCCGATTTTTCACCTTGTGACGATTTTTCACAATCAGTCATTTTTTTTGCATACAGTAATTCCGAAATTCCGACGTGAAGTATTTTGCACAACGGCTCATATAAAGACAAGTCCGGCATAGTTTTTCCGTTTTCCCATCTGGACACCGATTTATCGCTTACGCCGAGTTTTTCTGCCAATTGCGCCTGCGTCAAACCCATTTCCTTTCTTCTGTCCGATATAAATTTTCCTATTTCTTTTTGGTTCATAAAAGCACTCCTTTTATGTATTTATAATACTCGATTTTTCGGCAAAACAACAGGACACAAACTGAGAATTGTCAACAAATTAAAAACGGGCGGTCTTAAATGACCACCCGTTGATAAAACAATTTAATTTTAATGAAAACTTTTTTTCAAAAGTACGACAAACTCCTTAGTAAAGCTTTGCTCCTGCAGGAATATGGTCGTCCACCATCAAAAGATGAAGTTTTTCCTTGCCTTGCTCGCTGTGTACTGCCGAAATCAACATACCGCACGATTCGATGCCCATCATAGGACGCGGAGGCAAGTTGGTGATTGCGATACAAGTTTTTCCGACAAGTTCTTCAGGTTGGTAATACTCGTGAATACCGCTCAAGATAACTCTGTCTACACCTGTTCCGTCGTCAAGCAAAAATTTCAAAAGCTTTTTGCTTTTTGGCACTGCTTCGCAGGCTTTTACCTTGACAGCCCTGAAGTCGGATTTGCTGAAAGTTTCAAAATCCACGAAATCCTTAAACAGCGGCTCAATTTCCACTTTTGAAAAATCTATTTTTTCAGGTTCTGCTGCAACTTCGTCCACAACGCTTTCTTCTGCCTTAGGTTTAACGCTGTTTGCCGCGTTTGAGTTTTTGATTGGCTTCATTGTAGGGAAAAGAAGTACGTCCCTGATTGACGACTGGTTAGTGAACAGCATAACCATTCTGTCGATACCGATGCCCAAACCGCCTGTAGGAGGCATACCGTATTCCAAAGCGGTAACAAAATCCTCATCCATCATCTGAGCTTCGTCGTCGCCTGTTTCACGCTGTTTTACCTGAGCCATAAACCTTTCTTTTTGGTCGATAGGGTCGTTAAGTTCGCTGAAAGCGTTGCCCATTTCCCTTGCGGTAATAAAGAACTCAAACCTTTCGGTAAGGCGAGGGTCTTTGACGGATTTTTTAGCGAGCGGCGAAACTTCTACAGGATAGTCATAAATGAAAGTCGGCTGAACGAGATGTTCTTCGACGAGTCTGTCAAACACCTCGTAAAGAGCGTAGCCCCATGTCTCTTTGTTTTTCTCGCAAGGAGCGCCGAGTTTTTCTGCCGCTTGGACAGCCTCCTCGTCGTTCATGTTTGTAAAGTCCACACCGGTATATTGTTTTACGGCTTCAAGCATAGTGAGCCTTGACCAGTTGTCGAGGTCCACTTCCACGTCGCCGTAAGTGAGTTTTCTCGTACCCAAAACTGTATCCGCGATGTAGCAGAACATCTGCTGGGAGATGTCCATCATTTCGTGAAAATCCACGTAAGCCTGATAAAGCTCAACAGTAGTAAACTCAGGATTGTGCCTTACGTCCATACCCTCGTTTCTGAAAAGTCTGCCGATTTCGTAAACTTTTTCAAAACCGCCGACAATCAAACGTTTGAGGTAAAGTTCAGGCGCGATACGCATGTACATATCGATGTTGAGAGTATTGTGGTGAGTTATGAAAGGTCTTGCTGTAGCGCCGCCTGCGATAGTATTAAGCACAGGCGTTTCAACCTCGATAAAACCGCGGTTGTCCAAAAACTCTCTGACGCATTTGATGATTTTGCTTCTCAAAACAAAAGTACGTTTTACTTCAGGATTCGCGATGAGGTCGACGTATCTCTGACGGTATCTCAAATCGTTGTCTTTAAGACCGTGAAATTTTTCAGGAAGAGGCAAAAGCGATTTGGAAAGCAAAGTGATTTTTTCTGCTTTTACGGAAATTTCTCCCATATGAGTGCGGAAAACTTCACCTTCTACGCCTACGATATCGCCGATATCCCATGCTTTAAATTCGGCATAAGGCTCGTCGCCAATCATGTCTTTCCTTACGTAAATCTGAATGGTGCCTTCACCGTCGAGAATATGGCAAAAGCTTGCCTTGCCCATAATTCTGCGTGAAATAATTCTGCCTGCGAGTTTGACTTTTTTGACTTGATTTTCGTCAAAGGACTCTATGATTGATTTGGAATCGCTGTCCTTGTCAAACCTGACGATTTCATAAGGATTTTTTCCGTTTTCGATTAAGTTTTGCAGTTTTTCGCGACGAACCCTTACCACTTCGGTAAAGTCGTCCTGATTTTCTTCAACGATTTTGTTTTGAGGTTGTTCGCTCATTTGTATTCTCCGAATCAGGAATTGATTTCCAGAATTTTAAATTGAATTGTTCCGTTAGGGCTAACTACGTCCACGACGTCGCCGAGTCTTTTTCCAAGGAGAGCTTTTCCTACAGGTGACTCGTTGCTGATTTTGTTATTGAAAGGATCGCTTTCGGTAGTACCCACAATACGGTAAACCATTTCTTTGTTGTTTTTAAGGTTAAGAATTTTTACCTCGCTGCCCAAGGAAATAGTAGTGTCGTCGCCTGATTTTTCGATAATTTTTGCATTGCGCAATTTAGCTTCAATTTCGACAATCTCGCCTTCGATGCGGGCTTGTTCGTCTTTTGCGGCATCATACTCCGCATTTTCGGAAAGGTCGCCCTGAGCCCTTGCTTCGGCGATAATTTGAGAAATTTCCTGTCTTTTGACGGTTTTGAGAAGATTAAGTTTATCTTCCAACTCCTTGTACCCTTGTTTCGTCAAAATAACTTCTGACATGATATCCTCCATTAAGCAACAAAAACCACCCGTTGTTTCCAACGGATGTATTGTTGAAATATTACATCAAAAAAAGTGAAAAGTCAATTATTTTTATTGCGTCGGGACCTGCCCGAAAGCCTTCTGAAAAGGCGGTAACCGAAAGGTTTTGTAAGACCCACCGCAAGGAAAGGACAAAGCTCCTGACAGCAGTAACACCTTATGCACTGGCTTTGTTTGATATGAGCCTTTTTGTTTTCAATGGTAATGGCCTTGTTAGGACAATGCACCGCGCATTTTCCGCAACCTTTGCACATGTCCTTTTTGATTTTTACCTTTTGCGAGGAAATGTTTTTGATAAACTTCCTCACAAATTTAGGATAGCGGTAAAGCGACATGCTTCCGACAGATTCCACAGGAATAAATCCGCTGATTTTTTCGATTTGCTCAAGCGGACAGCCGCAGTCAATTTCATCGAAAGTTTCGGACACCAGTCCCCTTTCTATTTCCTTCATTACGACAGGCATTTCATGAGGATCGCAAAACATATGCTGCGCCACTATGTCGACGTAATGCGGATTTTCCCCTGCTATCAGCTTGTTTATTGCAATAGGATCCCCTGCCGTCGGGCCGTTTTTGTGCATGCCGACCACAGCGTCCATAACGTGCAGACAAATTTTGTTTTTTGCAAACCCCTCTATGTCAAGCAAAGCGTCGCAGAAAGGATTGAGGTCTGAAAAACGGGTATGCATTTCAACCTTCAACAGTCCGGGGATTAAACCGAACAGATTTTTGACACAGCCGCTGAAACCGGTGAGCGAGTGCGTTTTGAACTTGCATACGTTAATTACGACGTCGGCGTCGAGAAAAGCGTCGATACACTCCATTTTTTTGATGACTTTGCCGTCGACGATAACTTCGTGATACCCGAAATCGTTGTTTGTTTTCGCACCCGACAACTCGCATGCCTCGTTTATGCCACAGATGCGGTAAACGCTTGACATGTGCTGGGAAGTATAAAGTCCGCCGGGGCTGTCACCAATGACAACCTCGGCGCCTGTTTCGGAAATTATTTTTTTTGCGATTGCCGCAAGAATGGCAGGATGAGTGGTAGCCGCCTTGTCCGGCGACATTTGCCTGACCATGTTTGCCTTGAGCAATACTTTCTGCCCTTTTTTAACGAACTTGTCGATGCCTCCCAGCTTTTCGAAAAGCAAATCTACGGAAGCCGAAACGCTATCCAAGTCGTAAGAAAGACAGTCAACCAAAGCAACGTTCATGCGTCAATCCTGATTTTGCATTTTGTAGGTGAGCAAAAACAGACTTTCGTTAAGGTGAACGTTTTCCACCAAAACGCCGTCTATTTTGATTTCCTGCGAAGCGAAGTTCCAGATAGCTTTGATGCCCGCGTCGGCAATTTGTTTAGCCGTTTCGAGAGCGACGTCTTTAGGAGTGCAAAGAACGGCGATGTCGATTTTGTTTTTTGCGACGAAGTCCTTCATATCCTCTGTCGGGAAAACGTCGATGTGGCTAGGAACGCGTACGTGCCAAACTTCCTTGTCGAAAACGGCTTTGATGAAAAAGCCCAAAGCGTCGTAACCCTGATAGTTAGCTAACGCCTGACCTATTTTGCCGCCGCCTACGATAATCATGTTGTAAGTTTTGTCAAGACCCAAAATTTGTTGCATCTGCTGACACAAAAATTTGACGTCATAGCCGTAGCCTTGCCTGCCGAAGCCGCCGAAGTTGGAAAAATCCTGTCTGACTTGGGACGCGGTAGTACCCATCAGATCAGAAATTTCATTAGAAGACACGTGAGCGACACCTCTTTCCTCCAGCTCCGTAAAAAGTCTCAGATAAGCGGGCAACCTGTTGATGACCGCCGATGAAATTTTTTGTTTTTCCATATTATTGACCATTCCTAAAAATTTAATTAAAATATACCACAAATAAAAAAATTTGTAAAGTAATGATTTTTGCGGAGGAAAAGTGCTGAAATGAAGGTATACGGAAAGACGATGAAGAAAGAGAAGATAAAAACCACAGGACAAGTGGAAGCGGAAAACCTCAACACTTTTTCGGGAATAACCAAAGCATTCATGGACTTGGCTGAAAAGATGGGTATACCTACGCCCGTAATTACACGAACAAGCGCGCAGTACTTTTTTGATTTCAACAGCGTAAAATTCAAAAAGGACGATTTTGTTGAAAAGGTCGACTTTGATTTTTGGATAGTGGAAAAATACTGACGCATAAAAAGTAAAAAACGGCAAAAGCTAAAATCAGGAGGTAGAGATGAAAAACGTAATTACGATACTTGCCTTGATTTTGGTAGTCGTAGGCGCGTTGAACTGGTTTATGATCGGATTTTTCTCATTCAATTTGGTCGAATATCTTTTCGGTGCGTCCACCATGGTCACAAAAATCGTGTACGGCGCGGTAGGTATAGCGGGCATTTGGCTTATACTTGCGGCCATTTTCATGGGACTCAAAGACAAAGACGGCAAGGTTCAAACAAAAAAGGCGTAAAAAACGCCTTTTTTTGTTGCAAAAAAACCGACGATATGCGATAATAACCTGGCTTTCATAGATGGTACTAGACCACCCATCGATAAAAAAAACTAGGAGGAAGCAAAGTATAGGTCTACTTTGCGTTTTTTATTGCTTATGAAAAACTACACAAAAATCATTGCGATAAACGCGGTGGTAGCATCACTTTACGTAGTGCTCACAATGCCCTTCGGAGTAATTACCACCTCAAGCGGAATGCAGTTTCGTCCGGCCGAAGCTCTCACCATTTTGCCTGCTCTCATGCCTTACTGTGTTTGGGGACTTGCGATAGGCTGCGGAATCAGCAACCTTGTGTCCGCATTCGGAATAGCCGACATATTGCTTGGCGCGCTTGTGACACTAGTGGCGGGGCTTATCACTTCAAAACTGAAAAATCCTTTCCTCGCGGCATTGCCACCTGTGATTTTAAATGCGATATTTATGCCTCTCATTTGGATGATAGCGTCCCCCGTCGCCTACTGGGCAAATATGGCAAGCATGCTTTTGACGCAGGGCGTGGTAATTTTCGGCATTGGTATTCCGCTTTATTATGTATTTAAAAAGTACGTAATGAGATATGTCGCAATACCTCAAAACGAAAAAATCAAAAAAGAAAAGACGGTTTGAAACCGTCTTTTTTTTATGCAACGTTGTTTATGATTTTGTGCATTTCGTCGGCAAGATCCTTGCTGTCGGAAAAAATTTCAACGTAAAGATTTCCGTTGTACCATGCGTCGTAAAACAATCCGTCTTTTTCAGCCTGAGCTTTGCCGAGATAGTAAAACAGCGCTGTTTTGGATTCGTGCTGTCCTCCGAGTTCATCTGCCCTCTGCTCGCCAAATGACTGACATTTTTCGTAAGAACCGAAGTCGTACATGACTATTGTGATGTAATGTGCGTCAATTATTTTTTTGCTCGATTCCTTAACACCGACAACGAGGTTGACTTGAAATTTGTCTTTTTCACCGTATTCCCCTACGTCGACAAAAACATCTTGTTTCATTTGAGTGCCGTCAGGGAAAGTGTTGAAATCGTTTTCGCCGGAAAGCGTTTTTTCGTACCATACAAGCATGACTTCGTCGCCTATGTCAGCGTCCTTAAAAGCCTGCTCGGTAGCACTATCCTTAAGTGCCTCAAGCGATGACGGAGACGAAGGAAGTGTACAGCCGTAAAAAGTAGGTATCTTTGTGATAGTGACTATTATAGCCACAATGATAAACACGGCAATTACGGCACGCATAATCATTTTGTTTGGCTTTTTTACTCTTCTGTCACCAAACATACCGTGGTATCTTTCGTCGGCCTGTTTTTGAGCTTCTTCCGCTTTTAGCCTTTCCTCTTCCGAAATTTCGTCGGAAAGTTCCCTTGCAATCTCGTCGGGATTGTCCTTGTTTTCCTCTTTTGCCTCAACCTCTTGGACTCCGGCAAAATCCGCCGTTTCTCCGCCGTTGTCCTCGACGTTAAGCTCAACTTTTTCAGTTTGACTTTCGTCGGGTTGAGGTTGGTTTTTCAAATCTTTTTCTTCCATTTCCACCCTTATTTGTTCAAAAGCTGCATGATGAGGTTAGTTGCGGCAACGGCTCCGTCGCCTGTTGCGGTAACTATCTGTCTGAGTGTTTTTTGTCTTACGTCACCCGCAGCGTAAAGTCCTTTTACGCATGTCTCGAGGTTTCCGTTTGTAAGAATATAACCGTTTTCGTCTATATCGACAAGTCCTTTTACGCAGTCGCTGTTTGGTTTTTGACCTACCGCGACAAACAACGCGTCGGTTTTGATTTCACGCTCGCCGTCGCAAGTTTTGACGATGACTTTTTCAAGCACGTCGCCCCCTTCAAGACGTACCGGCACGGCGTTTGTCACAAACTCGACGTTAGGCTGACGTTTTACTCTTTCGACCGCCATGTGAGCAGCTCTGAAACCTTCACGCCTGTGAATAAGATAAACCTTTTTTGCAATGTTCGAAAGATACAAAGCGTCGTCCACCGCTGTGTTTCCGCCGCCTACTACCGCCACCGTTTTTTCTTTGAAAAAGTTTCCGTCGCAGGTAGCGCAGTAGCTTACGCCTCTGCCCACAAATTCGTTTTCGATGCCGAGTGCCTTTGCGCTTGCGCCCATGGCAAGTATTACGCCGTCGAAAATGTATGCGTCGTCCTCTGTTTTAACCAAAAACATGCCGTCTTCAGGTTTTACCGAAACGATTTCCTCATATTTGGTTTTGAGACCGAGGCTTTCAGCCTGCTCGTACATTTTGTTTGTGAGTTCGAACCCCGAAATATTTTTGAAAGCAGGGTAATTTTCGACCTCGTTGGTAATTGCGGCCTGACCGCCTATACCGCCCTTTTCGAAAAGAACCACTTCAAAATTGTTGCGTAATGCGTAAATAGCCGCGGTAAGTCCGGCAGGACCGCCGCCGATAATTGCGATTTTCATAACACTCCTTTTTCGCATAATGCGAAAGATTATGAATTTTTTTTATTATACCCAATTGTGAAAAAAAAAGCAACCGCAAAAGCGGTTGCAAATTTTTGATAAAAGGATTGTTACCTCTTGCTGAATTGAGGAGCGCGGCGAGCTTTTTTGAGACCGTATTTTTTTCTTTCCTTCATACGAGGGTCACGGGTAAGGAAGCCCGCTTTTTTAAGAAGGTCTTTGTTTTCGCCTGCGACAACCAAAGCGCGGGAGATACCGTGTCTGATAGCGCCAGCCTGGCCTGTGAAACCACCGCCGATAACGTTTACGACAACGTCGTATTTATCGAGAGTGTTTGTGAGAGCCAAAGGCTGTCTGACGATGTATTTGAGAGTATCGAGACCGAAGTAGTTGTCGATATCTCTTTTGTTGATAGTGATGTTACCGCTACCTGCAGGCAACAATCTTACTCTGGCGATAGATTTTTTTCTGCGGCCTGTGCCCCAAAATTGAATTTTTTTACTTTTAGCTACTTTTGCCATAATTTCACCTCATCAAACCAATTTGAGCACTTCAGGATTTTGAGCCTGGTGCGGATGTTCGCTGCCCTTGTAAACTCTGAGTTTTTTGAGCATAGCCGAGCCGAGGCTGTTTTTAGGGAGCATACCTTTAACGGCGCGGTAAACGGCGAAATCAGGTTTGTTTGCCATAATGTCTTTGTACTTAGTTTCTTTAAGACCGACGTGGTGAGTGTGAGTGCGGTAAACTTTTTGTTCAAGTTTTTTACCGGTAAGAACTACCTTGTCGCAATTTATAACGATAACATGGTCACCTGTGTCGACGTGAGGGGTAAAAATAGCTTTGTTTTTGCCTCTCAAAACGGCAGCCACCTGGCTTGCGAGACGACCGAGAGTCATATCGGTAGCGTCGACGACGTACCATTTTCTTTCGACAGTCGAAGGTTTAGCCATAAAAGTTTTCATCTTTTTTCCTCCAAAATTGAAAATGCTGTTTCACGGACGGAAATATGCACCTTGTGGGGAAAGTGCCTCAGGCGGCAGGGCTAATACCGCAAATTTCCACAGCTGAAATATATTACAACAAAATCAAGTGTCTGTCAAGGAAAAAGCACCAAAAATAAACAAAAAAAGGCGTAAAAAACGCCTTAAAAAATCATTTGACGAGATATTTTTCGGGATACCTGACTTTCAAAAGATAAAGTCCTTCGGGAGGCATTGTTTTGCCGCCAAGTGACCTTTTTTTGAGTTCGAGCATTTGCTTTACCTGTTGGGGCGGAATTTTGCCTTGCCCCACTTTGACGAGGGTTCCCACGATAATTCGCACCATGTTGTAAAGGAAGCCGTTTCCCGTAACCTCAAAGTGAATTTCGTCGCCTATCGATGAAATTTTTACGTCAAAAATAGTCCTGACCGCAGTTTTTGTCTGACCGCCGGTTGCCATAAAAGCGGTAAAGTCGTGTTCGCCAACGAGATACGCCGCGGCTTGTTTCATTTTGTCGATGTTTAGCGGAAAGTAAAGCTGCGCGTGAGTAAACTTTCTCAACGGACTGTGGGTAGGCGAAATATAAATTTTGTAAAGGTAAGTTTTTGACACCGCGCTTTTTCGTGCGTCGAAGGTGTCGTCCACCTCGTAACATTCCTTTACAGCAATGTCATACGGAAGTTTTGTGTTTACCCCGAGGCAAAGTTTAAATGGCAAAATGTCGCTGTTTGTGTCAAAATGAGCGTACTGCCTCAAAGCGTGAACTCCGAGATCGGTACGTCCGCTTGCGAAAAGGGTAATTTTTTCCCCAACTATTTTTTCGATTGCCTCTGTCAAAACGTCGCAAACGGTATTTTTGTGTTTTTGGGACTGCCAGCCGCTGTAAGCGGTACCCATGTATTCGATAACTAAAACAAGCCTTCTCATACGAACATCCAAGGTACAAGCTCAACAAGCTGAGGCTGCAAAATATTGAGCGTAATCACAACGCCGAAAAACAAAACGATGACAAAACTTCCCACCCAGTCGCGCCAGCCTGTTTTTAAAATTTTCATTTTGGTGCGGCCTTTTGCTCCTCTGTAACAACGCGCATCCATAGCGGTGGCAAGCTCGTCGGCTCTTTTGAATGCGCCAATGAGAAGCGGAATGAGAATAGGCACGAATGCCTTTGCCCTTTTGATGATGTTTCCGCTTTCGAAATCGGCTCCCCTTGCCGTCTGCGCCCTGATGATACGGTCAGTTTCCTCCATAAGCGAAGGGATAAAACGAAGTGCGATACTCATGATAAGAGCAAGTTCGTGGACAGGAAAGTGAATTACGTTAAGCGGTTTGAGCAGTTTTTCGATTGCGTGGGTAAGGTCAACAGGCGTCGTAGTCAGTGTCAAAAGCGAAGCTCCCATGACGAGGAACAGCAACCTTAAGGCCATTCGCACCGCGAAGAGAACACCCTCCGAAGTTATTTTGATAATCCACCACTCCACAATGACGGTGCCTCCGCTCACGAAAAACACGTTGAGTATCATGGTGAACACAAGCAAAAACAAAATCGGTTTTATTGACCTCAAAACCATGCCGAAAGGCACTTTCGACGCGGCAATCATTATGCCAAGCAAAACGAGAATAATGCCGAAGCCGAAAAAGCTTTGAATAAAAAATATACCCGCGAGATAAAGAACCGACAAAACAATTTTTATTCTCGCGTCCATTTTGTGAATAAATGACTCGGCAGGATAATACTGTCCGAAAGCGACGTCTCTAAACATTTTCGCCTCCTTTCGCCAGCTTTTCCAGCTCACGCGTCATTTTTTCCGAAGTAAGGCAGTCCTCGCCCACTTCGATACCTTTTGATGAAAGGTAAAGTTTGAGCTTGGCAAGTGTAGGTATGTCAAGTCCCATTTGGACAAGCTCGTCTCTTTTTAAATAGAGTTTTTGCGGAGTAGTGACAAACTTTACGCTGCCCTTGTCAAAAACCGCCACTTTGGTAGCGTAACGGGCAACCTCGTCCATATCGTGGTTAATCATGACAACGGTGTGAACGGTAGTTTCCCTGAGTTTTGTCACAAGGTTTAAAATTTCGTTTTTTCCCGACGGGTCGAGTCCTGCGGTAGGCTCGTCCAAAACGAGTATTTTCGGGCGCATAGCTATTACGCCGGCTATCGCGACGCGGCGTTTTTCGCCTCCCGACAGTTCAAAAGGCGATTTTTGCGAAACATAATCGAAATTAAGTCCCACAAGGTTCAATGCCTCGCGAACTCTTTCGTCTATCTCTTGTGATGAAAGTTTCAAATTTTTAGGTCCGAAAGCAACGTCGTTGTAAACGGTGTCGGCAAACAGCTGATATTCCGGATACTGAAATACCATACCGACGGTTGCCCTCAAAAGTTTGTAGTCAACCTTTTTTTGTGTGAGATCTATGCCGTCAACCACGATTTTTCCGCTTTGAAGTTTTATGAGGCCGTTGAGATGCTGAACAAAGGTGCTTTTTCCGCTTCCGGTGTGACCGATAATAGCCAAAAATTCCCCTTCGTCCACGGTGAGATTGACATCAATGAGGGCGTGTTTTTCAAACGCCGTTTTGGGATTGTAGACGTAATTCAGATTTTCGACAACGATTGACATATTTCATCCCCCAGTTTTTCAACGTCAAAAACGTTTACGTCCAAATCAAACCCGTGTTTGAAAAGACTGTGCGCCAAATCGCAGACGATAGGAAGCTCAAGGCCTATTGACCTGATTTTCTTTTCGTCGGCAAAAACTTCCTTCGGAGTTCCCTCCATAACTATTTTTCCGCCGTCGAGCGCGATGACTCTGTCGGCGTCAAGCACTTCGTCCATAAAGTGCGTAATGAGTATAATCGTGATGTTTTCTTCTCTGTTGAGCCTTTTTGCCGTTTCAAGGACTTCGCGGCGTCCTTGCGGGTCAAGCATTGCAGTGGATTCGTCAAACACGATGACTTTTGGCTTTAACGCCAAAACCCCCGCAATGGCAACTCTCTGTTTTTGTCCGCCAGACATTTTCGTAGGCGTTTTTTTGGCAAAATCCTGCATTTTTACGGCAGAAAGCGCCCAGTTTACCCTTTCGACGATTTCAGGCTGCGGCACGCCGATGTTTTCGGGGCCGAACGCGACGTCGTCCTCGACGATACTTGCTATCATCTGGTTGTCGGGATTTTGAAAAATCATCCCCACCCTTTTTCTGACTTCAAAAACGTCTTTCGAGTTTGAAGTGTCAAAACCAAAAACCTCCACCTTTCCCTCGTCGGGAACCAAAAGTCCGTTGAGAAGTTTTGCAAGCGTACTTTTGCCGCTGCCGTTATGTCCCACGATTGCGACAAACTCGCCCTCTTTTACCGAAAGGTTGATGTTTTGCAAACCGTTGACGGCTTTTGCCGCAACGTCGTTTTCGGCAGGTTGTTTTTCCTTTTTATCTTTGTTTTCCTGCTGCTCGTCGCCGCTAATTTCCGCGTATTCGTACGAAGCGTCGGTAACTTTGATAATTTCCACAGATTTTTCCATCATAAAAAGTATTATAACAACATCGGCAAAATTAAACAACAATTTGTTTTGTTTTAAGCCGAATTTCTCTTTATTATATATAATAAAAACAAAATTCCCCCTTTTTCGCCATTGTCGACATTTTTTGCAAAACCCCGCGAAAAACGCCCTTTTGTTAGTCAAAACTTACATTTTTTGAGCAAAAAATAGTGTTTTTTATTAAAATTTGATAGGTTTTTTATTAAATCATTGACTTTAACGTTAAAAAAAACTATAATTGTAGGCGTAAATATACGTGCAGTTTGCACGTTGGCAAATTTTTTTTGTATATAATTTTTAGGAGGAACTCTATATGGCAATCAAAAAGACCATTGACGGCAACACCGCGGCGGCTCACGTAGCTTATGCGTTCAGTGACGTCTCCGCCGTATACCCTATCACTCCGTCCACCCCAATGGGTGAAACAGCGGATGAATGGGCTGCGGTCGGCAGGAAAAACCTTTTCGGACAGCCTATCAGAATGGCTGAGCTTCAATCCGAAGCAGGCGCTGCAGGCGCTGTTCACGGCTCACTCGCAGCAGGCGCATTGACTACTACCTTCACTGCCAGCCAAGGCTTGCTTCTCATGATCCCTAACATGTACAAAATCTCCGGCGAACTCCTTCCTTGCGTATTCCACGTTTCGGCAAGGGCTTTGGCGGCTCACGCACTTTCCATCTTCGGCGATCACCAAGACGTTATGGCGTGCAGACAGACAGGTTTTGCAATGCTCGCAAGCAACTCCGTACAGGAAGTTATGGATCTCGCTTTGGTAGCTCACCTTTCCACTTTGGAAGCTAAAGTACCATTCCTTCACTTCTTCGACGGTTTCCGCACCAGCCACGAAATCAACAAAATCGAAGAAATCCCTTACGAAGTAATGGATCAGCTTCTCGACAAAAAATACGTAGAAGAATTCAGAGCACGCGCTTTGAACCCTGAACACCCTGTTCAGTACGGCACTGCTCAAAACCCTGATATCTACTTCCAGAACAGGGAAGCAGCAAACAAATATTATCAGGCTGTTCCTGAAATCGTCGAAAAATACATGCAGAAAGTCGGCGAAGCAACAGGCAGACATTATCATTTGTTTGACTATGTCGGCGCTCCTGACGCTAAAGACGTCATCATCATGATGGGTAGCGGCGCAGAAGTTGTCGAAGAAACTATCAACTATCTCTTGACTAAAAACAAGAAAGTCGGTTTGGTAAAAGTTCACCTCTATCGTCCTTTCTCTGTTAAACACTTTGTGGAAGCTCTTCCTTCAACCGTCAAAAACATCTGCGTTCTCGACAGAACCAAAGAACCTGGCTGCCTCGGCGAACCTCTTTATCTTGACGTAGTTGCAGCTTTGGAAGAATCCGGTATGAAGAAAAAGGTTATCGGCGGCAGATACGGTCTCGGTTCCAAAGAGTTCACTCCTAGCATGGTTTTGGCAGTATACGACAACCTCGCTGCTAAAAACAGCAAAAATCACTTCACCGTAGGTATCAACGACGACGTAACCGAAACTTCGCTTGCTGTTACTAAACAAATCGACGTTTCGCCTAAAGGCACTACTCGTTGCCTCTTCTACGGTCTCGGCAGCGACGGTACAGTCGGCGCAAACAAAAACAGCATCAAAATCATCGGCGACAACACCGATCTTTACGCACAAGGTTACTTCGCATACGACTCCAAAAAGTCCGGCGGTCTTACAGTATCTCACTTGAGATTCGGTCCTAGCCCTATCCAGTCGAGCTACCTCATCGATCAGGCTGAATTCATCGCATGCCATAACCCAAGCTACGTTACACGTTACGATATGCTTTCGGCAGCTAAGAAAGGCGGCACATTCCTCCTCAACAGCAGCTGGACCGCAAAACAAATGGAAGAAGAACTTCCTGCATACGTAAAACAGCAAATCGCTAAGAAAAAACTTAAATTCTACAACATCGACGGTTTGGCAATCGCTAAGAAAGCCGGCGCTGCAAAATCCACCAACATGGTTATGCAGGCAGCATTCTTCAAACTTGCCGACATCATTCCTTACGCTGACGCTGAACAATACATGAAAAAAGCTGTCGTAAAATCTTACGGCAAAAAAGGCGAAGCAGTAGTTAACGCAAACTTTGCCGCTATCGAAAACGCTATTCCTGGTTTGCAGAGAATCAGATACCCTAAATCTTGGGAAACTGCTACAACAGGCGCAGCAATTCAAGAAGTAAGCGACAACGAATACTATGAAAGCTTCATCCGCCCTATCATGGAACAGAAAGGCGACAGCCTCCCTGTATCGGCATTTGACCCTACAGGTAAAGTTCCTACAGGTACTACTCAGTACGAAAAACGCGGCGTAGCAGTTCAACTTCCTGAATGGGATGCTGAAAAATGTATTCAGTGTAACCAATGTGCTTTGGCTTGCCCTCACGCGGTTATCAGACCACAGCTCATTGACGAAAAAGCTGAAACTCCTGCAGATTTCGCTACAAAAGCAGCTATCGGCGTACCTGGAGCTAAATTCCACATGCAAGTCAGCCCTCTCGATTGCAGCGGTTGCGGCGTTTGTGCAAACGTTTGCCCTGCTAAAGAAAAGGCTATCGTTATGAAACCTGCCGCAGAAGTTCTCCACAAACAGGAAGCTGACTATGCGGTAAGCAAATCCCTCAAAGAAGTGGCTTCGCCTCTCAACAAAAACACCGTTAAAGGCAGCCAGTTCTCCAAACCTCTCTTCGAGTTCTCAGGCGCTTGCGCAGGCTGCGGCGAAACTCCTTACGTTAAACTCATCACTCAGCTCTTCGGCGACAGAATGATGATCGCAAACGCAACAGGCTGCAGCTCCATTTACGGCGGCTCCGCTCCTACTTGCCCTTACACCGTAAACGACGAAGGTCACGGTCCTGCATGGGCAAACAGCTTGTTTGAAGACAACGCCGAATTCGGTTACGGCTTCAACCTCGCAGTAACTCAAAGAAGACTCAAAGTCAAAGAAATGATCAACCAAATCCTTGCAAACGGCACTACCGACGCGTTCGCAGCCGCTGCAAAAGAATGGTTGGATAACTACGACAACGGCGAAGCTTCCAAAGCAGCTTCCGCAAAAGTTCTCGCAGCTCTCGACGAAGCAGAAGCACAGGCAAGCGACAAAGCTCCTTTCGCTGAAATCAGAGCACAAAAAGACCAGCTCGTTAAGAAATCCGTCTGGATCTTCGGCGGCGACGGTTGGGCATACGATATCGGCTACGGCGGACTTGACCACGTACTCGCTTCCGGCGAAGACGTTAACGTTCTCGTACTTGATACCGAAGTTTACTCCAACACAGGCGGACAAGCTTCCAAATCGAGCCCTGCAGGCGCTGTTGCTAAATTCGCAGCCGGCGGTAAACGCATTAAGAAGAAAGACCTCGGCATGATGGCTATGAGCTACGGTTACGTTTACGTAGCACAAGTAGGTATGGGTGCAAATCCTAACCAGTTGCTCAAAGCTTTGTCCGAAGCTGAAGCTTACCACGGTCCTTCCCTCATCATTGCTTACGCTCCTTGCATCAACCACGGTATCAACATGACCAAATCGCAAGAAGAAATCAAGAAAGCAGTTGAATGCGGTTACTGGAACCTCTACAGATTCAACCCTACACTCGCTGAAGCAGGAAAGAATCCGTTCATCCTCGACAGCAAAGATCCTACAGGCAGCTATCAAGACTTCATCCGTAAAGAAACTCGTTACGCTTCACTCATGAAAGTTAAACCTGAAATTGCGGAAGAACTCTACGCTAAAAACGAAGCTGACGCAAAAGCTCGTTTGGCTGGCTACAAAGAACTTGCTAACAGAGACTAATCTCAACAAACAAAAAGCGGTGAAAATTCACCGCTTTTTTTGTTGTCCTTTTTCGAATTTTGTCAAAACACCGCGACTTATCAAACAACGACACTTTTTTTGATAAAAAACCGATTGTTTTGTCAAAAATCATATGCAAACTTTCGCATTTGTGCAAATTTCAAATATCGACAAACTTTTTAGACTATATTCAATTTTGCTACTATATTCAATTTTTAAACAAACAAAAAATAAAAACCGCGTCAATCGCGGTTTTTTAATTTAAAACTTTCTTCAACTGCCAAAGCGCAGCGCATTGCGGCTTTTTTCTGCTTAAGGTAAAACCTCACGCACTTTTCGGTGTCGCCAAACTCAATAAAATCGTTTCCTACTGGCACGCTTCGCCTTACGCCGTTTTTGAAAATAAATTTCGGCTTTCCGTCAATCAAAAACTCGGCAAAGTCATAAGTGTGGCGAAAAACTCCGCTTGCTGTTTTTTTAAATCCGTCAAGCCCGTCAAGCATAAAGGCTTCGGCATCGCACTCGACTTTGAAACTTTTGTCTTTAAGCTTTTCGGAAACAATTTTTCTTTGATTTTCAAAAAGAAGATGCAAATTGGTTTTCTTTCCGTCGTTATCGAAAATTTTTCCGTTTGGGTTAAAAACAAGCTCACGCCCACAGTCTGGACAAATGAGTTTTTCTCCACGTGAAAAAACATTCTCGCTTCCGCAGGCGTCACAGTAGGTCAAAAGGTTTTCGACGCCGCAAGCCAACGACTTACCTTTTACCTTCAAACCTTTTTCGTCCATCCATTTCCAGACGTCAAAACTTAAAGCGGAAGTTATTTTTTCATGAATTTTTTGAGTGTCGGAGTTTATCGCCTGTTCTTTCGACAAAATAAGGTTCAGCTCAGCTTCGATAAGGCAGTTTTTGCGAAATACTTCGTCATAACGCGGTTTCGCGGCGTATCCGCCTTTAATTAGCAAGGAATACACAGGAACTTTCGCAACTTTTACGAATTTGGCTATGTTTTTGTCTATTTCACGGGTAGTACCGTCAAAGGAAACGGCTGACTCGGGAAAAATGACTATTACCTTTCCTGAATTAAGCAAATTTTTAAGTACCGAAACAAGTTTTACGTCAGGCACAAACTGAACTGTAGGCACACAGCCAAGTTTTTTCATCAAAGTTTTTTTGCCGGCAAACTGATTGGCTGCAGCCACGTGGCAGGGGCGGTGTTTTTTAAGCACGTATGCCGAAACGCGGTAATCCATTATGCTGCCGTGATTTGCCAGCACAATACACGGAGCCTCGATTTCAACTCCGTTTTTGACTACTTCTATTTTGTATTTGCCGTTTTTCCTTGTGTTTAAAAGCGAAGCCAGTTTCCAAACCAAACCGCTTGCATTGCCGTATTCCATCAGAGAGTTTTCAAAAAGTCAAGCCTTTGTTCGTCCGTCGGATTTGAAGCGTTGAGGCTTGCCATCTCCTTTTGTTTTTGTTTTGTTATTCGATAGCTGAACGAGCAAATTATTCCCGCCATAAGCAAAATGAGCGGCGCAAACGCCATAATCATTGTCAGCATTGTCTGTGCGGACTGAGGCTGCGAAGCCACAAGCTGACCGGGATCGGGATTGGTAAATCCGCCGAAAATTTCAAGGACGTTGAGAGCTATACCTGCACACAGCGCCTGAGCGACTTTGTTTACGAAATTAAGCAGTCCCGAAACCGCGCCTTCGGCTCTAAAGCCGAATTGAAGCTCAAAAGCGTCGTTTACGTCGCCGACCATCGTGTGCGGCGAAAGCACGACGCCGGAAATTCCGAATCCCATAATCGCAGCAAAAAGGTAAACAAGCCAGTTCATCTCGTCAGGCAAGTCTGACGGAACAAATATGAGACAAACCGCCGTAACAATCCAGATGATTGCGCCCACACGGTAACAAATGCGTTTTTCTGCTTTTTTAATGACGAAAAAATAAAACGGCAGGGCTATGATTTGAACCAAAAACATTGCTCCGGCGGCAAAAGTTCCCAGTCCGTCGCCGACGCCGCCTGCCGCCAGCGTTTTGCCGGATTTTACCACGTACATGACGTAAAAGAAAAACAAACCGCTCATCACAGCCATAGTCGCGCTACAGCAAACGTGCATCGTCATATATTTTCTGAAAGAAGGCGACTTCATCGGGCGCAAAAATTCTTTAAGCGAAAACTTTCCGGTGCATTTAGGCGACACAACCTGTTCCTTTGCAAAAAGCGAAGTAAACAAAAGCGGAACCGCAAAAAACAAACCGAACACTGCGGACATTACCACGTAGCCGTAAGGCTGACCAACGGCATTTACGATAAGGTTTGGCACAGCCACGCAAATTATTGACGAAAAGACCGAAAAAGCCAATCTCAAAGTGTTTGCCTTAGCTCTTTCGGTATAATCGGATGAAATTTCACTTGACAGCGAGTAGTAAGGTATCATCACAACCGTCTGAACGGTTGAAAAAAACATGTAACATAAAAGCGCCAACGCAAAACGAGCGGCGGTACTTTGCATGTTCCACGGAAAAAACAAAAGCAAAAGACTAATCACCACAAAAGGAGTTGCCGCAAGTATATAAATGCGTCTTTTCCCCAGCGGACTTGAAGTTCTGTCGCTTATGTAACCCATAACAGGATCGGTAAAAGCGTCCCAGATTTTTGAAATCATCACGATAATTCCCGCCAACGACGCTCCCAGTCCCAAAGTAATTGCGGCATAAGTCGGATATAGAAAATTGACTATGTTAAATGAGCCGCCGCCGTAAATATCGCCGACGGCAAACGCCAATTTTGTTTTTCCTCTGAGTTTTTTTGCCATAAAAAGATTTTAACAGATAAAAAAGATAAAGTCAAAAAAAGACCGCTTCAAAAGCGGTCTCTGTTGTCGAAAGCTTCGACAATTTTGTCTGCATATTGTTTTGCGCTGCCTTTTGACACGTTCAAAACAAAATTTGAAAATTTGGGATATCTCGTTCTGCACGCCTGATTGAGTTTTTTGACTTTTTCCTCATTTAAAAGCGGACTCATCGGCTTAATTTTTGAATATTTTGAAAGCACGGTCGCGTCGGTTGCCGAAAGACACACGACAAAGCAGTTTTGCGAAAGTTTTTTGAGATCGTCGTTTGACAAAAGCGAAATGTCAGACGAAACGAACACGGCATTTTCAAAATCAAAAAGCTCGTCAACGGTTTTTGACACCTGCTTTTTGAAGTAAGTGACGTTTGTTTTTTTGACAAACTGTTCTATCGGCATGGAAAAATTGTATTCGATATATTCGTCGCAGTCGAGTCGCATGAGTTTTTTTTGTGATGCAACAAGAGCCGCGACGGCGGACTTAAGATTACCCGCCATACCTATAATAGCGAGGTTCATTTGTTCTCAACCAAAAAGTCAATCGCCTCGAAATAACTTTTTTCCTTTTTTCCGAAAAATTTTGCCTTGCACACAGGAGTAAGCACGCTAATTTTGCGAAAATCCTCACGGTTTTCCACGTCGGACAAATGCACTTCGATGACAGGCTTTCCGCAGCACTCGATAGCGTCTGCTATAGCGTAAGAATAATGGGTATACGCACCCGCATTAAGAACTATCGCGTCGCAGGTATTCTGTGTAATTTTGTCGATAAGCCTTCCTTCGCAGTTTGATTGAAAAAACTCCGTTTCAACGCCTTTGTTTTTTGCGTATTGGCTCACAGCGTTGTTAAGCTGCTCAAGCGTCATGGTGCCGTAATGCTGCTCTTTCCTTTTGCCAAGCATGTGCAGGTTAGGTCCGTTCATAACGAGTATTTTCATGCGACACCTCCCGCAAAAATAGACGTATTGTAGGTAGGTACTATACGTTGCATAAGCGAAGCGACAGACACTTCCTCTGCATCGTAATCAGACGCCGATCCGTAGCTGCTGTCTGTTTTTTCAAACGCCCAGCCCATTTTGTTTCCGCTCAAAGTAAGGATGATGTCACCTTTGTCCTGGGTAGTGAAAATTTTGCTGTTGACCGAATTGAGTCTTGAAATAACTTCGTCGGTAGGATGACCGTAATTGTTGTCACCTACGCTGATGACGGAATATTCGGGTTTTGCCACGTTCAAAAAGTTTTGGCTTGTGGACTCTCTGCCGCCGTGGTGCGCAACCTTCAAAACGTCTACGTCATACAAAGCGCCGTCACCTTTTGCCGCAGTTTCGATAAAATTGCTTTCCGCGTCGTCGCAGTCACCGGTAAACATGATTTTTTTGTCGTTAAATCTCAAAATCATGATAGGCGAAACGTTGTTTTTCTGCTTGGCGGTAGAAATCTTTTTGTATTCGTTGTAAGTAGGGTTGTAAAAATCAAATACGTAACCGTCGCCCTTTATCTGCATGCCTTCGTAGGAAAACAAAACTTCGCTTCCTTCGTCAAGCACCGCCTGCATGAAATCGGCATAAACCTGAGTTTCCACAGACTGAATTTCAAAACCCGCAGGCTCCTCGTCTTTCGGCAAATAGTCGGCTTGGGCATACCATTCTTCTACTTTGTCATTGGCAAGTTTCGACTTGATGAGCGGTATGTAAAAGGTTTTGAAGGTGATTTCGTCGCTTGCGACAACCTTGTCGAAACCGCCCGAGTGGTCGCTGTCGGTATGAGTCAAAATGCCGTAGTCTATTGTGTCAATACCAAGGTCGGTAATGGATTTTATTATTTTGTCTTCAGTTTCGCTATTGTTCTTTCCGCTGTCGATAAGCATGTTTTTGCCGTCAGGCAACTGAATGAGAATGCTGTCGCCCTGACCCACGTCAAGATACCTTATCTGCAAATTTCCGTCGCTTTGCACGAAGGAATCGGGAGACATGTACCAGCTTTTAAACTGTCCGTTAAAATAATCCCCGTTAAGCGGCGGCACGTCGTAATAGTACATCGCGCCCGAAGCCGCAATAATAATAAATACCAAAATGCCTACTATCAAAGCCCTGCGCTTGCTTTTTTTACTGCGCCCGCCTGCCTTTTTTGCTATGCGGTTTGCCGCAAATCCCGCGGCGGCAGCTCCCGCGGCAAGTTTTGCCATATCTTTACGTTGCTGCTCTTTGCTTTTTCTTTTTTTCTCGGCCATAATGTTTCTCCTTTCAAGCAATTACATTTTATGAAAGCCGTTTTCTACCTTTGCATTATATCACAACGCAAACGTTTTTTCAACAAAGGAAAAAACGCAAAAATAAAGAGAGGCGGTTTGCCTCCCTTTTTATATAATGAAAAAGAAACTTATCTAATTATTTGAAATATCTGTTGTAAAGACCTTCAAACGCTTTGCCGTGACGAGCTTCGTCGCGAGCCATTTCATGAACGGTGTCGTGAATAGCGTCGTGATTTTGTTCTTTAGCGAGTTTAGCCAAATCTACTTTGCCTTTTGTTGCGCCGTTTTCTGCGGCAATTCTCATTTCGAGGTTTTTCTTTGTGGAGTCAGTAACGACTTCGCCCAAAAGTTCAGCAAATTTTGCAGCGTGTTCTGCTTCTTCCCAAGCAGCTTTTTCCCAGTAAAGACCGATTTCAGGATACCCTTCTCTGTGAGCAACGCGAGCCATAGCGAGGTACATACCTACTTCTGTGCATTCGCCGTTGAAGTTCATTCTCAAACCTTCGAGAATTTCTTCGCTTGCGCCTTGAGCAACGCCTACAACGTGTTCAGCAGCCCATGAAAGGTCGCCTGCCTGCTCTTTAAATTTGGAAGCAGGTGCTTTGCACTGTGGGCAAAAATCAGGAGCAGAATCTCCTTCGTGAACGTAACCGCAAACCGAACATACAAACTTTTTCATAATAAATCTCCTTTAATAACAAACAATCAAAAATTAAAAACCGAAAAAATCAATTTTGGATTTTAAAATTAGTCTTCGATTTTTTCAAACTCTTCCTTGCCTGCGAAACAAATCGGGCATACGTCAGGTGCTTCGTCCCCTTCGTGGACATAACCGCACACTTTACAAATCCATTTTGCCATAACAGCAGTTCCTCCTTAATGAATTTCAGAACAATTATTACATTTGCCGAAAAAGACCACGTCGCATTTTTCTACGACGAACCCCTCTTCCTCAACGCCTTGCGCGCTTTGGTCGAATTTAGTTTTTACGTCAAAAACTTTTCCGCAACTTTCGCAGACAAAGTGGCAGTGCTGCGACACGTCGGCATCGAAATGCTCTTTTGCGTCCTTTGTCAAAACCACTTTAGCCATATCCGCCGCAACAAGTTCACGCAAATTGCGGTAAACCGTGGCGAGACTTATGTTGGGCAAAACCTTTTTGGCCTCAAAATAAATCCATTCGGCAGTCGGATGAGTGTCTGTTGCGGAAAGAATGCCGTAAACGACCTCTCTCTGTCTGGAATATCTTTGAAACATAACTCAATCCTTATTGATAATGATTATCATTATAATATATTAAGTCAAGAAAAAAGTAAAGCGAATTTAAGCAAAAAAATAAAAATTTTTTTAGGAAATATGGTAGAATAAAAAAATGAAAACTCAACAGTTGCTCGGGCCTTTCAGAAAGGCGATAGAAGACTACAAAATGATAGAAGACGGCGACAAAATCGTCGTAGGAGTATCAGGCGGAAAGGACAGCCTGACGCTTTTGGCGCTTATGAAAGCCTTTCAGCGTTTTTCGCCCAATAAATTCGAACTTGCGGCGATAACCATTGATATGGGCTTCGTAAAAGACCGCGACGCTTTTTTGCCGGTAAAAGAATATTGCGAAAGCATACAAGTCCCCTATTACGTCGTAAGGACGGATATAGGCGAAATTTTGTTTGAGGCAAGGAAAGAGGCAAGCCCTTGCAGCTTATGCTCCAAAATGAGGCGCGGCGCCTTAAACACCAAGTTAAACGAAATAGGATTCAACAAACTTGCGTTGGGACACCACGCGGAAGACATGACGGAAACCTTTTTGTTGAGTTTGTTTTACGAGGGAAGGATTTCCACTTTCGCTCCAGTGTCATATATGGACAGGACAAAGGTATCGATGATACGCCCTATGATTTACCTCAGCGAAAACGACATAGCGGCTTACGCAAAGGATTTGCCGGTAGTGTTCAACCCGTGCCCTGCCGACAAGCACACCAAACGCGAGTACGTGAAGGATTTGATAAAAACAATTCAAAAGGACATACCTTTCGTAAAAGACAGGATGTTGGGAGCTATTTCCCATCCTGAAAGATACAATCTTTGGGACAAAGCGACGGAAAGATATCATAGCGAAAAAAACAAAGACAAAAAATAAAGGCAAGCGCATCAAC
This sequence comes from uncultured Clostridia bacterium, assembly GCA_944336125.1. GTDB lineage: Bacteria > Bacillota > Clostridia > Christensenellales > CAG-314 > Heteroclostridium. The sequence goes on along the minus strand of CALVLA010000003.1, from coordinate 34,048 downwards.
GCGCTTGCTTTTTAAATTTGTTTTTTGTGGCGATACCGCCTCTGATGTGTCTTTCGGACATGTTTTTGTCAAGCACAATCTTAACCTTGTCAAACAAAAGTCTGTCCACGTCGAAAAGTCTTTCCGATACGTCCTTATGTACGGTGGATTTCGAAACGCAGAATTTTTTAGCCGCGGCGCGAATGGTCGCGTTGTTCTGAACGATGAAGCCGGCGCATTCCAAAACCCGTTGATAAATATAATCCTTCATCACAACCCCCGACATGTACTAAATTATATGTCGGAAAATGTCGTATATTACGGAAAAAAGGACGAATCAGGTTTTAATTATCAAAAAGTTATTTTTTAAATTCAGGATGTTCCTTAAGATACTTGCGGTTTTTGTAAACACCGACGGTAAGGAAAGGCAAAATAATGATGAGTATGCCGAGGTAACCGCAGTAGCCGTAACCGAATTTGATGATGTTGCTGAGACCTACCATTGAAACCGCCATGGAAAGGAACATAATGCATGCGGAAACGATTATTCTGCGAATGATAGGTTTTTGAATTTTTTGAAGCGGTTTGATGTGTTCGAAACGGGAAACGAAGCCGAATACGGTAGTAACGCCGGTTGAAATGAAGCACAAAAACAGCGCTATGTTGTAAAACCAGTAAAGAGACGGTGCCCCCAATTGCTGGCAGATGTAAAGGGACGGAATGTCTGTTTTTCCCGCTGCGGAAAACTCGGCATACCAGCCGAGAAGCATCACGCATGAAAGACAAAGAGCGAAAGTGTTGAGGAAAAAGGAAATCGCCATTGATTTTGATGCGTTGCTTTTTGTTTTGAGGGGCTGTCCGCATTTAATCATTGTAGGAATTACCACCGCCTGAAAGCCGGCATATTTGAAAGCGTCGAGCAGCGGCAGGAAAAATCCGTTAGGCATTTGAGCTTCCGAAAAGATGTTTGAGATAACGTCGGCGCGGGCGTTGATACCCATGATGAAAATTATTGCCGAGCAAACGAGAATAGCCACCGACATTATAGTAGAAACCTGCGAAACGAGGTTTGCACCGAAAATAGTCAAGGCAAGCAAAATTATACCGACTACGAATACCGCCACTACGTAACTCATGATTCCCAGTTCGGCAAACAAAGTAGCGGCGCCTGAAATTACCGCGCCCACCGCGCAGATAACCATGATGTAAAAATAAATTTCAAAAACTATTTCCAGCTTGTCCAGCGGATGGTAAAGAGTCTGAAACAGCTCTTTGTAGCTTTTAAGTCCGCGCGAGTTGTACATTATCATACATTCGCGTATAGTCAAAGTCAAAAGCGCCATGGCAACAACCGCCATGATAACACCTACCCAACCGTGCACCACATAGTTTTGTGTTGCCTGATTGCCGGTAGCGAAGCCGCCGCCCGCATGCGAACCGAACAAAACGCAGGCTACCGCAAAAACGCCAAGCATGCCTGTTTTTTTGACGTATTCCGTCGATTTGTCGGAATTGTTAAATTTGTTGTCCTCCATAATAAGCTCCTCCGAAACCACAATACGCAAAAAAGAAAAATAAAAAAGCTTTCGTCTCAAAAAAGAGACGAAAGCCGTAACTTCCGCGGTACCACTCTTGTTCGCCGAAAAGGCGCACTCCGGATACGGGTAAAAACCTTATATCCTGTCACTGTAACGGTTGACATCCGCTCCGACCTACTTAAATTCTGCCGAAGCACTCCGAGGCGAGTTCATAAAGACGTTTTGCACTGCCTTACACCTGCCGGCAGCTCTCTGTGCCAAAACGAAAAAATTACTGTTCCTCATCTTTGTGTTTGTGGAATCTTTAATTTTTATGCCACAAAAAATAGCACAACGCAAGGAGGATGTCAAACAATTTAATGAAAAAAGTTAAAAATTTTTCACCAATCTTCTTTAATGGAAATTTTGACGTCGGTGTAAAACTCTTTGTACTTTCTTTTAAACTCTTCGGCGTCGGAAAACTCAGGCGGAAACAGTTCGTCCGCCTCGTCGAATTTAATTGCGTCCTCTTCCAACTGTTCGGAAAGACGCATAAGTTTGTACTTGTCCATAATCAGCCGACCTGAAAAAGTGTTTCGTCCTGAGAAATCATTCCCAGTTCGCGAGCTTGCTGCTCAAGCCATTCGTAAGTCTGACGAAGCGCCAGCTCGTCCTCTTTGTCTACTTTAAGTTGACGGTAATATTCTATTTGTGCCTGAAGTTCGGTACGGCGTCTTTCCAGTTGACCTTTTTGAACCAGCATTGTGACGAGTGTAAGCACCAAAACAAACAGCACAATGACAGCGAGTATAGTCAAAAACTTTACGTTTCTTTCACTTTTGGATATTTTCATTTTGAGACCTTTTTGCTTTTAATAGGGTGAGAGTATTATACAATTTAGCAAAGCAAATGTCAATTACCTCCCCGACACAGCGTTTAAAAGCAAAAAATCCAAGTAATATGCCCGCAAAGCAGTACCAACGCATAACGCCGAAGCAAAGGTTAAGCAGCCCGAACCAGACAACGGCAAAAGCCGCCGCAGAAAAAATCACGTCGGAGGCCGTAGCAACCCACTTGTTTTTTAAAGGCAAATTTTTGTTCAATGAAAACAAAAGTCCCACGCAAGCGCCCAAAAACACACAGATGAAAAAAATCTGCGTCTGAAAAGCGGTATCGAAGTTCATTTGAAAATTTTGGCGAATGATGTTTTGGATTTTACAGCGTCACCGTAGTACACGGAAAAAATATCGTCGCCGTTTACGGTAAGGTTTCCGTCCTCCGAATTAAGCCTGCTGACCACAAGTCCCCTGCCTTTTACGGTAATTCTCGCACTGTCCAAAACAATTTCTATTTCCCTGTCCGACATGCTGTCAACGCCTTTAACGCCGGTAACGGCAAGTTTTTTTCTGTTTTCCAAAGTTAAAATATGTTTTAAGTTTTCCACGTCAGTACCCCCGACATATCTTTTCACATTTTATTTTTTAAAAACAAAAAATATGCAAAAAAAAGAGGGTTTAAAACCCTCTCATTTTTTTACCAGTTCATAGCCGTCGGCTTTGTCCTTTACGGCAAACCCCGCGTTTTCGATTTCTCCGCGAAGCCTGTCTGATTCCGCCCAGTTTTTTTGTTTTCTTGCTTCAAACCTTTGTTGTGCAAGTTTTTCCACAAAGTCCGGAACTTCGACTTTTTGGCTTTCTTCGGAAATTTTGTCAAAATCCAATCCGAACACCCTGTCCATAACAAGCGCGGCTTCGTAAATGTCTTTGCTTGAAGGCAGTTTTACCATTTTCCAAAGCACACCCATTGCCATAGGAACGTTTAAGTCGTCGTTGATTGCCTCGTGGAATTCCTTCATTATTTCATCGATGACTTTTTTGTCTGTTCTGTTTTGACTTTGCTTGTGACTTAACAAATGGGACGTAAGCCTTTTGAAAGACGTTTTCGCGCTTTCCATCGACTCCCAGGTGAAATTAAGTTTCTGTCGATATTGAACGTTAAGGCACAGGTACCTGAACTCCATAGGCGAAAATCCCTTTTCAATCAAATCGTCCACGGTGTAGGTGTTTTTGAGGCGCTTTGACATTTTGCCGCCGTCGACAAGCATAAACTCGCTGTGCATCCAGTAGTTTACCGCCTTGTGTCCCAGCCATGCCTCAACCTGCGCGATTTCGTTTTCGTGGTGAATAGGAACGTGGTCGATACCGCCTGTGTGAATATCAAAATACTCACCCAGATACTTAGTACTCATTGCGGTGCATTCTATGTGCCAGCCGGGATAACCCATACCCCATTCGCTAGGCCACTGCATTATGTGGTTGGGTTCTGCTTTTTTCCAGATAGCAAAGTCAGCCGGATGACGCTTGCCGAGGTTTACGTTTACCCTAGCGCCCGCAAGCTGTTCCTCAAGGTTTGCCCTCGAAAGCTTGCCGTAATCAGGAAACTTCGAAATGTCAAAATAAATGCCGTCATCCGTTTCGTAAGCGTATCCTTTTGCGACAAGGTCACGGACTACTTTAAGCATTTCCTGAATATGCTCGGTAGCCTTAGGAGTAACGTCGGGACGCAAAATATTGAGCCTTTGGCAGTCTTTGAAGAAAGCTGCGGTGTAAAACTCTGCGATTTGCTCGGGAGTTTTGTTTTGTTCCGCCGCCGCTTTTACCATCTTGTCATCGCCGTCGTCGGCATCCGAAAGAAGATGGCCGACGTCTGTGATGTTCATTACGCTTTTTACCTTGTAGCCGTTGAAAGTAAAAATTCTTTTAAGAATGTCTGTAAAAACGTAAGTACGCAAATTACCTATGTGCGCGTAGTTGTAAACGGTAGGTCCGCATGAATAAACGCCGACCTTACCTTCCTTTATAGGTTTAAAAACTTCTTTTGAACGCGAAAGTGTGTTGTAAAGTTTGATTTCCATAAATACCTCGGTAACATTTTACCATAATAGCCGTTTTTGTAAAGTCGGTTGCCATTATTTTTAAATAAAAATAGCAGTTTAATGTTGTTGCCTTGTGAAAAATGTGGTAATATTATACATAGTATCAAACATACGAGGTGAATAGAATGTTAGACATTAAATTTGTTGTAGAAAACAAAGAATTTGTCAAAGAACAACTGAGTCACCGCGGCGGCAAATATCCCGTTGATAAAGCCGTTGACCTTGAACTCAAAAGACGCGCGATACTGGGCGAAGTCGAGGTACTGAAAGCCAAGAGGAACGCCGACAGCGAAAAAATCGCTCAGATGAAGAGAGCGAAAGAAGACGCGTCGTCAATCATTGCAGAGATGCAAAAACTCGGAGAAGAAATCAAATTGCTTGACAGCCGCCTTTCCGAAGTAGAGCAGGAATTGCGCTCCACCATACTGTCAATCCCAAATATACCGCACAAATCCCTTCCTGTGGGAAAAGACGATTCGGCAAACGTCGTAGTCAGGAAACACGGCGAGCCTACGAAATTCGATTTCGAGCCGAAACCTCACTGGGAACTCGGCGAAGCGCTCAAAATTTTTGACTGGCCTAGATCGGGTAAAATCACAGGAACAAGATTTACCGTATACAGAGGCTTGGGCGCAAGACTTGAAAGAGCTGTTATTTCCTTCATGCTTGACACCCACATTTTCGACAACGGTTATTTCGAAATTTACCCTCCTTACATGGTAAACCGCGCAAGCATGACGGGCACAGGCCAGCTTCCTAAATTTGAGGAAGACGCATTTGCCGTCAAAAACACCGATTACTTCCTTGTACCTACCGCCGAAGTTCCGGTAACAAACCTCCACCGCGACGAAGTGCTCGACGCAGCCGATCTCCCTATCAAATACTGCTCCTACACCGCATGCTTCCGTGCCGAAGCAGGCAGCGCGGGCCGTGACACAAGAGGTCTTATCAGACAGCACCAGTTTAACAAAGTCGAGCTGGTAAAATTCGCAAATCCTGAAAACAGCTACGAAGAGCTTGAAAAACTCACCAACGACGCAGAAAAAATTCTGCAAAAACTCGGACTTCCTTATCAGGTATCCATGTTGTCGACAGGCGACGTAGGCTTCAGCTCCGCAAAGACATACGACATCGAAGTATGGATGCCAAGCTACAATAAGTACGTCGAAATTTCTTCCTGCTCCAACTTTGAGGATTACCAGGCAAGAAGAGCCAACATCAGGTTTAAGGACGGAAAAGGCAGCAAGCCTAAATTCGTACACACCCTCAACGGAAGCGGACTTGCAGTAGGCAGAACAGTTGCCGCAATCATCGAAAACTTCCAAAACGCAGACGGAAGCGTAACAGTTCCTGAGGCATTGAGGAAATACATGTACGTAGACGTAATCAAATAATGGGTTGCCTGTTTTCGATTTTCGGTTTTATTTTCAAAATAATAAAAACCATATTTAAAGTCGTAATTCTGGCGGTGGTTAACATCCTCACCTTTTTGGTAAAAATCGGGTTGCTTTTTCCGCTGATATATGCCGCGGCAGGCTTGGGGCTTATTCTTTCAGGCAGCGACATAATGGTCAAAGGAAGCGACGGATTTCTGATTTACCACATCGGCTTTTGCCTGCTTACGCTTTTCTGTATCGTTCGCAGCATAAAAAAAGCCATGGAACGCCACAACGAAAAGTACGACGAAAACGGAAAAAGGATCAAATGAAAAAGGACGGACAATTTTGTCCGCCCTTTGTTTGTGTCCTAAAACAAATTTTTTGATTGCCAATATTTAAGTTCTTTTTAACCTTAACAAATCTTTTTCGCTCGTTTGCCAAACAAAAACACCCCGCAACGTTAATTGACGAGGTGTTTTTGTCTGATTTTAAAAACGCATTATTTTATGCCCTTTATGTTTTTGAAAGTTTTGTCCTTGTCGGTAAACAGCAATGCCGAATTTCCTACGACAAACAACGACGTACAGTTGTGAACCAACGCGCCGGTAACAGGATCAAGCACGGCAACCGCGCTGAGTATTACGGCAATTACGTTGATTGTCATGGCAAGGATAATGTTTCCTTTGATTGTACGCAAAATCTTTTTGCTGAACTTCATCAGACCCGGGAGCCTTGCGACTTCGTTGTTCATGAGAGCAATGTCCGCAGTTTCGATTGCAAGGTCGCTTCCGAAGGCACCCATAGCAATGCTGCAATCTGCCGTAGCGAGAGACGGAGCGTCGTTTACGCCGTCGCCTATCATGCAAACCTTTTTGCCGCCCTGCTGTTTTTCCCTTATGCTTTCAACTTTCTGGTCAGGCAGCAGTTCGTACTTGACTTCTTTTACTCCTGACAAGTCTGCCATTCTCAAAGCCGCGTTTTTGTTGTCCCCCGTGAGCATAACGGTGTCGTAATTTTCGTTTATCGCCTCGACCGCCTGCTTGCTGTCTTGTCTTATCGTGTCGCTTACCGAAATGCAGCCTACGACTTTTCCGTCAACCGAAACGCCCATGACGGTAAGTCCTTTTTCAAGCATAGCCGAAGCTTTTTCGGCAACAACGCCCTTTTCCTTTTCAAAATGCTGCCAACGCGCGATAAGCACTTTTTGACCGTCTATTTCAGCCTCGACGCCGAGACCTACTATTGAATTTACTTTTTGAGCTTCCTTAATGTTTCCGTTTTCCTTTGCAAAATCCACAACGGCTTTTGCGATAGGATGCTCGGAGGAGTTTTCCGTGCCTCCCGCAAGAGCGAGAAATTCTTTTTCGTCAATGCCGTCGCAGAAAAACTCGTTGACTTTTATTTGTCCCGTGGTGAGCGTACCTGTTTTGTCAAAACAAACGGTGTCAACCTTCGCCAGTTCCTCGATAGCCTTGCCGCTTTTTACCATAATGCCTCTGTACGACAAAGCCCCGAGCCCCGCGGCAATCGCCGTAGGAGTAGCGAGAGCCAGCGAACAAGGACAAAATACCACGAGAATTGTAACGCCCCTTATAGCGGCTTCAAGCCAGCTGATTTCGGCAAAAAGCTTCGTAGCAAAAAATACGATAAAGGCGAGAGCAATAGCCGAAGGAACGATAAAGGATGCCCATCTGTCGGCAAGTCTTGCGATAGGTGCTTTTTTGCCTTCCGCTTCTTCGACAAGGCTGATAAGTTTTGCCACGGTAGTTTCGTCGCTGCGTTTGGTAACCTTTACCTCGATTGCACCCGATTTGTTCCAAGTACCGGCAAACACGGTATCCCCTTCCTTTTTGTCGCAAGGCACCGATTCGCCCGTTATGGAAGCCTGATCAACCGCAGTTTCACCCGAAACGACTACGCCGTCGACAGGAATCATGTCGTTAGGTTTTACGACTACGATGTCACCGGGTTGAATTTGCGAAACTTCCAGTACGAGCAGCTCGCCGAACAGCTTAACGACTGCCGTACGCGGCGACAAATCCACAAGCCTTTCGATACCTTTTCTGGTCTTTTTTACCGTCAAATCTTCGATAAAACCGCCAAGTCCCATCAAAAACGCGATTTCACCCGCCGCAAAAAGATAATGCTCCATATGCCCCGATTCAAGGCTTATGCCGCACCATGCCACGATTTCCAAAGCCACTGACGACACGATTGCCACAGTAATAAGCAGACTTGCCTGAATTTTTCTGTGGTGAACAAGTCCGTGCCATGCGCTTTTCATGATAGGTATGCCGCAAAGTATAATAGCAATCCAAGAAGGATCAAAATACATGCCTATTGAGTCGCCTACGATATTGTGCCAAAAATACGACAAAACAAGCAATACCGCAGTAATGCAAAGTTTTGTAATCTCCCACTTCGTGGAAGCAAAAAATCCGTTGCCTTTGTGTTCGCTCGAACAACATGAGCAAGCCATAACAAACCTCCTTACCCCCACCCCCGTGCAGAGGGGGTATTACTGTTTATATACTACTACCGGAAAATGAATATGTCAACAGTTTGCGACAAAAAAATAAAACCGCCTAAGCGGTTTTTTTAATACTTAAAAAATCAGATATATTTTTCGAGAATATCTGAAAATTTTTCAAGCACCTCGGTGTCTCCTCTTTCGATGCTTTCCTTGACGCATGAGTTAAGGTGTTCGTTTAGTATGTGTTTTGAGAGTTTTTTCAGTGAGCAGTTTATGGCGTAAAGCTGCAGCAAAATTTCCTCGCAGTTTTTACCTTCTGCGACCATTTGCTTAACGCCTCTGATGTGTCCTTCGATTGTGGCAAGTCTGTTGCTGATTTGTTTTATGTCCTCGATGTCCCTGTGTTTCATATTAAACCTCCAATCGTTTTATCGCAAAATCAATGTCGTCCGGCAGCTTGCTTTCAAATGTCATGAGCTTTTGCGTAAAAGGATGAACGAATGAAAGTTTTGCCGAATGCAGAGCCTGTCTTGAAATAAGCGAAGTATCGCCCCCGTAAAGAGAGTCGCCCAAAAGCGGAAAGCCGGCATGTGAAAAATGCAGCCTTATCTGATGAGTGCGTCCCGACAAAAGCGAAACCTCGGCAAGAGATGCCGCTTTAAATTTTTTTACCCTGACAAAGGAAGTAACCGCAGTTTTTCCGTCGACTGAAACAAAGCGTTTAAGCTCTCCTCTTTTTTCGCCTATAGGAAAGTCAAAAACACCTTTCTCCGGCAAAATACCCCGAACCAATGCGAGGTAACTTTTTTTTACGCCACCCTTTTGCAACAAAGCGTCAAGCTTGCTGTGAGCAAATGAGTTTTTTGCGACAATCATTAGCCCGGAGGTGTCTTTGTCAAGGCGGTTTAAAGGATGATAGGAAAACTCCCTTCCCCATTTTGCGGCAAGCACGTTTGGCAAACTTTTTGAATAATAAAGACGCGTTTCTATCGAAGCAAGTCCATACGGCTTGTCGATTACGCACAAATGCTCGTCTTCAAACAAAAAATCCACCTGTTGGTCGAGATACGGCTCATGATCCGCAGTTTTGTCAATTATATTAATTGTTACTTCGTCGCCTGTTTTTACACGGCAGTCGGAAAAAGCGACTTTTCCGTTGACAAGCATTAATCCGGGTTTTTTCCTGAGCGAAGTCAAAATCCTTGAAGAAACGCCCTGAGAAAGTAAAAATTCGGCAAGAGCGCCATCAAACTCGCCGACGGTAAAAAAATACTTCATAATACGTAAATGAGTAAAATCGCCGAAACCAAAATATTTTCCCAAACAAGCATAGGAATGCCCGCATAAAAGAAAAACTTTTTGGTTTTGTGACGCATACCGTACATTCCCAGCCAAATCCCGAAGGCACCGAAAAGCAGAGCAACCAAAAACAGACGCGATTCCTTAACTCTCCACTCGCGTTTGATTGCGTTTTCTTTATCGTGCACCATAAGATAAAGTCCGTATGCGTTTGCGGCGATAAGCCATACAAATAAAATTGTTTGACCTGCACTCAATACTATCATATACAAATTGATTATTGCACACAGCAAAAGCAAAGTCAATACAAAAAAACGGTCGGGATACCCGACCGTTAAATTATCTCATGTTCGCGTGGAATATTACGCCGAGAGTTCCCGGTCCGCAGTGCGAACCGATGACAGGACCTACCATTTGTACGTGAACCTTTGTCTGAGGGAAAGCTTCCAAAACAGCGTTTTTAAGAGCCTCACCCTGCTCAGGACAATCGCCCTGAAGAATAAACACGTCATATTTATCAAGATCCGAAGCGATTTCCTTCATGCGGTCAACAAAAAAGCTGATTACCTTTTTGCTGCCTTTGACCGTGGAGTATTTTACGATTTTACCCTCGTCGGTAATGTTCAAAATAGGTTTGATGCCTATGAGTTTTCCCGCAAATGCCGCTACGCCCGAAAGCCTGCCGCCGCGTTTAAGGTGGTCAAGGTCGTCAACAGCAAAGTATGTTGCGACTTTTGGTGAAAATTCTTCAAGAAAAGCGATAATTTCATCAAAGGATTTTCCTTCCTTGAACATTTTTCCTGCATAATAGCATTGAATTCCGCAGCCCATCGAGATACTTTTTGAGTCAAAAGACCTGAACGAAGCGTCAGGATATTTTTCTTTAAGTTCTTTAAGAGCAACTTCCATAAATGTAAAAGTAGCGCTCATCTGATGGGAAAATGTGAGGTAAAACATCTCGTCGCCGCGTTTAAAGAAAGGCTCGAAGATTTCGAGGTAATCCTGAGTGTTCAATGCCGCAGTAGTACTTGTTTTGCCCTCGCGGAGTTTGTCGAAAAATGCCTTGTAGTCGGTATTCTCTCCGGCGTCGTCAAAACGTTCCTCGCCGTCAAGAATATAAGGCATTTTTATAAGCTGCAGACCCAAATCCTTAACATGCTCAAAAGGCAGTTCCGAATCGGTATCGATAAAAAACGTTCTCATATATCCTCCTAATAACACTGCTTACACACAAATAGGAATTTCACAGATACATTATAACCGCAAAACAGATGTTTGACAACGGTAAATTAAATTTTTTCAAGCTCGGCAATTCTTTCACGCAGTTTCAAAAGCATGCCGTTAAACTTTTCGAGTTTTTCTTTTTCCTGCTCGATGAGTTTTGCCGGAGCCTTTTCGACAAAGCCCTTGTTTGAGAGTTTGCCGTTTGCCCTTGCGATTTCGGAATTGACTTCGTCAAGTTCCTTGTTGAGTCTTTCGAGTTCTTTCTGTTTGTCGACGAGGTCACCCAGCGGAATAAACACTTCGCCGCCCGCAGAAACCAAAGCCACCGTTTTTTCAAATGTTCTGTCTGCCGAAACAAATTCGATTTTTTCGGCGCCCGCAAGTTTTTCGATATAGATCGAAGCCCCTTTGATTTCTTCTTCTCTGCCGCTAGGTCTTATGAAAAGGTGCAGACGTTTTGAAGGAGCCACGTTTCTTTCGGCTCTTGCGTTTCTGACAGACTTGACGATTTCCTTAATCATGTCGAGGGTTTCAGCGTCGTCCTCAAAATCGAGACGGCTGTCATAAACAGGGAACGCCGACAGCATAATTGTCTTTTCGTGTCCCGGCATATTTTGATAAATAGCCTCGGTAATAAACGGCGCGAAAGGATGAAGCAATTTCAAAATTTTGTCAAGTACGAAGTTCAAAACGCTGATGTTCACATTTCTTGCGTTTTCGTCGATACCGTAAAGGACAGGTTTCGAAAACTCGATGTACCAGTCGCAGAACTCGCTCCAAACAAAGTCGTAAAGTTTGTTTGCCGCAACGCCAAGCTCGTAGCTTTCGAGGTTTGCGGTAACTTCCTTAGTTACGTCGTTGAGTTTTTTAAGTATCCACTTGTCCGCAACGGAAAGTTTCGACGAGAATATATCGACGAGATTTTTTTCCTGAGTGTTCATGAGCACGAAACGCGAAGCATTCCAGATTTTGTTCATGAAGTTGCGGTTGCCCTCTACCTTATCGGCACTGAAACGAATGTCACCGCCGGAGGAAACGCCGTTCAGCAGCGAAAAACGCAAAGTGTCGGCGCCGTATTTGTCGATAAATTCAAGCGGATCGATACCGTTGCCGAGGGATTTGCTCATTTTTCTGCCCTGCGCGTCGCGAACGATACCGTGAATAAGCACTTCCTTGAACGGAATTTTACCGGTGTGGTGAAGCGAGGAGAAAATCATCCTTGCAACCCAGAAGAAAATGATGTCGTAGCCTGTTACGAGGACGTTTGTCGGGAAGAAGTATTTGTAATCTTCCGTTTCCTCAGGGAAGCCCAAAGTTGAAAACGGCCACAAAGCAGACGAGAACCACGTATCGAGAACGTCCTCGTCCTGTTTGAGGTTTTTGCTCGAGCATTTAGGACAGGTATGCGGTTCGTCCTCGCTGCAAATTACCTCGCCGCAGTCTTGACAGTACCAGACAGGAATTCTGTGTCCCCACCAAAGCTGACGCGAAATACACCAGTCTTTGATGTTTTCCATCCAGTTGAAGTAAATTTTTTCGAAGCGTTTAGGCACAAATTTGATTTCGCCGTTTTTAACCACCTCGATAGCTCTTTCGGCAAGAGGTTTCATTTTAACGAACCACTGCTTGCTGACGATAGGCTCTACCGTAGTGTGACAGCGATAGCAAGCGCCTACGTTGTGGGTGTAATCCTCGATTTTTACAAGCTGACCGAGTTTTTCCATTTCCTCGACGATTTTTTTGCGGCACTCGTATCTGTCAAGTCCCGCAAACATTTCGCCTGCGAGAGAGTTCATGGTGCCGTCGTCGTTCATAACCCTGATAACAGGCAGATTATGTCTCAAACCAACCTCGAAGTCGTTAGGGTCATGGGCAGGAGTAATTTTAACCACGCCTGTTCCGAAGTCTTTTTCAACATATTCGTCTGCAATTACAGGAATTTCCCTGTTGACAAACGGAACTACGACAGTTTTTCCGACAAGGTCGCGGTATCTGTCGTCGTCAGGGTTAACAGCGATTGCGGTATCGCCCAGCATAGTTTCAGGACGGGTGGTAGCAAAGATAACTTCTGTTTTTCCGTCAGGAGTAAAGTACCTGAAATGCCAGAAGTGCGACGCCTGCTCTTCGTATTCGACTTCGGCGTCGGACAGTGCCGTCTGACAGTCAGGACACCAGTTGATGATTCTGTTCCCCTGATATATGAGTCCTTCGTTGTAAAGTTTTACGAAAACGTGTTTGACCGCGCGCGAACATCTTTCGTCCATGGTAAAAGCTTCGCGTGACCAGTCACAGGAAGAACCGAGACATTTAAGCTGCTCGACTATTCTTCCGCCGTAACGGTTTTTCCAGTCCCACGCCCTTTCCAAAAACTTTTCGCGGCCGAGGTCGTATTTGTCGATGCCTTCTTTTGCCAGCTGCTCGACGATTTTAACTTCGGTAGCAATTGACGCGTGGTCTGTTCCGGGAAGCCAAAGCGTGCTGAACCCCTGCATACGTTTAAAACGAATGATGCAGTCCTGAATGGATTCGTCGAGAGCATGCCCCATATGCAGTTGTCCCGTAATGTTAGGAGGAGGGATAACGATAGTGAAAGGAGTTTTTTTGCTGTCTACTTCCGGGGTAAAAAATCCTTCTCTTTCCCACCATGAATACAAGTCTTTTTCAAAAGATTTCGGTTCGTAAGTTTTTGCCAATTCCATAAAAAACATCTCCGTAAAAAATAAAAAAACCGCAAAGCCGCCTGATAGGGCGAAACTTCGCAGTCCCGTGGTACCACCTAAATTCGGATAAATCCGCACTCAAAGCGTATAACGGCGCAACCCGGCAAAAGCACTCCGCGAACGACCTTCACACCCGCCCCATACCGTACTTTCACCCACGACGGCTCTCTGAAAAGCAGACGAAATGTTACTCCTTTCGCATCAACGTTTTAAGGGATTATAGCAAAAAGGCAAAAATAAAGCAAGTGTTTTGAGCTTAACACAAAAGTCCGCCGCAGAATAAAATAAAAAACAAGGAGGCAATATGAAAAAACTTTTAATACTCTTAATGGCGTTGGTCATGACGGTATTTCCTCTCGCGGCGTGCGGAAACGTCGACGACAACGTAATAAGAATTAACGAAGTAACCCACTCGATATTTTACGCTCCGCTGTACGCTGCGCAAAATCTCGGTTACTTTGAGGAGGAAAACCTTAAAATCGAGCTTACAAACGGCGGCGGCAGCGACAAAAGCATGACCGCGGTGCTTTCGGGAGACGCCGACATCGGTCTCATGGGTCCGGAAACGGCGATATACGTAGAGCAGACAAAAAGCACGCAAAAAAAACAGAGGGTTTCCCCTCTGTTCAGTCGCCTATAAATACAAAAGCGTTTTTTCCCTTGTTTGCCTTCAGATATTGCAAAGCGCAAAACAATGACAGTTTTGCATAAGGCGCGTTTTTTATGTTTTCCAATACGTCAAGCACTTTTTCGAAATTTTCAAAGTACTCTTTTTTGTCGCAAGGAAAAATTTGCTGCGGAAAAAATCCGTCGTCGAAAAGCATGTATCTTTCTTTATCGACGTTAATTGCATTTGTAGTGGCAAAAAACATTTCCGCCTTAGGATATTTTTTGTGCAGTGCCGCCAGAGTAGCGCCGCACCCCATTTTGTCGAAACAGCAGTCAACCGTTATGTCCGGAAACAGCTCAAACAAATTTAGGTAGTAATCTATTTGCTCTCTGTTTTCAAACTGCTTAAAACTGAAAGCCTTTTGACTTTCTATAGTTTCGTCGAGAGTGCGGTAAAGTGCCTGCCAGTACTTTTCGCCTTCTTTAGGTACCGCTTCCACCAAAACAACGTCGAATTTTTTCAAGCGTTTCAATGTCTTTGAGTCAAGTTTTCCTATAGGCACAAGATAAAGCCTGCTTTTGTTTTTCGCGCAAAGTTTTGCAAGTGCAAGCCCAAAATTTCCGGCAGTAATTTCCGCCACCGGCATACCTTTTTTAAGCTCGCCTTTTTTTAACGCATTGTCAAACAGAAACTCAGCCAAATGGCGTTTTTTTCCTCCTTCCTGCCTAAAAACGAACAAATTCCCCTCTGCGCCGTAATATTTGCGCAAATCGCAAAGTTCTTTGAACATCAGTTTTCCCAATATATCAACACCCTGCCTTTTTGCGAAAGAAGCTGCGCCGTTTTAAGCGAAACAAAGGAACCTATATTTGCCTTGCCTATTTCAGCCGACTTTGAATAAAGTTCCTGCAAAGCGTAAACGTCGGTTTTTTCAACCTTTACAACGTCCACAAGACTTTCGACTTTTTTCAAGTGAGTTTTTTTGTCAAAGTCTTTCAAATCGTTGCACATTTTTCCGAAAACGCATTTTGTGCCTATGAGTGAAAGTGCAAAACCTGCGAGAGTTGCCCCGCTGCCTGCGAAATCCACAAAATAATCAGGTCTGAAACCAAGCTCGCTTTCGGCCTTTTTTGCTTCGGAAGCATAGTATTCCACTACGGCGACGTCACCGAACTGGTCGAAGTAATATGCTCCTTCTGCAACCGCCTTGTTTATCATAGCCTGCCAACCGTTTTTCATTTCATAAACCTGCGCGCCGAGAGAAAGCAAGCTGACTTTAATGGCGTCACTGGCCCCTGTTACGGCGTAAAACTTCACGCCTGCCGACTTGCAGGCTTCCGCCAAAGACAACGCCAGCAAAGGCGAACATCTTACGCAAAGCTTGTTTTGCATAAGCAAGTTTTTGGCAAGGCAGTGTCGGACAATAAAATTAGCGAAAGACTTATTTTTGCCCTCTGGATTTTTGTAAACAAAAACCTCAGGGGCTACAGAAAGTTTTTCAATCATAATACACCTCAAAAGTTAAGATACTCGATTTTTGAAATGACGGCGGATTTTGACTTGTTGTACGTTCCTGCCGCCTCGCCCTCAAGGAAAAACGTAACGTTTTCTTCCGACACTTCGGCTCTCAGCGTAGGCGGAGTTTTGACGTCGCCCTCATAAGCGAGAGGCACAGCCGGGTCGCCTACGATGTAGATAATTTCCTGCGGCAAAATGGAAGCGGAAACCTCGCCGGTAAAAATATCGTGGCAAGCCGATCCGTCGGAGCAGTAACAGCCGTCGCAGCCGCAGTCATCGTAATTGTTAAATCCCACGAGGCTGCCGCCCGACAAGTTGACTTTAAGCGCTGTAGCGTATTTAAGACCTGACGGCAAATCGAGATAGTTTGTGTAACTTTCGCCGCAAGCCAAGCCGTTTGTGCAGTAACAGCCGTCGCACTCTTCCCAGCTGCATGTAATAGTTTGTTCGTAAATGTAATTGCATGAGAAATTTGCGGACGAATATACTGTGAGCGGCAGCTCGGTTTTTGAAGGCGGAATAAGATAATTGCTTGACCCCGGTCTGACGACAAGTTCCTTGTCGCCCAACACAACGTTTCCGCCAAGCGCTGTGGAAGGTTTTTCAAATCCGTGCAAAGGTTCAGCTTTAGCTCTTATGCAATCGGTGTAATAAACGGTTGCTGTCTGCGGCTCATCGCCCAAAACAAGCAAATCGCCAACCGTGCTTTCGCTGCTAAAAACCGAATATCTTTCTATTTTGCATGATTTTACGCCGTAAGGCAAAGCAGGAACGGTGAGCGTAAAAGCCTTTGCCCATTTTGCCACGTTGGCAAAATTAACCGCCATGGGATAAATGACTTCGTTTTCGGATTTTTGAAATACGACGTCCTTAATTTCAGACAAAGGCACGTTTATATCAGACATAAACTCCTCCGTAAAAGTATTAAAAAAACAGGAACGGCTTGTCCGTTCCGATGAAGCTGACGAAATAATTTTAGCAAACAACTTAGTCAAAAAAGCATTAGTGTGCCAAAAAACAAACAATTTCGGACAATTCGATTAACGGGAGTATCTGTTCGTACAAGTTGATGTCGTCGCATTGAAAAACGTCTGTTTTGTTTTGAATGCTCAAAAAGACGTTTACAAACTCAAAATCGTCACGCAAAATTTTTCTCATACCAAAAGATATGCAGGTATGCGCAAAAAAGCCACCCGCATAAAATATAACCATGAAAGCGGCATTGTACATAAGGGTATCTACGCAGGAGCAGGCGACAGAAGGTTACAGTCTGGACGCGCAGCTGCAAAAGCTTACTTCATACGCAAATTATATGCACTACGAAATAAGCGGTGTTTACCGAGACGAAGGTCAGTCCGCCGCATCTACGAACAGGCCCGAGCTGAAGCGGCTTTTGAGGGATATAAGCGCCGAAAAAGTAGATTGTGTTTTGATATACAAACTTGACAGACTTTCAAGACGCGTGCGCGACGTAATCGACCTTGTCGAAATTTTCGAAAAGCACTCGGTATCCCTTTATTCGCTTACCGAAAACCTTGACTTGTCCTCTCCTTTCGGTCGTGCCGCGCTAAAAATGTCCGCCACTTTTTCCGAACTTGAAAGAGAAACGATAATCGAAAGGTCAAAACTCGGGAAGGAACAGCGCATAAAAAGCGGAAGTTTTATATGTACGGGAAAAGCCCCTTTCGGTTACCGCGCGGACTTTAAGACAAAAAGTTTTCACGTTGACGAAAAAGAGGCCGAAACGGTAAAAAAGCTTTTTGAGCTTTACCTTGAAGGGAGTTCTTTCAGGCAGTTGCAAATTTACGCAAAATCCAGACACCCCGACAAGTTCAACAGTCCATCGGCATGCAGGGACGTAATAAAAAGAATGATGTACTGCGGAATGTTTGTTTGGAAAGGAAAGGTATACGAGGGAAAAAATTTTCCGCCGCTGATAAGCCGCGAAACATATTTTGCGGCGCAAAGACTTTTGACGAAAAGCGGAAAGAAAAAAGTCCGCGACAACACCCCCTATCTGCTTTGCGGAAAAATAACATGCGGCAAATGCGGAAGTTTTTACGTCGGCAAACTGCGTATACGCAACGGAAAACACGACAGAACGTATATATGTAAAAAAAGACTTTACCAAGGAAAAGACAACTGCTCAAACAAAGTCGTTCCGGCGGAAATAATCGAGCGCGAAATAATTTCCGCGGTAAAAAAAATAAATTTCGTTGTTTGTGAAAAACACGAGGAGCACACAAACGACGAAAAAATCGAAAAACTGCTTGATTTGTATCTTGAAGGAAAAATCGAAAAATTCGTTTATGAAAAAAAAGTCAAACTTTTAAAAAAAGCACCTGTTGAAGAAAAAGACAGACCGTCGGGCTTTTTGCTTAAAAACATCGAAAAATTACCTAAAAACAAGATGCGTAAAATTTTAAACCTTTTGATAAACAAAATTCAAGTTACCGACGGAAAAATTGAAATTTTTTGGAATTTTTAGGTGCAAAAAAGTAGTGTCGTCATACGTCTACCTCGAAGGCAAAAGCGACTTCGTTCAGATATTCGGCCAGCTCACCAAACGTGACGGTTCCTTTTTAGTAGGAAGAACCGACGAACCCGATTTCAACTACGACAACCTCGAAGGCAAAGAAATTCTCATGGGAAGACGCGGCGGCGTACCTGCGATGACGCTGCAATATATTCTCAACCAAAAAGGTTACTTTGACAAACAAAACATAACAATGAACTATGACGTTCAGTTTGACCTTTTGGCCCCTACCTTTATCAACGGCACGGGAGATTACGTTTCGCTGTTCGAGCCGGTGGCAAGCCAGCTTGTCAAACAAGGAAAAGGCTACATCGTTTCGTCTATAGGTCAGGCAAGCGGCGAAATACCTTACACCGCTTTTATGGCTAAAAAAAGTTACATCGAAAAAAACAGCGGCAAACTGGAAAAGTTTTTAAAATGCATCAAAAAAGCTACCGATTTTATTATGACGCACGATGAGGTCACGGTAGCAAAAGCGCTTGCGCCGTCCTTTGCCGGCACCGAAGAAAGCCTTATCGCCGCTGCAATCAAAAACTACAAGCAGGCAGACACATGGGTTTCGCATCCTGCAATGAAGCAGGAAAGCTTCAACCGCTTGCAGGAAATCATGAAAAACGCCGGTGAACTGGATCAAACGGCAAGCTATAACGACATCGTAAACAACACGCTTGCAAACAAAATCGGCTGAAAAAAATAAAAAAACAATAAAAACAACGGCATTTACGCCGTTGTTTTTTGTCGTACCGCAAATCACACAACAACGCCCCGAAAAATATAATAAAATATACGACAAAAAAACAGCAAAAGGAGACAAAATGACAAATATATTGGCACTTCAGGATGTCTCTATGACATACTACACAAAAACAAGCCAGACCCAAGCCATTAAAAACCTCAGTCTGGAAGTAAAAAAAGGCGAATTCATGTCGATACTGGGGCCCAGCGGCTGCGGAAAAACCACTTTGCTTTCGCTGATTTCGGGAACGCTCAAACCGACCGAAGGAAAAATAACACTAAACGGCAAGGAAATTGACGGAACTACAACCGAAATAGGATACATGTTGCAAAGGGATCACCTTTTCGAGTGGCGTACGATTTACAAAAACATAACTTTGGGACTCGAAATTCAGCACAAGCTAACGGGTGAAAACCTTGACCACTGCGAAAGACTCATCGAAAAATACGGACTCAAAGACTTCGTAAAGCACTATCCAAACCAGCTGTCGGGCGGTATGCGACAACGCGTTGCCCTCATTAGGACGCTTGCCTTAAACCCCGACGTACTGCTTTTGGACGAACCGTTTTCCGCGCTTGACTTTCAGACGCGGCTTCAGGTTTGCGACGACGTACACGCGATAATAAAAAGCGAAGGAAAAACTGCGGTACTTGTTACTCACGACATATCGGAAGCAATATCCATGTCAGACAGAATAGCGATACTCACGTCAAGACCGGCCACTTTAAAGCGTATTCACGAAACCAACCTGCAAAACGTCAAAACTCCCCTTTTGCGAAGGGAAGCGCCGACATTTGCAAAACAGTTCGAAACACTTTGGAAGGAGGTAAAAAATGACGAAAAATGAGTATCTGTCGGCGGAACACAGGCAATTCGTAAAAAAGATAAAACTTCGCAAGCTTGCGGTAACAGGCACCCAGATAGGCGTTTTGTGCGTGTTTATGCTTTTGTGGGAAGTGCTTGCCGCGACAAACGTAATAGACCCTTTTCTTATGAGCTGTCCTTCGAGGGTTTGGGCGACGCTTTGCGATTTGTATTATGACGGTCAGCTGTTTCATCACGTATGGATATCGTTGTATGAAACGGTGCTTGGCTTTTTGATAGGAACGGTCGCAGGCACGCTTATTGCCGTACTGATGTGGTGGTCAAAATGGATACGCGAAGTATTCGAGCCTTATGTAGTAGTGCTCAACAGCCTGCCTAAAATCGCGCTGGGGCCTCTCATCATAGTATGGGCGGGAACGGGTCAAAAAGCGATAGTAACAATGGCGGTACTTATTTCGGTAATCGTAACGATAATAACCATGCTGGGCGGATTTTTGCAGACCAGCCCCGAAAAAATACTGCTTATGCGTACAATGAACGCAAACAAAGCTCAGATATTTTTGAAACTGGTTTTTCCGTCAAACATGACGACGCTGGCGTCCTGCCTCAAAATAAACGTAGGAATGGCATGGATAGGCTCCATAATGGGCGAATACCTGTCGTCCAAAGCGGGACTGGGGTACCTCATCGTTTACGGCGGACAGGTGTTTAAAATGGATTTGGTAATGACATGCACCATCGTATTGTGCGTGCTTGCCGGCGGAATGTATTTTTTGGTTTCTCTTCTCGAAAAATTTTTGGTCAGGTGGCAAAACTGACAAAAGCGCGTCAAAAATCGACGCGCTTTTTTAATACGCAAAACAACACACAAATGAAAAGCAAAAATGAAAACAACGCCGACAAAGGTAAAAGAAAGGAGGTGAGATTTTTAAACCCGACAAGACTTACCGCATAAGAGCATACCGAAAGACAAAACACACCCATTACTCTGTCCCCCGCCTTTTTTTCGGCAAAGTCGGCAACGGGAAGCGCAACCGAAACCGCCGAAGAAAACATCCCGCAAAGCAAAGCCGCCGCAAATAAAGCAAAAATCCCCGACTTTTCCGCCAGTGCCAACAACGGCATTGCAAGAGAAAAAATCTTTTCGTCTTTCACTGCGCACAAAATGAAAAACGCCAAAACAGCAAGCAGCAGTGCCGACAAAAGCGAAGCAAAACCCCTTTGTCTGACAGACATTTCTTTTCCCAGACTGAACACGGGAAAAAACAGCAACAGCGAGTTGTAAGCGACGTATCTCATTGCGTCAAAAATTTCGCTTCCGTTTGGCAAACACAATTCAAACGAGGCATTTCGAGCCGCCACAAAAGCCACGGCAAAAATTATCAGCGGCGTCAACACAATACCCGTTTTTTTAATGCCGCCAAGCCCGAAGCAAACTATGCCCCCGTTTAAGACACAAAAAATCAAAACAAAAACACGGCAAAACTCAGGCGAGAGATTTTGAAACAAATCCGAAACGCCGGCAGTCATTATGCACAACGAGAAAAAACAGTTTGAAAGATAAAGTGTTTTCGCAAAGCCGAAAACTTTGCTTTTCTCAACTTTTGCCGAAAAACGCGTGGCGGAAGCAAAACAAAAAAACAAAAAAAAAACAAAAAAAACAAAAAGACAGATGCCAAAAGCGGACTTGACGACTTGCCGAAAAACACGGCAAGTTCCCTGCCCGAAGCAAACCCGGCCCCCACGGTAGAACAAATGGCAACCGCCGAAAAAACAATGACTTTACGCATATGAAATTTTATTTAACAAAAACAAAAAAAAGACGCATAAGCGTCTTTAATCGAAAACGTATTGCGTAATTTCCGCAAGGCGTTGATAAGTTATTTTAAACAATGCGCAAATCTGAGGCTCACCGAAATCGGCAAGTTTCGCCACTCTCAAAATCAATGCGGCAATTTCCCTGTCCGAAAAACCGTTTTCCTTCAAAAAATCCGTGCGACATTCAAGGCTTGAGGAAGCAAACACAATTTTGTCAATCCAGTTTTCCTCCTCTACGAAAAGCACCGACAAAACACAAAACACTTTCCAAAAAGCCAAGGCATTTTTTTGAGGAATTTTCTTTTTTGGCATTTCCAACGGCATAAAATACCCGTCTTTGCAAATGAAAATTTCTTCTTTCGGAAAAAACTCGATAAATTTTTCCAAAACCATACTTTTCATCTGCCAGCCGTAATCCTGCACCAAAAGGTTTTTCATGACTTTTTTGGCTTTGGATTTATCAGTTTGAATAAGTTCGTCCAAAATGAAAAGCGAAAGCTCGGTTTCTTCATTGTTGAAAGCCCAGCTTACGTATCTTTCCTTCTGCTTGTTTGTCCAAATGTCCGAGTAATCGGTTCTTCTTAGATAGTCCCTTGTTTTTTCCTCTTCTTCCGCCGGCATTTTCAAATCGTAAGGCAACAAGTCACACACTTTGTTTCCGTCCAAAGCCGACTGAACAAGCTCCAAATGATATTTTATTACCTGCGTTTCGGGGAAAATAACGTCTATCTTCAAAAAGCAGTCTTTTGCCTTTTCAAATTCTCCGCAGTTGTATGCCGCAGCCCCGCAAAAAGAAAGATAGTCCGAGTCGTAAGGAAATTCTTTAAGATATTTTTCCGCCGCGTTCATTGCGCCGCAGTGACGCGAAGAAAGAGAAAAAATTTTAATTACCCTTTTCAGGTCTTCCGCCCGATAAACGTCCAGCGTTTCGATGTGATCGACGGCGTCGTTCATCTGACTTGTGTTTCCCAAAAAGTTAAGTGCCATGGCAAGGTTGCACCATGCAAAAACGTCTTTTTTGTTTGCCAGTATATTTTCTTTTGCAAGCTCCACCGCCTGCGCAAGTTTTCCGTTGATAATCAAAATCTGGCAAAGATGATTTTTTGAAAAAGCGTCGTCGGGATGAGAATCGAGAATTTCGTTGAAGCACTCTGCAGCCTCTTTAATTCTTCCGTCGGCGAGCATTTTTGCTCCCCTTTGTTTCAGTGCCTCGCAAAGGTGCTTCGGCAAAGGATAAACCTGCTCAAAATGCGGAACGTTAAAAGAGCCGTCAAAAAGCTCGGAAAAATCAAAATCTTCCGAAATTTCCGAAAAGTTTTTGAGATAATACAGCTCGTGCAAGCTGTCGCCCATGAGTGAGTAATTTTGTCCCAAAAGAATACAAGCACATTCGTTAACTTTGTCAAGCGACAGAATTTTAAAAAGCACCGAGTTGGAAGCCTCGTAAAGTCCCATTTTTTGATAGACGATGGCAATGTGAGTCAAAACGGCAATGTCGGAAGGTTTTTTGTCGTTTGCGGCAAAAAGATACTTCAATGCTTTGAAGTAATTTCCTTCCGAAGCGGCTTTAAGCCCGCCGTCAACGTAAAAGTTGTATTTTTGTTTGAAAGGGACGATTTTTTTATTTTTCAAAACCGCAAACCTCGTAAGCCTGTTGTTTGTCGTATACGTATTTTTTGTTACAGAACTGGCACACAACCTCGACGCAGCCTCTTTCTGCGATAAGCTCATCTACGTCCTGTTTTGAAAGAGAAATCAAAACCTTGTCGATTTTGTCTTTTGAGCAGTCGCATACGTAGCCGCACGAAGCCGAATCGATTTTTCTGAGGCCCAGTGAGGCAAAAGTTTCCTGGGCAAAAGCCTCGGCGGATTTTCCGTCCATAAGCGCGGACACGTTTGAAAGGGAAGAAAAAACTTTTTCGAAAGCGGATATACTTTCTTCCGAAGCGAAAGGAAGTACCGATGCAAAAATGCCGCCTGCCGACAAACAATCGCCGTCCTTGCCTATTTTTACGCCGAGTGCCACTCCGCAAGGAGTCTGTTCGCTTGTCGCAAAGTAATTTGCAAAGTCCTCGGCTATCTCGCCGCTGACAAGGTCGCTGGTTCCGACATAAGGATCTTTAAGTCCGAGGTTTTTGATTACGGTAAGTTTTCCGTCGACCCCAACTGCTTTTGCCACGTCAAGTTTTCCGAATGAATTGATATGACTTTCGACATGGGGATTTGTGACGTACCCTTTTACGTTTCCGCTTGACGAAGCTGTAACGGTAATAATTCCTATATCACCGCCGCCGTTGATAACTGCGGTGAGATAATCCTTTTCTCCTTTAAGTTCGTAACCCATCATGGAGCATATCGACAAAGTTCTGCCGAGAGCCGCAGCTGCCACGGGGCTCAAATCAAAGTATCCGATAGCTTTGTTGACAATATCGGTACTTTTGATAACGGTCAAAGCGATTTCGTCGTTGCAAACAAGTCCTTTAAAAATTTCAGCCATAATTCACTCCGATTTTTTAGCGGTAAAAACAACTCTTTCCGAAGTTTTTTTGGGTTTGTTTTGAGTGTAGCAATCAAAGGTTTTTATGTTTTTAAACCCGATTTCTCCAAGCAAGTTTTTCAAAGTTTCTTCGGAATAAGCGTATTGAAAATGAGTTTCGTCAAATCTGTCGTACAGTTCCCCTTTTTTTACGAAAAAGGTCAAGTCCATCTGAACTTTGTTTTTTGACAGAGAGTTTCTCCAAAAGTAAGTGACGTCATCGTCGTCCTCGAAAAAGACGTTGTCGGCAAGTATGTTTTTGATTTTGTATTCGCTTGAAACGTCGAATATAAAAACCCCTCCTTTTTTCAAAGAAGCAAAGACGTTTTGAAAAGTTTTTTTAACTTCCGAGGTGCTTTTGAGATAATTTATTCCGTCGCACACGCAGGTTACGAAATCATACTTTCCGAACGCGTTGAAGTCGGTTAGGCTTTGCCTGACGAATACGGGATTTTTTTGATTTTTTTTAAGACTCTCCGCGACGGCAAGCATGCTTTCGGAAATATCGAAACCGGTAACGTTGCAGCCTGCGTCGGCGAGCCTGAAAGTGATGTTACCCGTGCCGCACGCAAGGTCTGCGCCGCTGCCGGCGCATCCGTGATTAACGAGAAATTGCGACCATTTGTCATAGTCGCAATCCATAAATCTGTTGTAAAAATCTGCAAATAAGTTGTAACAATTCATAAAAATTAACGAGCGTGATGCTTACAGATACGCATAACGTGAATCATCCAGATAAGTCCGATATAAATCATGCCGAACATAAACATGAGAGTAAGCACGAAAGTGGTAACGAAGCTGGAATTGATGACGTAAAGCAAAACGACAGGAAGAATGACAAACACGAAAGTCATAACGTTGCCGAAGAAGTAGCGCACGAACAGCTTGCATGTATCCGCGAAGTTTTTAGCAACCCCCTGTTTGTACAAAAGGCTGACCGCAAGGAACAGGAAGCCAAACATCATGACTACAAAAACGACAATCCACGCAACCACGTTGATAACGATAACCAACCAGTCAGGCGACGAAGCAAGAGCGTTGTTCATATGGAACAGTCCGAAAAGCGCCGCAGGGAAGAAAATGGTAAACGGCAAAAACGGCAAAGCGCCCTGGCAGATACCGTTGCCGAAAGACTTAAATATTCTGAGCTTACCGGTCCAGTACGAATCCCTGATTACCGCAAATCCGCCGCTGAAACCTATGGTAGCAACAGGAATAGCGAGGAAAAGCCACAAA
Organism: uncultured Clostridia bacterium; assembly: GCA_944336125.1. Classification (GTDB taxonomy): domain Bacteria; phylum Bacillota; class Clostridia; order Christensenellales; family CAG-314; genus Heteroclostridium. The sequence goes on along the minus strand of CALVLA010000003.1, from coordinate 8,707 downwards.
TACATTTTTGTGGAAATTTCAAGAGTGCTCTGTTGCAAATAAGGCTCAATGCCGAACCAAGGCATGATGCCGAGGCCAAAGGTACTTGAATAAGGCAAGTTTGACGAAAGCGCGGTAAGCTGACTGCTTGCAAGGAAGATAACCACGACAGCCGGAGCGAGGAACAAAATCATCAGAATGTTGAGAAGCAAAAGCCTGAACATTGCTGACGAATAAAGATGTTTAAAGAAAGTCCAGCCGCCGGACTCGTGTTCGATTTTGGTAATTTGCTGACTTCTTTCACCCGAGATGACGAAGTCGTCGAACTTTTTGTTGTTTTTAACGTTAGAGGCCATAAACCACCTATATAATGAGATAAGGATATATTAACAAAAAACGCGAAATAACTCAAACGAAATGATATTAAAAATTAAAATTTATTATGTTAAATTGACTTAAACGGATAGAATGTGATAATATTTTCGATAATAAAAAAGAAAAACGGAGGATATGATGAAGAAATTCGACATTGCGGTAGTAGGCTGCACGGGCAAAGTAGGCAGACAGATGATTACCGTACTTGAAGAGAGGAAACTCCCTTACGACAAAGTAGTGATGTTTGCGTCGAAGAAGAGCGCGGGAAGCGACATCAGATTTGACGGAAAGGATTATAAAATAATCGAGCTTACCGAAGAAAACATCAAAGCAAACAAGGTAGATATAGTATTGATGTCGGCAGGCGGCGGAACAAGCAAAACTTTCGCGCCGATATTTGCCGAAACAGGCGCGGTAGTCATCGACAACTCTAGCCAGTGGAGAATGGCTGAAGACGTACCGCTTGTGGTACCCGAAGCAAATAAAGAAGACATCTTCAAAAACAAAGGAATCATCGCAAACCCCAACTGTTCGACGATACAGGCAATCGTTGCTTTGAAACCGCTGTTTGAAAAATACAAAGTCAAAAGGATAGTATATTCGACTTATCAGGCGGTAAGCGGCGCAGGTATGGCAGGAAGCGCCGACCTTGAAAACGGAGCAAAGGGAATCGCTCCGCAAAAATTCAATCACCCTATTTTCCACAACCTTATTCCGCAAATCGACGTGTTCACCGAAAGCGGCTACACCAAGGAAGAGGAAAAGATGATAAACGAAACCCGCAAAATTTTCCACGCTCCTTCGCTTGCGGTAACAGCCACTACCGTCAGGGTTCCGGTACCTAACTGCCACAGCGAATCGATAAACGTCGAGTTTGAAAAGGATTTCGACCTTGACCAACTCAAACAGGATTTGGCAAATGGCGAAAACCTCGTGCTTATGGACGACACCGCAAACTGCGTTTACCCTATGCCTTACCTCTGCGACAACAAGGACGAAGTTTTCGTCGGCAGAGTAAGACGTGACTTTTCGGTAAAAAGCGGCATCAACATGTGGGTAGTTTCCGACAACATCAGAAAAGGCGCGGCTACCAACGCGGTGCAAATCGCGCAGGCGCTCATCGAAAACTGGTCTAAATAAAAATAAAAACAACCCGAACGGGTTGTTTTTTTTATTACGCTTTGTAAATAAGTCTTTGGCAGTTTTCGCAGATAACGAAGCCTTTTTCGTCGAGTTTGCTTGTAGCCCCTATCGACACTTCCATCTGGCAACCGCTGCACTTGTTTCCTCCCACAAGCGGAACAAGCACAGGGAATATGTTTTGCCCCCTGAGTTTTTGATAAGTTTCGATAAGCTTGGGATTTTTGTCCGAAATTTCTTTTTCCAGCTGCGCGAGCTCAGCTTTTAACGCGGTAACCTCAGGTTCGCACTCTTTCTTTTTTTCCTCAAACTTGCTGCGGCACTCCTTGTATTGAGTTCTCGCGTCGGGAACTTTTCTTTTAAGGTCGTCGTATGACTTGCCTATTTCGTCGATTTCCCGGAGTACGGAGCTGATTTCTTTTTCAATAGCAGCCATGTTTTTGCTTACGTCGGCAAGTTTTTTCGAAATATAGTTAAGCTCGTTTTTGTCGATAGCGTGTTCAACGCCTGCTTCCAATTCGTCAAAATCCTTTATGCTTTGTGCATACAGTTCTTTAAGTTTTTTGACACCGGAATTAAGCTCTTCCGAACGTCTGTCCATTTTTTTGAGGTTTTCCTCGGCCTTTTTCAAAAACAAACCGAGTTTTTTACCTTTCACGCTTTCGTCGGAGTGGTTGAGAGTATAGACGATTTTTTTGATTTTACCGTCAATCTCCTGATATTTGAGCATTTGTTCCATCATAATTTAATACCTCCGCAATTTTTTGCAATTGCATTAAATAAAGCTTTTTGTCTTTGTTGTCTGTTTTTCCAGAAAGAATTTTTTTGGTTTTTGAAATTTCTTTTTCGACAAAAAGTTTAAAATCTGCGTGTTTTTCTTTAAGGTTGTTTTTTCCGAACAAAATTTCCTCATCGGAAAGATTGTCGCTTCCCTGCGTCAGGGAAATAATATTGTAAAATTTTTTGTCAAACACGATTTTGTCAAAAGACACGAAATAACGCTGCTCAACGTACTTCCTTACGTCCGGCAGGTTTTTCATGGGCTGCAAAACAATCTGTGACGGTTTGAAAGACATGTTTTCAAGGATTTCTATTATTTCCTTTCCCCCCATGCCTGCAATCACCACGCAGTCCGCATAAGCTATTTTTTCGGTACCGTTGCCCACGAAAAACTCACATTTTTCCGAACAACCGTTTTTCAGGCAGTATGCTTTTGCTTTTTCAAGGCTGGGGGCGCTTATGTCTGAAAACAAAACTTTTTTCGTCTTGTTTTTTTCAAGTGCGCAAAAACCTATGAAACCGTGGTCGCAGCCTATGTCCGCAAGAGTATCGCATGGCGAAACAACTTCCGCAATGCTTTCAATTCTTTTCGAATACATCTCAGTACAAAAAGTCTTTGAGTTTTTTGCTTTTTGAAGGATGACGCAGCTTTTTGAGAGCTTTTGCCTCAATCTGCCTTATGCGTTCACGTGTTACGTTAAACTCGTGGCCTACTTCTTCCAAAGTCCTAGGTCTGCCGTCGTCGATACCGTAGCGCAGCCTCAAAACTTTTTCCTCACGAGGGGTCAGTTTGTGAAGAATGTTGATAAGCTGTTCGCGAAGCATCGTCGAAGCCGCAACGTCGCTAGGAGCGGAAGCATTGTCGTCCTCGATAAAGTCTCCGAGATGGCTGTCCTCTTCCTCACCGATAGGAGTTTCGAGGCTTACAGGATCTTGTGCGATTTTTTGAATTTCCCTTACCTTGTCCTCAGAAATGCCCATTTCCTTTGCGATTTCTTCAGGAGTAGGCTCTCTGCCGAACTGCTGAAGCAAACTTCTCTGGACGCGGGTCATTTTGTTTATAGTTTCGTACATATGCACAGGTATACGAATGGTACGCGCTTGGTCTGCGATTGCCCTTGTGATGGCTTGCCTTATCCACCACGTAGCGTATGTGGAAAATTTAAAGCCTTTTGTATAGTCGAATTTTTCAACGGCTTTCATAAGACCGAGGTTTCCTTCCTGAATGAGGTCAAGGAAAAGCATACCCCTGCCGACGTATCTTTTTGCGATTGAAACTACAAGCCTGAGGTTAGCCTGACTGAGTTGCTGTTTGGCTTCCTCGTCCCCTTCGAGCATTCTTTTGGCAAGCTGAGTTTCTTCCTCGGCGGAAAGAAGCGGAACTTTACCGATATCTTTAAGATACATTTTTACGGGGTCGTCGATGCTTGCTTCTGAGATCCCCGAAGAAAGAATGTCTGTGCCAAGGTCTTCGTTTGTTCCCGGCATTTCGGTAATTGAAACATTGTTGTCTTCCAAAAGTTTCAACAGTTCCGCGCTTTGCTCGGGAGTAATGTCTTTAAAAAGCTTGTCAATTTTGTTTTCAAGCTCGTCAAAAGTAACAAAACCTTTTTCGTCGATGATAGGTTTGATTTCGTTCATCAAAGTATCGACGCTTTGTTGATTGATAACCATAAAGTCCCCCTTTTATCTCTTGTCGATTGATTTTTTTTCTGCAAAAAGTTTTTGTATTTCTTCGGAAATGGACTGTCGCTCGCCGCTGTCCGCCTCTTTTTCGTAAAGTGCGTTTAAGCGAGTAATTTCGTCGTCGATTTGCGATTTTTTAACAAGTTTGACACAATCGTCAAACTGTTTTTTGTTTTCGATTGTTGTGGTAAAAACGGTGTCAGCCAAATAATCTATGTTGTCCTCAAATCCGCCGTCGAATAAATCGGACAAAATGCTTGAAACGGGTTTTTTGTTTTGAGCCTCGCATTGAATGACATAATCAAAGCTTTTCTGCAAAAACTCGTCGTCTGACACATCAGGAGTAAAATCAATTTTTGCGTACTCCTCACCGGCAAGCATGCAGGCAAGTATGTAATACAATGCTTTTTTCCTTTGGTCAAGCTGAACGGACTGATTTTGAGGAGTTTCCCTGAGCTGCTTTTGCGGCAGATTTTCGTCGATGTTTAATAAGTCGTTTTTAAGCCAGTCGAGACTGAATCCCGTTTCTTTGGAAAGTTTGATGAGATAACTTTCGCTTTCCACAAGATTGTTGAGTTGCCTTATGACTTTAAGCGCCGCCGACGCGTATTTTCTTTTGGCGTCGTTTTTGTCAGCCTCTGAACCGTGGACAAAATCAAATCCGCTTTTTAAAATTTTAAGCTTGTAGTCTGTGAGAGGCAGAGCCTCGTCCATAAGTTTTTCAAAAGCCTTGACGCCGAAATTCAAAATAAGTTCGTCAGGGTCAACCCCGTCAGGCATGGACATGACTCTTACGTCAAGCCCCTCGGCTTTCAAAATGTCAAGTCCTCGCAAAGTGCCTTTTGTCCCCGCCGAATCACCGTCGTAACATATGAACACCTTATCGACGTATCGCTTCATGAGTTTTGCCTGCTCTTTGGTAAGCGACGTGCCCATGCTTGCAACCGCATAATCAAACCCCGCCTGATGCAAGGCGATAGCGTCCATATACCCTTCGACTACGATAATTTTGTCAAGTCCCTCTTTCTTTTTCTTTTTGCTGATGAGGTTGATTGCAAAAAGGTTTTTGCTTTTGTCGAACAAATCTGTTTGTTTAGTGTTTTTGTATTTAGCAAAATCCACGTTTTTCTGCATCGACCTGCCGCCGAAAGCAATTACGTCTCCCATCGAATTGATAATAGGGACAATCAACCTTTCGGCAAGAAAGTCATAGTACCTGCCGTTTTTCTTGTCCAAAACACTGCATTCATAGGCTGTTTCGAGGTCAAATCCTTTTGCCGCCAGCCTGTTTTTAAGGCTGTTCCAGTCGGGAGAAAGTCCCAGGCCGAACTTTGCTATCGTCTTTTGCGAAAAGCCTCTCTTTTTGAGATAAGCCAAAGCTTGTCCGCCTTTTTCCGACAAAAGCGTCTCGCGGTAAAATCTTGCGGCTTCGAGGCATATTTCCGCCATGGTCTGCTTGCGTTTTTTTCTGTCGGCAAGGCCTTTGTCGCCCACGGTTTTAGGAATTTCAAGTCCGACTCTCTTGGCAAGAATTTCCACCGCAGCCATAAACTCAACGCTTTCGTGCTGCATGACAAAGTTAATGACGTCGCCGCTCGCACCGCAACCGTAGCATTTATAACGCTGCATTTCGGGAGTAATGCAGAAAGACGGTGTTTTTTCATGATGAAAAGGACAGCACGCCCAATACCTGCTGCCTTTTCTCTCAAGGTTAACGTATGAACCCACCACGTTAACTATGTCGTTTCTGCTTTTCAGCTCCTCGATAAACCTGAGCCAAACGTCATTTCTGTCCATCACTATATAAATACAACAAAATTTTGAAATCTGCTTTTTTATTTTTAATTTTAATTTGTTAATTTTTCTCCAAATCATATTGACCAAAAAAATGTAAATGTTAAAATATATTTAATGAAATATTTTTTATTTTTATAAAACGGTCAATAAACAATCAAGTTTAGTGCAATAGTAAAAGGTGTAATTATGAAAGTATTTTCCGAAAAAACAAAAAACGCCGTGATAGTGTGCATAGCTATTTTTTCGGTAATTACGGCGGTTATGGTTGTCATGTGGCTTGCTCAGTACGCCTTCAACAATTCCTTGATAAAATCTTGCGAAAGTCATTCCGTATATTATCTTGCCAAAGAGCAAAGTGATTTTTTTTACCATATACAATCAGCTCAAAAAGAAACCCACAGAGTTTTTATTTTGTGGATGATAGTTTCCATACTTTTTGCATTAATAGACGGTATTCTTATCGCAGTCTATTTGGCTGACAAAATGCAATGCAAAAAACTAGGGATAAAAGATGCCAAGCCTACAAAAGCAAGTTCAAAACGAAAAATCCTCATACTCGGCATCGCAATAATTAGTGCTCTTTCACTGTCTCTCGTTTCCGTATCATACGCACAGGAAGAACAGTCCGACACAATTGTAAATTATATGGTAACCTCGTTTATCAGAGAAAACATTATAGAAGAAAAGCAAGTCGAATACAAATTGGTGAAAAACGCGGAACTCATCAAACCTAGTCAATATGCGGTGCCGGGCAAGTTTTTTGGGCAAATGCTTTATTACGTCGACGTTGTGTTAATCGTGTTGCTGATTGTCGATACCGTCAATCGAAAACGAAAAAATTCGCCTGACGAAAAAACAGAATAACAACAAAAAAACGCTTCCTTTCGGAAGCGTTTTTTAAAGCACTACCCACGGTTTTGGCACAAACAAATCGTTGAAAAGGTTGATGGCGTATGTGTCCGACATGCTGGCGAGATAATCGCACACAACCACTTTTGTGTCGTATCTGTCAAGCAATGACGCAAAAAACGGAGGCATTTCTTCGGGGTGGTTCAAAAACTTGTCAAACAGAATTTCAAGCAGTCTGTCCGCCCTTTCGTTTTCGGTGTTTCCCGCCTTTTCGTTGTAAACGTTTTGAAACATAAATTTTCTGAGGTTTGCCATTGCCGTCGCAGCAGGCTCGCTCATTTCGACAAAGTTTTTTCCGTTGCTTTTTTCGTAAATCGCGAGGATTGCATTGTTTATGCGTTTTGTTGCCGTTTCGCCGAAAATTTTAAGGTCGTCCTGCGGCAAGTCCTCTATTTTCAAAAGTTTTGCTCGCACCGCATCGTCAATGTCGTGATTTACGTAGGCGATTTTGTCGGCAAACATTACGACTTTTCCTTCCAAAGTCATAGGTTTTCCGCTGCTTCGGTGGTTTAGAATACCGTCTTTAACTTCAAAAGTAAGGTTAAGTCCCCTGCCTTCCTTTTCGATGATATCGCAAACTCTCACCGACTGCTCGTTGTGATGAAACCATCCGCCCGAAAGTCTGTTTAAAGTGCGTTCGCCCGCATGACCGAAAGGAGTATGTCCCAAATCGTGCCCCAGCGCAATTGCTTCGGTGAGGTCTTCGTTGAGCCTCAAAACTCTTGCTATGCTCCTTGCAATCTGCATAACGTCAAGAGTATGCGTCATACGTGTGCGGTAATGGTCACCCTCGGGCGCGAGAAAAACCTGCGTTTTGTTTTTAAGACGACGGAAAGCTTTGGAATGCATAATTCTGTCGCGGTCCCGCTGAAACTCGGTACGCATAGGACACGGATCTTCAAAAACTGCTCTGCCCTTTGTATTTTTGGAAAAGCAGGCATATTGCGAAAGAAACTCGTCCTCTTTTTTGTAAGTAATTTCTTTAAGATGCTCAAACATAACAAACCCTCGAAAAAATTTTAACATAAAACAAAAAAAACGACAATACGAAAAAAAGCGTCCTTTCGGACGCTTTTTAATTTTATTTTCTAGGATTTTTGATGTTAGCCTGTCCCGGCTACAGCCCGCGGAGAGCAAACGGCCGTTTTTACCCCATTTCGGGGGGCGGAGAGTTGCTTTTCGGGGACGTTTCTTCCTCTTCGCAACGCGCCGTCATTTTCTTTCCGCGCCCTTCCGTCGTCATCCTAAAATATGTCGGTTTATTCCTCAGCCACAGGCCCCACAGGAAGATATTGTCCTTCTCTACCGTAACGGTATCGATGAACTCCGTCAGCACGTCTTTGTCCGCCTTTCCGTTTTCGTTTAAGGTGAGCCTTCCGAGCAGGTCGCGGACGTAATCCATATTAAAGCTCTCTTCCTTCGGGTGATCCTGCGCGCTTGCGAGCATGGCGTTTTTCAGTTCCTTGATCTCCTGATCGCATCTCGCCTTTACCCGAACGTATTCTTCCTTGCTGATCTCCCCGTCCGCCCGCATGGCAAGAAGAGTGTCGAGTTTCTTTTCCGCCTTTTCAATCCGCATTTGGTATCACGAAAAATCGCGCTTGCTCTCCGTCCTGATCTCTCTGAGCGTTTCATTCAGCGTCTTTACCGCCTCTTCGATCACGTCCTCTTTATCTTCCATAATGGTGTCGAACAGCACCGCCGCCATGACGTCGAGTTTCGTTTCGTTCACGGAAGGCATGTCGCAATACCCCTCGGTATCGAGCCCGAGTTCCTGCCGCTTCTCCGCACTGCCGTTGTTAAAACGCGAATAGCAACTGTAACCGAAATGCCTTTGTCCGTCCTTATCCTGCCGCCATTTATAACGTTTGAATTTAGAACCGCACGCACAGCGCAGTTTATTCGTCCACACGTCGGTCGACGGCGTTACGCCGATTCTCTTCTGCTTGCTCTTTACAAGGGCCGGCACCGTCGTTGACCTGTCCAGCCGCAGATCTCTGCAAGCGTACCACACGTCTTCGGGAATGATCGGTTCGAAATC
>CALVLA010000002.1 GCA_944336125.1 uncultured Clostridia bacterium | reverse complement strand
GGGAAATGAGTTTTACGTCATTTCGGTCTTCAAGCCTTTGATAAATCCTGAGCCCAGTGGTGCCTGCTTTTCCGTCAATAAATATCTTTTTCATTTTTCAAAAAAACTTCCAAATCGGCAATTTGTTTTTCTACCGACTTCGGTCCGGTACCTCCTTCGGAAATGCGTTTTTCAACGCATGCCGCAAGTGAAATTTCACCGTAAAGGTCTTGCTCAAACAAATCGCTTATTTTTTTATATTCCGATAAAGGAATTTCATCGAGTATTATATTCTCTTTTACGCATTTTGCAACAATTTGACCGACAATTTTGTAAGCCGTTCTGAAAGGCATGCCTTTTTTGGTGAGATAGTCAGCCAAGTCAGTCGCGTTGATAAATCCTTTTTGTGCCGCCGAAAGCATGTTGTCTTTCAACACCTTCATCGTGTCCACCATAGGCACGAAAACGGTGAGGCACTTTTCAACTGTTTCGACTCCGTCAAAAACAGCTTCCTTGTCTTCCTGCATGTCTTTGTTGTATGCAAGCGGAAGACCTTTTAGCATAGTAAGCATTGCCATCAGATCGCCGTAAACTCTGCCTGTTTTTCCGCGTACCAGTTCTGCCATGTCGGAGTTTTTCTTTTGCGGCATGATGCTTGAACCTGTGGTAAAAGCGTCGTCAAGCTCGACAAATTTAAATTCCCAACTCGACCACAAAATGATTTCCTCTGAAAAACGCGACAAGTGCGTCATGATGAGTGACAGCGCCGAAAGAAGTTCCACGCAAAAATCCCTGTCCGAAACGCCGTCTATGCTGTTGGCGGTAACTCCGTCAAAACCCAAAGCTTTTGCAACCATGTTTCTGTCGGTGTCGTAGGTCGTGCCTGCCAAAGCGCAACTGCCGAGAGGGGACAAGTTGGTCCTTTTTTTCCAGTCGGTAATCCTTGAGTAATCGCGTTTGAACATCTGAGCGTATGCCAAAAGATGGTGTGCGAACGATATTGGCTGAGCGCGCTGCAAGTGAGTGTATCCCGGCATAACGGTATATATGTTTTTTGCCGCTTGGTTTTTGATGACTTCAATGAGATTTAAAAGCAAAGACGAAATTTTTTTGCTTTCGTCTTTGAGATACATCCTGAGGTCAAGCGCGACTTGGTCGTTCCTGCTCCTTGCCGTGTGAAGTTTTTTGCCGACGTCGCCGATCCTTTTAATGAGTTGTTCTTCAACGAACATGTGAATGTCCTCGGCGTCGGGTGAAAAATCCAGCTTTCCGTTTTGTATGTCGTCAAGTATGCCTGCCAGTCCGTTTGCTATTTTTTCAGCGTCGTCAAAAGAAATTATGTTTTTTTGAGCAAGCATTTGCGAGTGGGCGATTGAGCCCAAAATGTCCTGCTTGTACATTTTTTTGTCAAAACTAATTGAAGAGTTGAAGTCGTCGGCGTCTTTGTTCAAAATGCCGTCAGTCCTTCCCGCCCACATTTTTGCCATTGCTTTTTTCCTTTTTTACTTTTTATTTTTTGCGTCAACCTGAGCCTGAACTTTGATAGGAAGTCCGAAAAGGTTGATAAATCCTGCGGCGTCCGCCTGATTGTAAACGTGATCTTCGCCGAACGTTGCAATTTCTTCCGAGTAGAGTGAATAGTCGCTCCAAGCACCCGCTTTGATAATGTTGCCTTTGTAAAGTTTGAGTTTTACTTTACCGGTAACACGTTCCTGAGTTTTGTCTACGAAAGCCGAAAGAGCTTCGCGCAGAGGGGTGAACCATTGACCGTTGTAAACGAGGTCTGCAAAGGTGATTGCCAATTCCTGTTTTTTGTGGGAAGTGAGCTTGTCAAGGCAAAGGGTTTCGAGATATTTGTGAGCGTAGTACAAAATTGCTCCGCCCGGAGTTTCATACACGCCGCGGCATTTCATGCCTACAAGCCTGTTTTCAACAATATCCAAAAGACCTATGCCATTTTCGCCGCCAAGCTTGTTGAGTTCCAAAATAATTTCCTTTGCCGACATTTTTTTGTCGTTGAGAGAAACGGGAACGCCTTTGTCAAACTCCATGGTGATGTAAGTAGGCTTGTCAGGCGCGTCGATAGGGGAAACTCCCATTTCGAGGAAGCCTTTCTTTTCATAAAGGGGCTCGTTTCCTGCGTCTTCGAGGTCAAGACCTTCGTGTGACAAGTGCCAGAGGTTTTTGTCCTTGCTGTAATTTGTTTCGCGGTTTATTTTAAGAGGAACGTTGTGCTTTTCTGCGTAGTCGATTTCCTCGTCGCGGCTTTTGATTGACCATTCGCGCCAAGGTGCGATGATAGGCATATCAGGAGCGAAAGCTTTGATGGCAAGTTCGAAACGAACCTGATCGTTTCCTTTGCCTGTGCATCCGTGGCAAATAGCGTCTGCTTTTTCGGCAATTGCGATTTCGGCGATACGCTTTGCGATGACGGGACGAGCAAATGAGGTGCCAAGCATGTATTCTTCGTAAAGAGCGCCTGCTTTGACGGTAGGGATGATGTAATCGTTGACGAATTCTTCCGTCAAATCTTCAACGTAAAGTTTGGACGCGCCTGTTTTGAGGGCCTTTTCTTCAAGTCCTTCAAGCTCGTCGGCTTGTCCTACGTTTCCCGATACGGCGATGACTTCGCAGTTGTTGTAGTTTTCCTTAAGCCAAGGAATAATGATTGAAGTATCAAGTCCGCCTGAGTAAGCCAAAACGACTTTTTTGATTTTATTTTTATCCATAATTCGTTCCTCCGAATAATTTTTTTTCTTATAATACTCGTCAGTCACCATAATGTCAAGGATTTTTTGCATAAATATTTAAATAATTTCTTTAATTTATTCATAAAATGCAAGAATATGCAATAAATAATGCATAATTTATATTTTTTAAACATTTATGCAAAAGTGTCGAAAAAATTTCGTGAAAAAAAGAAATTTGCTATTGACTTGAAGTCGGCTCACGGTTGTATATTATAAGAGAAAAAATGAAAATTCTGTTCGGAGGTAAAAAGAAATGAGTTTTTACATGTACGTACCAACAAGAATGGTTTTCGGTTGCGGGCAGCTGAAAAACATGAATAAATACGAGATGCCCGGAAAAAAAGCCTTGATTGTAATTTCCAACGGCAAGTCGGTAAAGGAAAACGGCGCATTGGCTGAGACTCAAAAGCAGCTTAATGAAGTGGGAATAGAGTGGGCAGTTTATGACGGAATAATGGCAAATCCTTTGAAATCGGCGGTAATGGAAGGGGCGGCAGCGGCTAGGAAAAACGGCTGTGATTTTATTGTGGCACTTGGCGGCGGCAGCGTAATGGATGCGTCCAAAGCAATAGCTTCCATGGCGACAAACGACGGTGATTTGTGGGATTACGTAGAAGCGGGAACAGGAAAGTACAAAAAGCTTGTCAACGAACCGTTGCCTATCGTAGCAATTACCACCACGGCGGGCACGGGAAGCGAAGTTGACCAGTACGGCGTAATTTCAAACGAAGTTACAAACGAAAAGATAGGTTTCGGCGGATACGATTCGCTTTTCCCTAAACTCGCGATTATCGATCCCGAACTCATGAAATCCGTTCCGCCTAAGTTTACGGCGTTGCAGGGATTTGACGCATTGTTCCACAGCACCGAGTGTTATATAGCAAACTGCGCAAACCTTATGAGCGATATGTACGCATTGAAGTCTATCGAAAACCTTGGCAAATATCTTGCGAGAGCGGTCAAAAACGGCGACGACATGGAGGCGAGGGAACACGTTGCCTTTGCAAACACCTTGTCGGGTGTTGTAATGACATTAAGCGCTTGTACAAGCGAGCACTCATTGGAACACGCAATGAGCGCGTATCATCAGGAATTACCTCACGGCGCGGGTCTCATAATGATTTCTAAAGCGTACTACGAGCATTTCATTGAAAAGCATGCTTGTGACGAAAGGTTTGTCGATATGGCAAAAGCTTTGGGAAAAGCTGACGCGGACAAGCCTGAGGATTTTATCGACGCGCTTGTGCAACTGCAAAAAGACTGCGGAGTGGATGAGCTTAAAATGTCGGATTACGGCATAAAGCCTGAGGAATTTTTGACGCTTGCGCAAAATGCCAAATACACCATGGGCAGACTTTTTGACTGCGACAGAGTAAGTTTGTCGGACGAGGACTGCGTAAAAATTTATCAAAAATCATACAGGTGAAATATGGCTGAAAAACAAATGGGAATTTTTCCTCTCGGAGAAAAAAACGACGCCTACGCAAAATATTTTACGGGACAAAGTTACCTTGCGACGCTTTGCGACAAGCCTCCTGTTTACAACGTTACATTTGAGCCGGGGTGCAGAAATTTTTGGCACATTCATCACAAAGGCGGACAGGTTTTGCTTGTGACGTACGGCGAGGGCTGGTACTGCGAATGGGGCAAGGAGCCGATAAAGCTTAAAGCGGGGGATACCGTAAAAATTCCTGCGGAAGTCAAGCATTGGCACGGAGCGGCTAAGAACAGCTGGTTTTCCCACGTGGCCATTGAGGTTCCTGCCGAGGGAAGCGGCAACGAGTGGCTCGAAGAAGTGTCTGACGAATTTTACGACAAACTTTAAAAAACAAAAAACCGACTTTTCAGTCGGTTTTTTTATTCCTTTGATATTTTTTCGGGATAAAGCTCAATCAGTTTGGCAACCGTACAGATAAATTTGTAGTTGCCGAACACCTTTTCCTTAAACAAATCCGTGCCGAAAACATTGTTGAGTTTTTCTGCGCATTTGTTGTCCCATTGTTTTAAAGCGTACTTAATATTGCTGTAAATACTGAAACGATTTTTTTCGTAAACACAGCCCGCAACGTCGTACAGCTGGTTGCACTTCATTTTGGGATTGGCGATTTTTTCGCTGATGCATATTGCAAGTTCGCCGCAGCCGTCAAGATGCGATGTAATATTGATTTTGCCCAAAAGTTTTTCGGTAAGAATTTTGTAATTTTGTTTTTCGTCAAGTTTGAAGTTGTTTCCCGCGTGATATTCGCTTCGCGTTTCGCCTTTTGTGTTTTGCATAAATTACCGCCTTTTTAATTTATTTTAACACAGAACTTTCAAAAATCAAAGTATTTTGTACAAAATATAGCGTTAATTTTGTACACAATTAAATTTTAGCAAATTTAGTTTTCTTTTTCACACAATTTGCCATTTTTTTGCTTAAATTTGCTGTTTTTCGTTAATTTTTACCTCATCTTCGTTACTTAATAAATTAAAAATAAATTAGTGTTCAAAAATTGACCGCAGGTTTTTTTTCTGTTAACATCGACTTAAAGTTAGACAAGGGAGGGCGTTATGGCAATTTACGTTATGACGGGCGCTTCGACCGGTATCGGCGCTGCGGCTCGAGAAATTTTGCTGAAACAGGGACACGAGGTTTTGAACGTCGACTACAAAAACGGGGACATCAATGCGGATTTGTCCACAAAAGAGGGAAGAAAAGCCGCTTTGGAAAAAATTTATGCAAAGTATCCTGACGGCATCGACGTTATGATTTGCAATGCCGGCGTGGGTCCGACGGCTCCGCCTAAAACAATCGTTGCGCTTGACTTTTTTGCGGCTGTGGAAATGGCTGAGGGCGTAAGGCCGCTCCTTAAAAAGAAAAAAGGTTCATGCGTAATTACTTCTTCAAACTCGATTACCAATCAGACGGTTCGCATGGACTGGGTAGATATGATTTCCAACACCATGAACGAGGAAAGAGTTATGGAATTTTTCCAAAACGTTCCGCCTCAAATGACGCCTTCGTGCTACAGCTCGTCAAAACACGCTTTGGCAAGATGGGTAAGACGTGTTTCTCCTGCATGGGCAGTTGACGGATTGCGTATCAATGCGGTAGCACCGGGAAACACGACTACACCTATGACTCAGGGCATGACGGAAAAACAGATGGAAGCCGCTTTGCTTATTCCGATTCCTACAAGATACGGCAGGAAGGAATTTTTGGACGCAAGCGAAATAGCCAACGGAATAGTATTTTTGGCTTCTCCTTTGGCAAGCGGTATCAACGGCGTAATTTTGTTCATTGACGGCGGTATCGACGCTTTGCTTCGTTCGGAAAGGTTTTAAAAGGGGGGACGTAACAATGACAATGATTGAAAAATTCGTAGACGCAATGAAAAAGGGTGACAACATCGCTTTGGCAGATTTGTTCGGTGATTACGGCGTGTTGCACGATTCGTCTCTCATAAAAATCGGAATGGATGTTATGCACCTTGAAGGTAAAATGGCTGTCGAAATGATGTTTCACAACAAATTCGGTTTTAACCGCGGACCTTTCAACATAACGGGTATCAACTATCACGGCGAAAACATGGTTTGCTATTTTATCGAATACGGCGGAAGGGTAATTCCTGTTACGGCAACTATTCTGGCTTTTGATAAAGACGGCAAAATCGCGAGAATGAACATTTATCCTCTTTAATAAACAAAATAAAAAAGCGGTTGTTTTCAACCGCTTTTTTTATGTGTTCGTTTGAGTTTTTTTGTTTTTGAGTTTCATGACGTCGGGTCTGATTTCTCCCGCTTTGGTAAGTGCGATTTTCGTGACGATAGGGCCTATTACCGCATAAACCAAAATTACGCAAAGTACGACGGTGTTTATTTGTGAGCCAAGGTGAGGCAGCGCAGCCATGGCAACCTGCGCCATACCAATTTCCACGCCTGCCTGCGGCAAAAGCGTCCAACCGAGATATTTCGTGACGACAGGGTTTGCTTTTGTGATTTTGCAGCCGAAATATGCTCCGAAGTATTTTCCCGCCGAACGCGCCACTATATAAATTACGCCGATTATTCCTATGGACGGAATTACCGTCACGTCAAGCTGCGCTCCCGAAAGCACGAAAAACAACATCAAAAGAGGCATTGTCCAGTTGTCGCATGCTATCAAAATTTCTGTTTCGTCGGTGGTGAGGTTGGTAAAAATCGCGCCGAACATCATGCAAATCAAAAGTCCCGACAGTTCGATACCAAGCTGACTTGAAAAAAGTTCAACCAAACCTATTGCGCCGAAAACAAAAGTTATAGTGAGTATCAGCCTGTTTGCCGTCGATTTAAACCATTTTGCGGCAAGCCAAAGGATTGCGCCGAGCAAAGCACCAAGTGCCAAAGAACCGAAAATTTCAATAAGAGGGTTTATTAAAACAGTTTCCGCGGTAATTGCCGCTCCTGTCGAAAAAACTTTTGCAAGTGCGATTGATACGGAAAACACCATGAGACCAACTGCATCGTCAAAAGCTACTACAGGCAACAAAGTTTCCACTACGGGACCGCTTGCACGGTATTGTTTAATGACCATGAGCGTAGCTGCAGGAGCAGTAGCTGCCGCAATGGCGCCCAAAGTGATGGAAAGCGAAACGTCTACACCGAAAAGTATCAGCGCGCAGTCTACAAGCGCTACTGCGAGCAATGACTGAAAAAGGGTGATTACCACTACTTTTCCGCCGATTTCTTTAAGATGTCTGAGTTTGAATTCGACACCTATCGAAAAGGCAATGAACCCCAAAGCAATGTCGCTGATAAAGGACAGTGCGTTTAAGTCGTCGGATGAAACGAAACCCAAAATGCTGGGACCTATCACAAGACCTGCGATAAGAAACCCGGTTACGTTTGGAAGATTAAAAATCTTCATCAGTTTGGTGGAAAGCAATCCAAAGACGAAAGCTATCGAAATGCATAACAAAACGTTCATATTTAACCCCGCTACAAGCATTTATTTTACAAAAAACTAACTGAAAAAGCAACTTTTATAATATTATTTTTTTAAAATATGTTGCGTATAAATTGTTTTTAATGTAAATTATCAAAAAAGGCGGTGCTGTTTATGATTGCTGAAAAAATAAGGATGGATTTGCACGCAATTCCCGAAATAGGTTATTGCGAGTTTGAAACGAAAAAGTATATTTTGTCTTTTCTGCAAAATCTCGGCTGCAAAATTTTTGAGGTCGAGGACACGGGAGTAGTGGCGTTTTTCGATTTCGGAAAAAGCGAGGCGGTAGCTATACGAGCTGATATGGACGCGCTTCCGATAGAGGAGCAGACAAACCTTTCCTTTAAATCACGCCACAAGGGATTTATGCATGCCTGCGGACACGACGGTCACATGGCAATGGCGCTTGCCGCGGCAAAGTACGTAAACGATACCAAAAATTTTTCGAAAAACGTTGTTTTTGTTTTTCAGCCTGCAGAGGAGCTTGACGGCGGCGCAAGACATATCATAGATTCGGGCATTTTCAAAAAATTCAACATTACTTCGATTTTCGGAATTCATCTTTGGCCTGATTTGCCGAAAGGCAAAGTTTACTCCAAAAGCGGAGCCATAATGGCAAAGGCGTCAGAAACTGACATCACGGTATCGGGCATGGCATGCCATGTTGCCGACGGCGAAAAAGGGATTGATGCTTTGATGAGTGCCGCAGAGCTGCTTACAAAAATAAGAAAAATTGAAACGCTTGCCAACGAAAAGGAAAAATGCGTTTTGAAATTCGGAAAAATGTCGGCGGGGAGCCTCAGAAACATAGTTTGCGACAAGGCTGAAATAAACGGAACAATGAGGGTTTTGTCAATGGATATGTTTGAGTTTTTGAAAGGCGAACTTTTGAGTGCGGCGTACGAAGTTGAAAAACAATTCGGTTGCAAAATCGACGTCAACATCAAGGACGGATTTCCTCCCGTCATAAACGACAAAACGCTTTTTGAAAAAGTTCAAAAAACCTGCCAAATCAATTTGCTTGAAAAACCTGTAATGCAGGCGGAAGATTTTTCCTTTTACGGCAAAGTTTGTCCTTCGGTATTTTTCTTTTTGGGGCTGGGAGAGGGGATGAAACTTCACAGCGAAAAATTCGATTTCGATATGTCGGTATTAAACGTCGGCGTCGAACTTTACAAAAAACTTTTGAAAATATAAAAAAACCGCTGAAAAGCGGTTTTTTGTTTATTCTTTTACAGGCAAGTTTTTAACGAAGTCCTCAAGTCTGTCAAGCGCTTTTTCGATGACTTCGTCGCTTACGCAAAAACTTATGCGGATGTGTCCTTCGGTTCCGAAAGCGGTGCCGGGGATAATTACCACGCTTTTTTCTTTAAGCAGTTTTTCACAAAACTCGAGAGAAGTCATTCCGAATTTTTTTATCGAAGGGAAGATGTAAAAAGTGCCTTCGGGTTTTACTACGTCAAGTCCCATTTTTACCAGCCTGTCGTAAACGTAATCCCTGCGCCTCTTGTAAGTGGCCACAAATTCAGAAGGGTCAAAGTCTAGTGCGGCAAGACCTGCGTACTGAATGAAAGTTCCTGCCGAAACAGTCATGAACTGGTGAGCTTTCATGGCGTGTTTAATTATGAAGTCAGGCGCCATCATGTAGCCGAGACGCCAGCCTGTCATTGCGTAAGGCTTTGAAAAGCTTTGGCACACGATGATTTGATCACGCATGTCTTTAAAGTTGCAAAAGCTTTGCGGACGGCTTTCGGTAAAGACAAGCTGATTGTAACATTCGTCGCAGATGACAAAAATATCTTTGCCTTTTACTGCGTTTTTAATGTTGTTCAAAGTGTCGGCATTGAAAATGGTTCCCGACGGGTTGTTTGGCGAAGTCACGATGATGGCTTTTGTCTTGTCGGTAATGTGTTTTTCAAGCATTTCCGCCGAAATTTGAAAATCGTTTTCCGAAATGTCCATAAACACGGCTTTTGCGCCCGTGTAGGTGATAATCATTTCATAAAGCAAAAAGGCAGGGGTAGGTATGATTACTTCGTCACCCGGGTTTAATATGGTAAACAGCGCCGAAGTCAAAGCCTCTGTCGAACCGTTGGTAATCATTACTTCGTCGGCTGTGTAGTCGAGGTTGTTTTTTTCTCTTTCAAACTTTGCTACTTTTTCGCGAAGCTCTTTTATGCCGGTGTTGGGACCGTAGTGGGTTTTGTTTTCGTAAAGCGCTTTTACGCATGCTTCCTTCACGCAGTCGGGAGTGTCAAAGGCGGGTTCGCCCAGCGTCAAAAACAACTCCGCATTTTCCTTTACCGCTTTGTCGTTGAATCTTCTGATGAGACTTGTTTCAATCTTTTGAATGTTTTCGTTGAGTTTAATTGCCATAATTTCACCTCATTTGCAAAAAATTATATCACATCGCATCAAAATTAAAAAATGTTTTGGGCAAATTTAAAAAATTAGGTTAAATTTACTTTAAAGTGTTTACAAATCTTTTTGCTTGTTTTATAATTATCGAAATTGAATATGAATAGAGGCAGCGGTGCAAATGAGTAATATGCGGAGACGGCAGTCTGCGAGGCATACGAAAGGTAATCATCGCCGAACGGTTTTTATCGGCAGATAATTCCGTGGGGTTAAGGGAAATACTCTTGACACTCCTACTTTTTCAAGTAGAGGCGCTATTGAAGTCTTTTTGTATTACTGTTTTTGCGCTTGACTTGAAGTCAAGCCTTTTTTGTTTGGAGAATATATGGTTATTTCAGGTGTTGACGTAAACAAACTTGCCGACAAGTTCGGCACTCCGCTTTTCGTTTATGACGAAAACGCGATAATCGACAAAATGCTTTGCTATAAAAACAATTTTAAATCAGACCTTTTTGAAACGAGGGTTCTTTATGCTTCAAAAGCTTTTTCCTGCGTAGAGATGATTAAACTCGTCAAAAACTGCGGTTTAAGCCTTGACGTTGTCAGCGGAGGAGAACTTTACGTAGCAAAAAAAGCAGGTTTCGATATGTCGGAAGTTTACTTTCACGGAAACAACAAATCAACCGACGAACTTAACTTTGCACTGAAAGAAAACGTAGGGACGATAATAGTAGACAATTTTTGCGAACTTGAAGAACTTAAAAAACTTGCCGAACAGCAAAACAAACAAATCAAAGTGCTTTTCCGACTTAACATAGGCGTTGACGCTCACACTCACAAATATATTTCCACAACGCTGTTTGAGTCCAAATTCGGTTTCATGCCAAATTCGGAAGAATTCGAAAAATGTTTGGCACTTTGCATGGGTGACAAAAACGTTGTTTTCGACGGTTTTCACTGCCACATCGGCTCGCAGGTTTTTGAGATAAACGCATACAAACTCGCAGTCGAAAAAATGGTTGCGGTGTTGAAACAGTTTGAAAAACCTCTTACCTTAAATATCGGCGGCGGCTTCGGCGTAAAATATACCGATGACGACAAACCCGTCGAAACGAGTTTGCTTTGCAAAACCATTATCGGTTTTGCGGAGAGCGAGCTGGAAAAACAAAAGGTAAAAATCAAAAAACTCCTCATTGAGCCGGGACGCTCGATAGTGGCGGAGGAAGGCGTAACAGTTTATACCGTAGGTTACACGAAAGACATTCCTACAAAAAGTTTTTACTTCGTGGACGGAGGCATGACCGACAACATAAGACCCGCGCTTTATCAGGCAAAATACACCTGCCTTATTTCGGGAAAGGAAAACTTGCCTAAAACCAAAAAAGTTACGGTGGCAGGCAAATGCTGCGAGTCGGGAGATATACTTATCGAAGACATTATGCTTCCCGAAGCGACAAAGGGCGACAGGCTTGTCGTTTTGTCAACGGGAGCTTACGGATACTCGATGTCAAGCAACTACAACAAAGCTTCTGTTCCCGCTGTCGTATTCGTAAAGGACGGCAAGGCAAGGGAAGTTGTCAAAAGGCAAAGCTACGACGATTTGATTTGCTGCGACAGGGACGGTGAATATGTTGAAATTCGGTAAATATCACGGCTGCGGCAACGATTTCGTAATTGTCGATTTTGACGAAAAGGCCGATTATCCGACTCTTGCCCAAAAGCTTTGCAACAGAAAGACGGGCATAGGCGCAGACGGACTGATAGCGGTAAAACAAAATCCGCTTGAAATGGTGTTTTACAATATGGACGGAAGCCGTGCTCCGATGTGCGGAAACGGCATACGTTGTTTTGCCAGATACTGTTTCGAACACGGCATCGTAAAAGACAAAATTTTCGACGTAGTGACGCTTGCGGGGGTTATGAAAATCGAAATCGCCGACGAAAAAAACTTTTTGATTAAAGTAAACATGGGCAAACCGATTTTTGGCGGCGAAAGTATAGATGCCACGGACAGTGAAAACTTTTTCGGAAGGGAAATCGAAGTTTGCGGCGAAAAAATAAAAATTTACAGCTTTTTTATGGGTACGGTGCATACCGTTGTATTTGTGAAGGATTTGAGTGAGGCTACTACCGAAAAGGGAGACGCAATTTGCAATCACAAACTCTTCGCTCACAAAACAAACGTCAATTTCGTAAAAGTCGTTGACGAAAAAAACTTTATCGTCAGGACATACGAAAGAGGGGTTGGCTGGACCTGCGCCTGCGGAACAGGCTGCTGCGCCTCTTACGTGGCGGGAAAAAAGCTAGGTATATGCAAAGACTATGTAAACGCGCATCTTGAATACGGCACGTTGAAAATAGAAGAAAACGAAAATATTTTTATGACGGGACCTGCTTGTCGGGTCTTCGAAGGAATCACGGAGGTTTAATATGATGGTAAAAGGTTCAATTGTTGCATTGGTTACTCCTTTCAATGAGGACGGCAGCGTAAATTTGGAAAAAATCGGCGAACTTATCGAATATCACATCGCCAACAAAACCGACGGTATCGTTCTTTTGGGTACTACCGCCGAATCTCCTACACTTACTTTTGAGGAAGAAGAACAAATTTTGGAATATGCGGTTAAAAAAGCCGCAGGCAGAATTTTTCTCATCGCGGGCAGCGGCTCCAACTGCACACAGACAGCTGTCGAAAGAAGCGCGGCTTACTCCCAGACGGGCGTTGACGCTTTGCTTGTCATCACTCCTTACTACAACAGGACAAACACAAGCGGCATGATTAAGCACTTCACTCAAATCGCGGACGTTTCAAAAGTTCCTATCATTCTTTACAACGTTCCGGGAAGGACCGGCTGCAACATCAGCGAAGAAGCTGTCGCAGTTCTTTCAAAACATCCTAACATCAAGGCTATCAAAGAGGCCAGCGGCAACATCAGCTATCTCGCTAAAGTCGCAAAATATCTCAACGACGATTTCGTGCTCTACTATGGCAACGACGATATGATTCTTACCGCTCTCTCTATGGGCGGTATCGGCGTTCTTTCTGTTTGGGCATACATCATGCCTCAGACTTCTCACCAGCTTGTAGCCGATTACCTTGCGGGCGACGTTGAAAGCGCAAGAAAATTGCAGGTTAAGTATCTCGACCTCATCAACGATTTGTTCCTTGAGACAAATCCTATCCCTGTAAAGGCTGCCATGAACTATCTCGGTTACGGCGTAGGTCCTTGCAGAATGCCTTTGGACGAACTTTCCGACGGGGCAAAAGCAAAACTTTTTGCGGAAATCGACAGGCTTAAAGGCGAATTGAAATAAGGGGAATTTAATATGAAAATTGCGTTGGTAGGCTACGGCGCCATGGGCAAAGTGGTCGAACAAAATATATCCGATTCAGACAGGATTGTAGGTATTGTCGATTTAAATAATCTTCCTTCGCTTTTCGCACTTACCGAAAAGCCGGACGTCATTGTTGACTTTTCAAATCCTGCCTGCCTCGACGATATTTGTAATTACGCTTCGCAAAACAAAGTGCCCGTGGTCATAGCTACCACGGGTTACTCGTCGGAGCAGCTTGAAAAAATCAAAACTCTGTCGCAAAGCGTACCCGTTTTATTTTCGGGCAACTATTCGCTGGGCGTAATTTTGCTTAACAGACTTGTCAAGGAAATCACGCCTATACTCAAAGATACCTTTGACATCGAGATTATCGAAAAACATCACAACAAAAAAGTCGACGCTCCTAGCGGCACGGCAAAAATGCTCATTAACTCGGTAAACGCCGACGGCGACATGAACATCGTTTACGGCAGGGAAGGCGTAGGCAAAAGACAGAAAAACGACGTCGGGGTACACGCCGTACGCGGCGGAACAATTGTCGGCGAGCATCAGGTAATTTATGCCGGAACCGACGAGGTGCTTGAAATCACGCATCAGGCGCATTCGAAAGCTATTTTTGCCAAAGGCGCTTTAAGAGGGGCGCAATGGCTTGTCAAAAAACAAAACGGCTTGTATAATATGGAAGACGTGCTGTTTAAAGGATAAATTATGGACGCTATACAAATTATCAATTTTATTAGAGATTCAAAAAAGCAAACGCCCGTAAAAGTTTACGTAAACCTTAAGGAAGAAGTTTCTTTTGAAAACTGCAAGGTTTTCGGCTCGGAAAAAAGCAAAGTTGTTTTTGGCGACTGGAACGTAATCAAACCGCAGCTTGAACAAAATGCGGACAAAATTTTCGACTACGTCATTGAAAACGATTGCAGAAACAGTGCGATTCCGCTTCTCGACATGAAAAATATCAACGCCAGAATCGAACCGGGTGCCATTATCCGCGATCAGGTTGAAATCGGCGACAATGCCGTCATAATGATGGGCGCGATAATAAACATCGGCGCTAAAATCGGCGACGGCACCATGATTGACATGGGGGCTGTTCTCGGCGGCAGGGCTACCGTTGGCAAAAGATGTCACATCGGCGCAGGTACCGTACTTGCAGGCGTTATCGAACCGCCTAGCGCAACTCCGGTAATTATCGAGGACGACGTTGTCATCGGCGCAAATGCGGTTGTTATCGAAGGCGTAAAGGTCGGTAAAGGCTCGGTTGTTGCGGCAGGCGCCGTCGTAATCGAAGATGTGCCGGCAGGCGTTGTAGTGGGTGGCATACCTGCGCGCGTACTTAAAAAGAAAGACGAAAAAACACTCGACAAAACGGAACTTATGGACGCTTTGAGAGTGCTTTGATATTAACTTACAAAGAGGTTTATTGTTTTTTATGCTAGTAGTTACCAAATTCGGCGGCTCATCGCTTTCCTGCGCAAAGCAGTTCAAAAAAGTCAAGGATATTGTCCTTTCAAACCCGATGCGTAAAATCGTTGTCGTTTCCGCTCTCGGAAAAAGAGATTCAAACGACAGCAAAATTACAGACTTGCTTTACATTCTGCACGCACACCTTAAATATTCCGTTCCTTACGAGGATGTTTGGCAAATTATCTGTCAACGTTACAAGGAAGTAAGGGACGACCTGAAACTTGATTTCGACATCGAAGCTGAACTTAAAATCATCGAAAGTCAGCTTGACAAATCCATTCCGCAGGATTACCTTGTCAGCCGCGGCGAATTTTTGGCGGCAAAGCTTATGAGCAGTTACCTCGGATATGAATTTCTCGATGCGAAAGAAGTCATCGAGTTTAACTACGACGGCACGGTAAACTTCGAAGTTACCGAAAGAAAGGTTAAAGAAAGAGTTTCAGCTCTTAAAAAAGTCGTTGTTCCTGGATTTTACGGCGCTTACGGCAACGGCGTAATCAAACTGTTTTCGCGCGGCGGCTCTGACATAACGGGCAGTATCATGGCAAAATGCGTAAACGCTTCCATTTACGAAAACTGGACAGACGTTTCGGGTATCATGGTCACCGATCCGCGCATCGTAAAAAATCCTAAAATCATTAAGGAAATCACTTACAACGAGCTTCGCGAACTTTCCTACATGGGCGCAAACGTGCTTCACGAGGACAGTATTTTCCCTGTTCAGGCGTTGAACATTCCTATAAAAATTCTCAACACCAACGAACCTGACTGCGAAGGCACAATCATAAGCAACGAGTGCAAGGACAACAGTCAGGCTATCACGGGTATTGCCGGCAAAAAGAACTTCGTGGCAATCACCATTTACAAAAGGCACATGTCAAACGAAGTGGGCTTTTTGAGAAAGACGCTTTCGATTTTCGAAAGGTACAACGTCAGCATCGAGCATATTCCTACAGGTATCGACAACGTCAGCATAGTAGTGGCGCGCGATCAAATCGAAAAATGCCTTTATGAACTTATCGTCGACCTTAAGCAGGAACTCGGTGCAGAAGTTACTCTTTGGGAAGATATCGCGCTTATCGCAGTAGTAGGCCGCAACATGGCAAACAAAAAAGGTCTTTGCGGAAAGCTTTTGAGCGTACTCGGCGAAAACGGCGTCAACATGAAAATGATTGACCAGGGCCCTGACGAACTCAACATCATTTTGGGTATCAACGACAGCGATTACGAAAAAGCGATAAAAGTCATTTACGACAACATTATGTAACAAAAAATCCCGACGTCGTCGGGATTTTTCTTTTTAAAGCATATGTTCGATAAAAATTTTTAAGCCTATCGCAATTAGGATTATACCGCCTGCGAGAGTCGCTTTGTCCGAAAGTTTTTCGCCAGCTTTTTTGCCTATTACTACGGCAATGAGGGAAAGCACAAAGGTGGTAAGCCCTATTACCGACACTGCCAAGAAGATGTTGAATTTTATGCTTACGAAACTTACGCCGATTACAAGCGCGTCGATGCTTGTGGCAACTGCCTGAGTGAGAAGCATGAGCGGCGTGATTTTTTTGTGTTCTTCCGCCTTTTCGTCTTTAATGAAAAAGTCGGCAATCATTTTTCCCCCGATAAAGGTCAGAAGCACCAAAGCTATCCAGTGGTCGTATGCCTCGATAGTGTCGGCAAAAAGACGTCCCGCAAAGTATCCGATAAGCGGCATCAATGCCTGAAACAAACCGAAGGAAAAAGCGATCAGCAAAGATTTTTTTAACGTGGGCTTTTCAATCATTCCGTTTGTGGCTGAAACCGCAAACGCGTCCATCGAAAGTCCGACGCCTATTATAAATATGTCAAAAAGTGTCATTTTTCTTTTCCCTAACAAAAAAAGATAATGTTATTGTAACAAAATTGAATTATTTAATCAATCAAATTTTTCGTTGTTTATTGTGATATGTTTTTAATTAGGTTATAATAAAAAAAGGTGAATTATGATCGAATCAAAAATTTTAATTATCGACGGAAACAGCTTGCTTAACAGGGCGTATTACGCAATTCCTACTCTTAACACGAGAAAGGGGCAAAACGTAAATGCCGTGTTCGGTTTTGTCAATATCATGCTCAAAGCCTTGTCGGATATAAATCCTACACATATCGCAGTGGCTTTTGACGCAAAGGGAAAAAATTTCAGACACTCTCTTTATGACGGCTACAAGGCTACACGAAAGGGAATGCCAGACGACCTTGCTCAGCAAATGCCTGTTCTTTTTGAATTGCTTGACAAAATGAATATTAAAAGGGTGTCAAAACAAGGTGTGGAAGCCGACGACGTCATAGGTACCGTTGCAAAAAGCTTCAAAATGAAGGCAGTCATTTTGACGGGCGACAGAGACCTTTTGCAGCTTGTGGACGATGATATCGAAGTTATGCTCACTAAGCGCGGAATTACCGACGTGGAAAGAGTGACTGGTCAAAACATAAAAGAACTTTATCACATGACCGCTTTGCAGATAATCGAATACAAGGCGCTTCGAGGGGACACTTCCGACAATATCCCGGGTGTCAGCGGCGTGGGAGAAAAGACGGCTATGTCGCTGTTGGAAAAATACGGTGACATCGAAACAGTTTACCGAAACATAGAGGAAATCAAAGGCAGCGTAAAAACGAAACTTACGGAAGGCAAAGATATGGCGTTTTTGTCAAAGGAGCTTGCCACCATAAAAACCGACGTCGAAATTGACTGCTGCGCCGAACAGTGTGTTTTGAAACCTTTCGGCAGCGAAGCGGCAAAAGAATTTGACGAGCTTGAATTTGTCAGTCTGAAAAAAAAGCTGATGTTTTTTAGTAATGACGAACCTGAAATTCAAACAAACAGCGTCGAGCAAAAGGAAGTAAATGACGAAAAAGATTTTTCAGCTTTGCTTGAAAAAATCGATGAAGAAAAGTCTTTTGCCTTGTTTATTTCGGATGACGTATACCTTGCGTTTGACAAAAACAGCGAGTATAAAGTGACCGTCGCGAAAGATTTGCTGGGAGGGCTTTCTTTCGATTTTGTTCTTTCGGGACTTAAAAAGTATTTGGAATCGGAAAAAGAAAAAACCGTTTATGACTCGAAAGACCTGAGGCATTTGCTTGATGAATATAGCATAGGGCTTGAAAACGTTATATACGACGTTTCAATTATGCAGTATCTGACAGAAACAAGAACGTACAAGGATTTCGATCAGCTGAAACAAGCCTTCGGAGCGGAGGGGAATGCCGCCGCTTTGATTACCCTTGCCGATGCGCTTAACAAAAAGCTCGACGAAACTGACACACAAAGTCTTTACAAAAATATTGAACTTCCTTTGTCGAAAGTTTTGTTTGACATGGAAAAACACGGCTTTAAAGTCGACGTCGACATGCTCAACGAGTTCGGCGAAAAATTTAAAAGGGAAATTGACGACCTTACACGTCAGGCTTACCAACTTGCGGGGGAAGAATTTAATATTTTAAGTCCGAAACAGCTTGGGCATATTCTTTTTGAAAAGTTGGGGCTGCCTGTGATAAAAAAGACAAAAACAGGCTATTCGACTGACAGTGACGTGCTTGACAAACTTGCGCCTCATCATCCTATCATAGGCGTCATTCAAAACGCACGAAAAATTTACAAGCTGTCGGGTACTTATATCGAGGGCTTTAAACCTCTCATTTCAAAAGGAAACCTCATTCACACAAAATTCAATCAGACGCTTACCGCTACGGGAAGGCTGAGCAGCAGCGAACCGAATTTGCAAAACCTTCCGGTAAGAGAAGAGGAGGGCAGAGAACTCAGGAAAATTTTTATTCCTACAAACGACCTTCTTATTTCTGCCGATTACAGTCAGATAGAACTGCGGCTTTTGGCTCATTTTTCGGAGGACGAAAACCTTGTTTCGGCATTTAACGAAAACAAGGACATACACGCTATGGTCGCGTCGGAAATTTTCGGCGTACCTGCCGAAATGGTTAACTCCAACATGCGCAGGATGGCAAAAGCCGTCAATTTCGGCATAATTTACGGCATAAGCGATTTCGGGCTTGCGCAAAATCTTTCCATTTCACCCGCAAAGGCAAAAGATTACATCGCAAAATACTATCAAAGCTATCCTAAAATTTCGCAGTATCTCGAAGGCAGCGTAAAATTCGCTAAAGAACACGGGTACGTATACACAATTACGGGGCGAAGAAGATATATACCTGAAATTTCATCCTCCAACTTCAATACTCGAAGTTTCGGCGAAAGGGTTGCCAAAAACATGCCGCTGCAAGGAAGTGCCGCAGATATCATAAAAATCGCAATGAACGGAGTAGCAAGCGAGCTTGAAAAAAACAACATGAAAAGCAAGCTCATTTTGCAGGTTCATGACGAACTGGTTATTGACGCGGTTGAAAGCGAAAGTGAAAAAGTCTATGAAATTTTGAAAAGTCAGATGACAGACGCTTTTGATTTGAAAGTAAGGCTTGACATAAACATCAGCGGAGGGAAAAACCTCTATGAAGCAAAATAAAGTAGCTATAACAGGGGGTATAGGCAGCGGAAAAAGCACCGTATCGAGTATTCTTCGCGAAATTGGCTATGTTGTTTTTGACTGCGACGAAATTTCACGACAGGTTGCTTGTTCCGTTGAAGTTTTGGAAAAAATAAAAAAAGAGTTCGGCAGCAAGTTTGTGGTGGGAAACCAACTGCAAAGGAAAAAACTTGCAGAGTTTGTTTTTGCCGATGCCCAAAGGACAAAACGCCTGAATGAAATAATGCACCCGCCTGTAATAAGCGAACTGAAACGCAGGCTTGAAGAGTGCGGTGAAAAGATTGTTTTTGCCGAAGTACCTTTGTTGTTTGAAACGGGTATGGACAAAATGTTCGATAACATCTGGATTGTTGTTGCGGATGAAAACGAACGCATAAACCGTGTGCAAAAACGAGACTCTCTTGACGAAAAAAGCATAAAAGACAGAATAAAAAATCAGACAGACTATGAAAAAAGTCAATTTTCGGCGCATACTATTATTAAAAACGACGGCGATTTGAAAAAACTTGCTCAAACCGTCCGTCAGGCGGCGGAAATGTTGAATGGATAAAGCAAAAGGAAAAAAATTTACCGCGGCGATTGTTTTGTTGATCGTTGCGGTTTTTTGTTTGTTCGGTTTTTTGTTTTCAAAATACCTGTGGTTTGATTTTTCGTATGACGAGAGTATAAACGAATATTGTACGGCTTACGGCGTGGAAAAGGAAATAGTGTACGCGGTGATTAAAGCCGAAAGCGGTTTTGACGAAAATGCCGTGTCGCAAAAAGGGGCGGTTGGGCTTATGCAAATTATGCCAAACACGGCTGCATATGTCGCGCAAATAATGAACAAGGACGAGTTCGATTTGAAGGAGCCCAAACAAAATTTGCAGATAGGGATATATTATCTTTCGTATCTGTTTTCAAAATTTGATTACGAAAAAGAGGTTTTGGCGGCGTACAATGCGGGAGAAACGATGGTAACTCGCTGGCTCAACGATAAGTCATATTCGGAAAACGGGCGTTTGAAACAAATTCCGTATGCCGAAACCGATGGTTATGTCAACAAGGTTTTGACGTATAAAAAAATTTTTAAAACTCTGCATAATTAAAGACGGTTTTTTAACCGTCTTTTTTTTAATTCATTGATTTTTTCAAGTCATCGGCTCTTATCTGTCCGCGCTTAATTTTTCCGCTTGAAGTTTTAGGCAATTCGTTTACAAACTCGATGACGCGAGGGTATTTGTAAGGAGCGGTATTTACCTTTACGTGGTTTTGCAGTTCTTTTTTAAGTGCGTCGCTAGGTAAATAGCCTTTTGCCAAAACTATTGTCGCTTTTACAACCTGACCGCGGATTTCGTCGGGAACGGCGGTAACGGCACATTCCAAAACGGCAGGGTGGGTAAACAGAGCGCTTTCTACTTCGAAAGGTCCTATACGGTAACCGCTGCATTTTATGACGTCGTCGCTGCGTCCTACAAACCAAAGGTAGCCGTCGCTGTCTCGCCATGCGGTATCGCCTGTGTTGTACATATTGTTTTTAAAGGCTTTTTCGTTTGCCTGTGGGTCTTTGTAATATTCTCTGAAAAGTCCTACAGGGTGTTTTTCGTCGGTGTTTCTAATAACCAAAGCGCCAACAACGCCGTCTTCGCACGATTTACCGTCTTCGTCAACGATGTCTATTTCATAAATAGGCGCAGGTTTGCCCATTGATCCCGGCTTGACAGGGGTGAAGTTTGAAAAATATCCTACCAAAACCGTTGATTCGCTTTGACCGAAACCTTCGTTGATTTTTTTGCCGGTGAGTTTTTCGAGTTTGTTTTGAACTTCAGGATTAAGCGGTTCTCCTGCCGTGGAAAAATGTTTGATTGAGCTTATGTCGTATTTTTCCATATCTTCTTTAAGTAAAAAGCGATAGACGGTAGGCGGAGCGCAGAAGGTCGTAAGTTTTATACGCTGAATAAGCTCAAGCATTTTTACAGCGTTGAATTTTTCTGTGTCGTAAGCTACTACTGTTGCACCTACAATCCACTGACCGTAAATTTTACCCCAGCCGAATTTTGCCCAGCCTGAGTCGGACACCGTAAGGTGATATTTGTTTTCCTCGACCTGATTCCAAAATTTTGCTGTAGTGATGTGTCCGAGAGGGTAGGTAAAGTCATGCATAACCATTTTAGGCATGCCGGTAGTACCCGAAGAAAAGTAAATAAGCATAGGGTCGGAATTACTGGTTGGCATTTTTTTGAAGTCGTCCGACGCTTGGCTGATTTCCTTTCTGAAGTCGACAAATCCTTCGACAGGGTGCTTGCTTACCACAGCCAAAACAGGTTTTGTTTCGCATTTTGTAATGGCGTTTTTAACGTTTTCCATGAGGTCTTCATGGTCAACGCATACTATCATTTTTATGTCTGCGCTGTTGCAGCGGTAGACGATGTCTTTTTCGGTGAGTTGGTAGGTGGCGGGAATTACGATTGCGCCGATTTTGTGAAGGGCAATCATACTTATCCAAGCTTCGGGCCTTTGCATGAGCATAAGAAGTACTACGTCGCCTTTTTTAATTCCGTGGCTTAAAAAGACGTTGGCCGCCTTGTCGGAAAGTCTTTTCATGTCTGAAAAAGTGAAAAGTTTTTCCTCGCCGTCGTCGTTGCACCAATACAATGCTTTTTTGTCAGGCTCCGTTTTTGCCCATCCGTCCACGATATCGTAGGCAAAGTTGAAGTTTTCAAGTACGTTTATAGAATAGTTTTGTTTAAAATCATCGTAGTTTTTGTAGCTGAAACGTTTAATGTATTTTTCAATCATGGTGTCATCCTCTGTTTTTAGCTGAAATTTCGTTAATAACCGCAAGGAAAGTAGCGGTAGGGGTAATTGCGCACTGGCTGTGCTTAATTGAGCTGTTGAAGTAAATGCTGTCCCCCTGATTGAGAATAAACACTTTTGAGCCTATGTTTACCTGTACGGTTCCTTGCAGGACGTAGTTGAATTCCTGACCGCTGTGCTGAACGATTTCGATGTCTTTGACGTCTTTTTTCAGGTAAACAAGCATAGGTTCCATGTCTCGGCCTGCGTAGTTTGCCGCAAGCGAGGAAAACATATAGCCCTGATGTCTTTCAAGGTCCATGCCGTGACCGCTTCTGACGATAGTGTAGCCTCCCATTTTGGGCGTTTCGCCTGTGAGAAGAGCTGTAGGGTCTATTTGAAAAGCGGCGGCGATGCTGTATAGGTCGGAAACGGTGATTTCGATATTGCCGTTTTCGTAATCGCAGTAAAGCGCTTCGTTTATGCCGGCAAGGCCCGCGACTTCGGTAGTAGTCATATCCAGAATTTCACGCAATTCACGCACTCGCAGGGCGATTTGTTTCATATTTTCGTTCATAGTTTCCTCCCAAAAATAAAATTTTAAATTATTTTACAACCATGCCATAAAAAAAGCAAGTTGAAAACCAACCGAAATATTAAAAAACAACATAAAAACGGCCGAAAAGGCCGTGTTTTAGCGATAAGTTACAGCTTGAGAATTGTTAATCAGCAATACGTACTGAAAGTAATCGGCGGTACATTTGCTTGCACCGGTAACAATCATTGCCTGTTTTTTGAATATGCTGTCGTCTTCGTCAATTTTAAAAAGAACGCAGCTTTGATTTTCTTCGGCAAAAACGTTAAATTCTTTTTCGTACATTGATTGTGAAATCCGATAACTGTATTGTTGTGTAGTGCCCGCCGCATAACTGTCGCGGTAAGTGAAAAACAGCGAGCAAACCTTGTGTTTCAGTTGTGTGGATTCGTTAATCTGCCTTGCGAGAGGGTAGCCGATTTTTTCGCTGTCGCTCGCGGCTTGCAAGGCGTGCTTAATTTCCGTCTGGCCGAAAAACACGTCGTTTTTATTTTCGGCATAAAGGTACTGAAAAATCTGATAAGACGACATTTCCATCCTGTCGTTTTTTTGAGTTTCGTTTATGCTGTCAAGAAAATTCATGTTTACGGAAGAGTAAACACTTTCAACAAGGGAAGCATAAATGAAAAAGTCATCGCTCAAAGCCAGCCTCAAAGCGGCTTCTTTTAATTTTAAATCATTTTTTAAATCGGTAAAAAGGCTGAGAAGAGTTGATGCGGTGAGGCTGTTTGCGTTAGTTTCTGATATTTTTTTAAAATTCAGCAAAAGGTTTTCGTCATCAGTCTGAACATCGGCGATTATATTTTTGATTATTATAAAAGCTTCTTTTGTCGAAGCGTCGGAAACTTCTCCTCCAAGGCCTGTCACGCTTATTTTTTTGTAATCTGGCAAGCCGGAGTTAAACGCATAAAATTTGTGCCAAAACTCATAGTGCTCAACGTTATTTTCCGGATGGATTGAAGGCAAAAGCGAAAAAGCTTTTTCAAGGTTGCTTTCGTCGCCGTTGTTGAGATATTCGTCAAGGTAAATGCAAACCGAAGGGGAGAGCATGCTTAAATATTGATTCATGCCCGCACGTTCGTTCAAAAGTTTGACCAAAGCAAGACGGACGTCGTAGTTTTTTTGAGTGCCTTTTACTTCGCCCGCGAGAAAAACTTTATAATTTTGCGTTTCGATGAGCCCGCCGTCGCTGACTAAAGCGTCACTTGCGAAAAATTCGCAGTGGTTGTCTTTAAGCGACGAATAAATTCCGTTTTTGGTGGAAATCATATCCACGACAAAAAACAGAATTCCCGAAAGAGCAAGAAAAGCAAGTATGATGAGCGAACAGACCGCATATCTTATTTTTTTACTACTCATATAAATTATTATAGCATAGATATCTTAAATCAAAAATCGTTTAAACAAAAAAACCTTCGGCTTTTGCCGAAGGTTTTGATTAATGATTTCCGCCGCAACCGTGCTTGTCTTCACCGCATTTGTGATTGCAGTTGTGACCTTCTTCGTGATGATGATTGCACTGTATATCGGGTTGATAAACCAGCTTTCCTTCGATAAGGGCTTTTACGGCGTCGTCGCAGTTACCTTGTGCGCCGGGATAAAGATCTATGCCTGCTTCCGCAAGCGCGATTCTTGCTCCGCCTCCGATGCCTCCGCAAATAAGGGTGCTTACGCCGTGGCTTTTCAAAAATCCTGAAAGAGCCCCGTGTCCGCCTTCGGTAGGGAGGATAATTTCCGACGAAAGGATTTTGCCGTCATTTACTTCATAAACTTTAAATTCTTCGGTATGTCCGAAATGCTGAAAAATGTTTCCGTTTTCGTGTGTAACCGCAATTTTCATAATAATCACACTCCTTTTAGATAATTATAGCCTTATTTTTGCCGATGTAAAGTAAAAACTTGATTTATTACTCAATAAGATTTAAAATAGCAAAAAGAGGTTGTTATGAGAAGAAAAGACAGGGAAATGGATGAAAATTTTGCCTATTACGTAGCCGACAAATGTGAATGGGCGACAGTCGCGGTGACCGACGAAAACGGATTGCCTTATTGCTTTACGATAAGTCCCGCAAGAGAGGACGACGTTTTGTATTTTCACTCGGCACTTGCGGGTAAAAAGGTCGATTGTTTAAAAAATAATCCTAACGTTTGCGTAAGCTGTGTCGGTGACACAAACAGGCTCAAAGACAAATTCACCACCGAATATGAGTCGGCGATAATTTTCGGCAAAGCGGAGGAAGTAAACGACGAGGTTGAGAAAATTCATGCGTTAATGCTTTTGTGCCAGCGTCACACTCCTGAAAACATGGGGGAATTCGATGCCGCCATAAAAGAAAGCCTGAGAAGAACGGGGGTGTGGAAAATAAAAATCCAAAGCATAACGGGCAAGCGCAAAAAATACGATAAAAACGGCATAGAAATGAAGTTCGGCAGAACGGAATGAAAAAACGGCGGGTTTTCCGCCGCTTTTGCTATATTGACAATCAAAATCAATGTGTTAACATATTAAAAAGGAGTTAATATGCATTACACGGGAATTACATGGCGACCGCCGTTTGAGGCAAAATCACTTTTGTTGCAGGTTACGTCTGGTTGCAGTCACAACAAGTGCACTTTTTGTACGATGTACTCTGACGTCGGGTATGCAGTTTCGCCTATGCATGAGATTGAACAGGATTTGAAAGAGGCGGTTAGTCTTTACAAAAAGAATACTCGCGTGTTTTTGGAAAACGGGGACGCTTTTTCGCTTTCTGCCGACAGACTGCTGAAAATTGCCGAATTGGTTAACTGTTATTTCCCCGAAGCTGAAGTGATTTCGTCTTATGCGTCAATCAAAAACCTTAAAGACAAAAGCGTGGAAGATTTGAAAAAGCTGAAATCTCTTAAAGTAGATATGTTAAATGTCGGGGTAGAGTCGGGATTGCAGTCGTCACTTGAATTTTTAAACAAAGGCTGCGATGTCAAAGACGTGTACGAGCAGATAGAAAAACTAAAACAAGCGGAAATGACTTTTTGTCTCAACATTATTTGGGGTGTCGAAGGTTTCGGCAATTATTTGAAAAGCGCGGAGGCAAATTCAAAACTGCTTAATTTTGCTCAGCCGTCGGCATTTTTCGGAGGAACACTGCACTGTGAGGAAAACTGTGTTTTGTATGAAAGGATAAGAAGCGGAGCTTTCAAGGAAAATACTGCTCGTCAGCTCATTGAGGAAGAAATTGCGATGATTGAAAGGTTAAACCTTAAAAACACGCATTTTTACGGAGACCACCCGTCAAACTCAGTGAAGCTTGAAGGATTTTTCCCGAGAGACAAGGAAACTTTTTTGCAAAAACTAGAAAGGGCGTTGAAGGAAATTCCTCCTGAAAAACTTGATGTTGTTCCCGAAAAGGGAGAGGAAGGGGAAATAAACCTGTAAAACAAAAGGCGGGATTTTTTCCGTCTTTTTTCATGTAAAAGCTTGTTTAACTTTTAAAATAAAACATTAATTACATCACACAAGTTTGTTTTTATAATTTTCTCCCCACTCGGACATTGCATCAAATACTGGCAACAAAGATTTTCCTATTTCGGTAAGAGAATAAACGACTTTCGGCGGAATTTCCGCAAAAACTTCGCGTGAAACAATGCCGTCTTTTTCAAGACAACGCAAATTGTCGGTCAAAACTTTTTGCGATATACCCGGAACATTGTTTTTCAGCTCGGAAAATCTTTTGGGTGAAGTCAACAAGTTTTGCAAAATCAAAAGTTTCCATTTGTTTCCGATGAGTTGTACCGTTGACGCAACGGGACATTTAGGCAATTCGTCTTTTGTCAGCATGGCATTTTCTCCAAAGGTTTTTTTGAATTATAATGCAAAAAACAGAATATGTAAAGAACGTTAGTATTAAAAAGAAACTTAGTTACAAATTTATTACAGAGTAATAAATAAGTAACGTTAAAGACAAAATTTACAAACACGATTATAATAATTACAAAAAACAGGAGGTAAATTTTATGGCAAATTACAGAAAAGTAAGCGTTGAAGACGGCGCAAGAGTGGAACTGCACGACAAATTGAATTTGACGGGTGCGGAAGTAAGCATAAATGCGATGCCTGCGGGAGCAAGTGTACCTTTTGTTCACGCTCACAAGCAAAACGAGGAAATTTACGGAATTCTTGAAGGCAAAGGAAAAGTCATTATCGATGACGAAAGCGTCGAAATTAAGGCAGGGGATTGGCTGCGTGTTGCTCCTGTGGCAAAAAGACAGTTTTTTGCGGCACCTGACTGCGGAATTAAATACATTTGCATTCAGGTAAAGGAAAATTCACTTGAAGGCTTTTCAATGACAGACGGAGTTATGTAAACAAAAAAGCGGGCGTTAGCCCGCTTTTTTAACAAAGCAAAAACTAAAAAACAACGCAGACCTACCGATTTATGGCACGGGCTACGTTGTTTTTTTTACCTGCTATTTTTGTGACTATTTACTTTTAAAGTTTGAGATGATAAAATGGCAGAAAATGAAAATAGTTTTTCTAATGGCATAAATATACTAACAAATTTAAAGTTTTTCAAAAGCAAGCATGTTCAAATTGCAAATTTGTCAGCCGTAAGGATTAGTATGGTATGAAGTTTTGTGACAGTATGGATAAGGGGGGCGAAAAGATGAATGATATCAATAGGAAGTTGGAAGAGTTGAAAAACGAGTTGGCAGCACAAGAATTTGTTCGTGGTAAAGATTGGAATAGTTATCAAGTTTATATCCCGCAGTATTCCCAAAAGACTTACGTAGGGCTGCCATTGATTGTGTTGGTTAAAGGCAATGAGGTAAGAGTTTCGACAGTTGACGAGAGTACGGATTACCTTGAATTTGAAAATAAAAAAATGCCACAAGAGAATTAGGAGGAAAAACAATGAAGATAATTTGCCCTGTGTGCGGAACAGAATTTGTTGGCGAGTATGATGATGATTGTCCTGTTTGTGATTGGGAGTATGACGGCATTGAATTAAAAGGTGAGGAAATTTGGGACAAGGAATTAAAAGCACCTAACCCTGTGACACTTGGTGAAGCACGCAAATTATTTGCAGAAGGCAAAAACATTTGGGGTGAGCCGTTGAAAAAGCAATAAAAAAACAAAATTAAATCAAGCAAGTCGTTTTAGAGGTGGTTAAACAATTGAAAAGGAGAAAAATGACAAGAGAAGAGTTTAGTGCATTAGCAAAGAGTTGGGGGTATGGGCACAGTGCAAAAGATATTGCCGACATCTTAAGTGTGCTTGATGAAACAAATGAGATATTTTTCAGCGTTACTGCAAGAGATATGTCTTTTAAAGAATTTGGTGTTTTAACGGAAGAAAAGTGGCTTGCTCACTATGCAAAAAATTTTCTAGTGCATTATTAGAATTTAAATTATTCTCAAAGGCACTCAATCGAGTGCTTTTTGTACCTAAATTGTACCCAAAATAAAAAACACAATATATTGTACAAAAAATAATACTTAATCATACAATATATTGTGTTTTTTTGATTTGGTGCGGATAACAGGACTTGAACCTGCACAGTCTTGCAACTATAAGAACCTGAATCTTACGCGTCTGCCAATTCCGCCATATCCGCATATATTAAAGAGGGGAAACCCTCTTTAAATTTTAATAAATCAAGTTGCCGGTATATTGTACCGTTTTGTCGCCGTCGACGATTTCGCCTATTACGTAAGCGTCAGTGCCAAGCGATTTGAAGTGTTCGAGGAATTTGTCCTCGGTACCTTTTTCAACGACTACGGTCATTCCTACGCCCATATTGAAGGTTTTGAGAAGTTCTTCGTCGTCGGTGCCTGATTTTGCCTTAATGAATTTGAATATAGGCAAAACTTTGATTTTTGTCAAGTCAATTTCGGCAGAAAGATTTTCAGGCAAAATCCTGTTGAGGTTACCTTTTATGCCGCCGCCTGTGATGTGAGCCATACCTCTGAGGCTTTTGTTGCCGAAGAGAGGGGTGAGCACGTTGTAGTAAGCGGTGTGCGAACGCATGATAATGTCGATGAAAGTTTCGCCTTCGATTTTTTCTTCCTCGATACCAGGGTACTGTTCCATAAGCATCCTTATGAAGGAGTAGCCGTTTGTATGAATACCGTTTGAAGGAAGTGCGATGACAACGTCGCCTTTTTCGATTTTGCTGCCGTCAACGATTTCGTCTTTTTCGACGATACCGACAATGCTTGAGGTCAAAACGTAAATGCCTTTTTCGACGACGTCAGGCTGTTCGCTTGTTTCGCCGCCGGTAAGCACGCTGCCGTTGTCCTTGCATGCCTGTGAGATGTATTTGACCAACTGACTTACGACGTCCTTTTCGATTTTGGAGCAGATGATTGCGTCCTGAACTGTGAGAGGCGTCGCGCCCATGACCAAAATGTCGTTGGTCAGGTGGTTAATCATATCGTAGCAGATGTTTTTGATTTTGTTGTACTTGAAAGCAAACTTTTGTTTTGAGCCCGGTTCCTCGGTTTTAAGTACGAGAACAGGGTCTTTCATTTGCGGAAATTTGATGTCGTAAAGGGAAGCGAAAGCGCCGACCTTATTCAACACGCGGTTGTTGTCGGAGTTGACGTATTTTGCCATTTCCTTTTTGGTTTCGTCAGCGGTAGCGATATTTACGCCTGATTTTTCATAAGTAATTTTTTCCATAAAACAACCTCGCGAATAATTTTGTTTGATTTTAACACAAATTTAACAAAACCTCAACAAAAATAAAGTTACAAAGCGATACTTTGCAAAAATTCTTTAGTGCGCGCGTTTTTAGGGTTATCGATAACCGATTTTGCGTCGCCTTCTTCAAGAATTACGCCGTTGTCGATAAAGATGACCTTGTCCGCGACGTCTCTCGCAAAGTTGATTTCGTGAGTTACGATAAGCATGGTAACGCCTTCGTTTTTGAGCTGTTTGATAACTTTCAGCACTTCTGCGGTGAGCTCAGGGTCAAGGGCGCTGGTAGGCTCGTCAAAGCATAGCAGCGACGGGTTCATGCAAAGAGCCCTTGCTATAGCGACACGTTGTTTTTGGCCGCCTGAAAGCTGGTAAGGGTAGTAGTCGATTTTGTCTTCGAGGCCTACGCGTTTCAAAATTTCAACCGATTTTGCGTCTGCGGTTTCTTTGTCTGTTTTCAGCACGTTGATAGGGGCAAGCGAACAATTTTCCTTTGCCGTTTTGTGCGGAAAAAGATTGTAGTCCTGAAAAACCAAGCCTACTTTCAAAGCTCTTTTGCGAAGATTTTCTTCGTCGGGGTAAATGCATTTGAATTTTCCGTTTTCCTCTGTTTCGGAAACGATTTTGTCGCCGTCTACTGTAATTTCGCCTCGGTCAGCCGTTTCGAGAAAAGTGAGGCAGCGCAGCAAAGTTGTTTTGCCGCCGCCGGAAGAACCGATAATCGCCAACACCTCGCCTTTTTGCATGCTGAAAGAAATACCTTTCAAAACATGCAGGTCACCGAAGCTTTTATTTAAATCGTTAACTTTAAGTATTTCCATGTCTTTTACCTGTAATAATTCAATTTCTTTTCAATCCACTGCAAAACAAGCGTCATAATTCCGCTGAAAATCAGGTAGAACACGCCTGTATAGAATATAGGCCAAATTGCGCCGGTAGTGTTGGTGATGTCTTTTGCGGTAATGATAATTTCGGCAATACCAACTACGTTTGCAAGCGACGTGTCTTTAATGAGGGTGATGACTTCGTTTCCCATAGGGGGAACTATGCGTTTAACAAGCTGCGGCATAATGATTTTTGAAAAAGTTTGTTTTTTCGAAAATCCCAAAACTTTGCCCGCTTCGTACTGACCGACGGGGATACTTTCGATACCGCCGCGGTAAATTTCGGCAAAGTAAGCGGCATAGTTGATTACAAATGCCAGAGCTACCCAAATGAACCTGTCTGAAACGGAAATTCCGAACAAAAGCCCCGGTGCGTAAACGAAAAGCACTATTTGCAACATGAGAGGGGTGCCGCGAATAATCCAAATTATTACACGCATTACCGCACGCAGAGGTTTGAACTTGCTGCGAGCCAAAACGCAAACTCCCAGACCAAGCGGAATTGCAAATATTAAAGTGATAACAAAAAGACCCAGAGTGTACAGCGACGCGCCCATAAGCGACTGCGTAACGCTCCAAAAAGAACTGGACATATTTTACTTCTCCTGCAAATAACCTTGCGGATTCGCAAGGTTATTCGTATTTGTTTTGTTTAATTGTGATTTCAGTAAGCGATAGGGGCAAACAATGTGTAACCGACACGGATTTTGCCTTTTTCCTTAATTGCTTCCCAGCTTGCTTTTTCGGCTTCCGAAAGTTTGTCGTACTGAGTAACGTAGTTTTCGAAACTTTCTTTTACGATGATTTTTTCAAAACCGTATTTCTCGGCGATTTCCGTCATCGTTCCGTTTTGATAAAGTTTTGCGAGTGTGTCGTTTACCATTGCGATAAGACCGACGTTACCTTTTTTGGCTGCGATACCGTATTCCTCGGTAGTGAGTGCGTCAAGCGAACCGTCTGCTTTGGTAATCATTTTGATTTGACCTTTGAAGCTTGATTCGTCGTTTGCCGCATAGTAGCCTGCCATGATTGAGTCGATTATTGCTACCTGAACGTTGCCTGCTTTAAGTTCGGTCAAAGCGGAAATCTGATCTGCTACTTTCACGACTTCGCTTTCAGGGAAATTTTCTTCAGCTGCGGCAGCGCCGGCGCTTCCGTTTTCTACTGCGATTTTAAGTTTTTGGCTTTTGATTTGTTCTTTAGTGATATTGCTGTCGCTTTTTATAACCATTGCCTGATTGTTGGTAAGGTACGGATTGCTGATTTCAAGGTTGTCGTACATTTCTTCGTGAATTGTCATACCGTTCCAGATAAGGTCGATGTTTCCCGAGGAAATTTCGGTTTCCTTGAAGCTCCACTCGATTTTGACAAGTTCGAGTTCAATGCCTGCTTCTTCGGCAAAAGCTTTTGCGAGCTCGATGTCATAGCCTTTTGTAGGCGCCGTATTGCCGCAGCCGACAAAAGCAAAAATACCTATGAGCATTGCCGAAATCAACGCTGCGATTTTTAAAAAACGATTTTTCATGATAACTCCTCTCCGTAATTAACTTTGATGACCATACTTTATCATAATAAAGCAATAAAGTAAAGTCCTTTTTTAAAAATTGTAAATTTATTTTAAAATTTTAAAAAAAGTGCTTTTTAAAGCTTGACAAAACATATGATAGGGGGTATTATTTCGCCATAAGTAAGCATATGCTAACAAATTTAAAAATCTTCCGCAGTTTTTACGTGAAGTTTTTACAAAAACGTTCAATTTGTTTGACAACGTTAACTTTTTGTTGTATAGTTAGCCTACACAAACATTTACCCTTTGCTTTCGGTTCATACGAACTGTTTTTATTTAAAACAAATGTTAGCAATCGGTAACTTTAAGGAGATTAAATGATGCCGTTGATTATCGCACCTCAAAACAAAAACCTTAAAATAGCTAGGATTTCGGCTGACGAGAAGACAAAAAGACACCTTTCCAATCTGGGGGTTATCATCGGGTCGGAAGTTGTGATGTTAAGCGAGCAAAGCGGAAACGTTATCGTCAAGGTTAAAGACAGCAAACTTGCCTTGAATAGGGAACTCGCGTCGAAAATTATGGTAGGTTGAGGAGAGGTTATGGAAAAGTTTTTGAAGGATTTTGTTCCGGGGGAAGTTGGCAGCGTTGTCAAAATTTCAAATACGGGCAAAATCAAAAGACGTTTGTATGACATGGGCATTACCCCGGGAGCCGAGATAAAGCTTTTGAAAGTTGCTCCGATGGGTGATCCGCTTTGCATACTTATCAGGGGCTATGACTTGTCGTTAAGAAAGGATGAGGCTGCCGAGGTTTTGATGGAGGTTAAGTAAATATGAAGTTTTGTTTGGCGGGAAATCCCAACTCTGGCAAAACTACGCTTTTCAACGCGCTGACGGGAAGTACCGCGCATGTGGGAAACTGGCCCGGCGTAACGGTTGACAAAAGGGAAGGCACATACAAAAAGCTTTCGGAAAAAATTCACATCGTTGACCTACCCGGCATTTACTCGATGTCGCCTTATACACCTGAGGAAGTTGTTTCGCGTAATTTTGTGCTTGATGAAAATCCCGACGTTATTATTAATATAGTGGACGCTACGAATCTCGAAAGAAATTTGTATCTGACCACACAGCTGCTTGAAACGGACATTCCGTTGGTAATAGCGCTCAACATGATGGATGTCGTTGAAAAAAACGGCGACAAAATCAATTTGCAGCAGCTTGAAAAGGCATTTGGCGTTCCTGTAGTGTCTATAAGCGCAATAAAAAAAGACAATATCGACAAACTTATGCAGGTTGCTTACGAAACAAGCAAAAAGACACGCAAGGGTTATTCGGTCATTTCAAAAACCGAGTATGCCGATACTTTTGAAAAATTCGTAAGGCTTTACGACAACGAAAATTGCAAAAACAAAATTTTTCATGCTGTAAAAATGTTCGAGGCGGACGAACTTGAAGTGTCAGGCTATCCTTCGGTGGCATCCGCCGCACTTAAAGTAAAAGAAAATATCGACTCTACTGAATTTGACGGCGACTTTGAGGCGCTTGTGGCAGACCTGAGATACAGGTTTATTTCATTGCATATGTCGTCGGTAATCAAAAAGCTTAAAAAACAGGAAGTTTCGAGAAGTGACAAAGCGGATAAGGTACTTACCCACCGTGTTTGGGGTATTCCTTTGTTCCTCCTGATTATGTTTGCCGTTTTTCACTTTACTTTCAGCGAAGACTTTTTGTTTTTGAATAAACTTTTCGGGGTGGAAGTGAGCGGTGATTTTTGGCTTACCTTTTTCCAACTCGAAGAAGCCGGGGCTGTTCCTTCTCCAGGTGTATGGTTGCAGTCCTGGATGGGGTGGTTGACGGGAAGCCTTATTGACTTGGTGAGAGGATGGCTTTCAAATTCGCCTGTTTGGCTTTCGGGATTGTTGTGCGACGGTCTTTTGAGCGGCCTTGACGCTATCTTCTCATTCCTGCCTCAAATCCTTTTGCTGTTTTTGTTCCTTTCTATCATGGAAGACAGCGGTTACATGGCTCGCGCGGCTTTCATTATGGACAGGGCTTTCAGAAAATTCGGCCTTTCGGGAAAAGCCTTTATGCCTTTGCTTATGTGCTTCGGCTGCGGTGTACCGGGGGTTATGGCAACAAAAACTCTCGAAAACGAAAAAGAACGCCGTCTCACAATGATGATTGCTCCGTTTTTCTCCTGCGGCGCGAAACTTCCGATTTGGTTGGCTTTTGCAGGAATTATGTTTGCGGGGCAATACGGCGACTTGGTTGTATTTTCGATTTACCTTGCCGGTATAGTAGTGGCTGTGATTGCTGCTATGATTTTGAAGTTTACCGTGATGAAAGGGGAAACGCCTCCGTTTATCATGGAACTGCCTACATATCATCTGCCTCAGTTCAAAAACCTTATGATAAGGCTGTGGGACAAACTTAAACACTTCCTTTACAAGGCGGCTACTATAATTGCAGGCTCGATTGTGGTGCTGTGGTTCCTTTCAAACTTCGGTTTTGCCTTCTGGAACGGAATGGTATCCATCGAAGAAAGTATGCTTGGTCAAATCGGCAACGTAATCAAATACGTATTTTATCCTTTGGGCTTTGCCGACGGCGCGGACGGATGGAAGTTTGTCGTGGCGTCCATTACGGGACTTCTCGCAAAAGAGCAGGTCGTGTCTTCTCTCGAAGTGCTTGCGGGGGCTGCGGGATTTGAGGCTTTGCTTGGCGGTCTGTCGGTAGCCGCATCTTACTCCTTTATGCTGTTTAACTTGCTTGCGGTGCCTTGCATGGCAATGGTTGCCGCAGTGCACGGCGAAATGGCCAGCGGCAAGCGCACTTGGCAGGCAATAGGCTTTTGGATTGCGACGGCTTACGTTGTGTCAATGGTTGCTTACTGGAGCATAAGGTTCTGGTGGATAGGTGTGTGCCTACTGGCAGTAATCATAGCGGCATTGACTTATATGTACTGCAAAAACAAAAAAAGACTTCAAAAAGGAGTGTGCTAATGATTTGGTATGAAGCGATTGCCGTAATCGCGATAGTGGCTTTGAGCCTGTTCGTGATTATTAAATCTTTGAAAAAAAGCAAAAAGCACGGCGGTTGCTGCGGAAAGTGTTCCGAGTGCAGCAAATGCGCTGCGGCAAGAAAAAACGAACAAGATAAATTCAAAATTTCCTGAACAAACAATTAAAAAAACACACCGGCGAAAGCAAAAACTTTCGCCGGTGTGTTTTTGTTTTTTACTAAACATTATTGTTTCAAAAAGTAATAAAAAACACCGACTTGTCGGTGTTTGGTGCGAAGAGCGGGACTTGAACCCGCACGGTGTAACCATACGCCCCTCAAACGTACGCGTCTGCCAATTCCGCCATCCTCGCATTTATTCGCAACGGTGGTATTATAGATTAAAACAGCCTTTGCTGTCAACCGTTTTTTTTAAATTATTCTACTAAAATGTCATAAATCGCCGAATAAACCTGAGTTGCTTTTTCTTCCCATTTTTGATAAATCCATTTTGCGGTATTTCTGTTAGGAACGTTCAGGTTGATTTCCAAAACCGCCTGCGACGGTTCGAGAATTTTAAGCGAAACGTCATAAGTTCCGTCGGCGTTTTTGTGGTAGTCGGAAAAATATTCCTGACGCCTGCGGTAACTCATCCTGTGGCTTTTGATAAATTCGGAAACCACTTCCCTTAAAGAGGACGGAATCCTTACGAAAAAGTGCGCCAAGCATACCCTGCCTTCAGGGGTGATTGTGTAAAGGGGGTCTGCTGACGGATTGTTGTTTATCCTATATATAAAGGACGCGTCAATAAGCTGCAAAAGAGCCTGCTTGCAGTCCATATAGCTTATCCAATTGTTGGTTTGGCAGCACAAGTCGATG
The DNA here is from genome assembly GCA_944336125.1 of uncultured Clostridia bacterium. Classification (GTDB taxonomy): domain Bacteria; phylum Bacillota; class Clostridia; order Christensenellales; family CAG-314; genus Heteroclostridium. Next base: position 151,572 of record CALVLA010000002.1, on the reverse strand, counting down.
AGCGTGTTTTCTGACAGCGGAATTTCCATTTTGTCAAAAACAAAAAGCAACAGCAGCTTGTTTTGCGTATTGTCCAAATTATGCATAAATCCCCGTATACGACAATTATTTTTAATATTATACTACATAGCGAAAAAGTATTCAACAAAATTCGTCATTTTTTCGACATTGGCGATTTTTGCCGAAATATGACAAAATATTGCATATTTATTTATATAGTGGTATAATTTTAGTATGGAAAACAATGAAACGAATGTTTATTCGGCAGGACAAAAAAATGATATAGCGTTGTTTACTCAAAGGGTAAACGATTTGCTTGAATGCAAGTATATTCTTGCCGCAAAACGCATTTCATCGTTATTGAAGTGCGTCGTTTCGCTTCCCGTTTTGATGGAAAAAGTAGAGGACTGCCTTAAAAACTTTTCTTACGCAAACGAATTTGCCAGAAACAGGCTTGCCGTATCCGAGGACGACAGGGTAAGGGCAAAACTTACCTTGCCGGTGGACAAGGTGAGGTTGTTTACCTTTGTGTTTTGTCTGCTCGCCGAGATAGATTCCGGAAACAGAGATTTTACCAAATTTTTGGGGGACTATTTCAACGACGAAAACGCAAACGAAAGTTACGCGAGGTTTTGTGCGGACATTCTCGTTCCCTTCAAAAAAGCGGGTGAATATATACTCAAATCTATCGATCCCGAAGGACTTGACGCCGAGTCGAGGCAAAAAGGGGAGGAGTTTTTCGGTGCCGAAACAATTTATATCCCGTCAGCGGTAAGCGACAGATTGGCAACTCTTATCGAAAAATTCAAGCAAAAAGCCGACAACGAGTTTTTGGGTGACGGAGAACAAAGGGCGGAGTGCGTGGAAATGGCGGACGCGTTTATTAACGCCGTACAAAGCAAAAATCCTAAACTTATCAAAATCACTTGGATCGGTTTGAAAAATACCGCCTATTCCGTGCACGGCTTTGAAAGAAACATCGCCAACATAAAGAACGTTCTTATGGAAGCAAACCTTATTTAAGGCTTGCTTTTTCGCGTTTTTTGACGAAAAATGGGGGCGCAAAACGGTTTTAAGTAATTATACAAACGAAAACGTCGTTTTATTGGATTTTTTGCCGATTATTCATAAAAAATTTTATTTTTGTATTGACAAAACAATTTGCGAAGTGTAATATAGTAATGTCATAAGGTAAGGACTTGTGACATCCGAACATTGACTTTTATATGACTTTACTACCGAGGCGTTAAATCAGTTAAATAGGTTGCGTCAAGGTTTTAAAGAATATATTTATCGGAGGAACATTTTATGTTCACTTACGCTTTTACTTGGCTTGGCCTTGTAATTCTTATCGTTATCGCTGGCTGCTACTTCGGTCTCCACGTAATCGGTAAGAAAGTTGGTTTCGGTATGTGGATGCTTATCGCATTGGCAATCGGCTTGGTTGTCGGCGCTGCTATCCAATTGATTTTCGGTACAAGCGCAAAATCAGGGGATACCGCTTTCGCATTCGAAATCGCAAACATCGCAAAAGACGCTTACACCAACTTGTTGCAATTGATGGTTATGCCATTGGTTATGGTAGCTATCATGACAGGTATCCTGAAAGTAGGTGCTGGTGAAAGTGGCGGCGCTAAAAACACTGGTAAAGCAGTAGGTATCGCAATCGCAACCTTGCTCGTTACTTGTGCAATTTCCGCTCTCATTTCCATCCTCACAACTTCTTTCTTCGGACTGTCTTCCGCAAACCTCGTAGGTAGCCAGCCTTCAAAGTCCAACACAACTTTGACTGCTACACTCGCTTCGATCTTTGCAACTAAAAACATCTTTGCAGCATTGTCGGCTAACTCGGTATTGCCGCTCATCTTCCTTGCATGTGTATTCGCTTACATCATCAGGACTATGAGAACTGAAAGCCCGGAAGCCGGCGCTAAAATCGAAGCTGCTTTGGACGTTGCTTACGAATTCGTTATGGGTCTCGTTGACGTTGTCATCGGTTTGGCTCCTTACGGCGTATTCGCACACATCCTCAACTTCGGTGCAAACACCGCTTTCGAAAACTACCTTGATCTCGGCGTGTTCGTAATTGCTTCCTACGTAGCAATGATCGTAATGTTCGCGCTCCACATCTTGTTCGTATTCCTTTGCGGTATCGGCCCAAGAAGGTTCTTCAAAAACGCAAGCAAAGCTTTGATGCTCGGCTTCACAACTCGTTCTTCGATGGCTACACTCCCTGTTTCGATTGAATCCATGAGAAACATCGGCGTTGAAGATTCCATCGCTTCCTTCGCAGGTACATTCGGTACTTGTATCGGTCAGAACGGTTGCGGCGGCGTATATCCTGCAATGCTCGCAACAATGGTTTACACCGCTACATACGGTGATAACTTCTACCTCATCAAACACCCTGATCAACTCATCCTTTTGATCATCATCGTTACCCTCTGCTCACTCGGTATCGCAGGTGTCGGCGGCGGCGCAACAATGGCAGGTTTGATGGTATTCGGCGTACTCGGCTTCGATGTATCTTTGATCGCAGTATTGTTCTCGGTTGAAGCTCTTATCGATATGGGTCGTACAGCTCTTAACGTTAGTGACGGTATGGTCGCTGGTATCGTTGCCGCTAGATTTACCGGTAACATGGGTCCAGAAAAACACGCCGGCCACCACGAAGAAGCAGCTGCTCAATAATTCACTTTGAATTTTGAGGATAACTGTTATTAACTGATTTTATGATGGCGTTTCGACGGTGTGTTGGGACGCCATTATATTTTTAAAAAACAAGGAGAAAACTAATATGAAAGTTGAAGCCTTTTATGACATCAGCTGCAGCTGGTGCCGCGTAGCAAAAGCAAACTTCCACAAAGCTTTGGAAAAGCTTGTAAAAGAAGGAAAAGTTAAGGAAGAAGACGTTGAACTCGTTTTCAGAGCATACGTTCTTCACCCTGAAGTTCCTGAAGAGGGCGGGGATTACAAAGCTGCTAAAATCGCAGACGACGATACTGCAGATTGGGATCCTGCAAAAAATACTCCTATTCACCGTTGGGCAAAAAGGGTTGGTATGAACTTTAACTTTGATCGTATCACCGTTACTCCAAACACTTGGAAAGCTCATCAGCTCCTTTACCTTGTAAGAGACATTAAACCTGAAGCGTTTGAACCGCTTCTCGGTGACATGCAGCAAGCTTGGTTTGAAGACGGTCTTGACGTAAACAATCTTGACGTTCTTTGCGCTTTGGCTAAAAAATACGTAAACGACATTTATCCTTTGAGAGAAAAAGTTTTGGCAGGCGAAAAACTCGACGAAGTTAAACGCGATACCGAAGAAATCGGTGACAACAAATACGATTTGCAGCTTTGCCCAATGTGGGTATTCGACGGAAAAGCAAAACTCGAAGGCGCTATTCTTCAAAGCAAATTCGAAGAAGCTATCCTCGGCAAACTCGAACCAAACATCTAAAAATTGCAAAAAAAGAGCCTTTCGAGGCTCTTTTTTTTGTAAATAAATTATTGCTTTTTTTTATTCTTTTGATATAATTTTATTGTTGACATTTACAAAATTTTATGGCTATCTTGGGCTTATTGCCTGTTAACTATTTAATTTTATTTATGTGATAAAAAAAGTTCAAGATGGCATTTGTTTTACGGCAAATGCCATTCAATTTTATAAAAGGAGAAGTTTTTATGAAAGTTGAAGTTTTTTATGACACACTGTGCAGCTGGTGCCGTGTAGGCAAGGTTAATTTGCATAAGGCAATTGACAAGTTGGAAAAAGAAGGCAAAATTAAGCACGAAGACATCGAATTGGTTTTCCGCGGTTATGTAATTTATCCTGATCTTCCTGTTGAAGGCGGAGATTACAAAGCAATTCAAATTGCTAATGATGACACTGCAGACTGGGATCCTGCTAAAAACACTCCTATTCACCGTTGGGCAAAAAGAGCAGGTTTGAATTTTAACTTTGACAGAATTACTGTTAAACCTAACACCTTTAAATCACATCAGTTGTTGTATCTTGTAAGGGATATTAAACCTGAAGCTTTTGAGCCGCTTTTGAACGATATTCAGCAGGCTTGGTTTGAAGACGGTTTGAATATCAGCGACCTTGACGTTCTTTGCGCTTTGGCTAAAAAATATGTCAACGACATTTATCCTTTGAGAGAAAAAGTTTTGGCAGGCGAAAAACTTGACGAAGTTAAACGCGATACTTTCGAAATCGCTGAAAACAAATACAACATCGACCTTTGCCCGATGTTCGTGTTCGACGAAAAAGTAAAACTCGAAGGCGCTATTCTTGAAAGCAAATTTGAGGAAGCTCTTCTCGGTAAACTCGAACCAAATCTTTAATTAATATTGAAGCAGGGCTTGCTTCTGCAAGTCCTGCTTTACTTTGTAGTTTATTTACACAAAAGGAGTATTTATGGCAGCTGATTCCATATCATCGGAATTGTTTTCGCCAATTACGCTAGAAGACAAGGAATTATTTCAAAGTATTTTAACTTCCTGCTCTTTGTACGAGAATTTGGCAGCAAGTGAAATATCTTTTGAATCTTTATTTTGCTGGGGAGCTTTTGACAAACCGTTAAAATGTGTGTTGGATGAGGGGATAGTTATTTATTATAAACATGAATTCGGAAACGACAATGTATTTTATCCTCCTATCGTAAAAAAACCGGAATATCTTGTTCCCGTCATGATGAAAATCGTAACGTATTGCAGAAAAAACAACATGAAAGTTCATTTGGAACGAATGACCACTAATATGGCGGAACTTGCCGTTAAGCATATCGAGTGCAAACAATGCAGGGTTTTGGAACGACGCGGCGATTTTGAATATCTTTACAATCCGGAAGACCTTATTACGCTTAAAGGCAAAAAATTTAAAGCTAAACGTAATTTTGTTAACGGTTTTATCGAAAGATACAATTACGAATTTGTTTCATACGAACCTTCAATGAAGGAAGAGGTTATGAGTCTTGTTTCAAAGTGGGGCAATACTCATGACGAATTGGACGCTGCAGGGGAATATTTGGCGATAGAGCGGTCATTGGACAACCTTGAAGCACTTAATATGTTTTGCGATGTTTTGAAAGTTGACGGTGAAATTATTGCCTTTGAAATAGGTTTCGTCAATCAGGCAAATGTTGGCGTAGTTATGTTTGAAAAAGCAAACACGAATTACAGAGGAAGTTTTCAGGCAGTAAACAATTTTTTTGCCAAAAAACATTTCGAAAACTGCAAATTTGTCAATAGGCAGGAGGACCTGGGAATAGAGGGGCTTCGCGAGGCAAAAATGTCGTATCATCCTGCGGCATTTTCCGAAAAGTATATTTATACCGACAAACCTGAAATGATAAATTCCTTGCCGGCAGTTCAAATTTAATAAAAATAAAAAAGCCTTCCATGAGGAAGGCTTTTAGTTTGTTGTTTTTTAGCAAAGTCTTGCTTTTGCTACGCCGTCGATTGCTTCGAGAGCTGCTACAAGGCTTTCGTCAGCTGCTTTGTCAATATCCAAAAGTGCCGCTGCGGTAGCTTTGCCTTTTGCACAAACCGAATTAACGACTTTTACGCCTGCATTTTCGATTGCTGCTTTGATTGCGTCGCATGCGCAGTCAACTTTGTTGAAGAGTACTACTACTCTTTGAGCTCCGCTTCTTTCGAGAGAAACAGAAGGGTAGTTTACGCTGTTGACGATGTTGCCGTTTTCTACGAAATCGACAAGCTCTTTTCCTGCCATTACGGCGCAGTTGTCTTCCGCTTCAGGAGTGGAAGCGCCGAGGTGAGGGATAGGAATGATTCCGTCCACGCCGAGTACGTCGTCGGAAGGGAAGTCAACTACGTATCTGTTGAGCTTTCCGCTTGCGAGAGCCGCTTTCACGTCTTCAACGTTTACGAGTTCGCCGCGAGCAGCGTTGATGATGCTTGCGCCGTCGTTGAGTTTTGCGATTGTTTCAGCATTGATGCAACCTCTGGTGTTGTCTTTGAGGGCTACGTGCAACGAAACAAAATCGCATCCTTCAATCATTTCTTCAAATGAATTTACGATTTTTACGCGTGGGTCGAGTTCTTTGGCGATTTCTTCGCGAACGGTACGGTTGTAAGCTACTACGTTCATTCCGAGAGCAGCACATGCGTTTGCTACCAGACGACCAATTGCGCCCAATCCGTAAATACCGATTTTCTTACCGAAAATTTCGCCGCCTACAAAATCTTTCTTGCCTTTTTCTACTGCCGGTCCGACTTCGTCGCCTTTTCCTTTAAGCGATTGAGTCCATTGTACGCCTTCGATGATTTTTCTGCCTGAAAGCAACAAGCTTAACAAAACAAGTTCTTTAACCGCATTTGCGTTTGCGCCCGGTGCGTTGAATACTACGATACCTTGTTCGCCGTATTTGTCGCATGGGATGTTGTTTACGCCGGCTCCCGCTCTGCCTACGCAAAGCACTGATTTAGCCGGTTCATAATCATGCATTTTGAAGCTGCGAACCATGATGCCTACAGGAGCATCAGACTCAGCAACCAGTTTGAATTTGTCGCCGAATACCGAATCAACCAACGGACTGATAGGGTTTAATCTCAATACTTCTTTCATTTTTTTCACCCGTTCAGATTATTTGTTTTCAGCTGCGAATTTCTTCATGAATTCAACAAGCTTTTTAACGCCTTCGATTGGCATTGCGTTGTAAATGCTTGCGCGCATACCGCCTACGAGTCTGTGACCTTTAAGTGTAACAAGTCCTTCGGCTGCTGCTTCTTTTACGAATTTCGCGTTGAGTTCTTCGCTAGGAGAAACGAACGGAACGTTCATCATAGAACGGTCTTCTTTTACGACAGGTGCTTTGTAGAAATCCTGGCTGTCAAGATAATCATACAAAATTGCTGCTTTTTCTTCGTTGTATTTCTGCATTGCAGCTACGCCGCCGAGTTTTTTAAGATGTCTGAACACCAACATTGCCATGTATGTAGGGAAGCATGGAGGAGTGTTGTAAAGGCTGTGTTCTTTTGCCTGAGTGCTCCATTTAAGCATAGTAGGGCAGTAAGGCAAAGTGTAGTCTTCGTCAACCAACGATTTTTTAGCGATAACGATTGTTACGCCTGCAGGAGCGATGTTTTTCTGTGCGCCTGCGTAAATGACTGCGTAGTCGTTTACGTTGACTACTCTCGACAAAATGTCGCTGGACATATCGCTTACGAGAGGTACGCCTTTAGTGTCAGGAGCCGATTTGTATTCGGTACCGAAAATTGTGTTGTTGTTGGTGATGTGTACATACGCAGCGTCAGGTCTTACGTCGAGTTGTTTAGGTATGTAGATGTAGTTGTCCGCTTTGCTGGAGCTTGCTTCGTGGATATCACCGTATTTTTTAGCTTCTTTGCAAGCTTTGCTAGCAAAGTTGCCTGTTACGCAGTAGTCGGCTTTGTTGTTTTTGCCCAAAAGGTTGAGTGGAACTGCCTCGAATTGCGTAGAAGCGCCGCCTTGTACAAACATTACATAGTAGTCGTCAGGTATACCCATCAATTCACGCAAAAGTGCTTCTGCTTCGTCGTTGATGTCGGTGTACCATTTTGAACGGTGGCTCATTTCGCATACGCTCATGCCCGAACCGTTGTAGTCAAGGAATTCTGCTTGTGCTTGTTTCAATACGTCTTCCGGCAACATAGAAGGACCGGCAGAGAAATTGTAAACTCTACTCATAATAATCACCTCTTTCATTTTAAGTCCCATTCGGACTTTTTTTTATTATAATTGTTTTATTTTCAAATTGCAATAGACAGCCGAAAAAAAGTTGCGCCACCTGCTGATTTTTTGAGCTTTTTGTCGAAAAAATAGCCTCTTTAACATGCGGTGTTGCCCATATTGAGTTGATTTTTTTCGGAGTTTTAGGTTATAATTAAAAAAACTAAAATGGAGTAGTTTTTAGACTTTTTTGTCACTTTTCGGCCGAGGATTGTTCGGTCGGTTTTATAAAAAAATTTTTAAGGAGTAAAATGAAAAAGACCAAAAACTTAAAAGTTGTCTTTTTGGGCGGCGTCGGTGAAATCGGAAAAAATATGACGGCGTTCGAATACGGCGACGAAATCGTCATCGTTGACGCTGGGCTGGCGTTTCCTACTGCCGATATGCCCGGGGTCGATTTGGTTATTCCCGATATGACGTACTTGCGCCAGAATAAGGACAAGGTAAAAGCTCTCATCCTTACGCACGGTCACGAGGATCATATCGGTGCAGTACCGTATCTTCTGGAGGAATTTAAAATTCCCGTTTACGGAACCAAACTCACCCTCGGCATGGTGGAGCACAAGCTTATCGAAAGACACGTTACCGATTACGAACTGATTACCGTTTCAAACAGAACCGTCGTAAAACTCGGAAAGTTTACCGTTGAGTTTATTCACGTCAGCCATTCCGTAGCGGGCAGCGTTGCGGTAAGCATTACCACGCCTATCGGCGTCGTGTTTGTTACCGGCGACTTCAAGGTGGATTACACCCCGCTTGGCGGAGAAATTATGGATTTGACGCGTATCGCCGAAATAGGCAAACGCGGGGTACTGCTTCTTTTGAGCGAATCCACAAACGTTGAGAGAGAGGGCTACACGATGAGCGAATCGGTAGTCGCAGCTTCGCTTGACAGGATTTTCCTTGAAGCAAAAGACCGACGTATTATTCTTGCCACTTTCGCTTCAAATATTGACAGATTGCAGCAGATTATCGATATCGCGGTAAGATACAAACGCAAAGTCGCAATCAGCGGCAGAAGCATGCTCAACAACATCGAAATCGCGAAAAAAGTGGGCGCAATTAATTACAACGAAAAAATAATGGTGGATATTGACAAAATAGGTTCTATCCCTGACAAAAACCTGCTTATCCTTTCAACGGGAACGCAGGGTGAGCCTATGAGCGCTCTTACCAGAATGTCCACAGGCGGTTTCAATAAGGTAAAAATCGGCGAAAACGACACTATCATCATTTCGGGCTCGCCAATCCCGGGAAACGAAAAAGACGTCTACTCGGTAATCAACAACCTTTACCGTTTGGGCGCGCAGGTCATATACGATAAAATCGCGGCAATTCACGTTTCGGGTCACGCATGCAGGGAAGAACTTAAACTTATTCACACTTTGCTTAAACCAAAATTTTTCATTCCCGTTCACGGCGAATATCGTCACCTGAAACAGCACGCCGACCTTGCTCATATGCTTGGCATGAGCTATGAAAACATAGTTATTCCTGACATCGGAAACGTCATCGCGGTAACCAACAAAAAGATAGCGAAAGCCGCGGAAGTAAAGGGCGGAGGAATACTTGTCGACGGACTTGGCGTAGGTGACGTCGGAAACGTCGTTTTGAAAGACAGACTTGAACTTTCGGAAGAAGGTATTTTGCTTATCGTTTTGGGACTTGACAGAACAACAGGCGTTATCAGCAGCGGTCCTGAAATTATCAGCAGAGGCTTCATTTACACAGGAAACGAAAACAGCTACGAATTGATGGAAGAACTGCGCTCGGTAGTTCGCAGCTCCCTCAAAAAGGTTGAACTTAAGGATTATTCGCTCAATCAGGTCAAAGTTTCGATAGTAAAAGCCGTAAGAGGCTACCTCGGCAGAAAAATCAAGCGCAGACCTATGATTTTGCCTATAATTTACGAAGACTGATGAAAGAATTTTTTGAAAGACTTTACGGCTTGAAGCAGCCTGACCCAAAACTCGTCGCAATGCGTGAGTTTGCTTGTGAAAACGGCGTGCCCATTATGCTAGCCGACACCGAAAACCTTTTGCGTACCATAGTGGGTATAAAAAAACCCAAACGCATTTTGGAAATAGGTACGGCAATAGGGTACTCGGGAAGCGTAATGCTGCAAACGTGCCCTGAGGCAAAGCTTTTTACTGTCGAAATGGACGAAAGGATGATTGACCTTGCGACCGAAAATTTTTTGAACAACGGCGTTTTTGACAGAGTGACTTTTTTTAAGGGGGACGCAAGGGAAATTGTTCACAAAATGACGGGAGAATTTGACTTTGTTTTTCTTGACGGACCTAAAGGACAGTATTTTGATTTTTTGCACTACATCAAAAACATGCTTGTCAAAGGCGGAGTTTTGATGAGCGACAACGTGCTTTTTCACGGTTATGTCGAAAACCTTCCTTCAAAAAAGGACAGGGCTTTCGGTATGGCCTATAACATGAACAAATTTTTGGACAGCCTTTTTTCGGACGAAGCGTTTGAGTCGGTTGTTCTTGAAATAGGAGACGGCGTCAGCCTGTCGGTAAAAAAATGATTTACAAAAAAGTTGAATTGCTTGCTCCCGCAGGCAATATGGAAAAATTTTATACTGCGCTGCACTTCGGCGCCGACGCCGTTTATATGGCAGGCAAGTCTTTCGGGCTCAGGGCATTTTCGGACAATTTTACGTTGGACGAAATTTTGTTTTGCGCCGATTATGCGCACAAACTCGGAAAGAAAGTTTATATCACCGTCAACATTTACGGCAGAAACGACGACCTGAAACAGCTTCCCGACTACATACGTTTTTTGAAAAAAGCAAACGTTGACGCGGTGCTTGTCAGTGACCTGGGTATATTCGACGTGGTTCGCGAAACCGAACCTGAGCTTCCCGTTCACATTTCCACTCAGGCAAACACCACGAATTTTAATGCGGCTTTGTTTTGGGCAAAACAGGGCGCGTCGAGGGTTGTGCTTGCCCGCGAGCTTTCTCTCGGTGAAATTGAGGAAATTTGCTCCGCCGTCAAAGGCAAAACCGAAATTGAGGTTTTTGTTCACGGTGCGATGTGCATTTCGATGAGCGGCAGATGTCTGCTTTCAAATTACATGACTTCACGTGACGGAAACAGGGGCGAGTGTGTTCAGGCTTGCAGGTGGGAGTATCAAATCAACGAAGTCAACCGTCCTGACGACAAGCTGACCGTTCAGCAGGACGAACAGGGAACGACGTATTTTTTGAACTCAAAAGATATGAACTTGCTTCCGCACATTGACAAAATTATTAACGCCGGCGTCGACAGCCTTAAAATAGAGGGTAGGATGAAATCACCTTTTTACGTTGCCAGCGTTGTCAATGCTTACAGAAGGGCGATAGATTTTTACTATGCCGACAAAAACAATTATACTGCGGACGAAACACTTTTGAAGGAGCTTGAACTGACAAGTCACAGACAGTATACAACGGGTTTTTACTTTGACGATCAAAACAGACAGTGCTACGAAACTTCAAAACCAAAGCAAATCGGAACTTTCATTGCTACCGTACTTGAAAGCGACGGCGAGTTTGTTACCGTCGAACAGCGCAACAGGTTTAAAACAGGCGATGTATTACAAGTGCTTTCCCCTGACGGTAACTTTTTGAAAACGGTTGTCGTTGAGGAAATGTTTGACGAGCAGATGAACAAAGTAGACGACGCAAAAATCGTTCAGCAGGTTTTGAAAATCCGTTGTCCTTTGAAACTTAACAAATTCGACATATTGCGTAAATAATTTAAGCTCCGAAAAGGGGCTTTTGCTTTGTCCACAAATAATGAAAAAGCTCATTTGAAGTATTAAAAAAACATATCATTTAAAACAAATTTGTTTTGAGGTGAGTATGTTTTCGGCAATATTTGAGTTTTTGAGCAAAATTTTTTGTTTTTCATCTTACGTATCAAACAAAGCCTCTTATCCTCGGCCGCTTTCACCTGAGCTTGAAGCTCATTACATCGAAAAACTGAAAGAAAAGGACGAGGATGCGAGGGAACAACTTATTAAGCACAATTTGAGGCTTGTCGCCCACATAGCGAAAAAATACAGCCACAGCATGGACGTTGACGACTTGATTTCGATAGGCTCCATAGGGCTGGTGAAGGGCATTTCGACTTTTGAAAGCAAAAAGGGGACGCAACTGGCGACTTACCTCGCAAGATGTATCGAAAACGAAATTTTGATGGCACTTCGAAGCAACAAGCGGAACAAATGCGTGTTTTCGCTCAACGACCCTTTGGGAGTAGATGGAGACGGAAACGAGTTTTCTCTCATTGACGTGCTTTCGATAAATCAGGACAGCGTTTTCAAACAGGTTGAAATGGGCATAGTGTCGCAAAAACTCGACAGCGTGATGCGGTCGTGCCTTACATCGAGAGAATATCAGATTTTGCAGATGCGATATGGGCTTAACGGACGACCTTGCTACACTCAGCTAAAAACGGCTGAAATTTTGGGCATTTCACGCTCGTACATCTCTCGTATCGAAAAAAAGGCATTGGCAAAAATCAGGCAAAAATTAAACAGACAGGATTTTATACTGGATTGAAAAAACTGTGGTATAATTGCGAAAGAGGTAGTTATGAAAAAAATAGCTGTTGTTTATCAATCTGTTCATCACTCAAACACAAAAAAAGTGCTTGAACATCTGCGTGAAAAGTTTGAGTTTGATTTGTTTGACGTCAAACAGGCTGAAAACGTTAATTTTTCAGCATACGACGAGGTTGGGCTTGCTTCGGGAATTTATTTCGGCAAACTGCACAGCAAGGTGCTTGAATTTTTCGAAAAGCATCTTGATGAGATAAAAAAAGTGTTTGTAATTTATACCTGCGGCGACGGAAGAAAAAAACACGGCAAAAAGTATGAAAAGTTTTTTAGGAAAAGGGGACTTGATTTTTCTGGCGCATTTCACTGCAAAGGTTATGATACTTTCGGACCTTTTAAAATTATAGGCGGCATAGCCAAAAAACACCCCGACGAAAAAGACCTCGCAAATGCCTGCGTGTTTTTTGAAAACATTTTAAAAAATTAAAAACAGCGTTCCCGCTGTTTTTTTTAATAAAAAACCCCTTGCGGCGGTTGGCCGCAAAGGGGCATGTGAATGAGACCAGTCTGTAAGCCGAGTTCTGTATTTGACGGCCATCTGTCTAGACCTGCCGTTACCGACAGGTTCAAGCGATTTTGTCGGACGATGCCGGGTCAGCATTTTTCCGTCCTATCTTGCACCAAGTGGGGTTTACATGAACGCGTTGTTACCAAAACGTCTGTGAGCTCTTACCTCGCATTTCCACCCTTACATCTTGCGATGCGGTATATTTCTGTTGCACTTTCCTTGAAGTCGCCTTCACCGGGAGTTACCCGGCACCCGTGCCCTGCGGTGCTCGGACTTTCCTCGTGTTTCCACGCGACCGTCTGGCTGGCTCATTCACCGTATTTTAGCATATTTTTACATTCATCGCAACTCAAAACTGTTGTATATTGCTCGTTTATTTGGTAAAATATCGGCATGAAAGTCAAACAGGAAAATTCGCTTTTCGATTTTGAGGTCAAAAAAGCCGCTCCGCTTGCAGAGCGTATGCGGCCCGAAGTTTTGAAAGACTTTGTGGGACAAAAGCACATTGTGGGCGAAAACACGGTTTTATCCCGTGCGATAAAAGCCGACAAGGTGGGCAGCTGCATATTTTGGGGACCTCCCGGTACCGGAAAAACAACTCTTGCCAACATAATTGCAAACAGTACCGACAGTCATTTCGAAAAGCTCAACGCAGTTTCAAGCGGCGTTTCCGATGCCAAACGAGTGATTGACGAGGCGGAAAAGAGGCTTGCTTACGGCAAAAAAACCTATCTGCTTTTGGACGAATGTCACAGGTGGTCGAAAGCTCAGTCCGATTGCGTTTTGGGCGCGGTCGAAAGGGGTACGGTGCTTTTTATAGGTTCTACGACGGAAAATCCGTATGCCGCTTTGACTCCGGCAATCGTATCGAGATGTCGCGTTTTTGAGTTCGAGTCGCTTTCGGAACAAGATATTTTGTCGGCACTTAAAAAAAGCATTACCAGCGAAAAGGGACTTAAAAGTTTCGATGTTGAAATCACTGACGAAGCTCTCGAACATTTGGCATGGGCAAGCGGCGGCGATTTGCGAACCGCTTACAACGCTTTGGAGCTTGCGGTGCTTACTACCGACAAGAGTCAGGACGGAAAAATAAAAATAGACAAAACTACTGCCGAACAGAGTATTCAAAAAAAGGCGCTGTCGGTTGACGAAACCAGTTATTACGACATGCTTTCGGCTTTTTGCAAAAGCCTGAGGGGAAGTGACGAAAATGCCGCTTTGTTTTGGTTTGCAAGGCTTATTTCGGCAGGGTGCGACCCGATGCTTTTGGCGAGGAGGCTTGTCGCTCATTCTGCTGAGGACGTTGGACTTGCCGACACAAACGCATTGGTTTTGTCTGTCAGTGCCTTGAAAGCTCTTGAAAAAATAGGCATGCCTGAGGCAAGGCTTCCGCTTGCCGAAGCGATAATTTACGTTTGCCGCGCCAAAAAAAGCAACGACGTGGTTGTGGCGATAGATCAGGCGTTTGAGGACGCAAAAAACTTTGCCGACGCAAAAGTGCCTAATCACATCAAATACAATGCTTACCGCAGAAGTACCGACCAAAAGGAAGCGGTTTACCTTTATCCGCATGACTTCGGCGGCTATGTCGAACAGCAATATATGCCTGACGAACTTAAAGACAAAAAATATTTGAAAAAATGATTTGTGCAAAAACTTTTTAAGGGGTTGAAATATGCTTAAACTTGAAAACTTGTCAAAAACTTATGCCAAAGGGGGAGTAAAAGCCGTTGACGGACTTAATCTCGAAGTAAAAAACGGTGAAATTTTCGGCTTTTTGGGACCTAACGGCGCCGGCAAATCAACAACAATCAAAATGATTACCGGTGTTTTGCAACCTGACGAAGGAACAATCGTTTTGAACGGGGTTGACATCAAAAAAGACGCTTACGTTTTTAAACATAATTTCGGTTATGTTCCCGACAATCACGCAACTTACGAAAAACTTACCGGCATGGAATATATCAACTTTATGGGAAGCATGTATGACGTTCCCAAGGATGTTTTGAAAAGACGTGCCGAAGAGTTTATCGAAAAGTTTTCCCTCGGTCATGCAATCAATGACCAAATTAAATCATATTCACACGGTATGAAGCAAAAAATCGTGGTTATCGGCGCTTTGCTTCACAACCCTAAGCTGTGGATACTTGACGAACCATTGACTGGTCTTGACCCTCAGTCCGCATTTGAACTCAAACAACTTATGCGCGAGCATGCCGACGCGGGAAACATCGTGTTTTTTTCAAGCCACGTTATCGACGTTGTGGAAAAGGTTTGCGACAGAATCGGTATAATCAAAAACGGCAAGCTCATTGCGGTGGGTACCGTGGACGAACTTAAACAGCAGAGCGAGTCGCTTGAAGAATTTTTCCTTAACGTCACGGCGGAGTGAGGTAATTTATGAAAGATTTCGCATTGCTTTTCGGCGTTTTGCTTAAACAGACTTTCAGGCGCGACAAGTCAAAGCCTCAGGCAAAAGCAAAATGGTACGTGTTTTTGGTGGCGGGTCTTATTGCCGTTTGCTGCCTGCCTTTGCTGGGGCTTATCGCATACATTATCTATCAGATAGGGCAGATGGCGGCTCAGCTTAACGCCACAACATCAATTTTAACTTGCATTTTGTCTGCCATTCAGGTCGTGGTTTTGCTTTTCGGAATTGCTTCGGTAGTAAATACAGTTTACTACTCACGCGACAACGAAATGCTTTTGGCTTATCCTTTGAAGCCTCAGGTGATTTTTGCGGCAAAACTTACTTACGCTTACCTGATTGAGCTTATGACGGCATTTTTGTTTACGCTTTTTGCCGTAATTCCTTTTGCAATCGGCGCGGGACTTAACTTCTCGATAGGACTTGTTTTGTCATTCTTTTTGCTGCCGATACTTCCGCTTATGGTGGCGACAATTATTGCTATTCCGCTTATTTACGTAATTTCGTACTTTAAGCACAACAGCATAATTGCGACCATAGCTTTGCTTATCGTAACAATTATTCTCTTCGTCGTTTACTTTTTTGCGGTCAATTCCCTAGGAATGATGGAGGACACCGCCGACATGCAGCAAATGCTGCAAAATATGGTGGCTACTTTCGACGCTATCGCAAACGTAATGATTCCGAACAAGTTCCTTGCTCTTTCGATGACGGAAACTGCTTTCGCAACGGCGGCTTTAAATTTTGTTTACGCTATGCTTATCGATTTGGCTTTGCTTGCCGTTGCTGTATTTATCTCGTCTTTTGTTTACAGACGCAGTATTTCGAAACAGCTTGAAACACCGAAATCGCAAAGCAAAAAGCAAACTAAATACGAAACGGGCGGAAAAATTTCAATGCTCATTAAAAAAGACTTTCTGGAAATTATTCGTTTTCCTACGCTTGCTTTTTACTGTCTGTTTGAAATCATACTGGCACCGATACTCATTTTCGTGCTGGGTGTTACTTCTATGGGAAGTCTTGACACGACGATAGAGGAAGTGGGGATGTCTTTCGTTGAAATTATGGCGCTTGTTCCCGATCTTGTCGCGATAGTTCTCATTTGCTTTGCCATTTTTATGGTATTTGCGACAAACTACATGGCATCGACCGCATTTACAAGGGAAAACAAAAACTTTTACATGATTAAAATTTTGCCGGTCAGTTACGCGGATATAATAGACGCCAAAGCAATTTTGTCTGTTATCGTAAACGAAATAGGAGTGATACTTATGCTGGTAGTTTCTACTTTCGTTTTAAAAGTTCCGCTCTTGTCGGTTGCAATAGCGTTTGTTATTTCTTCCGTAATTAACGTGGTATTTTCATACATGCAGGTTTACATCGATTTGAAAAAACCGCGTCTCAACTGGGAAAATATTTCTACCGGTCTTAAAAACAACCCGTCGAGTCTTATCTCACTGCTGGTTTCGGTAATACTTATCGGCGTTCTGGGCGGGCTTTACTACCTGGTTTCGCTTGCGCAAATTCCCGTTTTGGTGTACATTTATTTCGCAGTGCTTTTGTTGCTGTTTGTTGCGCTTGCCTTCGTCGCCCGCAAAATCACAATAAAAGATGCTCAAATTTACATCGACAATATTATTTGTTAAAGCAGGTTTTTTATGGCTAAGAATGTTTTTGACATTTTGAAGGAAAGAGATTTTATCAAACAAGTCGTTTTTGAAGACGAACTTTACAAAAAGCTGGGTGAAGAACAAGTTACTTTTTACATCGGCTTTGACCCGACTGCCGACAGTCTGCACGTAGGACACTTCGTACAGCTCATGGCAATGGCTCACATGCAAAAAGCAGGGCACCGTCCTATCGCTCTTATCGGCGGCGGAACGGGCATGGTTGGCGACCCTTCCGGCAGAACGGATATGCGCTCGCTCATGACGGCAGAAACGGTAAACCACAACTGTGAAGCTTTTAAAAAGCAGATGGCAAAGTTCATTGACTTTTCCGACGGAAAAGCCCTCATGGTAAACAATGCTGACTGGCTCCTTAAACTCAACTATATCGACTTTTTGCGTGACGTAGGTTCTTTGTTCTCGGTAAACAGAATGCTTACCGCAGAGTGCTACAAACAGCGTCTTGAAAAGGGACTTACTTTCCTTGAATTCAACTATATGCTTATGCAGTCATACGACTTTTTGATGCTTTTCGAAAAGTACGGCTGCAGTCTGCAACTTGGCGGCGACGACCAGTGGAGCAACATTTTGTCCGGTGCCGACCTCATTCGCAGAAAGCTCAACAAACCTGCGTTTGCGCTTACTTTCTCGCTTCTTACAACAAGCGAGGGTATTAAAATGGGCAAAACCGCAAAAGGAGCGGTTTGGCTCGACCCTGAAAAAACTTCGCCGTTTGATTTTTATCAGTACTGGAGAAACATCGACGACAACGACGTCGAAAAGTGCATGAAGCTTTTGACTTTCATACCTGTAGAGGAAATCAAAGAGCTTACCGCTCACAAGGACGAAAGGATGAATGCCGCAAAAATCCGCCTTGCATACGAGGTGACAAAAATCGTTCACGGTCAGGATGTTGCGGACAGCGTTATGGCTCAGGTAAATGCTTCTTTCTCAAACGACAGCGAAAATATGCCTAAAAAAGAACTTTCGTCTTCAGTAACTGACATATGCGATATTCTCGTTGCTACGGGACTTACCAAAAGCCGCGGCGAGGCAAGACGTCTTGTTGACGGCGGCGGCGTAAAAATTGATGATTTTGCCGTAAAAAGCGATTATCAGTTGTCTGACGAAATTAAACAAAAGGGTAGTTTTGTGCTTCACAAAGGCAAAAAAGTTCACCTTTTGATTGAAATTAAATGAAAAATTACACAACTTTAAAAAACGGTGTTTACGAAAACGAAATTGTAATCGAAAAATCCCGTTTCATAGCTTTTGCCTGCTCGGTTTCAAACGTCGGTCAGGCAAATCTTTTTATTGAGTCGGTTTCCAAAAAACATTACGACGCGACTCACAATTGTTATGCCTACGTAACGGCAGACGGGCAAAAGTTTTCTGATGACGGCGAGCCACAGGGTACGGCGGGAATGCCCATTTTAAATGCAATCAAAGGCAGAAATCTTTCAAACGTAGCCGTTGTAGTCACCAGATATTTCGGCGGTATTAAACTTGGCGCGGGGGGACTTGTCAGAGCTTACGGCAATTCTGCCGGGGAGGTTTTGGATATGGCACAAAAATCCGAAGTGAAGTTTTGCAAAGTTTTTTGCATAAGATGCGCTTACTCCGTTGCGTGTGTTTGCGAAAGCGTAATTCAGACTTTCGGCAAGACAGTTGAAAAAGAGTATTACGACCAAGTAAAACTCAAAGCGGCGGTTCCTGAGGAATTTGCGGAAAAATTTAAAGAAGAAATAACTGACAAAACAAACGGAAAAATCGAAATGGAAGAAATTTCCAACGATTATATTGAATTTTGATGACACTTGCCGTTTTTTATGCGGCAGTAAAAATGATAAAATATTGTTGACATGGCAAAGATAACCCAAATTAAGCAAAACGTAAAAAACAAAAACAAAGCCTCCGTTTTTGCGGACGGTGAGTTTTTGTGTTCCGTAACATGCGAAAGCATTGTCAACGGCAGGCTTAAAGAGGGGGACGAAATAGACGAAGCAAAACTCAAACTTGTGCTTGAGGAAAGCGAAAAACAGCTGGCTTTTCAAAAGGGCGTCGAAAGTGTGTGTAGAAATTTAAAAACGCAAAAGCAAATTGAGGAAATGCTGACCAAAAAAGGGTATTCGCCCGATGTCGTCAAAAACGCCGTGGAAAAAATGAAGGAATACCGCTATGTCGACGATGAGGAATACGTGAGGTGCTTTTGCGAAACTTACAAAAACGCAAAAGGCAAAAAGCGCATTAAGTACGAGCTTAAACTGAAAGGCATATGCGACGAGAATCTTGTTTTGATTGACGAATTTATTGACAGTCAGGAAGAAGCTGTGTTTAAAGCTGCGGAAAAGTTTATGAAAAACCGCAACGCCGACAAAGATACTTTGCAAAAACTTTTCAGGCATCTTGCGGGAAAAGGGTTTGAGTTTGACTTGTGCCGAAAAGCCGTCGAAAATTTTTCGTCAGACGAGGTGAGCGATGACTTTTGATTTGCTTTCCGAAAAGCTTAAATCCGTGTTCGGTCAGGTGCATGTCGAACAAAAAGGAACAAACACATTTGATATCGCAAAAAGACTTGACCCTGAAAAGGGCGACGCGATAGTTTTGCTTTTTGAACAGACAAAAGGACGCGGAAAGGGTAAGAGAGTGTTTGTTTCGCAAAAAGGCGGCATTTATTTTTCCCTTTGCTGTTTTGACCTTGACGTCAAAAAAGTTTCACTTCCAAAAACTGTTTTAAACGCCGGTTTTGCGGTTTATGACACCCTTGTTTCATACGGCTTTAATCCTGTTTTGAAATGGCCAAACGACGTTTTGGTAAACGGAAAAAAAGTTTGCGGAATTTTGAGCGAGGCGGTCACTTGCGGAGAAAAAGTATCATTGTTTTGCGGTGTGGGAATAAACGTCAATACCAAAGATTTCGGCGAGCTGAGTTCTATTGCAACAAGTTTAAGCATTGAAAGCGGAAAAGACATTGATATTTTTCAATTTGCTTTTGACGCAATAAAACGCGTTTACGAACAGGTGCTGAGTGACGATGACATCACCGAGCTTTTCGCTTCAAAATGCGAAATTGTCGGAAAAACAGTCAAAGTTACGCAAAACGACGAAAGCTACAATTGCGTTGTAAAAGGAATTACGCCGGACGGATTTTTGAAAGCGGAAAAGGACGGCTGTGAAATAAAAATTTTGTGCGGAGACATTTCGCCTGCGGAGTAATTATGATAAAAGGATTTAAGGTAGGACACTTCACTCAAAAGGAAAAAGGCTACGGTGCAACCGTCATTTTAACTGACGAGGGCTGTGTCGGCGGCGTAGACGTCAGGGGAAGCGCTCCCGGCACAAGGGAAACCGATTTGCTTCGAGGCTGCAAAGCCGTCGAAAGGATAAACGCCGTTTGTCTTTCGGGCGGAAGTGCATTCGGTCTTGAAGCCTGCGACGGGGTTATGAGGTTTCTTTCGGAAAAAGGGAAAGGCTTTTTTACGGGAACGTATTATGTACCTATCGTATGCGGAGCGGTGATTTACGACCTTGATTACAAAAGTTTCGGTTTTACTTCAAGGGAAGAAGGTTACGCGGCTTGCCAAAACGCTTGCGAAAATCCTGAATGGGGAAACGTGGGCGCAGGAACGGGTGCGACCGTCGGTAAAATTTTCGGTATGGAAAACTGCTCGAAAGGCGGTATAGGTTATTCCGAATTGACTTTCGGCAATTTGCAGATAGGGGCGGTTGTATGTACAAATGCTTTTGGCGATGTTTTTGATTTGTATGATAATGCCAAAATTATTGCGGGTGCGAAAAAAGACGGAAAGTTTGTCAATACTTCAAAATTCATTTTGCAGAACAGCGTAACTCCGACGGGAAAAGGAAAAAACACTACTATCGGCTGTCTTTTGACAAATGCTAAAATCACAAGAGAACAGGCAAACAAACTTGCTTCGCTTTCGCAAAACGGACTTGCTCTTGCAATTTCGCCTGTTCATACAATGCTTGACGGCGACACTATGTTTGCTTTGTCAAGCGGTGAAATTGAGTGTGATTTCAATATTCTTTGCAATGCGGCGCCTGAAGTAGTAAGACAAGCGGTAATAAAGGCGGTAAGTTATGGTAGGGATTGACGTAGTTGACGTAAAACGTATAGAAAAAACAGATTTTAATGCTTTTTTGCAAAAGGTGTTTTGCGAAAGTGAAAAAAATTATATTTTGCAAAAAAAGGACAAGTATGAAACAGCCGCCGGTATTTTTGCCGTAAAGGAAGCAGTCGTTAAGGCTTTGGGTACCGGTTTTGTCGGAAAAATTTCGTTTCAGGACATCGAGGTATTTCACGATACTTTCGGGGCGCCATACGTTGAGCTTAAAAACGAGGCAAAAAACATACTTGACAGCAAAGGCAACATTATTTTCGTTTCGCTGTCGCATGACGGCGGAATAGCCGTAGCTATGGCAGCGATAAGATAAAAACAGCCGTCTTTGACGGCTGTTTGTCATGATTGCTTTAATTTTTGCTCGCTTGTGTTTTGGAAAAAACCCAGACTGATAAGCAGTGCGGTATTGACTTTGTTCATTGTTTCAGGCGGAAGTTCGCCGATATATTCAAGCAGTCTGGTTTTGTCTATAGTTCTTATCTGCTCCAAAAGCACTATGCTGTCCTTAGGCAGACAGTATTTTTCCTTTTCCAGCGGAATGTGAGTGGGAAGTTTTGCTTTGTGCAGTCTGCTTGTAGTTGCCGCCGCTATTACGGTGGGGCTGAATTTGTTGCCCATATCGTTTTGCAAAATCAACACGGGGCGTATGCCGCCTTGTTCGCTTCCTATGACGGGACTTAAATCGGCGTAATAAAGTTGTCCTCGTTTTATCATCTTTCACTCCAAAGCCGATACACTTTATTTTATGTTTTGGATTTTTTGTTTGTGTATGTACGGCTATGTCGTGAGTTTTTACATTTTGCTTTTTTTTATACAGAAAAACGGACGGTCACCGTCCGTTTTTTTCATTTTCTTTTTCCTGTTTGTCGTCTTTTTTCTTTTTGATTTTTTCGCTGAGCTTAAACACGAAAACTTCGATTTTGTCGCGATACTTGATTGAAAATATAAAAAGCACAATAGCGATGATAACCAGTGCAATCCACACCGGAATTCCCCAGCCGCTGAAGGGTATAATCATTCCGCTTGCGAAAAAACACATTCCCACGCAGGCAACCGTAACGCAAATGAGGTTTGCAAAAATAAAGTATTTCCACGTGATTTCACTGGTAAGTCCTGCCACGATGCAAAGCACGTCGTCGGGAAAGAGAGGAAAAAGCAGCATGAGAAAAAAGGTGTATTTGCATTTTCCTATGATGTCAGACCATTTTTTCGTGTCTTCTTCGCCTACCATCCAGCGCGCGACTTTGGTGCCGAGTTTTCTGCCCAGGAAAAATGCGAAAAGCCTTCCTGCCATAATGGCAAATATGCTTAAAAACATGGTTTCCCACGGTCCGAAAATAAGCGTTCCCGCAACGGTTGTTACCATGGCAGGAAGAGGTACAAAGGTGACCTGCAAAAACTGCAACAGTACGAAAATAAGTCTGCCGCTCACTCCCGTGCTTAAAATAAATTCCTTGATGTCTTCCGCAGTTTTAAAGCGGTCAAGAACTCCGGTAAATTTTAGCGTAAGATAAACCGCCGCTATCAATGCGAGAAGTATTCCCGCAGTTATAAGAGTCCTTACCACTTTCTTTTTGGTGGAAAAATTTTTTTCACTCATATAGTGATATTTTAAAGTTTTTAACAAAATTGTCAATAAAAAAATATTGGTTGCATATATGCCGTTTTGTGATAAAATATAAACTATGATTGAAAATATGCTCGCTTTTAATCCAAGTATCAAGATATTTGGTATTGACGTTTACTATTACGCAATCATCATCGTTTCGGGCATGGCGGTTGCGATTTGGTTGTTTTCAAGGTTTTTGAAAAAGAAAGGTTACGACCCTTATGACGCGGTAGACTACGCTTTGTGGATTATACCTTTCGCTATACTCGGCGCAAGGCTTTACTTCTTTTTGTTTCCGTATGACGGCACTCAAAGCGATTGGTCGAGGTTTTGGAATTTCCGTGACGGCGGACTGGGTATCTACGGCGGCGTCATTGCGGGATACATAGCAGGCTGGATTGTAGCAAGGGTTAAAAAACACAACTTTTTTCAGGTTATGGACTGCATTGTCCCGGGGCTTCTCATCGCTCAGTGCATAGGCCGCTGGGGCAACTTCGTAAACCAAGAGGCTTACGGTAACCTTATCACAGACCCTAACTGGCAGTTTTTTCCGTTTGCGGTGTTTATCGACGCGAAAGGTGCATGGTATCAGGCCACATTTTTTTACGAGTCGTTTTGTACTGGAATAGGCTTTATAATAAGTTTGTTTTTACTCAAAAGCAAAAATTACAAAACGGGCTGGCTTGCAAGTTTTTACGGCATTTATTACGGTATAGTAAGGTACACAATCGAGGCATTGCGTTCGGACAGTTTGTATCTTTGGATAGGCGGATATAATACAGGTATAAAAATTTCGCAGGCAGTCGCGGTATTTACTATATTGTTCGGGCTTTACCGATTGCTTTACACTTACCGAAAAGAACTTTATCAAAAATACGTTTCGCTTTTTTCAAATGATAAAAAGAGAATAAGCGTTACTTTCGTTTTGCTTTCGGCTTTGATTGTTGTTCTTGTGGGGGGTGGCATAGCCTGCAGTGTTTTGGGTGACGCAAATGTTCATCTGGCAGGTGCAACGATGTTCCTTGTCGCGTTGCTTCCGTTTTTCGGATTGTTTGCCACTTACGACGAAAGCAAAACCATTTGCAAAAAATGCAACGAAAAAGCAAAGTGCGAGACATCGGAGGACGGAACGGTTACCTGTCTCTGCGAAAAATGCAACGAAAAATGGAGCTTTAAACAAAATACGTGGCTTTACCGTTTGTTTAAAGACAGGCAGTTTCCCGAAAGAAAACCCTCTGAAAAATTAATCAGGGCGGAGGAACAGAAGGAGTAGTTATGAAAGAAAATTTGTCGCTTCTTACCGACTTTTATGAGCTGACGATGATGAACGGCTACCTCAAAAACGGAATGGCAGATAAAACGGCCGTTTTTGACTTGTTTTTCCGTGAGGGAAACGAAAGTTCGTTTTGTATTGCTTGCGGACTGGAACAGGCCGTAGAATATATCAAAAACATCAAGTTTGACGAAGAAGAGATAGAGTATCTTCGCTCATTGGGAACGTTTGACGAAGATTTTTTGCTAAAAATTGCCGATTTTGAATTTCATGGGGACATAAGGGCGATTCCCGAAGGAACGGTCGTTTTTCCTAACGAACCGTTGATGATTATCAAAGGGTCTGTTTTTGAGGCACAGCTTTTGGAAGCGGCTTTGCTTAACATAGTGAATTTTCAGACTCTCATTGCGACAAAAGCGGCAAGAGTGGTCAGAGCCGCAAGAGGCAAAGGCGTTTTGGAATTCGGTCTCAGAAGGGCGCAGGCACCTGACGCCGCAGTTTACGGCGCAAGGGCGGCTATAATAGGCGGCTGCGCGGCAACAAGTAACGTGCTTGCTTCGCAGATGTTCGGAACAGACCCTAAAGGCACTCACGCTCACAGCTGGGTTATGTCCTTTCCTGACGAACTTGCGGCTTTTAGGGCTTATGCCCAGCTTTACCCTGAAAACTGCTTGCTTTTGATTGATACTTACGACACTTTGAAAAGCGGCTTGCCTAACGCAATAACGGTTTTTAAAGAATTGAGAAACCGCGGCTGTGAGCCTGTGGGCGTAAGACTCGATTCGGGCGACCTTGCTTATCTCACCATACAGACGAGAAAAATTTTGGACAAAGAGGGTTTTCCTAACGCCAAAATTTTCGTATCGGGGGATTTGGACGAGTATACGATAGAGTCGCTTTACGTGCAGGGAGCGCAAATTGACGTTTACGGCGTGGGTACAAGGCTCATAACAAGTCACTCAAATCCGTCGCTGGGAGGCGTTTACAAAATAGCGGAGTTTGACGGTCAGCCTAAACTAAAAATTTCCGACAACGTCGTAAAAATCACAAATCCTTGCGAAAAGCAGATTTACCGCATTTACGACGGGCAGACAAAAATGGCTGTTGCCGACCTTATATGCAAGGTTGACGAAACCTTTGATTTTTCAAAACCGCTGACGTTGACACACCCCGTCGAAAGATGGAAAAGCATTACTTTTACCGATTATTTCGTAAAACCGCTTTATGTCGACGTCATCAAAAACGGAAAAGTCGTCATGCCTTTTTCCAGCGTGGCGGAACTTCAGGCAAACTGCACTAACAGCTTGAACGAGTTTTGGAGCGAATACAAAAGACTAAACAAACCGCAAATATACAAGGTGGATTTGTCGGACAAACTTTATGCCGTTAAGCAGGAGCTTTTGGCAAAGGGCGGAAAAAAATGAAATTCGATACCGAAAAAAAGGGGTATGATAAAAGACAAGTCGACGAGTATATTTTTAAGCTTAACGAAAACTTCAACAACACTTTGGCTGAGCAAAAGGAAATAGCAATTCATCTTAAAGAACAAAACGAGTTGCTAAATGAAAAGCTTGCCGAGTTTGAAAGAAGCAAAAATCAGATTGCCGAAGCGGTAATCGAAGCGCAGAAGGAAGCGGCAAAACTAAAAAGGAAAGCCCAAAACAGGTTTGCCGAGGAAATGGCAAGACTGTCGGAATTTCGAAACAAATGGACGCTTTACGTAAAAAACGCCATGGCGATAGCGGCACCGCAAGAGCTTGAAAAAGCCAGGGAAATAAGCGGCAAACTTTCGAAAATAATGGCGATTTACGGCGACGAGGCAAAAGAGGAAAAACCTATCGACAAAGTGCAGGCGCTTTTGGAGCAAGACTCTGCTTTTGAGGAAGTGGCCGCCGCCGACGCTTGCGATGAACTTTGCGGCGAAATTACTCAGGAAGAAATACTCGACGTAAAACAATCGCTTGAAGAACTTTGCAAGGACTTGGGAATTATCGATTAAAAAAAGCGTGCCGTGCGGCACGCTTTTGCAATAAAAAAGTCGGTGTTTAACCGACTTTTTGTTTTTTATCAATACATTCCGTTAGGGTCTGCCGACATCTGCGGAGCAGGAGGTTCAGGCAAATCCACGACGATGCTTTCGGTTGTAAGCATGGTAGCCGCTACGCTTGCAGCATTTTGCAATGCGCTCCTTGTTACCTTTGTAGGGTCGAGGATACCTGCTTCAATCATATCGACGTATTTGTTGTTCAATGCGTCGTAACCGCGGTTAGGATTTTTGCTCTTGAGCAATTCGTAAATAACTACGCTTCCGTCAACGCCTGCGTTTACCGCGATTTGTTTGATAGGGGCCTGCAATGCGGCAAGAACGATTTTTGCACCTGTTCTTTCGTCGCCTTCCAAAGATTTTACTACTTTTTCTACTGCAGGAACTGTTGCGAGCAATGCTACGCCGCCGCCGGGAACGATACCTTCTTCGACTGCCGCACGGGTTGCGTTCAATGCGTCTTCGATACGAAGTTTCCTTTCTTTCATTTCAACTTCGGTTGCCGCGCCTACCTGAATTACGGCTACGCCGCCTGCGAGTTTTGCAAGTCTTTCCTGAAGTTTTTCTTTATCGTATTCGCTTGTAGTTTCTGCAAGCTGAGTTTTGATTTGATTTACTCTCTGAGCGATTGCTTCCTTACTGCCTGCGCCTTCGACGATAGTGGTGTTGTCTTTGTCGACTTTTACCTGTTTTGCGCTGCCCAGCATATCGAGAGTTGCGTCTTTGATGTCGTAACCGAGTTCGCTGCTGATAACGGTACCGTTTGTGAGAATTGCGATGTCTTCAAGCATTGCTTTTCTTCTGTCGCCGAATCCCGGAGCTTTAACCGCAACGCAGGTAAACGCGCCGCGAAGTTTGTTGAGTACCAAAGTTGCCAAAGCTTCGCCTTCGATGTCGTCGGCAATGATGAGAAGCTTTCTGCCTGTTTTTACGATTTGTTCGAGAACAGGCAAAATTTCCTGAATCGAAGAGATCTTTTTGTCGGTAATCAAAATGTAAGGATTGTCGAGTTCCGCAACCATTTTGTCAAGGTCGGTAGCCATGTATGCCGATGCGTAACCGCGGTCAAACTGCATACCTTCGACTACTTTGAGCTCGGTCTTCATGGTCTTGCTTTCTTCGATGGTGATTACGCCGTCGTTGCCTACTTTTTCCATTGCAAGGCTGATGAGTTCACCGATTGATTCGTCGCCAGCCGAAATGCTTGCTACCTGAGCGATAGCGTTTTTGTCGCTGATAGGTTTGCTGATTTTTTTGAGTTCGTCAACGCAGGTGTCTACTGCTTTTGCGATACCTTTTTTCAAAATGATAGGGTTTGCGCCGGCAACTACGTTTTTGCTTCCTTCGTTGATGATTGCCTGTGCGAGAACAGCGGCAGTAGTGGTACCGTCACCTGCGACGTCGTTGGTTTTTGTCGAAACTTCCTTGATAATTTGCGCACCGAGGTTTTCGCTTGCGTCTTCAAGTTCGATTTCTTTAGCAATAGTTACGCCGTCGTTTGTAATAAGAGGGGCTCCGAATTTTCTGCCCAAAACTACGTTTCTGCCTTTAGGTCCCAATGTGATTTTGACGGTGTCCGCCAAAATGTTTACGCCGTTTTCAAGCGCTTTGCGTGCTTCCGCACCGTATTTTATTTGTTTTGCCATTTTTACTCTCCTTTAAGGAAATATTATTCCATAACTGCCAAAATGTCACTTTGGCGAATAATAACGTATTCCTTGCCTTCGTATTTGAAGTCAGAACCTGAATATTTTGCGTAAAGAACTTTTTGTCCTACTTCGACTTGCATTACTACTTCCTTGCCGTCAATCATGCCGCCGTTGCCGACTGCTACGATAACGCCGATTTGCTGTTTTTCCTGAGCTGTGCCCGGAAGCAAAATGCCGCCCTGCGATTTTTCGTTGGCTTCAACGGGTTCAAGCACGACTTTGTCGAATAAAGGTTTAAGTTTCATATTTCACCCTCCATAAAGATTGATGTTTGATTAATTGCTAGCACTCGCTATTTCCGAGTGCTAAACTTATTATAAAACAATTTTACATTTTGTCAACAAATTTATGCTAAGCAAAAAGCATTTTTTTATAATTTTTTTTAAAAAAGCGGTGTACTCAAACGGTTTTTTTGCTGAAAAAACATATTGACGAAAAAAGGGGAATTTTGTCAAATTTTAAATTATCGGCAATGCGTTGAATTTGATGCCGCAATGTGATAAAATGATTTTCGAGGTGAGTTTATGAACAAGTGGGACAAAAGATTTATGGATATGGCAAAGCTTGTCGCGACTTGGTCCAGTTGTTTTCAGGAAAACAGGCAGGTGGGCTGCGTCATAGTAAAGGACAAGCGTATCGTAACCACGGGCTACAACGGAGCGCCTTCGGGTGTTGTCAGCTGTAAAGACAAAAAGGAGTGCCTGAGGAGAAAACTCAACATTCCGAGCGGAACTCACCACGAAATTTGCTATGCGGTACACGCCGAGCAAAACGCGATAGTTCAGGCAGGCAGGCTCAACGTCAACATTAAGGGGGCGACGATGTACGTTACTCATCAGCCCTGCGTGATATGCGCAAAGCTTATCATAAACGCGGGTATCGAAAAGGTAGTTTACAATTCAGGCTACCCTGACAATTTTTCTCTCGAGCTTTTGTCGGAAGCCGGGGTTGAAGTAATCAAATACGAAGAACAACTTGACAATTAAAATTAAAAACACCGCCGAAAGGCGGTTTTTTGTTTTTGTTACATATATATTAAGTATGTTCAAAAGTTCTTACGGGAAAAAAGGAAAAGACGACGTTTTGAAAAAAAGCCTTGCGGCGGCTTTGATAGCGGGGCTTTTTCTTTTTGCCCTTTGCGGATACGTTTTTGTAGTCAAAGGGGGAGAGTATATTTGCTATATACAGCCTCTCGATTGCTACGCTGTTTCGCTGGGGAGTTTTGAAAAGGAAAATGAGGCGGAGGTTTTTTCGCAGTCGGTTTTTCAAAGAGGAGGGGGCGGAAATGTTTTTTTTGACGGGAAACGTTACTTTGTGCTAGCCGAAATTTTTTTGGGCGAAGCCGACTGTGACGCAGTTGTAAAAAATCTTGTTTCTTCGGGAGAAAAAGCGGAAAAACTTGATATAAAGCTGGGCGCAAAAACTTTAAGACTTTCAAGTTCGAGTGAGTGTTCCTCACTAAAAAACATCTGCGAGGAAATAGTAACTATATATCAGGGATTGCACGAAAAAACTGCGGCTTATGACGACGGAAAATGCTCTTTTTCCGATCTTTCGAAAACCGCCTCGTCTGCCTCGCAAAAGCTTTTTACTTTGTGTTATGAAAGCGGCGGCAACCTTTTTTCCCAAATTATTTCGCAAGTAAAGACATCGGCAGAGTCGCTTTACTCTGCTTCGCAGTCGGAAAACGTCGCTTCCGTAAGAAAATCCGCCGCAAATTGCCTGCTTTTGCTCCGCTTTTGACATTATTTCGTTAAAAATTTGTTGCATAACGTCAAAAATACTACTTTTGCAAAAAAATCGCCAGTACCTTGAAATGGCTGTTGACTTATGCTAAAATAATTAAAAGTATACTTTTTGAGAGGAAAACCTCATGAAAATTTCCGAAGTTGCAAAAATTCTTGAAGCATCTTTTGTTTGCGGAGAGGACATGAAAGACATCGATGTCACAAATGCTTTCGCATGTGACCTTATGAGCGACGTTCTCGCTTACGTTAAGGACAGCGACGGAGCTTTGCTTACGGGTTTGGCCAATCCGCAGGTAGTTCGTACCGTCGCCATGATGGACATGCGCTGCATAATTTTCGTCCGCAACAAAAATCCGGATTCCAAATCTATTGAGTTGGCGCAGCAAAACGGTATCGCCGTTTTGAAGTGCAGACACAATATGTTTACCGCTTGCGGTTTGCTTTTCGAAAGCGGTATGAGAGGGGATGAAGATGAGTGAAAAAAGGCTCGAATGTATGTTTTTTTCATACGACGTGGACGGCGGCAATTTTGACAGCGCCGGCATGGCGAGCGTCGATACGAAATCGCGTCTTAAAAGGCTGGGTGTCGACAAAGAACTCATCAGACGTATTTCGATAAGCATGTATGAAGCCGAAATCAACATGGTTATTCATGCAAACGGCGGCAAAGCCGACGTGCTTATCTGTCCCGACAAAATCACCGTTACCATGAAGGACACGGGACAGGGCATCGAAAATATCGAACAAGCCATGCAGGAAGGTTTTTCCACTGCCAGCGACAGGATCAGGGCTATGGGGTTCGGCGCAGGCATGGGACTTCCCAACATGAAAAAATACAGCGACAAACTTACGGTTTTGTCGGAGGTCGGCGTGGGAACGACCATTATTATGGAATATTATCTTTGATTAAGTGCAGGGGCTGAAATGGGGAACAATGTTTTTGAGGCCGTTTTTATCGATAATTCCAAATGCATAGGATGTGTCAACTGCATGAAACGTTGTCCTACTAAAGCGATACGTATCGTAAAGGGCAAAGCAGTTGTCGATCACAGCAGATGCATAGGTTGCGGCGAGTGTGTTCGCGTTTGTCAGAAAAAAGCGGTTTATCCTAATTTTGATTATTTCGATATTATCAAACAAAAAACATTCAAATATAAAATCGCGCTTGTTTCGCCTGCTTACTTTGGACAATTCAACACGGCAAAAAGCGCGGACTATCTTTTGAGCGCGCTTTTGAAAATAGGTTTTGACGGCGTTTACGAAACGGCGAGGGCGAGCAAAATGTTAAGTTTGCTGACTCTTGACGAAATGCGTCAAGGCAAACTTCCTAAGCCTTGCATAAGCACTTCGTGTCCAGTTTGCGTGGAACTTATCCTCATGTGTTTCCATGATTTGAAAAAAAATCTCGCTCCTTACATTCCTGCGGCTCATGTCGCGGCTAAAAAGGCGAGAAAAGAGGCGGTCAAAAAAACGGGGCTTAAGCCTGACGAAATCGGCGTGTTTTTCCTTTCGCCTTGTCCTGCGCACGCAAATGCGATAAGGCAGGAACTTTACAAAAGCGATTGCGGCATAGACGGTGTGCTTTCGCTTAAAGAAGTCAGCCTTAAAGTAATGAACGTCAAAATAACAGACGAGGACAAAAAAATCTCCTGCGTGGCGGGCGCCGCGGACATGCTTACCGCGGTTGTGGGCGGCGAGGTAAAAAACATAGGAAGCAACAGGGCTTTGGCTGTGGACGGTATCGAAAACGTTATTTCGGCACTTAAAGAGCTTGAGGACGGCAAACTTCCCGGCGTTGAGTTTATCGAGCTTAACGCGTGTCCGGGCGGCTGTGTAAGCGGAGTCATGAACATCGAAAACGGTTACTTCGCAAAAAGCACCATGATAAGGCTCAAAAAAGAGGACCTCAAAAACAAAACCAACGTTACCGACAGTGTGGACGAGCCTGCCGAATATTACAAACGTCCCGATGAATGGCAGGTAAACAACGCCTACTACCAGCTCGACAAGGATTTCAAGCAGGCCTTTGAAAAAATGCGCGTTCTTGAACAAGTCAAAGCTCATTTGCCGGGCTTCGATTGCGGTATGTGCGGAGCGCCTAGCTGCAAGGATTTTGCGGAGGACGTTGCGAAGGGTAAGGCGGATATTAAACGCTGCATCAAATACAGAATTGACAAGGATAAAGAGTGAAAAGTAATGATAACGGTAGCGGAACTCATTGAAAAATTGCAGCTTGAAGTTTTCAATCTGAACAAGGGCACGGCGACAATCAGAAACTACGTCGCCTCTGACCTTTTCAGTTACGTCATATCAAAAGCAAAAAGGAAAAGCTGCTGGCTTACGATTATGTCAAACATAAACATAACCGCAGTTGCCAAACTTGCCGAAATGTCGGCGGTTATTTTGTGCGACGGCATTAAGCCGGACGAGGCTTTGATTGAAAAAGCAAAACAACACAACATCACTATTTTGGGAAGCAGTCAGCCTATTTTCGAGACAAGCATCTCAATTTCGAAAATTTTATGAAATTTAAGTACGATTTGCACGTGCATTCGGTATTGAGCGGATGCGCTTCAAGAGAAAACACCATACAAAATATACTTAATATGGCGAAGCTCTGCAAAATCGATATTTTGGCGATTACCGACCACAATGCCGGATTCAATGCGGTGGCGGCGCAAAAGGCAGCCGCCGAAAAAGACATTTTGCTTATTCCCGGCGTCGAAGTTTCAACAAGCGAGGACATTCACGTCTTAAGCTATTTCAGAACTTTCGACGCCTTGAAAAAATTTTGCGACTATCTTTACGAGCATATGCCTAAAATGAAATTCAACACGAATTTGTATTTTACGCAGGAAATTCTCGACGGCGAGGACAACGAAATCAGCTGCGTCGGTACCTTTTTGGGAATAGCCTCCGAAATCGATTTGTATTCGCTGCAGGAAGTAGTTGAAAGTTTTGGCGGAGTTACCGTACCCGCTCACGTCGACAAGGAAACAAACAGTATGCTTGCGACGCTGGGCTGTGTGCCTGACGACATAGATTATAAAGTAGTGGAGGTCAGCAAAAACTGTCCGCCCGAAATTAAGTCGGAAATGCAAAAACGCTTTAAAGTCATTTCAAATTCCGACGCTCATACATTGGAATCAATCGTTTTAAACGAAAATTATATTGATTTAAAAGACAAGTCGATTGACGCATTTTTCGAGTTGTTTGGTAAATAAAGGAGGAACGTATGAAAGAGAACAAAGGTGTTTGTTTTACCGAAACGCCCGAACAAAAAGTTCAAATGGACGCCGTGTTGGAACAATACGGCGGCGATGAATCCAACTTGCTTGTAGTATTGCAGGAAGCTCAAAAAATTTACGGCTACCTGCCAATCGAAGTACAAAAAAAGGTTGCCGACGGTATGGGCGTATCAATGGAAAAAGTATACGGCGTAGTTACTTTTTACTCGTTTTTGCGTACGGATCCTGTCGGTAAATATAACTTCAGCGTTTGCATGGGTACCGTTTGTTACGTAAAGGGCGCGGGGCTCATCAACGAAAAACTCAAGGAAGTTTTGGGCATCGACGACGGACAATGCACTCCCGACGGTCTTTTTGCCATTGCTCCTACAAGGTGCATAGGCTGCTGCGGTTTGGCCCCCGTTATGTTTGTCAATGACGACGTTTACGGAAATATTACCCACAACGACGTCGAAGACATAGTGGAAATTTACAGAAAACGCGCTAAAAATCTTTGATTATGAGAGAAATTTCAAACCATATTCTGGATATCCTTCAAAATTCGGTTGCGGCGGGCGCGACGCTTGTCCGAACCGACATCAGTTATTCGGATGACGACAAAAAGCTGAAAGTCGTAATTACCGACAACGGCAAGGGCATGGACGAAAAAACGCTTGCGAGCGTCGAAGACCCGTTTTCCACTTCAAGGAAAACTCGTTCGGTGGGACTGGGAATTCCGCTTTACAAATATCACGCGATTTTGACGGGCGGCGATTTTTCCATAAAAAGCAAGCTGGGCGTGGGAACTTGCGTAAAAGCGGTGTTTTGCACCGACAACATCGACTGCATGCCTTTGGGAAATCTGGTTGACGCCATTTTGACGACCATTTCGTCAAATCACTCGGTGAGATTTGTGTTTACATTTAAGGTGGACGACAAATGTTTCGAATTCGATACCAACGACGTAAAGGATATTCTGCATAATCAGGAAGGTTTTTGCGACCTGACGGTTTATTTCTATCTCAGAGAATTTATGACTTCCAATATCAATAAAGTGAACGGAGGAAAATTGCAATTATGAAAAGTTTGGCGGAACTCAACGCTATTAAAGAAAAAGTTTTGAAAGAAAAAACCGAAGCCGCAACAAAAAGCGGTGAAATAAAAGTTCTCGTGGGTATGGCTACCTGCGGCATCATGGCAGGCGCAATGCCGGTTATGACGGCTCTTATGCAGGAAGTCGAAAAAAGACAGCTCAAAAACGTGGCTGTTTCGCAGACTGGATGCATAGGACTTTGCAACTACGAACCTATCGTCGAAGTGCTTATGCCCGATATGCCTAAGGTCACTTACATAAAGGTTACGCCTGAAAAAGCCGTTAAAATCATCAACGACCATATTGTCAACGGAAAGGTCATCAAGGAATATACGGTTGACAACATCCACTGGAATAAGGAGTAAATTATGTTTAGGTCTCACGTACTTGTTTGCGGCAGCGACGGAGCCGTATTAAAAAATCTTGTCGACAACATGAACGAACTGGTGGAGAAATACCGTCTTAAAAACGACGTCAAAGTTTTGATGACTTATTCTCTCACCGGCGACGATAAAATTTCGCTTATCGTTTACCCTGAAGGTACACAGTACTTCAACATCAACCTCGAAAGCATGGAGCGTATCGTCAAAGACCATTTGCTCAACGGCAAAATCGTCAAAGACCTTCTTGCTCATCCCGAGGAAAAAACAGAGGAAGAAATCGCTTCCGAAACAGAATTTATCAACCGTCAGTTCCGCATGGTGCTTAAAAACTGCGGCAACATCGACCCTGAAAGCATTGACGAATACATAGCTCAGGACGGTTATCAGGCGTTGGGTAAAGTTCTCACTCAAATGACGCCTGAACAGGTAGTAGCCGAAGTTAAAGCTTCGGGGCTCAGAGGACGCGGCGGCGGCGGTTTTCCTACGGGTTTGAAGTGGGAATTCGCATGCAAATCGAAAAATCCTGTCAAATATATCTGCTGTAATGCCGACGAAGGTGACCCGGGCGCGTTTATGGACCGCTCGATTCTCGAAGGCGATCCGCATTCGGTTATCGAAGCAATGGCTATCGCGGGTTATGCGATAGGGGCAAACAAAGGTTATATTTATGTCCGCGCGGAATATCCTCTCGCGGTAAAACGTCTTGACAAGGCAATCGCTCAGGCGCGCGAATACGGACTTTTGGGCAAAAACATTTTTGACTCGGGTTTTGATTTCGATCTCGAAATACGTCTCGGCGCAGGCGCGTTTGTTTGCGGTGAGGAAACTGCGCTTCTTACTTCAATCGAAGGCAAGAGAGGTGAGCCTCATCCGAAGCCTCCTTTCCCTGCCGTCAAAGGTCTTTTCGGACAGCCTACCGTTCTCAACAACGTCGAAACTTTCGCCAACATCCCTCAAATCATTCTTAAAGGTGCCGAATGGTTCAGCTCAATCGGTACGGAAAAATCAAAGGGTACCAAAGTTTTTGCTTTGGGCGGAAAAATCGAACACGTTGGTCTTGTCGAAGTGCCAATGGGCACGACTTTGAGAAAAGTCATTTACAAAATAGGCGGCGGTATTCCTAACGGCAAAAAATTCAAAGCCGCTCAGACAGGCGGTCCTAGCGGCGGCTGCATTCCTCCGCAGCACCTCGATATTCCTATCGACTACGACAATCTCGTGGGTATCGGCTCGATGATGGGTTCAGGCGGACTTATCGTTATGGATGAGGACAACTGTATGGTCGATATGGCAAAATTCTTCCTCGAATTTACCGTGGACGAATCTTGCGGAATGTGTACTCCTTGTCGTGTCGGTAACAAACGTTTGTACGAACTTATTACCAAAATTACAGACGGCAGAGGTACGATGGAGGATCTCGACAAACTAGAAGAACTTTGTTACTACATAAAAGACAACTCGCTTTGCGGTTTGGGTCAATCTGCTCCTAACCCGGTTCTGTCCACTCTCAAATACTTCAGAGACGAGTATATCGCTCACATTAAGGATAAAACCTGTCCTGCAGGAGCTTGCAAAGCGCTTATCAATTATGAAATAATTCCTGAAAAATGTATCGGCTGCACGTTGTGCAAAGCAGCTTGTCCTGCCGAAGCGATTTCAGGCGATCCGCTTAAAACACACAAAATAGATAAGGACAAATGTATCAAATGCGGCACATGCATGGCTAAATGCAAGCAAAATGCCATTATTAAAAAGTGAGGTTGTTATGCAAAACAAAGTTAATATCAAAATAAACGGAAAAGATTATCAGGTTGACGCCGGCATAACCTTGCTTGAAGCGTGCAAACAGGCAGGCATAAAAATTCCTACGCTGTGCTATCTTAAGGACGTCAACGAACTGGGCGCTTGCCGCGTTTGCGTAGTTGAAGTAAAGGGCGCGAGAAACCTCGTAGCTTCATGCGTTTACCCTGTAAGCGACAATCTCGAAGTTTGGACAAATACCGAAAGAGTAATTAAATCCAGAAAAACCACTTTGGAACTCATTTTGTCCAACCACAATCAGGAATGTACAAGTTGCGTCAGAAGCGGAAGCTGCGAACTTCAGAAACTTGCTTACGAATACGGCTGCGACGGTCACAAATACGAGGGTGAAAAACAGCAGTTTTTGGAAGACGTTACCGATTACCTCGTAAGGGACAACTCAAAGTGCATACTTTGCAGAAGATGTATTTCAACTTGTGAAAAAAGACAGGCAGTTGCCGTCATCGGAGCAAACGAGCGCGGCTTCAAAACAAATATCGGCTGCACTTTCAACAAATCTCTTAACGACGTTCCTTGCGTAAACTGCGGACAGTGTATCGTTTCGTGTCCTACCGGCGCTTTGAGAGAAAGAGACAACATCGACGACGTGTTGAAACAGGTTTTCGACAAGGAAAAATTTGTCGTTGTCGCTCCTGCTCCTTCGGTAAGGGTGGCTTTGGGTGAAGAATTCGGTATGCCTATCGGCACAAACGTCGAAGGCAAAATGATTGCCGCACTCAGAAAAATCGGCTTTGACAGAGTTTTCGACGTAAACTTTGCCGCAGACCTTACCATCATGGAAGAGGGTACGGAATTTATCAACAGGCTTACCAACGGCGGAGTGCTTCCTATGATCACCAGCTGTTCGCCTGGTTGGATTAACTATATCGAACAGTATTATCCTGAGTTTTTGCCTAACCTTTCTACGTGCAAATCGCCTCAGCAGATGTACGGCGCTACGGTAAAAAGGTACTATGCTAAAAAATTCAATATTCCGCTTGACAAATTGGTAGTGGTTTCCGTTATGCCTTGCGTTGCGAAAAAGACCGAGCTTAAACGTCCTTACCAAAGCGCGGCCGACGGATATCAAGACGTAGATTACTCCATCACTACCAGGGAACTTGCCCGCATGATTAAGCGCATGGGCATTGATTTCCTCAACCTTGCCGATGAAAAACCTGACAGCATTTTGGGCGAAGGCTCGACGGCAGGTCTCATATTCGGCGCAACCGGCGGCGTTATGGAAGCTGCTTTGAGAACCGTCAAGGAAGTAGTGGAGAAAAAACCTCTCGAAAAAATAGATTTCGAGTGTGTCAGAGGTACTCAGGGGATCAAGCGCGCGGTAGTGGAAGTTAACGGAGTCGACGTTAAAGTGTGCGTTGCAAGCGGTATCGCAAACGCAAAAGTCATCATGGAAGAGCTCAAGAGCGGAAAGGCTGACTATCACTTTATCGAAATTATGTGTTGCCCTGGCGGCTGCGTAAACGGCGGTGGACAACCTATACAGCCTGCGTCAGTGCAGAACTCTGTCGATATCAGAGCTTTGAGAGCTTCCGCAATGTACTCGGCGGACGAAAGAGCCGTGCTCAGGAAGTCGCACGAAAACCCTGAAATTATTCAGCTTTATAAAGAGTTCTATCAAGAACCTAACAGTCATCTCGCTCACGAATGTCTGCATACTCATTATATCGCGCGTAAAAAATAACCTTTTCACTTAAAAAAGTGATTTTAAAGTATTTATTTTTGCCGCAAAATGTAGTAAACTAGTCTTACAAGGTGTATATTTATGACTTTTTTTGACCATGTTGCTACAAAATTTCAAAACTTTTCTGCCACGGACGCGGTATTTATCGTGTTCATGGCAGTCGTTTTGATTTTTTGCTTTGTTATCATAAAAAAATGCAACGCCGTCTGGCTTGCACATGCCTTTATAGTGTATCTTATCGCAATTTTGGCATTGAGCATAGCCGGCGTGCTTCCTAGCGCCGTAACTGCCGTATTTTTGCTTTTGCCGGCGCTTTTGTCTTTTGCTCTGTTTACGCCTGAAATCAAACAAAAAGTGCTGAGATATTCCTGGCGCACACAAAGTCAGCACAAACACGAAAACGTCGCGCTCAATCTTGCCGAATTGGAAGACACTATTTCTCACATCGTGAGAGCAGTTCAAAAAATGGCAAAGCAAGACGTGGGGGCGCTTATAGTTATCGTTCCCGACAAGATTTCCGACTACATACTCGACAGCGGAACATTGCTTAATTCGGATATTTCGTCGGAACTTATCGAGGCGCTGTTTGTCCCTAAAACTCCGCTTCACGACGGAGCAATTATTATCAAGGGCAAAAAAATTCTCGCGGCAGGCTGCTATCTGCCTCTTTCGCAGGCTACCGATTTGCCTAAAGAACTCGGTACCCGTCACAGAGCGGCAATAGGCCTTTCAGAAAGCGATCCTACCGTTACCGCAATAGTTGTTTCGGAGGAAACGGGTATCATTTCCGCTATGCACGACGGAAAATACAAACGTTATCTCGATCCTGAAACTCTTACCAAAGTTTTGAGGGATGCTTACTCGTCGGGCGGCGGTCAGACCGACGGCGATATGTGGAGAACAGAACAAAATGAAGAACAAATCTAACGCAAAGCCTAAAAAAAGCTTTTTGAACTTTTTGAAATATAACTGGTTTTTTATTATCGCGGGGATAGTCATTTCCGTTGTTTTCTGGCTGTCTTTGGGATATAGTTTATAATTTTAAGGAGAAACTATTATGACAAAAATTTCTGTTAAAGTACCTGAAATTCTCTTGCCTGACGCATCTGTTGATATGTCTAAATGGGCGGTCGTCGCTTGCGATCAGTACACTTCCGAACCTGATTACTGGGAAGGGGTTAAAAAAGCAACAGACTCAAGTCCTTCGACTCTCAACATTATTTTCCCGGAAGTTTATTTGTCTAAAGACAACAAACCTATTATCGAGTCCATCAACAAAACGATGTACGAATATCTTGACAACGGCGTTCTTAAAAGTATAGGAAACTGCTTCGTTTTGCTTGAACGCAGCACTCCTATCACTCCTAAAAGACTTGGTCTCGTAATTGCAGTTGACCTTGAAGATTACAGCTTTATCCGCGAAGACAAGGCTAACATCAGAGCTACCGAAGGCACCGTTGTGGAAAGGATTCCGCCAAGGGTTCGTATTCGTGAACATGCTCCTATCGAATTGCCTCATATCATGCTTCTTATCGACGACAGAGACAACACTGTTATCGAACCGCTTTACGAAGAAAAGGACAAGCTTGAAAAACTTTATGACTTCGAACTTAACATGAAGGGCGGTCACCTGAGAGGCTGGAAAGTCAACGACACCGAAAGAGTTGAAAAAGCTTTGGCAAAACTCCTCGACGAAGAAGTTCTCAAAGCTAAATACGGCAGCACCGACGAAGTCATGTTGTTTGCGGTTGGCGACGGCAACCACTCGTTGGCTACAGCAAAAGCTTGCTGGGAAAACGTGAAAAAGACGCTTTCTCCGGAAGAACAGCAAAATCACCCTGCAAGATATGCTTTGGTCGAAGTTATGAACCTGCATGACAAAGGATTGCAGTTCGAACCTATTTTCCGTTCTGTTTTCAACGTCGACACTAAAGACTTCCTTGACGGACTTTATGACGCAGTTGAAAAAAGCGGTCTCAAATGCGATTTCAAATGCTATACTTACACAACTAAGGAGGGCAGAAAAGACCTTATGCTCCCTAGCAACGCCGCAGTTGCAGTAGGTCTCGTTCAGGATTACATCGACGCTTACATCAAATCTCATGCAGGCAGCGAAGTGGATTACGTTCACGGCGAAGATTCGCTCAAACAAGTTACCGACGCTGCTCCAAACCGCGTTGCTGTTACCTTGCCTCCGCTCGCTAAAAACGATTTGTTCGATTACGTGCTCAAAGTAGGCGCTTTCCCTAGAAAAACTTTCTCAATGGGCGAAGCTTTCGAAAAGAGGTACTACGTCGAAGCAAGAAAAATTATTAAATAATTACGTTTGATGCAGCTTGCGGAGCTTATGCTCCGCAAGTATTGTATCGACGAACTGTGAGGTATTATGTGGACAAGAGTTGATTTCATCGGCAAAGAAAGGATAACTCCCGACGATTTCGTGGCTCTCATAGAAATTCCTAAGGGCAGCAACAACAAGTACGAACTTGACAAGGAAACAGGTTTTATTATCCTTGACAGGATTCTTTACACCGCTACCCATTATCCTGCGAATTACGGACTGATTCCGAGGACGTTGGGGGATGACGGTGACCATTTGGACGTTTTGGTATTGAGTTCCGAAACAATTATTCCTAACGCTTTGGTCAGATGTTATCCTATAGGAATGATAAGCATGGTCGATCAGGAAAGGGCTGACGAAAAAATAATCGCTATTCCTTTTAAAGATCCTGCTTACAGCAGTTACAAGGATATCAACGAAATGCCCGAACATATTTTTGCCGAAATGAAACACTTCTTTCAAGTGTACAAAACGCTTGAGGGCAAAATTACCACCGTCGATAAAATCAGCGGACCCGATGAGGCTAAAAAAACTATCGAGCGTTGTATGAAACGGTTTACTGAGGTTAACGGTCAACAACCTTAATCAAATTTTTTAAGCTCTCATTCCGAGAGCTTTTTTGAGGGAAAAATGTCAAAAGTCGTATCAATTGAAAAGGCAATCAGCGTTATCAAAAGCGGTGATTCCATAGGTATCAATACTTTTTTTACTATCGGCAATCCGATAAATTTGCTTGAAAAACTTAACGAACGCATTCTTAAAAAACACGATCTCAAGGATTTGTCGCTTTATCTTTCAGCGCCTATGGGAAACTGGGACGAAAATTTTGCGGCAGAAAGATTTTTAAACACCGAAGCCGTGAAAAAAATCGTTTGCGGTCATTATTCGTCAATGCCTATCGCATGCAGGCGTATCGCCAACAATGAAATAGAGGGTTACAACTTGCCTATGGGCATTTTGAGCCATCTTTTCAGGGCGGCGGCTTGCGGTGAAAGTCTGTTGCTTTCAAAAATAGGACTCAACCTTTTTCCCGATCCTACGGTTGGTGTTTACGGACTTAACGATATTTCGACTGAAAAACTCGTAGAACGAGTAAAAGTCATGGGCGAGGACTTTTTGGCGTATAAAGTTCCTAAACTCGACGTCGCAATTATCAGAGGAACTTACAGTGACGTAAACGGAAACATTTCGTTCGAAAAGGAATATTCCGTTATTGACGCTTTGTCAATGGCACAGGCAACAAAACTTAACGGCGGCAAGGTCATCGTTCAGGTAGAAAAAATGGCACCGGGACATCGCAGACCTTGGGACATTATTATCCCGGGTATGCTTGTAGATATGGTTGTTTTGTGTCCCGATCAGGAACAGCGCGTCAACGCAAATTACGATTCGCGTATGAGCGGCGACGTAAAACCTACGGCAGAACAGCTAATCAATTATGTAATTGAAAATACCAAAAAAGTCGCGGCTTCAGGTAAGGAAAGAGGAGTAGCGGCGGAAATTATTTCCAAAAGGGCAGAACAGTGTCTCAGAGCGGGCGATAACGTAAATATAGGCATAGGTATACCTGAAGGCGTTGCGTATCAGGCTGTACAAAACGGTATGCTGGACAAAATCACTTTGCTTGTTGAATCAGGCGGAATAGGCGGCGTGCCTGTAGGAGGGCGAGGATTCGGTGCGACGATAGGCGCTGATTCTTACATGAGCATGGCGCAGATGTTTGATTTTTATCACGGCGGCGGAATAGACAAAACCTTTGTAGGCTGTATGGAAGTAGACGAAAAAGGAAGAGTCAATGCACATTCGTTGCCTGACAGGATCGTTGGTATCGGCGGATTTGCCGACATTACTCAAAATGCTAAAAACGTTTATTTCTGCACTACGTTTACTTCGGGCGGACTTAAAGTTGAGCTTGACGACGAAAAAAACCTGAAAATCGTCAAGGAAGGATCGATTCCTAAATTTGTCAAAAAAGTGCATGCCGTAAGTTTTTCCGCAGCAAACTCAAACGCGCTCAATCAGACAGTTTACGTTGTAACCGAAAGATGTCTGTTTAAACTTGAAAACGAAAGCTGGACTATTTTGGAAATTATGAGGGGAATTGATTTGCAAAAGGATATTCTCGATAAAATTCCTTTTGAAGTCAAAGTTTCCGAAAATCTCAAATATATGGAAATCTGATATGAAAGTCGCAATTATAGGTGGCGGTGCGGCAGGCCTTGCCGCTGCCGTCAAAGCTGCAGAAAAACATAGCGTTACTGTTTTTGAACGAAGCGGAAGAGTGGGCAGAAAAATAATGGCAAGCGGAAACGGTAGGTGCAATTTGACTAATGCCGCTTTGACTGCCGACAACTATGCTGATTTTCTTAAATATTACAACTGTGAAAGGGCTGCTGATACAGTAAGGCGTTTTGACTACAATGCCTTAAAAAGCTTTTTCGAAAGCATGGGGCTTGAAATGTTTTCCGACGAACAGGGAAGGGTTTATCCTATTTCGGAAAATAGCGGCAGCGTGCTTGACGTTTTGAGAGTAAAATGCCAAAAGCTCAACGTCAAAACCGTTACCGACAGCGAAGTCGTAAGGGTTGAAAAAGGGAAAAGCAGTTTTAAAGTGATGCTTCACACAGGTGAATTTTTCTTTTTCGACAAAGTAATTTGCGCCATAGGGTCAAAAGCGCAGGTAAACAATTTTTCAAAACCGGATCATCTTTTTGGCGAAAAGTTTGAAATGACATCTTTGTGCCCGTCGCTCACCCCGATTAAAACAAAAAAAATGTGGCTTCCCCTTAACGGCTTGAGGGTGAAGTGCAATGTTTCGCTTTTTGCCAACGGCAAAAAGATCAAGGAAGAGTTTGGGGAAGTTTTGTTCAGAGATTACGGACTGTCGGGAATAGTTATTTTCAACATTTCTTCCTGCATTGCCGGAGAAAAGGTAAAAGGTTTAAAAAACGAATATAAAATAGTTTTGGATTTGTTTCCGCAATTCAGCCTGCAGGAATTGATTGAAAAGCTTAAATACCGTGCGGAAATTTGCGGAAAGCAGACGTCGACTTTTTTTGTAGGGCTTTTTCACAACAAAATTGCAGACGCCGTAATTAAAAAATGCGGATTGGGAGAGGAACTTAGAAATGACGATTTTAAAACAATATCTGCATTTTTGAAAAACATAAC
Source organism: uncultured Clostridia bacterium (assembly GCA_944336125.1). Classification (GTDB taxonomy): domain Bacteria; phylum Bacillota; class Clostridia; order Christensenellales; family CAG-314; genus Heteroclostridium. Next base: position 108,369 of record CALVLA010000002.1, on the reverse strand, counting down.
CTTCGAAGTTCAGGAACTTTGTGGATACGACAAATGTCAGGTTGTGTCAGGCGGGATAAAATTTGACGAAGTGGACGAAAATTTCGAAAGTAAAAAATTAAAGGGTATGTACTTTGTCGGCGAATGTCTCGATGCCGACGGGGTTTGCGGCGGATTTAATTTGCATTTTGCCTTTGCAAGCGGAATTATTGCCGGAAGTTCATTATGAAAATTTACAAAACAGCCGATATAAAAATGACGCCGGAAGTTTTTCACTCGGCGGACCATAAAAAAGTGGTAGCGAATTTTTTGGGTATCAGTCCGAAAGATATTTTTGACCTTAAAATATTCAAAAAATCCGTTGACGCAAGACATAAAAACAACGTTTGCTACGTTGTTTCTTTTACGTTTTGCAGTGAAAAATCTTTCAGCAATCCCAAAATAACTCAACCGCCTGTAAGAAAGGATGTGTTTGAAAAATTAACGCCGCGTCTTTCAGACAAAAAAATTGTGGTAGTGGGAAGCGGAGCGGCCGGACTTTTTTGCGGTCTTTGCCTTGCTAAATGCGGTTTTTGTCCTACGGTAATCGAACAGGGTAAAAACGTTGCAGACAGACAAAAGGACGTCGACAAATTTTGGAAAAGCGGCGTTTTGGACTTGTCAAGTAACATACAGTTTGGTTTGGGCGGTGCAGGTACGTTTTCCGACGGGAAACTCACAACTTCAGCAAACAACGAACTTGTTTTTAGTGTTTTAAATCAATTTGTGCGCTACGGCGCTCCAGATGACATTTTGACAAACGGCATGCCGCATATAGGAACCGACAATTTGAAAATTGCCGTGCAGAATATTGCAGATGAAATTGTCTCATGCGGCGGAAAAGTGCTTTTTGAAACAAAGCTTGTTGATTTTGACGTCAGTTCAAACAAAATTGAAAGCGTAACTTTAAAAAACAAAGGAAAAGTTTTTATTGAAAAAGCCGACGTGCTTGTGCTTGCGATAGGTCACAGCGCGCGAGATACTTTTGAATTGCTCTATCAAAAAGGCATTGAAATGAGACAAAAACCGTTTTCTGTAGGTGTGAGAGTTGAGCACTTGCAGGAAACGATAAACAAAGGGTGCTATGGTCAGAATTACGACAAACGGCTTCCTGCCGCTACATACAAAATGGCGGCTCATTTCGGAGACAGGTCGGCTTATACTTTTTGTATGTGTCCCGGCGGATTTGTTGTAAACGCTTCAAGTGAACACGGCGGAGTGGTAACCAACGGAATGAGTTATTTTGCCCGTGACGGAGTAAACGCAAACAGCGCTCTTTTGGTAAACGTGGACCCAAGTGACTTTGAAAGCGACAGCCCGCTTGCGGGAATAGAGTTTCAAAGAAAAATTGAACATGCGGCATTTGTGCAAGGAGGAAGCGATTATTCTGCGCCTGCTCAAAACGTGACAGATTTTTTGAAAGGCAAACCGTCAGTTTGTTTTTACGAAACAAAGCCTACGATTATGCCTAAAGCGTTGCCATGTGACCTCACTGAATGCCTGCCTGAGTTTGTAACAAAAACACTCAAAAAAGCCCTGCCCGAATTCGGAAAACGCATAGAGGGATTTGACAAATCGGGTGTTTTGACAGGTGTTGAAACAAGGTCTTCATGCCCGTTGAAAGTGGTTCGAAACGAGTGTTTTCAAAGCAACATTGAAGGAATTTTTCCGATAGGCGAGGGAAGCGGCTATGCCGGCGGAATTGTCACTGCGGCGGTTGACGGGCTTCGTTGTGCAATTAAAATTGCCGAAATTTTATAAAATTTCGGCAATTTAATAATATTATTACAGACATAGTAATTAAAAACAGCGAAAAAAATCGCTGTTTTTTGCTTTTTAAGGCAAAAAGTCTTCAAAAATAATGTTGTCGCATTTTTCAGAAACAAGCCGCATTTGCTCTGTTGAGCGAACTGTCCAAAAGAGAATAGGTAGTGTTCCTTTGATTTTTGTCAGCTTTTTGAAGTTTGTGGCGTCATCGACGTTGTAGGAAATAAAGTCGGGTTTTGTTAGTTTGTTAAGCCAAAGATTTTTAAGTATTATTTTTTGAAAAACCGACAATTTCACGTCCTTGAAAAAAGAGGAAAGCACTCCGCTTTTTACGTCGGGCATGTTGTCTTTAAACCACTTTACTATAAAAGGATTGAAAGACTGAAATGCATATTGCCCGTCATATTTTTCCAGCATTGCTTTGATTTTTTCTTCTTCCGCTCCGATGTTTTTGTGACTTTTTATTTCGATGAGGAGAGGGACTTTTCCGCCTACCAACGAAAGCACTTCGCTTAGCAAAGGGATTTTTTCCTCGCTGTTTTTAAGCGTGTAGTTGCAAATTTCGTTGAAGTTTTTTTGGCTTATCAAACCTTTTCCGTCCGTCATTCTGTCAAGTATTTCGTCGTGAAAAACCAAAAGAATTCCGTCTGCCGTCATCTGCACGTCCGTTTCGATGGCATATCCTTTTTCAACGGCTTTTTTAAAAGCCGAAAGGCTGTTTTCAGGGGATACTTCGTCGTGAAGTCCTCGGTGTGCTATTTTTTGTTTTACCAGCCAGCTGTTGAAAATTTCTTCCATTTTTACCTCTTTGTATATTTTTTTTATTATACGTTTTTACCTATGTTTTGGCAATAATACATTTTGATTTGTCAAAATTAAAAATTTAAGTTAAAATCTTTTTTGAGGAAAATTATGGCACATTCTTTGAAAAACATACGAAATTTTTGCATTATCGCACATATTGACCACGGTAAAAGCACTTTGGCGGACAGACTTATCGAACTGACGGGTGCGGTTGCCAAGCGTGATATGGAAGCGCAGATTCTCGATTCTATGGATTTGGAGCGTGAGCGCGGAATTACGATAAAACTCACTCCGACCAGAATGCATTTTGAATACGAGGGTGAGGATTACATTCTCAACCTTATCGATACCCCGGGGCACGTTGACTTCACTTACGAAGTGTCTCGTTCTCTTGCCGCATGCGAAGGAGCGATTCTTGTTGTAGACGCTTCGCAGGGTATCGAGGCGCAAACTTTGGCAAACGTTTATCTCGCGTTGGAAAACAACCTTGAAATTTTGCCTGTGATAAACAAAATTGACCTTCCGTCTGCAAGGCCTGACGAAATTAAGCTGGAAATAGAGGATGTAATCGGACTTGACGCTCAAAACGCTCCGCTTATTTCGGCAAAGGAAGGCACAAACATTAAAGATGTGCTTATCGACATAGTCAAAAACGTTCCGCCTCCTAGCGGTGACGTTAACGCGCCTTTGAAAGCGTTGATTTTTGACTGTTCTTATGACAATTACAAAGGCGTTATCATTTTGACGCGTATTTTTGACGGCGAGGTCAAAGTAGGCACAAAAATCAAAATGTTTCAAAGCCCTAACGTTTTTGACGTCACCGAAGTGGGTATTTTTGCTCCGCAGATGAAACCTGTCGAAAAACTTTCTGCGGGTGACGTCGGATACATTTGCGCAAGCATAAAAACAGTCAGGGATACGAGAGTGGGTGACACAATTACCGACGCGGAAAATCCTACCGAAAAACCGCTTGACGGTTACAAAACCGTCTTGCCGATGGTTTTTTGCGGAATTTTTCCTGCTGACGGAGCAAGATACAACGATCTTAAAGACGCATTGGAAAAGCTGCAGCTTAACGATGCTTCACTTACTTACGAGCCTGATACAAGCGTCGCTTTGGGTTTTGGTTTCCGATGCGGATTTTTGGGACTTCTGCACATGGAAATCATTCAGGAAAGGCTTGAACGCGAGTTTGACCTTGACCTTGTGACTACAGCTCCGACTGTTTCCTACAAAGTGTATCTCACGAACGGCGACGTCCTCGAAATTGACAACCCAACAAAACTTCCGCCTGCTTCGACAATTTCGCACATTGAGGAGCCTATCGTTGACGCATTTGTCTACACTCCGCCGGAATACGTGGGACCTATCATGGATTTGTGTCAGGAAAAACGCGGAATTTTCATCGATATGGTTTATCTTGACCCGAAACGTGTCAAACTTCATTACGAAATGCCGCTTAACGAAATAATTTACGACTTTTTTGATACTCTCAAATCAAGGACGAGAGGATACGCAAGTTTTGACTATGAAATTAAAGGATACCGTCAGTCAAAACTCGTAAAACTTGATATTTTGCTCAACGGCGAAGTGTGCGACGCTTTGAGCATTATCGTGCACGAGGACAGGGCATATTCGCGCGGACGCTCCATTGCCGAAAAACTTAAAGAGGCTATTCCGCGTCAGATGTTTGAAATTCCTATTCAGGCGGCCGTCGGAAACAAAGTCATTGCGCGCGAAACGGTAAAAGCCATGAGAAAAGACGTTTTGGCAAAATGCTACGGCGGTGACATAACCCGTAAGAAAAAACTTTTGGAAAAACAAAAAGAGGGTAAAAAACGTATGCGTCAGGTGGGTTCGGTACAAGTTCCGAGCGAGGCGTTTATGTCTATTCTTAAAATCGATGACAAGTAATTGCGGATTGTACCTGCATATTCCTTTTTGCCTTTCGAAATGCGTTTACTGCGATTTTGTTTCCTTTTCGGGAAGAGAAAATGCTTTTTCCGATTATGCGGAGGCAGTTGCACGAGAAGCTGCATATTATAAAGAGAAATGCAAGGACAAGTTTTTTGATACTGTTTACTTCGGAGGCGGAACGCCAAGCGTTCTGCCGTCTTTGTTGTTGCAAAAAATAGTTTTCGCACTTAGGAAAGACTTTAATATTTTGCCTGACGCCGAGTGGAGCATGGAAGTCAATCCTGCAACCGTCGACGACGAAAAAGCCGAAGTTTTGAAAGACTTGGGGTTTAATCGCATAAGTATCGGAATGCAAAGCACAAATGACGATACATTGCGGTTTTTAAGAAGAGCGCATTGCAAAAGTCAGTTTGAAGAGACGGTAAAACTTTTTTTCGAAAAAGGAATTACAAACCTGAATGCTGATTTTATATTGGGCTTGCCTGACCAGACAAAGGATGAGGTTGTTTTTACCGCGAATTATCTTTTTGATTTAGGGGTAAAGCACATAAGCGCCTATGCCTTGAAAGTGGAAAAAGGAACTCCGCTTAGCAAAATGGTAAGAGAAAACAAAGTAAATTTGCCTGACGATGACTTTACCTGCGACTTGTATGACGAATTCAGAAAAGCTGCTTTGAAAAAGGGTTTTGAAAGATACGAAGTATCTAACTTCGCACAAAAAGGTTATGAATGCAGACATAACCTTAATTGCTGGCAGTACCGAGAATATTTGGGGTTGGGTCTTAACGCTCACTCGTTTATTTTCGGAAAAAGATTTCACAACATACAAAACCTTGATCAATATATTTCAAGGTGGATGAGCGAAAAAAATTCGGTTTCGACTTCTCGCCGCTTGTCAAAAGATGAGCAAAAGACAGAATTTGTTATGCTGGGACTTCGTCTCGAAAAGGGGTTTTCTGTTTCGGAATACGATAATTTATTTAATGAGGAATTTTATCAAAAAAATCAAGATATAATTAATAGGCTGCAACAGCAAAAACTTATCATTTACGACGGCGAATTTATACGTATTCATCCTGAAAAATTTTATATTTTAAATTCTATTATCACCGAATTTATTATTTGAAAAATTATTTCAAAAGTTGGCAACAATAATTGACAATTAATAAGTTTGGTGTTAAATTATATTCGAAGTTTGGCACTCGGTTTATTTGAGTGCTAGCACTCGCAAAAATATATCAAAAGGAGGTTGATTAGATAATGACGCTTTCCGACAGAAAAAAGAAAATACTTTATTCGTTGGTGGATGATTATATCGTTACCGCGGAACCTGTCAGCAGCAAAAAAATTCAGGAAGAACATCTTCCCGATTACTCAAGCGCGACAATCCGAAACGAACTTTCTGCTCTCGAAAGCATGGGTTACCTCGTTCAGCCTCACACTTCGTCGGGCAGGATTCCTAGCCAAAAAGCTTTTAGGTTTTATGTCGACCAACTTATGGTTACGCCTTTGTCGAGAGATGAAATTTCTGCGATAGAAAGTCACTTTACCGACAAAATCTCATCTATGCAGGACGTTATGAGCCGTGTGGCTGAAGTTTTGGCGGAAGTTACTCACTACACTTCGGTTGCGGTGGGTGACAGCATAGGAAAAGAAACAATCAATAAAATAAGGCTTGTTCAGCTTACTCAGGGAAACGCGCTTGTTTTGATAGTCAGCGACAGAAACGTTTTTAAAGATCATATTATCGATGTTCCTGTAAATCTTTCGGAAAAAGATCTAGAAAACGTAAACAACTGGCTTAACAAACTGTTTACCCCAAAAAAGTTTGACGAACTTAAAGATATAGATCTGGTAGATGTTTTAAACGACGAACTTAAATCTCTGCATGAAATTTTTGAAGACGTACTAAAAATTTTGAGAGAAGTTTCCATGAAAAAGCAGGAAATCATTACTCAAGGTGCTTCTCAAATTTTGGATTATCCGGAATACAACGATATTGACAACGCAAAACAATTTTTGCAGACAATCGAGCAGAAACAAAAACTCGCAAAATTGTTTTCTACCGAGGACAACGGCCTTGAGCTTAACATAAAGATCGGGCGCGAGGAAGAACAGGATTTGCCTGACGGATGCTCGGTCGTTACCGCAAAAGTGGGGCTTAATCAAAACAGTATCGGCAACATCGGCGTTATCGGTCCTGTCAGAATGGATTATAAAAAAGTGGTTTCGGTTTTGGATCACATAGGAAAACTTATCGAAAAATTGCTCAACGAGGAGGAATAAATGGCTGAGGAAAAAAACGAAAAGCTTTGTGACGCAGTTGACTGCGACGGAAACTGCGAAGCATGCGAAGGCGAAAAAATAAATTCGGAAGGTATTGACGCCGAAAAGCTTACGCACGAGGAATTGCTTGCTTTGTATAAGTCACAGCGCGATTTGGTTGACGCAATGGTCAACGAAAACGAGCAGCTTATCAAAGAGCAGGAAGAACTGAAAAAGAAAGTTGAAAAGGGAAACGAGTACCTTGATCAGCTTGCAATGATAAAAAGAGATTTTGAAAACTATAAACGAAGGACCAACGCTGCCAAAGACAATTCGAAAGAGGAAGGCAAAATTTTGGTAATTGAAAGGATTTTGCCCATACTGGACGTATTTGACAGAGCTAAGGAAAGTCTTAAAGGAAAACCTGAACTTGAACCTTTCGCGATGATAGAGCGTCAGTTTTTGAAAGTTTTGGGCGAAGTAGGTCTTGAAGAAATAGAAGTTTTAAATACGGAATTTGATCCTTCGACTTCGTATGCGATAGCAAAAGCAGAAGCCGGAGAGGAAAATAAAAACAAAATAATTGAGGTTTTGTCAAAAGGTTACAAACTGGGTGACAAAATCGTCAAGTATGCACAAGTAAAAGTAGGATGTTAGGAGGAAATATAAATGGGAAAAATTATTGGTATTGACTTGGGTACGACCAACTCGTGCGTAGCCGTTTTGGAAGGCGGCGAGCCTGTCGTAATCGCAAACTCTGAAGGAAACAGAACCACTCCGTCAATCGTAGCTTTCACAAAAGAGGGCGAAAGACTTGTCGGACAGGTTGCAAAAAGACAGGCGGTAGTAAACAGCGACAGAACTATTATGTCCATTAAAAGAGAAATGGGCACAAATTATACCGTAGATATCGACGGAAAAAAATATTCTCCGCAGGAAATTTCGGCAATGATTTTGTCGAAGCTTAAAGCAGACGCGGAAGCTTATATCGGTGAAAAAGTCACTCAGGCAGTTATTACTGTTCCTGCATACTTTTCAGACTCGCAAAGACAGGCAACTAAAGATGCCGGTAAAATTGCAGGACTTGAAGTTTTGCGTATCATAAACGAACCTACGGCAGCCGCATTGGCTTACGGTCTTGACAAGGGCGAAAACAAAAACCAAAAAGTTTTGATTTACGACCTTGGCGGCGGTACATTCGACGTATCTATTCTTGAAATCGGCGACGGCGTATTCGAAGTTCTTTCCACAAACGGTAACACTCGTTTGGGCGGCGACGACTTTGATAACAAAATTATCGAATATCTCGTAAACGAATTCAAAAAATCAAACGGAATTGATTTGTCTAATGATAAAATGGCAATGCAGCGTCTTAAAGAAGCTGCCGAAAAAGCTAAAATTGAGCTTTCAAGCACAAACAAGACAAATATCAACTTGCCGTTCATCACTGCCGATGCAACGGGTCCAAAACACCTTGATATTGATTTGACAAGACAAAAATTCGAAGCTTTGACAGAAAGCCTCGTCAAAGCAACAATGGAACCTACGACAAAAGCATTGCAGGACGCAGGTCTTACCGTAAACGACATCAACAGAGTAATTATGGTAGGCGGCTCGACTCGTATTCCTAGTGTTTGCGAAGCTGTAAAACAGCTCATCGGCAAAGAACCTTACAAAGGCATCAACCCCGACGAATGCGTCGCAATCGGAGCGGCAATTCAGGCAGGCGTTTTGGGCGGCGAAGTTAAAAACGTATTGTTGCTTGACGTAACACCGCTTTCACTGGGTATCGAAACCATGGGCGGCGTGTTCACCAAACTTATCGAAAGGAACACGACTATTCCTACAAGCAAATCACAGGTGTTCTCGACTGCGGCAGACAACCAGACTTCCGTTGACATTCACGTTTTGCAAGGCGAAAGAGAAATGGCAAGGGACAACAAAACACTCGGAAGCTTCAGCCTCACCGGTATTCCGCCTGCAAGAAGGGGTATTCCGCAAATCGAAGTTAAATTCGACATCGACGCAAACGGTATCGTTCACGTAACAGCAACTGACCTCGGCACTAAGAAAGAACAATCGGTAACAATTACTTCAAGCACAAACCTTTCGGAAGCCGATATCGACAAAGCTATCAAAGATGCCGAAAAATATGCGGAAGAAGATAAAAAACGTAAAGAGGAAGTCGATGCTAAAAACGGACTCGACCAAATGATTTTCACAATCGAAAACTTCCTCAGCGAAAACGGTGACAAAGTCGACGCAAGCGACAAAGCCACCTTGGAAGAAGAAGTTAAAAAGGCAAAAGACGTTTTGGCAAGCGGCGACATCGAAAACATCAAAAAGACAACCGATGACCTTGCTAAAGTTTCAAGCGGCATTTTCCAAAAAATGTACGCGGCAGCTTCACAGCAGGCTCAGTCACAGGAACAACCTCAACAAAACGGCGGCAACGGCGACGACAACATTGATTTTGACGTAAAAGACGCTAAGTAAGGAGTGTTATGCCTTCAAAGGATTATTACAAAACTCTGGGGATTGACAAAAATGCCACGGAAAGCGACATAAAATCTGCTTACCGCAAAATGGCGAAACAGTATCACCCTGACTTAAATCCTGACAATCCGCAGGCGGCGGAAAAATTCAAGGAAGTAAACGAGGCATACGAAGTTTTGTCCGACAAGGAAAAACGCGCAAGATATGACCGCGGCGAAATGGATTTTGACGGCGCAAATTACGGTGGGTTCAATCCGTTCGGCGGAGGAGGTTTCTCCGCCGGCGGTTTTGACGATATATTCGACATATTTTCAAACTTCATGGGCGGCGGAAGGAGTCGCAGTTCAAGCGCTGCATATAACGGCAGCGACATTACTTACAAAATAAGGCTTTCGTTTTTGGAAAGTTGCAAAGGCTGCTCGAAAGAAATTTCCTTTTCCAGAATGGAAAAATGTCCGACTTGCAAAGGAACGGGAGCGAAAGATGAAAAAAGTTCGAAAGTATGCGACAAATGTAATGGAACCGGTCAGGTTCAGTTTGTAAAAGATACGATTTTCGGCAGAAGCGTAAGCGTAAAACAATGCGACGCCTGCGGCGGAACGGGCAGGATAATCACCGACAAATGCAAGGATTGCAGAGGAACGGGGCTTGTAAACAAAAAGAAAGTCATTTCAGTTCACATTCCCCCGGGAGTGGAAAACGGACAGGTGCTGACGCTGAGAAATCAGGGCAACGCTTCCAGATACCCGAACGGATTCAACGGGAATGTGTTGCTTGTCATTGAAGTGGAACCTAGCACTGTGCTTAAACGTGAAAATCTGGATCTTTATGTCGAAGTTCCTATCTCGTTTTCGCTGGCTGTGCGCGGCGGTGAAATCGAAGTGCCTACGTTAAACGGAAAATATATCCACAAAATTCCGGAAGGTACCAAAAATAACGAGGTATTCAGACTTCGCGGAATGGGCATCAGGAACGAGCGCGGTTCTCTCGGTGATTTGTACGTGAAAGTAGTGGTGGAAGTTCCGAAAAGCGTTTCAAAAGGCGACAAAGACGCTATCCTCGAGTTTGAAAAGAACATGTCGATGAGGAATTATCCTAATCAACAAAAATACAACGAAGAAATTACAAAACTGTATAAATAAGAAAAACGGCAAAAATTTGCCGTTTTTTTTGTGTCCTATTTCAAACATAATGTGTTTTTTTGATTTACTATTACAGACATATATGATAAAATAATTAAAAATAAGAGTTTTCGGAGGGAAGTATGCAGGTAATTTCAAGCGATTTGCTGCGAGGACACATCGACGCTTTTGTTCTTTCGGCTTTGCTAGACGGCGTTAAATACGGTGCGGAAATCAGAAGTACCATTGCAAAAAAATCAAACAATTTGTATGTACCAAACGAACAGTCGCTTTATTCCGCTTACCATAGGCTTGAAAGGGATGGCTTTATTCAGGGCAAGTGGGGAGACGAGGCTGAAGGTATCAAACGTAAATATTACGATATTACCGGCGAAGGAATCAGATACCTCAAATCGCTTAAAAGCGAATGGGAAAACGCAAAAATACTTATTGATATTTTGATGAACGGTGGTTTATGAAATATATTGAGATTGCTGTAAGCACAAGTCATTCGGGCTCGGAGCTTGTTGCGGACATTTTGAGCGAACTTACCGATGAGGGTGTAGCGATTTACGACAAACAGGATTTTTTGAATGCCGACTGGGACTATTGCGACGACAAACTGCTTGCTTCACTTTCCGACGATGTTGTGGTAAAAGGCTTTGTTTTGCCTGAAAAGGAAAACGAAACTCTCGAAATACTGCAAAGCAGGTTGAAAAACCTTGATAATAAAGAATTCGGCAAGCTTACCGTAGCTAAAAAGGACATTGACGGCGATGAATGGATTTTTTACAGGAAAAAGTTTTTCAGGCCGGTTAAAGTAGACAAAATCGTTATTTGTCCGGAAGAATACAGCTATGACAAAAATGATGGTGAAACGGTGGTAAAAATGGACGTCGGCGTTGCTTTTGGCACTGGCGAGCATGAAACCACTCAAACTTGTCTTAAACTTGGGCAAACGATTGACATGAACGGCAAAAAAATTGCCGATTTGGGTTGCGGCAGCGGAATTTTGGGTATTTCGTTTTTGTTGCGCGGCGCTACAAGCTGTTTTTTTGTCGATTACGACAGTCAGGCTTGCATGGCGACAAACAAAAACCTTTCTCTCAACGGTTTGAATCATTTGGCAGTTGTAGAATGCGGTACTTTTGACCATTACTCGGGAAAATACGACGTGATTTTCGCAAATCTGACGGCTGACATAATCTGCAAATTTTTTGACGACATTTTGAAATTCGCTAAAAAGGGAAGCAAGTTTGTTTTTAGCGGAATTTTGCTTGAAAAGGAATGCGACGTGCTTGCCGCTTGCAGGCAAAATCATCTGACGGTCAAAAAAATTATCAGGCGCGGCGAGTGGACGTCGATGTTGTGCGAGGTTTAAAATGGCCGAATTCAGGAGGTTTTTTGCTGACAAAAGCTGCTTCGACAACGAATTCGGCATTATCGAAGGCAACGAATTCAATCACATAAAAAAAGTTTTGAGGCTTCGTGCGGGAGACGAAATAATAGTTTGTTTTAACGACGGAGTGGACAATCTTTGCGAAATCGTTGAAATTTGTGACAAAAATATAAAAGTAAAAATCAAGCAGTCATTTTTAAACAAGGCGGAAAATATTTGTGAAGTTACTCTTTTTCAGGCATGCATGAAAGGCGACAAAATGGATTTTTGCGTTCAAAAAGCGGTGGAATTGGGAGTAAACGTTATCGTTCCTTTTGAAAACAAATTTACCGTCGCAAAATTGGACGGCAAAAAGACAGAAAGGTTTTCAAGAATTGCCTTTGAAGCTTCAAAACAGTGCGGAAGGGCAAAACTCACGCAGATTTTTGACTGCGTAAGCTTTAAAAAAATGCTTGAAATGCTTAAATTGTTCGATACTGTTATATTTTGCAACGAACACGAAAAGCAAAACGGTTTTTTGAGTGAACTTTACAAACTTGATTTTAAGGGAAAAATCGCAGTCGTGATAGGAAGTGAGGGCGGTTTTGCCAAAGAAGAGGCGGAAGAAATCAAAAGCCTGACAAACGTTTTGTCGGTGTCTTTCGGAAACAGGATTTTAAGAGCCGAAACGGCGGGAGTGTTTGCGCTTTCGGTTTTGGTCTCGGTTATGGCGGAAAAAAACAAATGAAAATTTGCGTTTATACACTTGGTTGCAAAGTAAATCAGTATGAAAGCGGCGTGTTGGTCAACATGCTGTGTTCTTTGGGATACGAGGCTTTTGAAGGGCTTGATTTTGCCGACGCGTTTATTTTAAACAGCTGTGCCGTTACCGCGGAGGCTGAAAAAAAGTCGCGGCAGACTGTCGCCAAAATGGTAAAACTCAATCCCGATTGCAAAATTTACGTTATCGGCTGCGCTTCCCAAAGCAATCCCGTTCAGTTTGAAAAATACTCAAACGTCAGGTTTATCAAAGGTGTTGCAGGAAAAACAAAAATTGTCGAGGCTATCGTGAAAGACTTGTCGGGTGCGGAAATAGACGAATTGCCTGCTGCTTATGAATATACGGTGCCTGCTCAAAAGACAAAAACACGTCAGACCATTAAAATTCAGGACGGTTGCAACAATTTTTGCAGTTATTGCCTCATACCTTATTTGAGAGGACGAAACAGAAGCAGACAAATTTCAGACGTATTAAATGAAGTAAACAAAGCAAAAGACAGTGTCAACGAAATAGTGCTTACGGGTATCGACATCAGTTCGTACGGAAAGGACATAGGTACGAATTTGAGCGAGCTCATTAAAAATCTTGACAACATAGGCGTTCGTTTAAGGCTCGGTAGTTTGGAAGCAAACGTAATAAACCGTGATTTTTTGGCTGTTTTGTCTCAAAACAAATGGTTTTGCCAACATTTTCACTTGTCATTGCAAAGCGGAAGTGATAGAGTATTAAAAAAGATGAACCGCCATTATTCCACGCAGGAGTATTTTGAAAAAGTTCGTCTTATCAAGGAATTTTTCCCTGACGCAAACGTGACGACCGACGTTATCGTGGGTTTTCCCGGTGAAACGGAGGAAATGTTTGACGAAACCTGCGAATTTGTGAAAAAAGTGGGGTTCGGGGATATTCACGTTTTCCCATATTCTGCGAGAAAGGGAACGGTTGCTTCAAAATTTCCTCAGGTTGACGCCGAAACTAAAAAGAAAAGGGCGGAAATTTTGGGGAGCATCAAACTTCAGCTGAAACGTGAGTTTTTGACTTCCTTTTTGAACAAAAAGCTTTACGTTTTGACGGAAGAAGTTCACAACGACAAAATTTGCGGTTACACGCATAATTATTTAAAAGTTTATCTTGACAAAAACACCGTCAAAGAAAATACCGAGTACCTTGTGCTACTCAAAGATTTTTTTGAGGACGGTTTATCCGGGGAGGTTATTTATGAATGACTGCTTGTTTTGCAAATTCGCAAACGGACAACTTGAGGTAAAAAAAGTTTATGAAGACGATTTGATGATTATCATAAGGGACATTGAGCCTAAAGCCAAAAATCACTTTTTGATGATTCCTAAAGAACATTACAGACTTTTGGAAGATATGACTGACGCACAGGCCGAAAACTTTTTGAAATGCATCAAAAAGCTTAAATCTCTCAAAAAAGAACTTGAACTTGACGACGGTTTCCGTATCGTCATCAATCAGGGTAAAAACGGCGGACAGTCCATTCCTCACGTTCACGTCCACATTTTGAGCGGTGAAAAATTGGGTTGGGAAAAGAACTGAAAAACCTTGACAAATTTTCGTGAATAAGTATAATAGTTTTGTTCAAAATATTACCGTTCCTTGGGAAGGAGGCGAAAAACAGTGTCTACAATCAGAGTCGGCGAAAACGAAACACTCGACAGTGCTTTGCGCAGATTTAAAAGAAAATGCGCGAGAGATTGCATCATCAGCGACATCAGACGCAAGGAACATTATGAAAAACCTAGCGTAAGACGCAAAAAAAAGTCGGAAGCTGCTAGGAAACGCAAATCAAAAATGTAATTTAATTGCTTGCCCAAACGGGCAAGCAATTGTTCTATTCAGGGTTTTCGACAAATTTCGCATAGGAGTAAAACAAAATGCCAACTATCAAAGAATATGCAAAAGAGGCGAAAGCAAGGCTTAAAAGCGGATTTTGGGAAGAAGTTATCGCAAAGAGGGCTCAGGACGTAAAAACCGCAGTCAATCAGGGAAAAAACTCCGACGTCGTATTTTGCGAGTACCGTGAAGTTTTGAAAAGAAAGCTTTTTGACGGAGATTCGGAAGAGGATGAAATTTTTTACAAAAAAGTGTGCGAACTGTTGTCGGGTGACAAGGTAGTGATAAATCCTATCGGCGAGCTTGCCGACAAGCAGAAAATGCAGGAAATGAACGAGTCTTCGAGACAGCAATACATATTTGAATTGTCCAAAAAATTCAAAAAAATGAAGGACAGATTTTACAGCGAAAGGGAAATTAATTGCCGCGGTTAAAACCGCGGTTTTGTTTTTAAATAGGCTTTATTTTTCCCTGCTTTTTTGCTATGATATTTATAATGATAAGTATGGCAATTTGCCGTTAAAGGAATTTTTATGACAACTCAGCTTAACGAAGCACAGCAAAAAGCACTTGTACCAAACGGTCACATTCTTGTCCTTGCGGGGGCAGGAAGCGGAAAGACCAGAGTTTTGACTCAACGAATCATTCATTTAGTAAACGACTACGGCGTAAGCCCTTACAATATACTTGCGATTACCTTTACAAACAAGGCAAGCAATGAAATGAAAAAGCGCCTTTCGGAGGAAACCGACTGCGCCGACAAAATGTGGATTTCGACAATTCACAGCATGTGTGCCAAAATTTTGAGGATTGAGGCAAAGTATTTGGGGTATACGAGTTCGTTTTCCATTTATTCCGAAACGGACAGCCTCCGCCTTTTGAAACGCATAATTTCTGAAGAAGAAAGCAATGACGACGATAAAAAGGCAAAAAACGCTTTGTGGCACATTTCAAAGGCGAAAAACGCAGGGCTTAGTCCTTCGGAATATCAAAACGAATTTGCCTATGAGCCGAGTATAGACGAATATTGCGAAATTTACCGTAAATACGAAAAAAATCTTGCGCGCTCAAACGCAATGGATTTTGACGATTTGCTTTTAAACACTTTGAAACTTTTCAAACAGTTTCCCGAAGTGCTTGAAAAGTATGCCGACAGATTTATGTATATTTCGGTAGACGAATTTCAGGACACAAACACTGTTCAGTATGAAATTTTAAAACTGTTGCAAAGTAAACATAACAACCTTTTTGTTGTAGGCGACGACGACCAGTCTATATATGGCTGGCGCGGTGCGGAAATTAAAAATATTCTCAATTTTGACAAGGATTTTCCTGATGCAAAAGTTTTTAAGCTTGAACAGAATTACCGCTCGACCAAAAGAATTTTGAACGTTGCCAACAAAATAATCGCAAAAAATAAAGAAAGGCACGAAAAGAGCCTTTGGACGCAAAATTCAGACGGAGTGCGTATTGAAACTTACTGCGGTTTTAACGAAAGCGAGGAGGCTTTTTACGTAGCAAATCAAATTCAAAACTTAATCCGTTACAACCATTATGACTACGGTGATTTTGCTGTTTTGATGAGGCTCAACGCTTTGTCGCGTTCTTTCGAGCAGGAGTTTTCAAAATACGGCATTCCTTCCAGGATTTTGGGCGGCCACAAGTTTTTTGAAAGAAAAGAAATTAAAGACATCATTGCCTATCTTAAAGTCGTGGTAAACCCTTATGACGACGAGTCGCTTCTCAGGATTATCAACGTTCCTAAAAGGGGTATAGGCGACACAACGGTAAAAAAACTCGTACAAATTTCCGAACAAAACAACGTGCCGATTTTGCAGACTTTGACAGACGAGAGCAAGCTTGATTGTTTCACTAAAGGCACAAGACAAAAACTTTTGGATTTTGCCAAAATCATAGACGACTTTTTTGTATATGAAAAAGAACACGGCGTAACCGATTTTGTCAGTTATGTTATTGCAAAAATTGCTTACCGCGAAAGTCTTGCCAACAAGGAACTTGAAAACGACAGGCTCATGAACCTTGATGAATTTATCAATTCAGTCGACGAGTTTGTAAAACAAAATCCCGAAGCAACGGTGAGAGAATACATTGAAAGTGTAATGCTTGTGTCCGACCTCGAGGGAAACCTTGAAGACGAGCAATGCGTAACTATGGCAACCGTGCATGCGGCAAAAGGACTTGAATACAAGGTTGTGTTTGTAGTGGGGCTTGAAGACGGAGTTTTTCCTGCTTCGCGCGCAAAATATGACGACGGCGAAATGGAGGAAGAACGCAGGCTGATGTACGTTGCGGTTACCCGTGCGCAGGAAAGGCTTTATCTCACACGTGCCAGAAACAGGTTTTTACACGGTCAAAGCAAACCGACTATTCCGTCGGTGTTCTTTACCGAAATTGACGACGCTCTTTCAAACAAAACCGAAATCAAACCGCAAGTGTCTGCAGATTGCGGAGTAAAAAACACAAACCTTACAAAATTTCAAAAAGGGCAAAAAGTCCGACACAAGGTTTTTGGTGAGGGAGTAATTATTACAATTAAAGGCGAAAACGCAGACGTTATTTTTAAGGGAATCGGCGTAAAAACTTTGGCACTTAAGTTTGCGCCGCTGGAAGTGATTGAATGATTGAAGAAATGAAAAAAATCGTCCAGACGTTAAACTATTGGGCTTACAGGTATTATGTCCTTGACAACCCTGTCGTAACCGACGCCAAGTATGACGAACTTTATCGCAAACTTGAAGACATGGAAAGGGAAACAGGTGTCGTCTTGCCTGATTCTCCTACTTTGCGTGTCGGCGGCGAAGTTTTGAAAGGCTTTGAGCAGCATACTCATTTGAAAAGACTTTACAGCCTTGACAAAGCTCAAAGTTATGAGGAACTTGCCGACTGGTTTGAAAAAATAAAAAAGCAATTTCCCGAAGCTGTTTTTACAGTAGAATATAAATATGACGGATTGACAATCAATTTGACTTACGAAAACGGCAATCTTGTGCTTGCTTCAACAAGGGGAAACGGAATTGTTGGAGAAGTTGTTACCTCACAGGTCAAAACGATAAAAAACATTCCGCTTTCAATTGATTATAAGGGAAAAATCGAAATACAGGGCGAAGGCATAATGAAACTTTCCGCCATGGAAAAATTCAACAAGCTTCATCCCGACGAACAGCTCAAAAATGCAAGAAACGGTGTTGCCGGCGCCATACGAAACCTTGACCCGAAAGTAACGGCTCAAAGAAACCTTACTTTGGTTTTGTATTCGATAGGTTACAACGAGGGGCTTGATTTGAATGGTCAGGATGATGTTGTCGAGTTTTTGAAAACAAACAAATTTCAGACTAACGGATTTTACAAAACAGCCGACAGTTTTGAAAAGATTAAGCAATTCATTTCTCAAATAGAAAGGGAAAGGACTAGCCTTGACTTTTTGATTGACGGAGCTGTCATAAAAGTCGAACAAAACTATATTCGTGAAGAACTGGGATATACCAGCAAATTTCCTAAGTGGGCAATAGCTTATAAATTTGAGGCAGACCAGGCAATTACCACGCTTCGTGAAGTGGTCTGGCATGTTGGAAGAACAGGAAAGCTCACGCCTATAGGAAAAATGGACCCGGTAGAACTGTGCGGTGCCACTATACAAAGAGCCACGCTTAACAACTTTGGCGATATTACTCGAAAGGATTTGAAAACAGGTTCAAAAGTCATAGTAAGAAGGTCAAATGACGTAATACCCGAAGTAATGTCTGTTGTTGAGCATACGCCTGACAGCAAAGATATTTTAAAACCGGAATTTTGTCCTAGCTGCGCAAGTCGTCTTACAGAATTCGGCGCAAACTTGTTTTGTGTAAATTCACTTAACTGCAAGCCTCAAATTGTTCAGAAGTTTGTACATTACTGTTCAAAAAACGCTTGCGACATAGAGGGAATTTCGGACAAAACGGCTGAAGCTTTTTATTCTGTGTTGGGTTTAAGAAGCGTTGCCGAACTTTATACGATTACTCAAGAGGATTTGTCAAAGCTAGATAAATTTAAGGAAAAGAAAATAAACAACACTTTATCCGCGATTGAAAAAAGCAAAAACGTTACGCTCGAAAAATTTATTTTTGCTTTGGGTATCGAAAACGTCGGTCAAAAAACTGCGGCAGACCTTGCGGAAAAATACGGCAGTATCGAAAAACTGTCGCAAGCGTCTGTTGAGGAACTTTCGCAAATACGTGACATAGGGCAGATTGTGGCAGAAAGCATACGCGAGTATTTTTTAAACAACGACAACGTCAAAATGCTCGAAACTTTGAAAAATCTCGGCATAAATCCGACATATCAAAAAAAGACAGGAAAGCTCAGCGGACGAAAAGTTGTTTTAACTGGGTCGCTTTCAAAGTTTTCACGAAGCGAAGCTAGTGAAATTTTGCGTGAAATGGGTGCGGAAGTTCAGTCGTCGGTAGGGAAAAGCACCGATTTGGTGGTAGTGGGAGAAAACGCGGGCAGCAAACTCGAAAAAGCAAAATCGCTTAATATCGAAATTTGGGACGAACAGCGTTTTGAAAGCGAAATATCGTGAAATTTTTTCAAAAAGTTTGAAAAAAAATTGCCGATATGCTATAATTATTGTTCAATAAAATGAGGTCATTATGTACAGTATGACAGGTTACGGTAAGGCAAACGTCGTATGCGAAGGACGCGAACTTACCATTGAACTTAAAGCGGTAAACCACAGATTTTTGGATTTGAACATCAAAATGCCAAAAATTTTCAGTTGCTGCGAAGATATTTTGAGAAAAACGATAGCTCAAAACGTTTCGCGCGGTCATATCGACGTTTATGTCAATTATTCCGACAAAAGTGAAAAGGAAAAGCACGTTGACATTGACTTCGGTTTGGCAGCGGGGTACGTTGAAGCCGCAAGGCAGCTTGCGGAAAAATTCAAAGGCATCCAAAACGATTTCACACTCAATTCTCTCATGCGCATTCCTGATGTGTTAAAGGCGGTTGCATCCGAAGAGGACGAGGAATTTTTGAAAAGCCTGGTGTCCAAAACCGTTTCGATAGCTTGCGACGACCTTAATGAAATGAGACGTTTCGAAGGAGAAAAGATAAAAGACGACTTGCTTTCGAGGATTGACAACGTAGAAAACTTTGTCGTTCAAATTAAGGAAAAAGCGCCTGACGTTGCGGAAGAATATTCTGAAAAGCTTAAAATCCGCATTAGCGAAGCTTTGGCTGACGTCGATTATGACGAAAGCAAATTTTTGAACGAAGTCGCGTTTTTTATCGACAAGTCGAATATCGATGAAGAGATTGCAAGACTTTTCAGTCACGTGAGTCATTTCAGGCAACTTATCGGCGAGGATGATTGCGCAGGCAGAAAGCTTGACTTTTTGGTGCAGGAACTTAACCGCGAAGCAAATACCATTTGCTCAAAATCAAACAATGCTCAACTGAATTCGATTGCGTTGTCGCTTAAAAACGAAATCGAAAAAATACGTGAGCAAGTACAAAATGCCGAATAAAAATGGAAGAGCAAAAGATGAAAGGAAAATTGTTTATTTTGTCGGGGCCGTCGGGCGCGGGAAAAGGGACAGTATGCAAAAGACTTTTGCAAGAAATGCCTCAATTGGTGTTGTCGATTTCGATGACGACAAGAAGTCCCAGGGCCGACGAAAAAGAGGGCATAAGTTACTTTTTTACCGACAAGGAAAATTTTTTAAAAACAAAACAAGAGGACGGTTTTTTGGAGTGTGCCCAGCACTTTGACAATTATTACGGTACGCCAAAAAAGTTTGTTTTGGACAATATCAATGAAGGCAAAAACGTAATTTTGGAAATTGAGCCTGTCGGAGCACTTCAGGTAAAAGAAAAAATGCCGGAGAGCGTGTTGATTTTTCTCACTGTGCCTAAAAAGAGCGATTTGATTGACAGGCTTCGTTCGCGCGGAAGCGAAACGGAGGAAACAATCAAAAAACGTATGGCAAAAGCCGAAATAGAGCTTAGCCAAATGGAAAAGTACGATTACGTCGTAGTAAACGATGAAATAGAAAACGCTGTAAATAAGATAAAGGAAATTATCGGGAGGATATAATTATGGTAACAAAACCACCTATTGACGAACTTACTGAAATCGCCGGAAACAAGTATGTATTGTGCTGTGCCGTTACAAAAAGGGCAAAACAGCTCAACCAGATGCAGGCAAACGATGAAATTGCTACAAACGTAAAAACAATTTCTTTTGCCGCAGAAGAACTTTACGAAGGAAAAATCAAAATCGTTAAGGAATAATATGCAAAAAAACGTAGTTTTGGGAGTAACCGGCGGAATAGCCTGCTATAAATCGTGCGAAATCGTGTCGTCACTTGTCAAACTCGGCATAAATGTCGACGTTATAATGACAAAAAACGCAACCGAATTTGTTGCGCCGCTGACGTTCGAAACACTTTCTCATAGACCTGTAGTAACCGACACATTTGACAGAAATCACCCTTGGGAAGTCGGACACGTTTCGCTTGCAAAAAAAGCTGATTTGTTTGTGATTGCTCCCGCTACGGCAAATATTATCGGAAAAATTGCCTGCGGAATAGCCGACGATATGCTTTCTACTACCGTAATGGCAACAAAAAGTAAAGTATTGTTGGTTCCTGCCATGAATACTGCCATGTACGAAAACGAAGCAGTGCAACAAAACATCGCTGTTTTGAAAAAACGCGGTTTTTTGTTTATAGAACCTGTTTCGGGAAGGCTCGCCTGCGGTGACGTAGGTAAGGGCAAAATGGCTGAACCGAAAGATATCGTTGACGAAATAGTAAGGCAACTTAATTTCAAAAAGGACCTTAAGGGCAAAAAAATACTTATCACCGGAGGTTCTACGTCACAGCCGCTTGACGGCGTAAGATGCCTGACAAATTATTCCAGCGGGAAAATGAGCTGCGAATTGGCAAAAAATGCCGCTGACAGAGGAGCAGACGTTTTGCTTGTCATGGGCGGACACAGCTGTGAACTGCCTGAAAACATTAAAATCAAGCTTGTCGGAACTACCGACGAGATGTTTGCCGCGGTAAGCGAAAATATCAATGACTTCGATGCTTTTGTCATGGCTGCGGCGCCTTGCGATTACAAAACAAAAGACCAAATCAAAAACAAGCTGAAAGGCAAGGCAATAACGCTGGAACTTGTTAAAAACGTGGATATCGCGCAATACGTTGGCGAAAACAAAAATGACAAGCAGGTTTTGGTTGCTTTTGCCGCCGAAACCGAAAATCTCAAAAACAACGCGCTTTCAAAGCTTAAAAGCAAAAATGCTGATTTTATCGTGGCAAACGACGTGACAAAAGAGGGCGCGGGATTTAATTACGAAACAAATATAGTTACTATTATAGATAAAAACGAACATTCCGTTGATTATCCTTTGATGTCGAAAGCGGAACTCGCAAACCTCATAATCGACAAAATTTTTGGAGATAAAAAATGATTTTTGAAGTAATCGTTGACATCTCCAACAGCGAAGTCGATCGCGTGTTTGATTACATCGGCGACGAAAGTGTAAAAGTCGGGTCAAGAGTAAGCGTTCCGTTCGGAAAGAGAAACATCGAAGGCTTTGTAATAAACAAAAAAGAGCAGAGTAACGTCGACGAAACAAAACTTAAAAAAATTTCAAAAGTACTCGATGACTTTGTGACAATAAACGACGAAATGCTTTCGCTCATGCGATTTATGGTATCGGAGCTGCACATCAGGTTAATAGACGCGCTCCGATTGTTTTTGCCTTCGCAAATGCGCGGCGGAAGGATTGAATCGCTTAAAATAAAAGTCGCATACATAAACAAGGATTTGCCGAAAGAGGAAATGCTTTCGTCTCTTTCGAAATCGGCAAAAAATCAAAAAGCTCTCATTGAATTTTTGACTGAAAACGAAAAAGGCAATTTTACTCAGCTTAGTCAGAAATACGGTGCTGCCAGCATAAGGGCGTTGGAACAGAAGGGGTTTTTGACGGTCAAAGAAGAAAAACAAAACCGAATTCCTTACAAAAACCTCATCGGAAATAAAACTGAGCTTATTCATACCCAAGATCAAAAAAATGCTATCGAAACCATATTAAATAGCGAAAAAGATACATTTTTGCTGTTTGGTGTTACGGGAAGTGGTAAAACAGAGATATATATGTCTGTCATAGATAGTATTTTGACTAAAAATCAGACGGCAATTATGCTTGTTCCCGAAATTTCGCTGACACCCAACATGCTCAAACTTTTCCGTACTCGCTATGGTGAACAGGTCGCGATTTTGCACAGCGGACTTTCGGCGGGTGAGAGATACGACGAGTGGTTGCGCTTGAAAACAGGTGAAGCCAAAATCGCCTTGGGAGCAAGGAGCGCGGTTTTTGCTCCGCTTGAAAATGTCGGGGTAATTATCATTGATGAGGAGCACGATTCAAGCTATCAAAGTGAATCTAATCCGAGATACAACACTTACGACATCGCTGCTTTCAGAAAAAATTTCAACAGAGCCAAATTGGTGTTGGGTTCTGCAACACCTTCGGTGGAAACTTTTTTCAAGGCACAAAACAACGAAATTTTTCTTATACAACTTAAAAACAGAATAAACAACAGGCCTCTTCCCGAAGTGGAAATCGTGGACATGGCAAAAGAGCTTAGAGGCGGAAACAAAAGCTTTTTGTCCCAAAGGCTCTTCGACGAGCTTAAAGACACTATTAAAAAGGGAAATCAGGCAATTTTGTTTTTGAACAGACGAGGATATTCTTCCTTTGTCATGTGCGCCAAATGCGGTTATACTGCAAAATGCTTTGACTGCGACGTCAGCCTTTCCTATCACGCCGACGAAAATTTGCTCAAATGCCATTACTGCGGAAAGCGTTACAGGATGTTTGACTTGTGTCCGGAGTGCAAAAGTCCTTTCATAAGAAAAGGCAAAATAGGCACCGAAAGGGTTGTGAGCGAACTAAAATCGCTTTTTCCCGACGTAGGCATTTTACGAATGGACTTTGACACTACCAAAAATAAGGAAGCGCATTCAAAAATAATACAAGAATTTTCGCAGAAAAAAGCCCAAATACTTGTCGGCACTCAAATGGTGGCAAAAGGGCACGATTTCAAAGACGTTACTCTCGTCGGTATTCTCGATGCCGACCAAAGTCTGCATTTTGAGGATTACAGAGCGGGAGAAAGGACTTTTCAGCTTTTGACACAGGTCAGCGGCCGCAGCGGCCGAGATAAAAAGCAGGGCAAAGTCGTTTTGCAGACATTTACTCCGAATAACTGGGTGCTGCAGCTTGCGGCAAAGCAGGATTATCTCGGATTTTACAAAAAAGAAATTAACATAAGGGAAGTGACTGGTTTTCCTCCTTTTGCTACCGTAATCAGAATTTTGTTTTCGGGGGAAAACGAGCAGAATTGCATTTCGACGCTTAACAAACAATTTGCCCTTATTCAGGAGCTGAGAAACGAAAGGGATGAAATTCT
This sequence comes from uncultured Clostridia bacterium, assembly GCA_944336125.1. Classification (GTDB taxonomy): domain Bacteria; phylum Bacillota; class Clostridia; order Christensenellales; family CAG-314; genus Heteroclostridium. The sequence goes on along the minus strand of CALVLA010000002.1, from coordinate 84,480 downwards.
GTTTGTCACAAAAATGAAATCTCCCGTCAAACGTATTGAAAAAAAATATCGTTTTCAAATTCTAATTAAAACAAAGGGAAACGTTTCGCATGAGGTGATTCAAAAAATTTTTGAAATTTCCGATGTGAAACAATTTAAAGACGTAAGCGTTTTTGTGGAAAAAAATCCGCAAAACATGAATTGAGGTGAATTATGGCTACACGAAAAATTATTACCGAAGGTGACCCTAACTTGAGAAAAATTTGCAAACCTGTCGAAAAATTCGACCAAAGACTTTGGGATTTGCTTGACGACCTTAAAGATACTTTGGACTATGTTTCGGGGTTGGGACTCGCAAGTCCGCAAGTTAACGTGTTGAGACGTGCCGTAATAGTTGAATACGAGGATAAGTTTTTTGAACTTGTTAACCCTAAATTGATTTATTCCGAAGGCGAGTGCCTTGACAACGAAGGTTGCCTCAGTGTTACCGACTGCAGAGGGCTTGTTAAGCGTCCTGAAAAAATCGAAATAGAGTATTTTGACCGTTTCGGCGAAAAACACAACCTTAAAGCGGAAGGATATTTTGCGAGAGTTATTTTGCACGAAATGGATCATCTTGACGGAGTTTTGTTTGTAGACAAGATGGTAAAACGCATTGATATGAGAAAAGGAAGATGAAAATAGTTTTTTTCGGTACTCCGCAGTTCGGAGCCGACGTTTTAAACAATCTTTTAAAAACAAATCACACTGTTTCGGCGGTCGTCTGTCAGCCAGACAGTTTGGGAAACAGAAACAAAGTCGTTGTTTGTCCGGTAAAACAACTGGCTTTGCAACAAGGTTTGCCTTGTCTGCAATTCGAAAAAGTTTCCAAACAGGGTATTGACGAACTTAAGCAACTTGATGCCGATGTTTTTGTCACTGCGGCATTTGGTCAGATTTTGTCTCAAGAGATTTTGTCTTTACCTCGTTACGGAGTTTTTAACGTTCACGGTTCATTGCTTCCTAAATACAGGGGAGCGGCTCCGGTTCAGTTTTCTATCATGAACGGCGACGAAATTACGGGCGTCACAATTATGAAAACGGCGCTTGCAATGGACAGCGGACCCATCGCGGCTCAGACGCAACTTAAAATCGAAAAAGAGGACAATGCTTGCGATGTTTTGAAAAAACTTGCCGATTTGGGAAGCGAAAAACTTTGCGAAGTTTTGGATTTGTTGGAAAAAGGAAATTTGACGCTTCGTGAACAAGACGAAAAAGAAGCAACGTATTGTAAAAAAATAGACAACTCGATTTCTTTTATCGATTGGTCTAAAAGTGCGCAAGAGATTTTCAACCTCATAAGAGCGCTTAATCCGAATCCCGTAGCTTACACTTTTTTAAACGGAAACGTTTTTAAAATTTATAAGAGCGAATTTTGCGAAAATCGCATCGAAGGTGAAAACGGTCTTGTGGCAAGCTGTGACAAAAACGGTTTAATCGTAAATTGCGGAAAGGGAAGTCTCAAATTGCTTTCCGTTCAGATTGCCGGCGGAAAAGTTTTGAACTTCAAAGATTTCATAAACGGAAGAAAAATTAAAACAGGCGATATCCTCGGAAAATGAGAAACAGTTTTTTGGCTTCGTACAAGTGTATAGACAATATCTATCGTAAAAAGAGTTTTTCGGGGCAAGAGCTCAACGAGTTTTTGCAAAATCTTTCGCCTGAGGAAAAACCGCTTACCTCAAAACTCGTTTACGGCGTGGTGGACAAAAATATCAAGCTCTCTTATATAATAAAGAGCTTTTCAAAAAGCGTAAAACCGTCATTGCTTCCCGTTTTGCAAATGGGAGTTTACTGCTTTTTATATCTTTCGATTCCTGCTCCCGTGGTGGTCAACGAGTGCGTCGAGCTTACGAAAAAGTTGGGCAAAGGCGGAATGTCAGGTTTTGTAAACGCTACGCTTAAAAACATCAGCAATGCAGTAAAGCAAAATAACATAAAATACCCTGAAAACCGCCGAGAGTTTTTGTCGGTATATTATTCTTTTCCGCTTTGGGTTGTCGACATGATTTCGGAAGATTATACCCAAGAAATTGCGGAAAAAATTTTGGCACACGATGACGAAAACAACTTCACGCACGTGAGAGTAAACACTCAAATCATTTCGGTTGAGGAATTTGAAAAACTGCTTGAAGAAAAAGGAATTTTTCATCAAAAAACTCTCGATGACGCTTTTTATACAGACGGACAAGTTTTTAAGATTGACACAAAACTGTTTACTCCGCAGTCACTTTCGTCAATGTACGTTTGCAAAGCAGTTGCGGCAAAAGGCAAAAAAGTTTTGGATGTTTGCGCGGCTCCCGGTGGAAAAAGCGTTTATCTTGCGCAAATGGGAAATCAGGTGACTTCGTGTGACATCCATTTGCACAGGACAAAACTCATTGAAAAGTATGCGAAACGCATGGGCGCGGATTTGTCGGTTTGCGTAAACGACGCCACAGTTTTTAACGAAAGTTTTAAAAATGCTTTCGACGTTGTTTTGTGCGACGTGCCTTGCAGCGGTTTTGGTGTTTTGTCGTCAAAACCTGACGTCAAGCTTTTCAAAACAAAACAGGACATTTTTGAACTAAGCAAAATTCAGTCGAAAATTTTGAAGGTTTCCTCAAAGTACGTAAAAGAGGGCGGAACGCTTGTTTATTCGACATGCACGATTTTTAAAAAGGAAAACGATTTTGTCGTAAACGAATTTTTGAAAAACAATCCTGACTTTCAAGTGGACGAAATCAAACTTGATTTTCCCAAAACAAAAGAAGGCTATATTCAATTTTTGCCTTTCAGAGATAAAACCGACGGCTTTTTCATTGCCAGACTCAAAAGGAAAAACGTATGAAAATTTTAGCGGATTTTAACCTTTCCGAACTGACGGAGGAACTTGCAAAATTCAATTTGCCAAAATACAAAGCGGCTCAGGTTTTCAAGTGGGTTTTAAGAGGCGTTGATTTTGACGGGATGACGGACATTGACAAAAATACCAGAAATCTGCTGAAACAAAACTTTATCGCGGTGCCGCTTGACATCGAAACAAAACTTGTGTCCAAGGACAAAACCCAAAAATACCTTTACAAACTTTATGACGGCAACGTGATAGAGGGTGTTTTGATGAATTACAAATACGGCAAAACTTTGTGTGTTTCAACCCAGATAGGTTGCCGTATGGGCTGTAAGTTTTGCGCATCCACCTTAAATGGGCTCGTGAGAAGCCTTACGGCGGGCGAAATTTTGGCGCAGGTAATTGTAGCAAACAGAATAAACGGCGGCACGATCGAAAAAAGGGAAATCACAAACATCGTTTTGATGGGAAGCGGCGAGCCTTTCGACAACTATGAAAACGTTGTCAAATTTCTTAAAAACGCCAACGCGCCGGAAGGACTTAATATCTCGTACAGGAACATCTCTCTTTCTACTTGCGGCCTTGTTCCCGAAATGAAAGCGTTTGCCGACCTTGAACTGCCGATAAACCTGACTATCTCGCTTCACTCGCCTTATGACGAAAGACGAAAGGAAATTATGCCAATTGCAAACAAGTATTCTATCGCTGAAATTACACAGGCGGCAAAATATTACTTCGAAAAGACAAAACGAAGGGTGATTTTTGAATACACTTTGATTGAAGGTCAAAACGATTCGGAAAAAGACGCAAGGCGTCTTGCCGAACTTGTAAGGGGTTTTTCAAGTCACATCAATCTCATAAGACTAAATCCCGTAAAAGAAAGAGGCTTGAAAGCCACAAAAGAGGACAAAGCTCAAAAATTTTTGGAAATGCTTGAAAAAATGAACGTTTCCGCAACTATAAGAAGGCAAATGGGCGTTGACATAAACGGCGCCTGCGGACAGCTAAGAAACAGTTATCTCGAAAAAAATGCTGAAAGGTAAAGTAATTAAGGCAGTAGGCGGAATTTTTTACCTCTCTCACGAGGGGCAGGTTTTTCCCTCCGCGGTCAGAAAAAAAATAAGATACAACAACGTCGATTTGCTTGTAGGGGACAACGTTTTTTTTAAATTTGACGAATACGGCAAAGTCGTAATTGAAAGCGCGGAAAAACGAAAAAACCAGCTGTCAAGACCTCCGATAGCGAATATCGACGTGGCGGTAATAGTTATTTCGTGTATTCCCAAGCCTGATTTTTATTTGGTTGATAAAATCGTCATAAACTGTTATATTCAAAATATACGTCCCGTATTAGTAATCAACAAAGCCGATTTGGTGGACGAGGAGTTTGAAAAAAGAGTTCGCGAGGAATACGGCGAAATGGCGGAAGCCGTTTTGACGGTGAGCGCGGAAAAGGAAATAAACCTTGATTTGTTGAAAGAACAAATATTAGGAAAAACCTGCGTGTTTTGCGGACAGTCGGCGGTTGGAAAAACCTCGCTTTTAAACAAACTTAACGACAGCGACCAAAAAGTCGGCGCGGTGTCAATGAAAACCGGAAGAGGAAAGCATACTACAAGGCACAGTCAGATTTTTGAAATTCAAAAAGACACCTTTGTCGTGGACACTCCGGGGTTTTCGCTTTTGGATTTGAAAAACGTTAAGTCGTCGGAACTTAATTTGTATTATACCGACATGACTACGTTGCAGGCAAAATGCAGATATCACATGTGTACTCACACAACGGAACCTGACTGCGAAGTCAAAAAAGCCGTTGAGGAAGGCAGATTTAACAAAAACAGATACGAAAGGTATCTGACCATTTACGAAGAAATAAAACAAGCTGAAAAAAACAAATTTTAGGAGCTGCACAAATGAAAGAGATAATTATTTCGCCGTCGCTTTTGTCGGCAGATTTTACCGACGTAAAAGGCGCATTGAAATCGGTAGAGGATTCGGGCGCGCAATGGATTCACTGCGACGTTATGGACGGGGTTTTTGTGCCAAACATATCTTTCGGTCAAAAAATGGTGGGTGACGTCAAAAAAGCAACCGACCTTGTCATTGATGCCCACCTTATGATTGTCGAACCTATTAAATATGTCGAGGAGTTTGCTCGTAACGGGGCGGATTTTATCACGGTGCATTATGAAGCGTGCAGTGACGTCGAGGCAACTCTTAAAAAAATAAAAGAAGTCGGCTGCAAAGCTGGACTTGCTTTGAAACCGAAAACCGACGTTTCCGTTATGAAAAATTATCTCGATTTGATTGACCTTGCTTTGATAATGAGCGTAGAACCGGGATTCAGCGGACAAAAGTTTATTTTTGACACCTTGAAAAAATATGACGAATTTTGCGAAATGGCAAAGGGAAAAGACATTATTTTGCAGGGCGACGGCGGAATTAACGGCGAAAACGCACGTGAAATAATTTCGCACGGCGTAAATTGCATAGTGGCCGGCAATGCGTTTTTTAAAGCGCAGGACAAAAAAGAAATTGTCAGACAACTGGGAAAAAGATGAAGGGAATAATTTTGCTAAACGGCGTTGCTCCCGAAAAAGTAAATGTCGGCAAAGACGATTTTGTTGTGTGTGCTGACGGAGCGTACGAGTGGGCAAAGGAAAAAAACATAAAAATAGATTTGCTTGTAGGCGATTTTGACAGTTTGGGGTATATTCCCGACACTTTGCCTGTTTTGAGGTTTCCCGTTGAAAAAAACGAAACCGACGGCGAAATTGCGGTAAGTGTGCTTGAAGAAAAGGGCGTAAAACAAATTGACGTTTACGGTGCTTTCGGCAAGCGAGCCGATCATTTTTTCGGAAACGTCGCTCTTTTGGATTTCGGAATTAAAAAGGGCATAGAAGTAAAACTGATTGATGATTTTCAACAAATTTCAATCAAACAAGGTGTTGTCAGAGAAAAAGTTTTGAAAAATGGTACAATCTCTCTGGTACCCTTTGACGGCGACGCGCATATTATAAATTCAAAAGGACTATTTTATCCGCTTGAAGATCTTGTGCTGCAATGCGGCAGTACACGAGGAATTTCAAACAAGGCTACGGAAGAAGTGATTGAGTTTGAAGTAAAAAGCGGAAAAGTGTTAATGTTCGAGTCGTGGAGGGATTGATGAGAAAAATCGTTTGTTTAAATCCGCCGAGAATCGTCAAATGTATTTTGAGATTGATGTTTTTACGCAAGATTGCAAAATAAAACGCTTTGGCATAATGCCAAAGCGTTTTTAATTTTAAATCAAACTATCGCAAGTACGATTGCCGTAATCAAAATACTTCCCAGTGCAACGATGATTAAACGTTTTTCCCAGAAAGCCAAAAGAATTGCGACGACGGTTCCTGCTATCGAAGCGAGAAGGCTTGAAGTAGCGAAGAATATTGCAGGGAAAATCATGGCTCCGAGAACCGAATAGGGAATATAATTCAAAAAAGAATTTAAAAACCGTGATTTAATGCGTCCTTTCGGTAAGAGAAAAGGAATTACTCTGGGTATGAAAGCCGCAATACTGATTGCCGCAATTGCGAGGAGAAGGTAAGTCAAGTCACTCATTTTCTTTTGCCTCCTCATTTTTTATTGAATCAGTTTGTTCTTCTTCCTGCGGCATAGGGAAGACAAGCGCGCCTATCGCTGCGGCAACGACGGTAGGGACGATGATGTTTATTCCCGAAGGCAGCGAAGCCAAAAACGGAATAAAGTAAAAGGCGCAGGAAATAGCGATTGCGATTGCCGTAACGACGGCTACCGCTTTGCTTCTTTTTACGCTGGGAAGAAGAAGTCCGCAGAACATTGCGTAAATAGTTATGCTCAAAGCTTCCTGAATAATTGCCGGCATAAGCTGCATGAGAAGGGCTCCTACGAGAGTACCCAATATCCAGCCAGTATATGACGTCAGAATTAGTCCCGCGAAAAAGGGAAAAGTCAGCTTTCCCGTGTAAAAAGATGCTATGGTGAAGTTTTCGTCTGTCATGCCGAATGAAATGAAAATACGCTTAAAAACCGACATTTTTTCGGTTATTTTATTATTCATCGAAAGCGACATGACAAGATAGCGCGCGTTGATGACAAGGTTTACCAAAAAAATCGAAATGAGAGACGCGGCCTGAACCATCATTTGAATTCCTGCCATTTGTCCTGCTCCCGTGAAAGACAGCATTGACATGAGGGTAGGTACCCAAAAATCGTAGCCGCCTTTTATGGCAAGCGTTCCGAAAGAAAAAGCCAACGGAATGTAACCCAAAGCTATGGGGATTCCGTTGTAAACTCCTTTTATAAAATCCGATTGTTTTTTCATTTTTTCACCGAATTTTCTTAAAAATCAGAAATTGAATTTTTTAAACAAAGCGGGATACAATCCGACGACGGCAAAAGCCATAATCGCGTATCTCAGCATTCTCAGGTAAAGCGAGCCTTCGAGGATAAGGTCGAACAAAACTTTAAGACCAAAGTAAAAGGCGAGCAAAACGACAAGGCCGCCTGCAAGGCGAATGAGTTTTTTCCACCATTTGACTTCAAAAGTGAAGTTGACGAATTTGCCTTCGAACAAAAATCCCGTGAGCGTTCCAAGCATAAGTCCGTATGCGGTAAAATAATCTTCTGTTTTGCAGTAAAAAAGTCCTGCGGCGCAAATTATCAAAGTGGCAAAATACAAAATGTATTTGTCTTTCACTTTATTATGTAACCAATAAAGCAAAAACGAAAGAGCGGTGCCCAAAGCCAGTCCCGCGATTACGTCTGTAGGAAAGTGTACGCCCAGGTAAAGTCTGCTGAAGGCAACAAGCAAAGGCACGACTATCGCAAGCACAGTCATCCATTTGCGTTTAAGCCATATTGCCGAAGAAACGAAAAGCGACGCGCTTGCCTGCGAGTGTCCGCTAGGGAAAGAATAGCCGCCCGCCGTAGAAGGCTTTTTGTTTTCGATGTTCCATTCAGGATGTTCGAAAGGTCTGTCACGAGTCACGATGTTTTTGATAAGCCCGTTTAAGGTTACCGACGTCAAAAGAGAGTAACCTAAAAATTTCGCCATTTCCTTGTCGTAGCACCAGTACAAAAAACCCATAACTCCTATCATTATGAGTTCTTCGCCGAACATGGATATCAACGACCAAAATGTATCGAAAAAAGCGCTTCCGTGATTTTGCAAAAATTCGATAAGCTGAAATTCCCAAATCATAGTTTTTCCTCTGTGTTTTCACATTCTACCAAAAAGCAGGGGACTTTTCAAGCAAACTTGTCGCTATAGGCAAAAAAATAAAAGCTCACATTTGTGAGCTTTTACGTCAAATTTAAATTAGTCGTTTTTATTTGCAGTACGCAGGCAACGTGTGCAAACGTATTGACTGGACTGTTTGCCGTCAATTTCAATTTTAACCTTTTGCACGTTTACTTTCCATGCGCGATTTGATTTTCTGTTTGAGTGACTGACTTTGTGACCCGTCATTTGGCCTTTACCGCAGATAGCACATACTCTGGACATTGATGTCACCTCCCGTATGATTGATTTAACTGTAAAATAATAGCATCAAAATTATTTTTTTGCAACGATTTTTGCCTACTTTTATTTATTTTTCGTGACATTGTTTATTTTTTGTCTTTATTGACAATATAAAATTAAAATTCAGTTGTAAAATATTTCGTTTTATTGTAAAATGTTTTAAGCAAATCATACTGGGGAGGAATCAAATGGCACTCAGAACTTCAAACGGTTACGGTGCAATTACCGTTTCAGACGACGTCGTCGCCAATATCGTAGGCAAACTCGCTCTCGAATGTTACGGCGTGGTTGACAAAGTTCCGCAAAAGTTCGCGGATTCTGTTGCAGATTTGTTCCGCAAAAAGAACGACGGCAGGGGCGTCAGAGTTACTACCAAAGCAGGCAGAATTACCATTGACGTTTTTGTCATTTTAAAGTTCGGTCTTTCTATCGAAGCCGTCAGCGATGCTTTGCGCAACACCATCAAATACGGCGTTGAAAATTTTACCGGCATGGTTGTTAATGCCGTCAATATTCACGTCGTCGGTGTCAGAATTTAGTTTGATTTTTTTTCAGGAGTTTTTATGTCTGCTAGAATACAGGTCGACAAGACCATCTCGGCGCCTATGTTCAAAAAAATGTTGATTTCGGGCGCAAAAATGCTGGAAGTCAATAAAGCGCAGGTGGACTCGCTTAACGTATTTCCTGTTCCGGACGGCGATACCGGTACTAACATGTCGCTTACCATCAACTCGGCAATTAAGGAAATCGGTGCGGTTTCCTCCAATTCGATGGAAGATATTTGCAACGCTCTTTCGAAAGGCGCGCTCAGAGGAGCAAGGGGAAACTCGGGCGTTATTCTTTCACAGCTGCTCAAAGGTTTGGCAAGCACGGTTGCTTCGCACGGTGAAATCGATACAAAACTTTTTGCAAAAGGTTTGAAAACAGGCGTTGAAGTAGCTTACGGCGCGGTTAACAAACCTAAAGAAGGTACGATTCTTACCGTTGCGAGAGTTACCGCCGAACACGCGCAGTCAATTGCTAAAAAGTCACTTAATATAATAAGCTTTATGGAAAGTCTCATTGCCAAGAGCGAAGAAATTTTGGCACAGACTCCCGATATGCTTGACGTATTGAAAAAGGCAGGCGTAGTCGACTCGGGCGGATACGGTTTTGTCTGCATACTTAAAGGTCTTTTGAAAGGATACCTCGGTGAGGAAATCGAAGGGGCTGAAGAAATAGGCGCGGCAACTCCGAATTTGCAGGCGTTTAACCCTCCTGAACACGATTTCGGCACTCCTGACATCATGTCGCTTGACGACATCGAGTTTGCTTATTGTACCGAATTTTTCGTCATCAACATTTTTAAAAAGACAACTCTCGCCGATATTGACAGATTGAGAGAATATCTCAACACGATAGGCGACTCGATTATCGTTATCGGTGACCTTGAACTTATTAAGGTTCACGTACATACAAATAAACCGGGCAAAGCTTTGAGCTATGCGTTGACTCTCGGCGAAATCGACAAAATCAAAATCGAAAACATGCTGGAGCAGAACAGGGTTCTCAAAGCGCAGTACGAAGCAAACAAAAAACCTTTGGGCGTTTTGTCAATTTGCGCGGGCGACGGTTTTTCGGCAATATTCAAGGATTTGCTTGCCGACCAAGTTATCGAAGGCGGTCAGACAATGAACCCTTCGGCAGACGACATCGCAAGAGCAATCAACAGAATAAACGCAGAATCCGTCATCGTTTTGCCTAACAACAAAAACATTATCCTTGCGGCAGAACAGTCAAGGGCACTTGTTCCTAACAGAAACGTTTACGTCGTTCCTAGTAAGGACGTTCCTCAGGGACTTGCCGCGATTCTTGCTTACAACTCGCAGATAAAAGTCGACGTTAACCTCGAATCCATGACAAAAGCGCTTTCGACGGTAAGAAGCGCAAGCGTTACTTATGCGGTAAGAAATACCAATATCGACGGTCTTTCCCTTAAACAGGGCGATATTATCGGTCTTGAAGGCGACAAAATTTGCTCAAAAGGAAAAAATCCGGAAGACGTTGCATATAAAGTTATCGAAAAGATGATTGACGCCGATACGGAGCTCATCACAATCTACTACGGAAAAGACACCGAAGAAGAAAAAGCGTCGGAACTTGCAGAAAAACTTGAAGAACAATTCCCTGACGTGGAGTTTATTACTCAGTACGGCGGTCAGCCTTTGTACTATTACATTATTTCCGCAGAATAATTTTTTCAAAAATTGATTTAAACAGTTGCTTTATTAAGGTTTTTTTGATACCATTTATAAAGCAATGCGCGGGAGTGGCTCAGTGGTAGAGCGTTGCCTTGCCAAGGCAAATGTCGCGAGTTCGAATCTCGTCTCCCGCTCCATACGGCACCATAGCCAAGCGGTAAGGCAGAGGTCTGCAAAGCCTTTACGCCCCAGTTCAAATCTGGGTGGTGCCTCCACAAACTTGAATCAATTTTTTGATTCAAGTTTTTTATTGCCGGAGTGGCGAAATAGGCAGACGCAAGGGACTTAAAATCCCTCGGTCCTAACAGACCGTGTCGGTTCGAGCCCGACCTTCGGCACCAGAAAAAACCACAGTCAGTTGTGGTTTTTTCTTTTTTGGTCAATACTTATTCGGGTTTGCAATTTAGTTGACAAATCAAGCTGTTTTTGCTTTAATTGTGGCAAATATTTTTTGGAGTAGTTTATGCTGAAACTCAAAAATATAGAAAAAATTTATAGTGCGGGGGACTTTGAGGTTCACGCGCTGAAAAACGTTTCACTTGAGTTTCGCGAAAGCGAGATGGTTGCGATTTTGGGTCCGTCGGGGTGCGGAAAAACCACGATGCTTAACATTATCGGCGGATTGGATAAATACACCCAAGGCGACCTTGTAATAAACGGAATTTCGACCAAACAGTACAAAGACAGTGACTGGGACGCTTACAGAAATTCTACAATCGGCTTTGTTTTTCAAAGTTACAACCTTATTTCGCATTTGACCGTGTTGGAAAACGTCGAACTGGCTTTGTCGCTTAGCGGCGTCGGAGCTGCGGAAAGAAAGGAACGGGCAAAAAAGGCTCTTACCGAAGTCGGACTTGAAACACAGTTTAACAAAAAACCTAACCAGCTTTCGGGCGGACAAATGCAAAGGGTGGCAATCGCCAGAGCACTTGTGAATAACCCTGACATAATTCTTGCCGACGAGCCGACGGGGGCACTCGACAGCACAACCAGTGTGCAGATTATGGAACTTTTGAAGGAAGTTTCAAAAACGCGCCTTGTCATAATGGTTACTCACAACGCGGAGTTGGCGAACAGATATGCCGACAGAATTATCAAACTTGCCGACGGTGAAGTTGTTTCGGACAGTAATCCTATTGACAATAAAAAAGTAGAGGAAAACATTCAAAAAAGGCCTAAAAAGACGGCGATGTCCTTTTTTACGGCGTTTAATCTGTCGCTGAAAAACCTTTTTACCAAAAAAGTGAGGGCTTTTATTACCTCTTTTGCCGGAAGCATAGGTATTGTAGGCGTGGCGTTGATTCTTGCTTTGTCAACAGGTTTTAACGCATACATTGACAAAATGCAGACTGACACTTTGTCGTCTTTTCCGCTGACAATAGCTTCGTCAAGTACGGATTTGACAAGTCTGCTTGAAATCATGCAGCTGCCTAGCGATGAAAAATATCCCGAAGTTGAGGAAGTTTACGTAAATAAAGTCATGGACGCAATGCAAAACATGACAAAACAAAACGAAATCACTCAGGAATACGTTGATAACGTAATCAAAACGATAGATAAGGATTTGTATTACGACATCATATATTCTTACGGTACAAGTCTCAATATTTACAGCTCACAAACCATAGATTTCAGTATCATGGGAGTTCCCGTCAAGGGACACATGAGGATAGGAAGCAGCTGGGTGCAGATTGTGGACAATCAGGAATTTATAAATTCGCAGTATGACGTTTTGAAAGGTCATTTGCCGACAAAAAAAGACGAGCTTGTGCTTGTCGTCGACGAGTTTAACCAAATTACTGATATGGAATTTTTGCAAAACCTCGGTATCGACACGGGAGACAGAACAAGTTACTCTTTCGACGAACTTATGGGGATGGAGTTTAAGCTTTTGTCAAACGATCTTAGCTACACAAAATATCCCGGAAGAAATTACTTTATCAACGAAGTCGTTTCTACAAATGCTTATGCCGACGACAGCAACCTTACTTTGAAAATAGTGGGTATCGTCCGCGTAAACGAAGACACGACAATAGGTTCCATCAAATCTACCGTAGGTTATCACAGCAGTCTCAGCGAGTATGCCATGAATATGGCAAAAACCGAAACATCTACAATTGTGGAGTGGCAAAAAGCTAACCCTCAAACAAATTGTCTTACGGGAAGTTTGTATGAAGACGAGGCAAGAAAAAATCTTTCCACGTCAAGCTCGGATGAGGAAATTCAGGCAGAAGCTCAAAGGCTTTACCAAAAAACTTTGGCTTATCTCGGACTCGGCGAAGTGCCTACTTCGATAAGCATTTACCCGAAAGACTTTGAATCCAAGGAAATGATAAAGGATCATCTGACGGCGTACAATGATAGCATCGATGAAACAGATCCTACCGAAACTCGCACAAAAGTTTATTACTCCGATATGATGGGGCTTATGGTTGAATCGATGAACGTTTTGGTAAACGCAATTTCCTACGTTCTCATTGCCTTTACGTCAATTTCGCTTGTTGTGTCATCAATAATGATTGGCGTCATAACTTACGTTTCGGTGCTGGAGCGAACAAAGGAAATAGGTATATTAAAGAGTATCGGCGCAAGGAAAAAAGACATTTCGAGGGTATTCAATGCGGAAACTCTCATCATAGGTTTTGTGGCTGGCTTTTTGGGAGTAGTGATTACTTACCTGTTGTCCATACCGCTTAATATTTTGCTGACCTCGCTTTCTACGATAAACGGACTTGTTTACTTCAAGCCTACGCACGCATTGATACTCGTTGCGATAAGCATGTTTTTGACATTTATTGCGGGGCTTGTTCCGTCGAGAATTGCCGCGAAAAAAGATGCAGTAGTAGCTCTCAGGACAGAGTAACAAAAAGGAAGGAAAATCCTTCCTTTTTTATTTTGTTTTAATTAAATTGCTTTCCTCCGCATAAACTATGTGTATGAGTATGAGGGGGAGTTATGTTTGAAACGTCTTTAAGTATAGATGCAAACAAAAAGGAATTTTTGGAGTATCTTTATGACAAGGTCAAGCCTGTCGTAAAGGATTGCGGAGCGGCTGTTGTCAGAAGGGAAGTTGACGACAGAATTTTTTTGTCGCTTGCCTGTGAAAACAGATACGGAGAAAAACTGCGGCAATCGATTTATTCGGCTTTGGCGGAAGTTTATGCTATAGGCTTCAAGTACGATTATTTAAAAGCAAAACTTAACATAAAAAACGAAAATCTGCTGATAAAAACTTTGCTAAACACGATGACGGTTTTTGACAGCAACAACGACAAAAAAATTGTCAAAAAAAGTTTGGAAAACGAAAAAATAATTGCCATTGACGGTTTTTTTGATTTCAGACTCAAAGAACTCAAAAAAAAGTGGAACGAGATTATTGACCTTACCAAGGAAAACTCAATCGTGCTTGCCGACGAAAAGGTTTCGGGTGACTTTTTGATGTTTTTGCTTGACGCTATTCCTCACGGCGAAGAGGGCGTAAAAATCTGCAAATACGGCAGCGATATTGAAATTTTGGACAAGGCAGGCAAAAAAATATCCATGATTAACCCCGTCGGTGGAAAAAAGACGCAGGAAGAAAAAGTTTTGTTCAATCTCATCTGTCTTGCTCCCAAAAAGGTTTTGATTTACGACGAAAAAAGCTATTCAGATGAGTTTTTGAACATCGTAAAAAAGTTTTTTTAAACCGCAAAACATTTGACAATTAATTTTTCTGTGCTAAAATAATTTATACAATTAAATTATGAATTTAAAGACAAGTAGGACTTGACAGAAGTTTCAGAGAGCGTCCGGAGGGTGAAAGGACAAACGGAGTCATGTTTCGAAACCGCTTTATTATATTTCATACGCTTACAATGCGAAATTTGTTTTTCGAGTGGTCAATTTTGACAATTAAGGTGGAACCGCGGATTTTTTAATTCGTCCTTAGTGTTGAAGTTGGCTTTATTTTTTATGTTTGGGGGTAACGAAATGATTAACGTAACTTTGCCTGACGGCAGTGTTAAACAGGCGGAAAAAGGTGTTTCCGCAGGCGAAATAGTTAAGTCTATCAGCGAAGGATTGTTCCGCAACGCTTTGGCTGTTAAAATAGACGACGAAGTTTGTTCGCTTAGTCAGTCTGTCGATAAAGATTGCAATTTTAAAGTTTTGACTTTCAACGACGACGAGGGCAAGCAGGTTTATTGGCATACTGCAAGCCATATTCTTGCTCAGGCGGTAAAAAGGATTTATCCTACGGCTAAACTTGCAATCGGTCCTGCGGTCAAAAACGGTTTTTACTACGATTTTGATTTCAAAACAAACCTTACTCAGGAAGATTTTCCTAAAATCGAAGCAGAAATGCAAAAAATCATCAAGGCGGATTTTCCTATCGTAAGAAGCGAAATGTCTAAAAAGGACGCCGAAAAATACTTCGAAAAGCTTGACGAACCTTATAAGGTTGAGCTTGTTGAGGATATTGAAGACGACGTTGTGTCTTTTTACACTCAAGGGGACTTCACGGATCTTTGCAGAGGGCCGCATTTGCCTTCCACCGGTAAAGTAAAAGCTTTCAAGCTCACTCAGCTTACCGGAGCTTACTGGCGCGGAAACGAAAAAAACAAAATGCTCACCCGTATTTACGGTACGGCTTTTGAAAAGAAAAAAGACCTTGACGAATATCTTGCAAAAGTTGAGGAAGCAAAAAAACGCGACCACAACAAAATCGGCAGAGAACTCGGCTACTTCATGACTGACGAAAACATAGGACAAGGTTTGCCGCTTTTGATGCCAAAGGGTACTCAGCTTTTCATGACGCTCAGCCGTTTCGTTGAGGACGAGGAAAGAAGACGCGGTTATGTCAGGACAAGGACTCCTTTCCTTGCAAAAAGCAATCTTTACAAAATTTCCGGACACTGGGATCATTACCTTGACGGAATGTTTGTCATAGGCGACGAGAAAAAAGACAAGGAAGTTTTTGCCCTTAGGCCAATGACTTGTCCTTTCCAATACACTATTTACAACAACGGACTCAAAAGCTACCGTGATTTGCCTATAAGATACGGCGAAACTTCGACGCTTTTCAGAAACGAAAGCAGCGGTGAAATGCACGGACTTATTCGCGTACGTCAGTTTACCATAAGCGAAGGTCACCTCATTTGCACTCCTGAGCAGGTTGAAGAAGAGTTCAGGGGAGTGTTGAACCTTATCGAATACGTAATGAAGAGCGTGGGATTGTATGAAGACCTTACTTTCAGATTCTCGCGTTGGGATCCTGAAGATAAGGAAAAATACATCGACGAACCTGAAGTTTGGGAAAAAGCCGAAAGCATGATGAAAACCATCCTCGATCACATCGGCATCAAATATACCGAAGCAAAAGGCGAAGCTGCTTTTTACGGTCCTAAACTCGACATTCAGATTTCAAACGTTTACGGTAAGGAAGACACTTTGATTACTATTCAAATTGATATGTTCCTTGCTAAAAACTTCAACATGACTTACGTTGACGAAAACGGCGAAAAACAAAATCCTTACATTATTCACCGTACTTCAATCGGCTGCTACGAAAGGACAATCGCTTTGCTTCTCGAAAAATATGCGGGAGCTTTGCCTTTCTGGCTCAGTCCTACTCAGGTCAAAGTTTTGAGTATCACAGACAGAGCGGCTGAAAAAGCAGAGGAAATAAGGGAGAAACTCGAACTCTTCGGAATTCGTACCGAAGTGGACAACAGAAACGAAAAAATCGGTTACAAAATCAGGGAAGCGCAGCTTGAAAAAGTGCCTTACATGTTGATTTTGGGCGATAAGGAAGTGGAAAACGACGTTGTTTCGGTAAGACACAGAAAACTCGGCGACCTCGGTCAGCAATCGGTTGACGAGCTTCTCAAAAAAATGCTCGAAGACGTTAAAACCAGAAATTTGGAAGTTTAATTCATTCAAAACCGTTGACAAATGTCGACGGTTTTGTTAATATACTAAGGTCAAAGTAGAGTTTTCCGCTCTCACCATACGAATTTCGTTTTGTCTGGTTTTGAAACATTGAATTTACGTCTTTTCGGACGCTTTGTTTTGTGCGGAAAATTCTTCCGCACAATTTTTTTTGGGGAGGAACAGACCTATTAAAGAACTTCAAATTAACAATCAAATTCAGGACAGAGAAGTCAGATTGATTGGTGCCGACGGTGAACAGCTGGGAATTATGCCTATTGCCAAAGCTCAAAGCCTTGCAGATGAGGCTGAACTCGATTTGGTAAAAATCGCTCCTACAGCTCAGCCGCCAGTTTGCAAAATTATGGATTACGGCAAACACCGTTACGAACAGATTAAGCGCGAAAAAGAAGCCAGAAAAAATCAGAAAATCGTTGAAATTAAGGAAGTCAGACTTTCAATGACTATCGACGTAAACGATATCAACATCAAGGCTAAAAACGCCGCTAAGTTTTTGAAGGAAGGCAACAAGGTTAAAGTTACACTCAGAATGCGCGGAAGACAAACTGCTTTCGCAAGTCAGGGCGTCGAAGTTATGAACGATTTCTTCGAAAACCTTAAAGAAGTGGCCGTTATGGAAAAGAAACCGGCTACCGAGGGCAGAAGCATCATTATGATCCTTGCCCCTGCAAACAACAAATAAAATACATTGGAGGATAAATTATGCCAAAAGTAAAATCTCACAGCGGCGCTAAAAAGCGTTTCAGCGTGAAAAAATCCGGTAAAGTAAAAAGAGCACAAATGGGCAAAAACCATATTCTTACTAAAAAGACCACTAAGAGAACTCGCGGTTTGCGCGGTCCTGCTTATGTTGACAAAACACAAGCTAAAACTATGAAGCAATTGCTTCCTTATTGATGAGAAGAGAGGTGTCTGATTATGAGAATTAAAAGAGCTGTTAACGGCGTAAAAAAACGCAGAAAAATAATTAAACTCGCTAAAGGCTATTTCGGTCTTAAAAAATCAAACTACCGCATTGCTCGCGAAGCGGTTATGAAATCACAAAACTACGCTTACGTAGGAAGAAAACTTCGTAAAAGGGATTTCCGTTCACTTTGGATTACACGTATCAACGCCGCTGCAAGAGCAAACGGTATGTCTTACAGCACTTTGATGCACGGCTTGAAAGTCGCAAACATTTCGCTCAACAGGAAAATGCTCAGCGAAATCGCTGTTTCCGACCCTAAAGCTTTTGCAGAACTTGCAGCTGCCGCAAAATCGGCAATCAAGTAATTTAAGAGCCTTCAATCGAAGGCTCAACTTTTTATATGATAACCTCAAAACAAAATTCCGCAATTTTGGCGGCTTCAAAACTTAATGACAAAAAAGGTCGTAAAGAACAGGGGCTTTTTTTGATAGAAGGTCAAAAGCTTATTTTTGACGCTTTTAGGCATGGGATAGCGGTGCAGAAGGTTTTTGTTTCCGCAGACGTTAAAGCCGATTTTTCTTCATACGGTTGTGAAGTCGTCGAAGTTTCGCCTGAAGTCATGAAGGTACTAAGCGACACAAAAACCAATCAAGGTGTCGTCGCCGTGGCAAAATTGCCGGACAAAAAGCCTTATTGCGGCGGAAACGCTTTGCTTCTCGACAGGATTCAGGATCCGAAAAACATAGGCGCGATTATCCGTACGGCATGCGCGACGGGATACAACGACGTTTTTTTGATTGATTGCGCCGACGTGTTTTCGCCTAAATCACTTCGAAGCGGAATGAGCGGACAGTTCATGCTCAATTTCATCGAGACTTCGGAAGAGGAGTTTGTAAAAAATTTCGGCGGCAAAAAGATTATCTGCGCCGACATGCAAGGCGAAAACATCTTTGAGTTTTCCTGCGGAGAGCATATTTTGATTTTGGGGAACGAAGGACAGGGGGTTTCGGACGTATTGGCGTCTTTGGCGATAAATACCGTCAGAATTCCTATGGAAAACAATCTGGAATCGCTTAACGTTGCGGTAAGTGCGGGTATAATCATGTATCAGCTCAACCGCGACAAATGGAGGAAATAATGTCAGGTCACAGCAAATGGGCGAATATTAAACACAAAAAAGGCAAAAGTGACGCGTTGAGAGGCAAAATCTTCACAAAAATAGGAAGGGAAATTGCCGTCGCAGTTAAAGCCGGAGGTCCTGACCCTAGCATTAACTCAAAACTTTACGACGTTATCGTAAAGGCAAGGGCGAACAATATGCCTAACGACAATATTCAACGCAGCATCAAAAAGGCAAGCGGTGAGCTCGGTAGCATCAACTACGAAAATATGATATACGAAGGTTACGGAATCGGCGGCTCTGCCGTTATCGTCGAAACGCTTACCGACAACAAAAACCGTACTGCGGGCGACGTTCGCTGCGCTTTCGATAAAGGCGGCGGAAGCATGGGTACAACCAACTGCGTGTCCTTTATGTTTGACAAAAAGGGCGTTATCGCATGCAACAGGGACGGCGGACTTTCCGAGGACGAAATTTACGAAATGGCTATCGAATGCGGCGCAGACGACGTTCAGGTCGAGGACGATATGTTTGAAGTTCTGACTTCTCCCGCTGATTTTTCCGTCGTAAGAAAATGCCTCGAAGACAAAGGCGTTACCTTTATCAACGCTGAAGTGGAGTGGGTTCCGCAAAATACCGTGAAACTTTCCGCTGAACAGCTTGAAAAATTTGAAAGAATGTTGGATATGTTCGATGACAACGACGACGTTCAAAACGTTTATCACAACGTCGAACTTCCTGACGAAGAATGATTTTAAGGCGGGGCAAACCCGCCTTTGTTTTTTATTGACTTATTGACTTTTTGAATTTATTATTAAATATATGCGTATTTTAGGAATCGACCCGGGGTATGCTACTATCGGTTACGGCGTAATCGACACTTCGGGTAACAAAAGCAAAGCTGTGGATTACGGAGTCATTACAACGCCTAAAAATGAAAACATCGCAGTGCGTTTGGCTATGATTTACGATTCTATGACTGAAATAATAAATAAATTCAAGCCTGACGAGATTGCCGTCGAGGAATTGTTTTTCGTCCAGAACGTTACGACGGGTATTAACGTTGCTCACGCCAGAGGCATAATTTTGCTTGCCAGCATTCACGCTTGCGGAAGAATTTACGAATACACTCCGCTTCAAATCAAACAGGCTATGACAGGTTACGGCAGGGCGGAAAAAAGACAGATTCAGGAAATGGTGAAAGTTTATCTGCATTTGCAGTCCATTCCGCGCCCCGACGATGCCGCGGACGCTTTGGCCATTGCGCTTACCCATGCGCAGACAAACCGCATGGCAGACCAGTTTTCTTTGTGAGGTTTTATGTTAGGTTTTATTTGCGGAAACGTCGTTTCCGTTGAGGAAAATACAATTCTCATTCAAAGCGGAGACATCGGTTTTGAAGTGTCCGTTTCTGATTTTACACTTCAAAAATGTGTTGAGGGACAAAAAACACAGCTTTTTACCTATCTTCAAGTTCGCGAGGACGGATTGACTTTGTACGGTTTTGCGGACAAATATGAAAAAAATTTGTTTTTAAAACTTATTTCGGTAAGCGGTATAGGTTGCAAAATGGCTCTTTCCGTTTTGTCTAATTGCAGCGTAACCGATTTGCTGTCGGCTATTTGCACGGGAAACGTAAAACTGCTTTCTTCGGTAAAAGGCATAGGCAAAAAGACAGCCGAAAGGATTGTGCTCGAACTTCGCGAAAAAGTAGTGCCTGTAGGCGATACTGTTGAAATCGCTCGTCAGGAATATTCCTTCAACAGTGAGGAAAACGACGCAGTTGCTTTGCTTATTTCCATGGGAATTGCTAAAAACGATGCGGAAAACAGAGTTAAACACGCAGTGGAAGCGGGACTTTCTGAAGCGGGAGACATTATTAAGTTCGCACTTAAAAACGCGAGGTAAAAATGGAAGACAGATTGATTACCAGTACTATGCAGATTGACGACAACGACGTTGAAAACGTTTTGCGTCCGAAAAGTATGTCGTCTTTTATCGGTCAGGACAAAATCAAAAGCAACCTCGAAATTTACATTCAGGCGGCAAAATCTCGCGGCGAAGCGCTTGACCACGTTTTGCTTTACGGCCCTCCGGGACTCGGCAAAACTACTTTGGCTCACATTATCGCTACCGAAATGAACAGCCGTCTTACCGTAACAAGCGGACCGGCTATCGAAAAGCCTGCGGATTTGGCGGCAATACTTACAAACCTCGAAAAAAACGACGTCCTTTTTATAGATGAAATTCACAGACTCAATCACTCGATTGAGGAAATTCTTTATCCTGCAATGGAAGACTATGCTTTGGACTTTATTGTAGGCAAAGGTCCTAGCGCAAGGAGCGTAAGGATTAACATAAACCAGTTTACCCTTGTCGGAGCGACTACAAAAGCCGGCATGCTTACTTCTCCGCTACGTGACAGGTTCGGTGTTCACGCAAGGCTTGAAATGTACACGGTTAGTCAGCTTGCCGAAATTGTTACCCGTTCGTCAAACATGCTTAAAACAGAAATTGACGAAGACGGCGCTTACGAAATAGCAAAAAGGAGCAGAGGAACTCCGCGTATTGCAAACAGACTGCTTAAACGCGTGAGGGATTTTGCGATAGTAAAGGGAAAAGGCGTAATCACAAAAGAAATTGCGGATTTTGCTCTTACCACAATAGGCGTCGACGCAATAGGTCTCGACAACGTTGATTTGAACGTACTCACCGCCATGATTGAAAAGTTTAACGGCGGTCCTGTGGGACTTGACACGATAGCCGCGGCTACGGGGGAAGACGCAAACACAATCGAGGACGTTTATGAACCATATCTCTTGCAGCTAGGGTTTATTGCAAGGACTCCTAGGGGCAGAGTTTGTTTGCCTAAATGCTACAAGCATCTCGGCAAAAAAATTTCCGACACGAAAAGCGCGCAGCTTTCCATTTTTACAGACGATAACTATGATGAAGAAAAGTGACTTTTTTTATGAGCTGCCCGAAGAACTAATTGCTCAGCATCCTGTTGAGCCGAGAGACAGTTCGCGGCTTCTTGTTTATGACAGAAGTAAAAAAACGATACAGCACAAGCATTTTTACGACATAATAAATTTTTTAAGAGATGACGACGTCCTTGTCATAAACAATACAAAGGTTTTGCCTGTAAGACTTTACGGAAACAAAGAGGGTACAAACGGAAAAATAGAATTTTTGCTTTTAAAACGGCTTGACCTAAAAACATGGGAAGTTGTTTTAAAACCCGGCAAAAAAGCAAAGGTGGGAAGCAAATTCGTGTTCGGAAACGAGCTTAAAGCCACCGTCGTGAAAATTATCGAAGGCGGCATGAGAGTTGTTGAGTTCGAATACGACGGCGTGTTTGAAGATATTTTGAACAGAATAGGCGAAATGCCTTTGCCTCACTATATAAAAGAGCAAATAAAAGATAAAGACAGATACAACACCGTATATGCCGAATACACCGGCTCTGCGGCGGCTCCTACGGCAGGATTGCATTTTACTCCCGAGCTTATGCAAAAACTTCGTGAAAAGGGGGTTGCTTTTGCGGAAGTTTTGCTTCATGTGGGACTCGGTACTTTTCGTCCCGTCAAGGAAGAAGATATTTTAAATCACCAAATGCATAGTGAGTACTATGAAATCGATGAAAAAACTGCGGAATTTCTTAACCAAGCCAAAAAGCAGGGAAGAAGAATTATCGCTGTCGGAACTACGAGCGTGAGGGTGCTTGAAAGCTGTTCTGACGAAAACGGTGTTCTGCACGCAAAAACAGGCGAAACAAACATATTTATTTATCCGGGTTATAAATTTAAAGTCATTGACGGGCTTATCACAAATTTTCATCTTCCCGAAAGTACTCTCATAATGCTTGTGTCGGCTTTTATGGGGCGAGAAGAAACAATTGCAATGTACAACGAAGCCGTTAAAGAAAAGTACAGATTTTTCAGTTTCGGCGACAGCACATTTATTTTTTAAACGGTATTTATGAAATTTTCATTTGAAGTAACTCACAAAGTCAAAACATCCGCCGCAAGACGAGGCAAATTTTTGACGCCTCACGGCGTAATCGAAACGCCTGCCTTCATGCCGGTAGGCACGCTTGCGACGGTAAAGGGCGTTATGCCGTCCACGCTTAACGAAATAGGAACGCAAATTTTGCTTTCCAACACTTATCACTTATATTTGAGGCCCGGTGAAGACATCGTTGCTAAAGCTGGCGGACTGCACAAATTTATGCACTGGGCCAAGCCTATTTTGACGGATTCAGGCGGATTTCAGGTATTTTCTTTGGGCGAATTGAGAAAAATTACTCATGACGGAGTTTATTTTTCATCTCATATAGACGGTTCGAAACACTTTTTCTCTCCCGAAAAAGTTATGGACATCGAAAATGCTTTGGGCGCGGACATAATTATGGCGTTTGATGAGTGCAGCAACTACGGTTGTGATCACGACTATGCTTTTCAGGCAATGAAACGCACTTTAAATTGGCTTGACAGATGCGCCGTTCATCACAAAAACGAAAATCAGATGCTTTTTCCTATAATTCAGGGAAACATGTTTAAGGATTTGCGTATCCAAAGCGTTAAAGAAACAGTTCCGTACGCAAAATGCGGTATTGCGGTCGGTGGTCTGTCGGTGGGAGAGCCTAAAGAGCTTATGCTTGAAATGCTTGACGAACTTGTTCCGTATTATCCCGAAAATATGCCTCGTTATCTTATGGGCGTGGGCACTCCTGATTACATCATCGAGGGCGTAAGACGCGGTATCGATATGTTTGACTGTGTGCTTCCGACAAGAGTTGCCAGAAACGGAACGGCAATGACTTCGCAGGGTAAAGTGGTGGTGAGAAATGCTATTTATAAAGAAGATTTTTCGCCGCTTGACCCTGAATGCGATTGTTACACATGCCGCAATTTTTCAAAGGCTTATCTCAGACATCTCGTCAACTGCAACGAAATTCTGGCGGCGACTTTGCTTAGTATTCACAACATCAAGTTTTTGCTTGACCTTACTAAAAATCTTCGCAATGCTATTTCAGAAGGAACTTTTGACGTTTTTGTCGAGGAATTTTACAAAAAATATTACGGCTTTAAAGTATAGGTTTGATTTTTCTCAAATTGTATGCTATAATTTTCAAAACCTAAAAACGGAGACTTTAACTATGGATTGGGTACTTATAGTTGTAGTGGGCGTTTTGTTTGTTGCCATGATTGCAATGCAATTCGTCTCAGCTAAAAAAAGCAAGAAAAAACAAGAAGAAATGCAAAACAAAATGGTTGTCGGTACCGAAATCATGACAGTTGGCGGTATCGTTGGTAAAATTGTCGCTATTGACCCTCAAAAAGGAACAGTTACCATTTCTACCGGCGAAAGCGGTATGGAAATTACTTTTGTTAAGCAGGCAATTCGCGATATCAGATCCGAAGCCGTTGTAAATACCATCCCTGCAAAAAAGGAAGAAATTCCTCAGGAAGAAAGCAAAGAAGAAAACGCAGACGAACAAAAATAAGTTTTAGTTGTTTGTAATAAAAAAAATCGCCTCCGAATATGTTGTATTAACATTCGGAGGTATTTTTATGTCTGCAGAAATCAAAAATACAAGCTGCTTTAAAGAAGTCGCAAAGGGAAGTCTTACCGCCGCTTTGCTTTCGGTTTTGTTCGTGATGATTTTTGCTCTTGTCGCAAGAATTTTTACTTTGTCAACCGATATTGTTTCGCCTGTTAATCTCGTCATTAAAGCTTTAAGCGTATTTATTGCCGTCCTCATTGCGGTAAAATCCGATTCAAAAGGATTTTTAAAAGGAATGCTTATTGCATTCGGGTTCGTTGCCGTATCGTCTCTTATTTTTTGGCTGCTGGGCGGACAGTTTGAATTTAAAAACATTTTGACCGATTTGGCTGTTGCCGTAGTGGCCGGAATTATCGCGGGAATCATTGCGGTAAACAGAAAAAAATAATTTAAAATATCTTTACAATCACATTTAAAAATAGTATAATATTCGTGATTTGGAGGGATATTATGAAACACGTTAAAACAATCGCCAAACCTGAACTCAACAAAATCACTGAACACAGCGGTTGCGGTGAATGCCGTTCGAGCTGTCAATCTGCTTGCAAAACAAGCTGCACAGTAGGCAACCAAGTTTGCGAACAGAGAGTTTTGGTTAGAAATTCCGGTAAATAAAATTCTGTTAAAATCGAGCAAGCTTTGCTTGCTCTTTTTTAAGGTGCCGAAAATTTTCGGCATTTTTTTTTGAAAAAGGTTACTTATGATTCACGCATTCAATTTTAAAGACGATTACTTTGTTTACGACGTTGAAAGCGGTTCGCTTCACGAAATAGACAAGCTTATTTTTGATATTTTAAAAAATAACGATTTGGCAAACTACGACAAAAAAGAAGTAGAGGAAGCAAAAGCCGAAATCGAAACTCTTAAAGCAAACGGTTTGCTTGACGCACCTGCTCCCGAATATAAAATGGACGAAAAGCGTCTTGACGTAAAAGCGCTTTGTCTTCACGTTTGCCATGACTGCAATTTGCGATGCGGTTATTGTTTCGCAAAAGAAGGTACTTACAGCGGCGCACGTGAAATGATGAGTCTTGAAACGGCAAAAAAGGCCATGGACTTTTTGATTGACAACAGCGCAGACAGAAAAATTCTCGAAGTGGACTTTTTCGGCGGCGAACCTCTTATGAATTTCGACGTGCTGAAAAAAACAGTCGAGTATGCAAAGCAAAGGGCAAAGGAAAAGGGAAAGTTTTTCAAATTTACAACAACGACAAACGGCGTTTTGCTTAACAAGGAAGCAAGCGAATATCTTAACGATGAAATGGATAACGTTGTTTTGAGCCTTGACGGAAGAAAGGAAGTCAACGACAGCGTAAGAAAAACTCCTAACGGAAAGGGAAGCTTTGACCTTATTATAGATAATTTTAAATATTTCCGCTCCATAAGAGGAGATAAAAGTTATTTTGTAAGGGGAACGTTTACCTCCAAAAACCTTGATTTTTCAAAAGACGTTTTGTTCATGAATGACTTGGGATTCGATCAGATTTCAATAGAGCCGGTTGTGCTTTCGGACGATCATCCGCTTGCCATTCACGAAAAAGACATGCCGAAGATTTTTGAAGAATACGAAAATCTTGCGGAAGAATACGTAAAAAGGCGTAAAGATCCTGAAAAGTGGTTTAGTTTTTTCCATTTTGTACTTCATCTTAACGACGGTCCTTGCTACAAAAAGCGTCTTGTGGGATGCGGCGCCGGCAGCGAATATCTTGCAGTTGCTCCAAACGGCGACGTTTATCCTTGCCATCAGTTTGTAGGGCAGACAAAATTCAAACTGGGAAATGTTTTTGACGGCAAATTAAACGACGAGCTGCGTCATACTTTTGCAAAGACAAGTCTGTTTACCAAAGACGAGTGCCAGAACTGTTGGGCGAAATACCATTGCAGCGGCGGTTGCAACGCAAACTCGGTTAACTTCAACGGCGATATGAACAAACCTTACAAGCCGGCCTGCGAAATGATGAAAAAACGCCTTGAATGCTCGATGTACGTTTTTGCAAAAGAAAATAATTGATTTTGTTTTAAGCGTACAAGGTCATTAAACTTGTCTAAATAATTGACTAATTTGTTAAAAAACCTTATACTACATAAGGTATACTCTTAGAGTGTACAGTACTATGGAGGCTAGCGAATGTCTAAAAGAAAATCTATCATTTGCCTTTCGATTTTGGCTTTCATCATGGTCTTTTTGGCGGTGTTTTCCGTAATAAACTTCCAGGTAGGGGTTTACGACTACAAATCGCCTATAAGCCAGATAAAACTCGGCCTTGATTTGAAGGGCGGTGTTTACGTCACATATGAAGTTGACGAAGAAAGTCTCGAGGGCTTGAGCGCAAGCGAAGTCGATGCGGCTATCACCGATACCGCAAAAATTATGCAGGACCGCTTGGCACAAAAAGGTTATACAGAGGCTGTCGTCACGGCAGTTGACAACACTAACGGCGCAAAAAACATCAGAGTCGAAATTCCTGACGTGGATAACGCGGACGAGGTTTTTGACATCCTTGCAAAACCTGCAAAACTTGAAATCAGGATTTTGTCCGAAACGGGCAATATCGTTACCGATGCAAGCAATATTTCGTCGGCAAAAGCAGGATACAGCAGTGATGACAATACTTACGGCGTTTACCTCACTTTTAACGATAAAGGTCTTAAAGAACTAAGCAAAGCTACTACGGGACTTAATTACGGCACGGATAAAATTTATTTTATTCTTGACGGAACGGTAATAAGCAGTCCTACTGTCAGCGGAGCTATTACCGGAAACCCAAGCTTTATTTCCGGTCTCCCTGATATCGAAAGCGCCGAAGCTTTGGCGGTGCAGATTAACAGCGGTTCTTATCAACTGCAGTTTAAAGAACAAATCGAATATCGAGTAATCAGCGCAACTTTGGGCGAAGAAGCTATTCAAACAGTCCTTATCGCGGGCGTTGTCAGCATTGTGGTAATCGTAGCATTTATGATTATTTTTTACGGAATGTACGGTGTGGCGGCAAGTTTGGCTTTGTTCTGTTACACGATACTTATGATTTTGGCTTTGGCTTTCATTCCTTTTGCACAGCTCACTTTGCCTGGTATTGCGGGTATTATACTCGGTATCGGTATGGCTGTCGATGCCAACATCATTATGTTTGAGCGTATCAAAGACGAATATCGTTCGGCTAAATCATTCAGAAGTTCCTATGAAGACGGTTTTAAACGTTCATTGTCGGCTATTCTCGACTCGAATATCACCACTTTGATAGGCGGTATTACCTTGTGGGCTCTTGCTACGGGTTCGGTTCAGGGCTTCGCCATTACTTTGGTTTTCAGCGTTGTGATTTCGCTTTTCTCGGCAATTGTTATTACCAGATTGTTTGTAAATCTTCTCATGCCGATAACAGGAGAAAAACCTTCGCTTTACAAACTTAAGAGATTGGAGGATAACTGATATGTCAAATTTCATGAAAAAAGAATGGAATATCGTTAAACACTTCAAACTCTTTGCGGCGATTTCGCTTGCTATCATCGTTATCGGAATTGCGGTATTGAGCTTTGCCGGCCTTAATCTCGGCATCGAATTTGCAGGCGGCGTTGAGCTTAGCGTAAATTTTGAAGATGACAATATTACTCAGGCTCAATACGAACAAACAAGCAAAGAAGTAAAAGATTATCTTTCTTCCATCGGTATTTCGGCAGGGGAGGGTCAAAAAATCTCTGACGGCGAAATTATCGACGGCGTAAAATTCAGCTATAAAAACGAAATAAATTCACAGCACGTAGGTGACGACGTCATGAATGCGTTGTTCACCATGATGGAACAGGGCGGATCGGCTTTGTCGGCTAACGAAATTGAGCTGCTTAAACCCTATTATTCTTCCGGCTTTGATTTTGCTTCGATAAAATCGCTCAACGAACTTAACGCGGATATTGAAATTACTCCGTCTATTTACTTTGTCGGTTCCTCTGTCAGCGCAAAACTTTTGCAGACATCTTTGATCGCATTGATTGTAGCATTGGTTCTCATTTTGGCTTACATTATTGTTCGCTTCCGTTCGTTGGGGTCGGACAACAGCTTTGTGGGAGGCTTGAAAAGTGGTTTGGCGGCTATTATCGGCTTGGTACACGACGTATTGATTATGTTCTCTTTCGTTCTCGTTGCCGGCTGGTTGTTTGATTTGCAAATCACAAGCACTTTCGTCGCCGCTGTCGTAACAATCGTTGCTTACTCAATCAACAATACAATTGTCGTATTTGACAGAATTCGTGACAACAGAAAACGTTACGGAAACACCAAAATCAACGAAGAAATTGTAAACAAATCCATTAAAGAAGTTTTCATTCGTTCTTTGTTTACATCATTGACTACCATTTTCGCGATTTTGATTTTGACTATTTTGGGCGTTTCGACTTTGAGAGAATTTACTTTGCCGATACTTGTCGGACTTATTGCAGGTACTTATTCGTCATTGTTCATCGCTCCGTGCCTTTGGAACATTTTCAACAAAGACCCGAAAGACAAAAAGCCTAAACAAGTACAAGAATAAAACTTTGATTTTGCAGCCTTCTTTCGGGAAGGCTGCTTTTTTTAAACATCATGATTTCACGTTATACTAAAAGAACATACGATAGTGCAGACATCGATTATAACGCGCTCGCAAGTGATTTGCGTCTTGACGTAAACACCGGTTTTTTGTTGCAAAAATACGGGGTGAATTATCAAAATGCCGCGGAGTTTTTTGCTTATGATGCCGGCGGGCTTCGCGATCCTTTTTTGATGCACGGCATGAAGCAAGCTGCGGAAATTGTCAATAGTGTCATTAAAAACGGCGAAGCAATTTTGATTTACGGCGACTATGACGCAGACGGAATTTCGGCGGCGGCATTATTAAAGCTTTATTTCGATTCGATTAAGGCAAAAAGCAGTGTGTATTTGCCTAAAAGAAGTGACGGGTACGGTTTAAAAATCGAAACACTTTCGAAACTTGCGGCACAGCGTAATTTTGATCTTCTTCTGACAGTGGATTGCGGAATAACTGCCGTCAATGAAGTTGAATTTGTAAAAAAAATTTTAAAAAGAAAGGTTGTTGTCACAGATCATCATGAGGCAAGTGAAAAAATTCCTGACTGTATTTGCGTAAATCCTAAATTAGGCTATCCTTTCAGAGATCTGTCGGGCTCGGGTGTGGCTTTAAAACTTGTTCAGGCATTGTCGGATGAAAAAACCGCGACTTATTTTTGCGATTTGGCAAGTATAGGTACTATCGGTGACGTCATGCCTATGCAAGACGAAAACAGGGCAATTGTCAAGCTTGCAGCCTTAAATCAAAACAACATAGGTCTTAAGGCATTGTTGGAAAGTAATAAAGTAGAGGGTTTCGGGTGCGGCGACATTTCATTAAAAATTTGTCCTAAAATCAATGCCGCCGGACGTGTAGACGATCCTGAAATAGCGTTAAACTTGCTTTTGGCGGAAAATGCTGCGGCAGCAAAAACAAAAGCGGCGCTTTTAAGCGAAGTTAACAACAAAAGGCAGGAAATTACCGAAACAAGCTATGTTGAGGCATTGAATTTTGTTAAAGCACGCGGACTTGAAAATAAAAAAGCAATTTTTGTTTACGGCGAAAAATGGAAACACGGCATTTTGGGGCTTGTTGCCAACAGGCTTGTCGAAAAATACAAGGTTCCGGTGGGGGCGTTTATGCCGGACGGAGACAACATTATAGGTTCAATGCGAACTCCTGACGGTTTAAACCTTTTCGAAACAGTAACTGCGCTTAAAAGTTATTTGCTTCGCTTCGGCGGTCATAAAATGTCAGTTGGCGTTACGTTGCGTAAAGAGACTTTTAAAGATTTTTATGCCGCATTTTTGGAACAGTGCGATAAGAAAGATTTTTGCGATGAAATTTTTTACGATCAAGAGTTTGACGAAACCTTTTTGACTGATGACTTTTTTGAAAAATTAAAAGCTTTCGAACCTGTTTTGCCAAGTGAAAAAGTGGTTTTTTACGGACGGTTTTCATCAAAAAACTTTTCTTTGTTCGGGAAAAGCAAAAAATTTTTGCGAGTGTTGACGCAAAATGATTTTGAGCTGAAAAGCTTTGCCGATTTTTCACCGTTTTTTGAGGCGTTTAAACATAACTGCAATTTCGAGTGCGTTTTTACTTTGGAATATGATGATTTTGCCAAACGCACAGTAGGAAACATAATTGATTTGAATATCTTGAATTCAGTAAACTTCGATGATATTTATCTCAGCAACTTTATCGATGGTCTGGATGTAAATCGTACATCGGAAGAGGAAAAGGAAACTTTTACGCTTACTGACATAAATGCGTTTTTGAAAGAGGGAAATTGTTGCTGCGTTTTCGGAAGCATGCTTGAATTTGAGGAAATTGCTGAGAAAATTAACACGGAAAATTGCTTTTTGAATTTCTTTGTGCCTCGACAGTATACAAACACAATTTTGATTTCACCGTCCCAAAATGCAGATTTGTCGAAGTTTAAATCGGTTTTGTATTTTAATGATTATATTCCGCTTTTTAGCGAGCATCAAAAGAGTGACAATGCTTTTTATTTTGAAAGTTACGCTAAAACTCCGTCGTTTATCAGCGGCCAAAAACTTAATCGAGATATTTGCGTAAAAGTTTACAAATCCGTTTTGCCAAATTTAAACCGCTGTTTGAGCTTTTATGAGCTATATCTGAAATCCGGAGTTTTTGAGGTTTCATTTGCGTCTTTTTGTTTTGTATTGAAGATTTTTGAAGAACTTAAAATTTTCACTGTAAATGAAAATCCGTTTATGTTTACACAAAATAAAGGTGTTAAGGTTGATTTGAACACTTCAAAGTTGTATAATATTGCTATAATTTAATTTAGAGAGTTATTATGTATCAAGAACCTGCTGAAATTACAATAGAAAATTTAATATCAAAAATAAAGCATTATTATCCTAATGACGCCACGATAATTATGCAGGCATTTAAATTAGCGCAGGATGCTCACGAGGGACAGTACCGTGCTTCGGGAAGACCTTATATTACGCACCCTTGTGTAGTGTGCGACATTTTGATTGACCTCGGACTTGACGTTGCGACGCTTTGTGCCGCGCTTTTGCATGATACGGTTGAGGACACTTACGTTACTGACGAGCAGCTGCGAAACGAATTCGGTGACGAAATAGCAAATCTTGTGCAGGGTGTTACGAAACTGGATAAGCTGCAGTTTGCCAGCAAAGAGGAAGAACAGGCGGAAAACATCAGAAAAATGTTTTTTGCAATGGCAAAAGACATAAGGGTCATTATTATCAAGCTAGCAGACAGACTACACAACATGAGGTCATTGCAGTACCTTTCTCCCGCAAGACAGCAAGCAATGGCAAAGGAAACCATTGACATTTTTGCCCCGCTTGCAGGACGACTCGGTATTTCACAAATCAAGTGTGAACTGGAAGACCTTTGTCTTAAATATCTTGACCCAGAAGCTTACGATTACCTTGCAACGCACATTGCGATGAAAAAAGAGGAAAGACAGTCACTTGTCGACTCCGTTATTTTTGAATTGCAAAAAATCCTTAAGGAACTTGGCGTTCAGGGTGAAATTTCTGGAAGAACAAAGCATTTTTACAGCATATACAAAAAAATGCAAAAGCAAGGCAAAAGTCTCGACGAGATTTACGACATGACTGCCGTCAGGGTAATTGTCGATACCGTTAAGGATTGTTACAACGTTTTGGGAGCAATTCACGCCGTCTGGAAGCCAATTCCTGGAAGAATAAAGGATTATATCGCAGTTCCTAAACCGAATATGTATCAGTCGTTGCATACTACGGTTATCACAAATCTCGGTTCGCCGTTTGAAATTCAGATAAGAACGCAGGAAATGCACAAAGTTGCCGAATACGGTATCGCGGCTCACTGGAAATACAAAGAAGGTAAATTCGAGAAGCAAATCGGCGACAAAATGAACTGGATAAACGAAGTTTTATCCTACGAAAATGACAAAAAGGATTCCAAGGAATTTTTGGACTCCATAAAAAAAGACGTCGCCATTAGCAACGAGGTTTTTGTATTTACTCCTAAGGGTGCGGTAAAAAACTTGCAGGTAGGTGCTACGGCGCTTGACTTTGCTTATTCCGTGCACAGCGAAGTAGGTAACAAATGTGTCGGCGCAAAAGTAAACTCTAAAATCGTACCTATAGGACACGTTCTCGAAAACGGCGACATAGTCGAAATTTTGACTTCGCCAAACTCAAAGGGGCCTTCAAGAGACTGGCTTAAAATTTGCGTTACTTCAAGTGCAAAAAGTAAAATCAGGCAGTTCTTTAAGCGTGAGCTGAAAGACGAAAATATTAAAAACGGAAAAAATATGCTTGAAAAAGAAGCAAAACGAAGAGGCTTTTCGTTGGCACAGCTTGTCGGTCAGGAAAAAGGTCTTGAAACCGTTTTTAAAAGATACATGTTCAGCGACATCGATGAAATGTACGCTTCCGTAGGTTACGGAAGTATATCGACAAATCAGGTTTTGCTTAAGCTCATCGATTACTACAAAAAGCACGTTGAAAAAGTTGTTATCGACGGCGAAGTGGTTTATAAGCCTAAGCAGGCAACTAAAGCAAACAGCGTTATTATCAAAGGTTATGACGATTTGCTGGTAAGGTTTTCAAAATGTTGCTCGCCTGTCCCTGGAGACGATATCGTAGGTTATATTTCTCGCGGAAGAGGTATCACAATCCATCTTGCTACTTGTCCTACTATAAAATCTCTTGAAAAAGAACGTCTTGTCGAAGCTCAGTGGTCACAGACTTCAGAAAACGCAAGCTTTAACGCAAGTTTGCAGGTGGTTTGTGAGGACAAAGGAACTGTATTTGCCGACTTGACAAAAATAATTACAAACGCAGGACTGCCGATTTTGTCGTTTAACGCAAGAAAAGACAAAAATCATAACGTAGTTGCCGTTTTTACGGTTGAAATCAAAAACCACGAGCAGCTTAATCAGTTAATAGACAAAATACGTTCATATCCTAATACGCTGGACGTATTCAGAACAACGATGTAAATTATGAAAAATTTGAATTTAATTGTTTGCGGACGAATTGGAACAAACAGCTATTTACTTTCCGACGAGGGAAAAAACGCGGTTGTGATTGATGTGCCAGACGGTTCCGGCGAAAAACTAGCCGACTTTTGCGCTGAAAACGGGTTGAAGCCGCTTGCGATTTTGCTTACGCACGGTCATTTTGATCATTGCGGAGGAGTGGCGGGCTTTTTAAGAAAAATAAACGTGCCTGTCTATGCGTCGGAAGCCGATGCGGAATTGATGAACAAAGCTTCTCAAAACAGATTTAGGGTACCTGCCGAAAACTGTGCCGCGACAGAATTTGTTGCCGATGGTGAAACTTTGAAAATCGGAAATTTTGAATTTAAGGTCATGGCTACGCCGGGACATACCGACGGCAGCGTGTGCTATTTTATCGACGACTTTATGTTTTCGGGTGACACGCTTTTTTGCGATTCGATAGGAAGAACGGATTTTGCAGAAAGCAATCCTCAAAAAATGAAGGAAAGTTTGGCAAAAATAAACAAAATAGAAAGAAATTATATTGTTTTTCCAGGACATGAAGAAAGCACCAGACTTAAGGACGAGCAGGAAAACAATATTTATTTGAGGGGAGAATGCTCTTTTTAACAAACAGTGATTTTGCCGCCGATATATCCGACGTGGCAAGACAATTTTTTCCTAACGATAAGACGGAAAAAACCGAGTCTAATACCGATTTCAGACTTGGTTTTTTTGTGGAACACGAAAAAGGTTTTGACAAATTCACTTGTATTTTTGACGGACACAAAACGACGTCGGTGTGCGAAATAAAAAGCGAGTGGAGTGATATAGAAAAAAAGCGTTTTACAAAAAGGGCGGCAAAACTGTGTGCATACAAATGTTTTTGGGAAAGCACGGGAAAAACTATGCCGTGGGGTGCGCTGACCGGAATACGTCCGACAAAACTGGCTTATGAATTGAAAAAAGAGGGCGTTGACGACGTCGAAAAATATTTTAAAAACATATTTTTTGTTTCGGACAAAAAAGCCGAAATGGTGTCTGAAATACTAAAAAATCAGCAAGGCTTAATCAATCAAGATGAAAAAAATGCTGATTTTTACATCAATATTCCATTTTGCGTGAGTCGATGCAGCTACTGTTCATTTGTAAGCGGTGAAATCGCAAAACAAAGGAAATACGTCGAACCTTATATAAAAGCCCTTAAAAAGGAAATTGAAGCTACTTTTCAAATGGCGTGTGAAGCCGGGTACAATATCAGAAATCTTTACATAGGAGGAGGCACACCAACATCGTTTTCCGCCGATGAGCTTAAGGAAATTTTTGATTCCGTTTTGTTTGACGTAAGCGAATTTACGGTAGAGGCGGGCAGACCTGACACTATTGATAAAAACAAGTTGACTTTGTTTAAGGAAAGAAAAGTTAACAGAATTTCGATAAATCCGCAAACTTTTAATCAATGTACTCTCGATTTGATAAATAGAAAACATACTATTACAGACATATATGATAAATTTGAGCTTTCAAGGTCATTTGGCTTTGACATAAACATGGATTTGATTGCAGGGCTTCCGGGTGAAAGCTATGAAATGTTTTGCGACAGCGTCAAAAAAGCCGTTGAGTTAAAACCGGAAAATATCACCGTGCACACTCTTGCGTTAAAGGCGGGATCATTTTTGAAGGAAAATTCTTGCGTCAGAGAGGAGTGCTCGGATATTTCCGAAATGCTTGATTATTCAAGCGAAGTTTTAAAAAGTAACGGTTACGGTCCATACTATATGTACCGACAAAAATATATGGCGGGCAATTTTGAAAACGTCGGTTATTCTCTTGAGGGAAAGCAATGCGTTTACAACATCGATATGATGGAGGAAACGTCGTCGATTTTTGCTTGCGGCGCCAATGCCGTTTCGAAAAGAGTTTTTTTCAGCCAAAACAGAATCGAGCGTTTCGGCGACGTCAAGGATTTTGACAATTACATCAACAGAATCGACGAAATGATTGACAAAAAAAGAAGGTTTTTCGGCCTTTAAAACAGTTTACAAAAAACAGTCTTTATGCTATTATTTTCCAGTACCGATTGCTTGGTTAAGCGAGTCTCCGCCGCTTTACTAAGTTTTTGGCGAATTTATTTTTGGAGGAAATTATGGCACAAATCAACAAATCTGAAATTATCACTAAGTTCGGCCGCAAAGAAGGCGATACCGGTTCTCCGGAAGTTCAAATCGCTTTGTTGACAGCTCGCATCAATCACTTGACTGAGCACTTGAAAGTCAACAAAAAAGACCACCACTCAAGACGCGGTCTTTTGCAAATGGTTGGTAAAAGAAGAGGCTTGCTTGACTATCTCAAAAGTACCGACCTTGAAAAATACAGACAGATTATCGCTGAACTCGATCTCAGAAAGTAAGTTAAAAGGGCGGAAATTTTTTTCCGCCGTTTTTTTTAAATATCGGTAGGATGTATGTAGGAGTAGAGAAGATGACAAAATTCGTAAAACACGATTGCCAGATCGGAAGCAGAAAATACCATATTTTCGAAACCGAAATTGGCGGAAAAACTTTGTCTGTTGAAATTGGCAAATACGCCGAACAGGCAAACGGCTCATGTATCGTTCGTATGGGTGAAACGGCTGTTATGGTCAACGCCACCCTTGCAAAAACTCAAAGACCTGGCATTGACTTTTTCCCTTTGGGAGTTGACTTCGAAGAAAAAATGTATGCCGTAGGCAAAATTCCGGGAGGATTTAAAAAGAGAGAAGGCAGACCTAGCGACAAGGCTATCCTTGTTTCAAGGCTTATCGACAGACCTATCAGACCTCTTTTTCCTAAAGGATTTTTCAACGACGTATCGGTAATCGCAACCGCAATGTCGGTTGACGGTGACAACTCGCCTGAAGTTCTCGCGATGATAGGTTCTTCTATCGCGCTCACAATTTCAGACATTCCTTTTGCCGGCCCTACGGGAAGCGTTGCAGTAGGTATTGTTGACGGAGAATACGTCATTAACCCTGATGCGAAACAGAGAGACCGCAGCACTTTGGCTTTGAACCTTGCCGGAACAAAAGACGCTATTATGATGGTTGAAGCAGGTTCAAAGGAAATTTCCGAAGAACAGATGCTCGGAGCTATTCTTTTCGGCCACGAAGAAATTAAAAAACAATGTGAATTTATCGAAAAAATAAGGGAAGAAGTGGGAAAAGAAAAAATTGTTCCTGTTTTGAACCTTGTTCCTGAAGATATTAAAGCTGAAATCAAAGCTTACGCAAGCGACATGCTTGACAAGGCTCTCGACACTTTCGATCGTGCCGAAAGACAAAAGAACGAGGACGAAGTTAATGAAAAAGTTACCGCTTACTATGCGGAAACAAATCCTGATTACGTTCAATACGTAGGCGACGCTTTGTATGCCTTGACAAAAGAAAAAGTAAGAGCAAAAATTTTGAATCACGGCATCAGACCTGACGGCAGAAAAACCGATGAAATCAGGGAAATTTGGTGCGAAGCCGGTATTTTGCCTAGAGTTCACGGAACAGGCGTGTTTACCAGAGGTATGACTCAGGTTATCACCACCGCTACTTTGGGAACTATTTCCGACGTTCAGAAGCTTGAAGGACTCGATGACGATACTTTCAAGAGATATATGCATCATTACAATATGCCTGGTTATTCGACAGGTGAGGCAAAACCGCTTCGTTCCCCGGGAAGAAGGGAAATCGGTCACGGTGCGTTGGCTGAAAGAGCTTTGGAACCTGTTATTCCTAGCGAAGAAGAATTTCCTTATGCGATCCGTACTGTTTCGGAGGTAGTCAGCAGCAACGGTTCAACATCTCAGGCAAGCATCTGCGGTTCTACTTTGGCATTGATGGATGCCGGTGTTCCGATCAAAGCTCCTGTCGCAGGTATCGCTATGGGCCTTATGAAAGACGAAGAACACGGCAAAGTCGCAATTCTTTCGGATATTCAGGGACTTGAAGACTTCCTCGGAGATATGGACTTCAAAGTTGCAGGTACTTCAAAAGGTATCACTGCAATTCAGATGGATATCAAAATCAAAGGTATTGACAGGCAAATTCTTGAAACCGCTCTTGAACAGGCAAGAAAGGGCAGACTGTTCATTTTGGAAAAAATGAAAGCTGTTTTGCCTGAACCTAGAAAAGAACTTTCCAAATACGCTCCGAAGATTATTTCTTTTGATATCAATCCTGAAAAAATTAAAGAAGTTATCGGCAGCGGCGGAAAAGTAATCAACAAGATTATTGAGCAGACCGGAGTAAAAATCGACATTACCGACGAAGGCCGCGTATTTATCGCAACTCCTGACGCCGAAATGTCCGAAAAAGCAAAAGCAATGGTTTTGAGCATTGCAAAAGATCCTGAAGTCGGTGACGAATACACGGGAAAAGTCGTTAGAATTTTGGATTTCGGTGCGTTTGTTGAACTTGCTCCAGGCAGAGACGGAATGATTCACATTTCGAAACTCGCTAAGGAAAGAGTAGAAAAAGTTACCGACGTCGTTAATATCGGAGATACCGTAAAAGCAAAAGTTATCAAAGTTGACGACAAAGGCAGAATCGATTTGAAACTTATTAAAAAACTTTAATTAAAACGGGCTTTATGCCCGTTTTTGTTTTTAGGCGGCTTTATGCCGTCTTTTTTTGTGTTTTTATGCTCATAGGACGGAAAAATTTTTCATACATTTTTTTGAGGTGTGTATGAAAAAAATCGGCGAAAATGTCTTTGTAAATATCTTTGCAAATGTTATAATAACTTTGGTTATAGTTGTAATTTTTTCCGTCAGTTTGTCGACAAATGTTTTTACGACGGCAAGTGCGGATGGAAACAAAGCCATTTACAAAGGAAACGAACAAAACAAAAACGTGAGCCTGATGTTTAACGTTTATCAGGGCACCGAATACATCGACGGCATTTTGCAAGTGCTTGAAAATCACAAAGTCAAAGCTACTTTTTTTGTGGGTGGCATTTGGGTGGAAAAAAATAACGAAACCCTTAAAAAAATTGCAGATGCCGGTCATGAAATAGGAAATCACGGATATCTTCATTTAAATCACGACAAAATCAGTTTTGAAAAAAACAAACAGGAAATTTCGCTGTGTCATGATCTTGTGCTTCAGACAACAGGCATTGAAATGAACCTTTTTGCTCCTCCGAGCGGCGCGTATTCGTCGGCAACTTTGACCGCTGCCGATACGCTTGGTTACAAAACCGTTATGTGGTCGAAAGATACCATCGATTGGAGAGACAAGGACAGCTCGCTGATTTTCAACAGAGCTACTAAAAACATTTCAAACGGCGACTTGGTATTGATGCACCCTACAAAGGATACACTTAAAGCACTGGATGACATTATTACCGAAATTATGTCAAAAGGGCTTATGCTTGTTACGGTAAGCGAAAACCTTGCTTAAAAAGGAGATTTATGGATTTTGTAAAACAATACGACAACGGTCTTAAAGTTGCGGTAAAGGAAATGCCGGGGATTTATTCCCTCAGCGTAGGCATTTGCGTCGGTGTGGGAAGCTGTATGGAAAACTCGTCAGACAACGGTTTTTCGCACTTTATCGAACACATGATGTTTAAAGGTACCGAAAAGAGGACTTCATTTGAAATTTCTGATTCCATTGACAGAATAGGCGGACAGTTTAACGCATTTACATCCAAGGATATGACATGTTACTACACCAAAGTTGCCGCTAACTATGCAGAACAGTCAGTGGAAATTTTGAGCGACATGATTTTGAACTCA
Source organism: uncultured Clostridia bacterium (assembly GCA_944336125.1). Lineage (GTDB taxonomy): Bacteria > Bacillota > Clostridia > Christensenellales > CAG-314 > Heteroclostridium. Next base: position 45,527 of record CALVLA010000002.1, on the reverse strand, counting down.
AAATTCGATCCTGAAGAACTTGAAAGAGAACGAAAAGTTATCCTTGAGGAAATCACAATGGGAGAGGACACTCCGGACGACGTGTGTCATGATTTGATTGCCCAAGCGCTTTACCCTAACGGTTCTCTCGGTCAAACCATAATCGGCGAAAAACAAAGGATTTCTTCGGCTACAAGGCAGGAATTGATTGATTTTAAAGATAAGTATTATACCGCAGATAACATCGTAGTTTCATTTGCAGGCAACATAAAACACGAGGATGCTTGCGGTTATGTCGAAAAATATCTTTTGCCTTTCGTAAAAACAGGTCAAAAGAAAGAAAAACTTCAAAAACAGACTTGCGAGTCAAGATTTTTGACAAAAAACAAGGACATTGAGCAAACACATATTTGCCTTGCGTTTGAAGCGCTTCCTTACGATCATGAAAAAGTGCCTGCGTTTGCGGTTGCCGCGGCTGTTTTCGGAAGCGGAATGTCAAGCAGACTTTTTCAGAAAATCAGAGAGGAAAACGGCATGGCTTATACGGTTTATGCCTATCCGTCTTATTACGTAAACAACGGGTATCTTGAAATTTACGCAGGGACAAACCCTAAAAACGTTTCGGAAGTTTTGAGACTCATAAAAGAAGAAATTAAAAAAATCGTTTCGGAAGGCATTACCGACGATGAGTTTTTGAGAGGAAAAGAGCAGCTTAAAGGGGGAACGTTGCTTTCGCAGGAAAACAGTACCGTCGTTATGTCCAACATCGGAAAAAGCTATCTTTTGCTTGACAAAAAATACTCTGTTGAAGAAAAAATTGCAGATATAGATAAGGTAACAAAACAGCAGGCGGAAGAAGCGTTGGCGGAAATTTTGAATATTGAAAATGCGGCTCTCGCCATTGTTTCGAAAGAAATTCAGCCTGAAGATTTGTTGGAAAAGTTTAAAAAGTAAGTTTGTTTGAGTGGGGGCTTTTGTGGATTTATTTATTGTAAATAAGTGCTTGTTATGTTATAATTATTAAATAGGACAGGTAGATTTGATGAAAAACAAAAGCTTAAATAAAAAATCATTTGATGTTCGAAAATCAATAGGAACGACGGTTATTGTCATAAGCGCGTTTTTATTGTTTTGTCTTATCACCGGAAGTACTTTTTTAGGAATTATAGGCAAGGCTGTGTCAAATTTCTTTTTCGGATTGTTCGGTCTTACCGCTTTTGCCGTAATTTCCGCGGCACTCGTTGCAGGAATTATGATTTTGGCGGACAAACACGTTGTTTTGCCTAAAATTCAGATAGCCAACTTTGTTATTATGTTTTTTGCCGTTTCGCTGCTTATTCATCTCATGACTTCGCAGGGCGGCGTGGCGGAAAACTCTTATTCCGAGTATCTCGGAGCTTGCTACAATTATGCTGAAATGTCGACTTTCGGCGGCGCTTTTTCTGCGCTGTTCGTTTGGCCGCTTTGCAATGCGCTGAGTGTTTTCGGAACTTATATTTTTATTATTGCTTTAATTATTCTGACCGTTTTTATTGCTGCAGAGTATTTCTTCAAGATTTCCAACATGAAATTGGAAAAAAGCGAAAAAATCATTACGAAGGAATCTTATATTCAGCCGCATTATCCTAAAAACAAGCTTTTTGTCGCAACCATAAACGACAACAAACAGGCTCCTGTTCAGCAAGTCGTTCATCATGTATATACTCAGCAGGGAAGTTTTAATGCTCAGCCTCAGCAGCAGAGAGTAAAAGTAAACAACTCCTTTAACGAGCTTTACGGTGACAGAGGAGCAAACCGTTCTTACGAACCGCAAAATGATTTCGGTGCTCAAAACAATGAGTTTGAAAGACAGCAAAAAACCGCTCGTGAACAACTTTACGGCGACAGACTTTGGCAAAATCAGGATTCTTCGGCATTTAGCGCGCGTTCAGACATGTCTGTGCAAAGAGGAGCAACGCCTAATACCTCTTACACCAAAGATTTTGAAAATTATTACGGAAACGTTTTGAAAAACAACGAAAACATCAAAACAGCTCCTGTTTCAAATTTTAACAAAACCTTTGACGAGCCGCCTGCTATTTTGCACGGTGACGATCAGTATACCAGCGATACTTTAAACATCAAAAAAACAGCCGAGTTTTTGGCCGAGGAAAAGCCTGACAAAAAAGTCAAGTCAAACGCAAAAGACGAATTGTATGCTTTGAAAGGTGAAATGAGACCGGACGACAATTTGCCGCCTATCGTAAACGGCGATGAAATGTCGGCTCAGATCAAACGAAAGGAAGCTTTTGAAAGATTGCAGCAAAGCGGCAGCGTTCAAAACAAAGAGGACGTTCGTTTCGGCGGAGTTTCGGCTTCAAAGCCTGTCGTTGAAAAAGCACAACAAGAAAAACCTGTTCAACCAAAAGAAGCTGAGCCGTGGGTTGCGGATTACGTGACAAAAAGGGAGGAGCTTTCTTCGGAAAAAAGCGAGGAGATACTGCCTAAACTGTCATTTAAAGACGATTTTTCCGCAAAATTCGAACCTGTTCAGGACGAAAGAGCGGATGAGGCAAAACCTATGCCGTTTTTGGATTTTGAGGACAAGGTTTCAAAAGAATATTCCTACAAAGAAAATAAAGAGCTTGAAAGCGTCAAACCGGAAGATCCTATTTTCGAAGAAGATTTGCTTTCGGACGGCGAACTGAAAGGAATTTCGGCAGCTGACATGGTTGTCGAAAGTGAGCAGCCTATACAAGCAAAAACAGAGGAACCTAAATTTATTGAAAAACCGTTTTTGCAAAAAGCAGTCAAAGGTTTTCAGGTTGGATTTGTTACGGACAAGGAAAGCGAAACTAAAGCACAAAAGCCTGTTCACAAATACAAAAAATACGTTCCGCCTGTGCTTCAGCTTTTGGACGATTCGGTTTTTGATCCGTCGGTAGTATCCGAAGATTATGAGGCCATTGGTCAAAGCATCCAAAACACTTTGGCTCAGTTTAAAGTCGAATCCAAACTCGTAAATATTATTCACGGACCTACAGTAACTCGTTACGAGTTTGAAATGGCTCCGGGTATTTCAGTAAAAAGGGTTAACAGCCTTGCAGACGATATTTCAATGGTTGTTGCGTCCAAGTCCTCGGTCAGGATCGAAGCGCCGATTCCGGGAAAAAATCTGTTCGGTATCGAAGTGCCTAACAAAAAAGTGGCAAAGGTTCCGCTGCGTTCTATTTTGGAATCGCCTGAATTCCAAAACGACAAACATGCACTTACCTTCGCGTTGGGTATTGATATCGGCGGACAAAAAATCATTGCAGACCTTGCAGATATGCCGCACTTGCTTATCGCCGGCTCCACGGGTCAGGGTAAAAGCGTATGCATGAACTCGTTGATCATCAGTATGCTTTACAAATACAGCCCTGAAGATTTGAGGTTTATTTTGGTTGACCCTAAGCGTGTTGAGTTTTCTGTTTACAACAAATTGCCTCACCTTATGATCAATGACGTTATTACCGAACCTGAAAAGGCCATTAGTGCTTTCAACTGGCTCATAAAGGAAATGGAAAGACGTTTCCTCCTGTTCAGCGAATACGGAGTGAGGGACATTAGAGGGTATAACGACGCAATTGATACCGAAACAACTCAAAAATTGCCGAGAATCGTTCTTGTAGTAGATGAAGTTGCAGATCTCATGCAATACAACAAAAACGAAATAGAACAGCGAATTCAAAAATTGGCGCAAAAAGCCAGGGCCGCGGGTATTCACTTGGTTCTTGCAACTCAAAGACCTAGCGTTGATATCATTACCGGTGTAATCAAAGCAAATTTCCCTGCTCGTATTGCATTGCGTGTTACGGCTGTCGCCGATTCAAAAACCATTTTGGCTCAGGGCGGTCCTGAAAAACTGCTGGGTAAGGGAGACATGTTCTTCCAGACGGCAAACATGGCAGATCCGATAAGGTTGCAAGGTGCGCTTATTCTTGACGAAGAAGTGCGCGATGTCGTTAATTTTGTCGCCGCAAACAACGAAAGTTACTTTGATACCGAGGTTGCGGACGCTATCCTCAAAACCAAAAAGGAAGCGGGCGGTAAAAACGGTGATGATGACGACGATCTTGACGAACTGTTCTTTGACGCCTTGAAATACGTCATAGAAATAGGTACGGCGTCAATTTCGATGCTTCAAAGACGTTTTAGTATCGGCTACAACAGGGCAGGACGTCTTATTCAGGATATGGAAGAAAAGCACTTTGTAAGTCAATTTGAAGGGGCAAAACCTCGTCAAGTTCTTATTACTATGGAAGAATACGAAAATTTGTTCAACAATGGTTAAAGTCGGTGTTGTGTCACTCGGTTGCGATAAAAACCGCGTCGACAGCGAAATAATGTTATACAACTTGAAAAAAGGCGGATTTGAGATAACCGGCGATCCTTCGCAAGCCGATATTATAATTGTCAATACATGCGCCTTCATTGAGTCGGCACGAAAAGAATCGATTGATACTGTTTTTGAAATGGCAAAGTACAAAAACGGTAAATGCAAAAAACTTGTCATGACCGGTTGTATGCCTCAAAAGTTTATCGATCAGCTTTTCGACGAATTTACCGAAGTGGACGGCTTTTTGGGTACAAACGATTATGAAAGCATTGCCGATTTTTTAAAAAATCTAAACAGCCGTTGTTTTAAAGTTTCACCAAATACCGCAAGAATCGAAGAGGGAGAAAGGATCGTTACCACTCCGAAGCATTACGCTTATCTTAAAGTGGCAGACGGCTGCGACAATTTTTGCACTTACTGCCTGATACCTTCAATTCGCGGAAAATATCGTTCAAGAAGAATTGAAAGCATAATTGCCGAGGCTCAAGTGCTTGCGAAAAGCGGAACTAAAGAATTAATCCTTATTGCGCAAGATCTTACTAAGTACGGAGTCGACATTTACGGTAAAAAATCACTTGTTACGCTTATTAGACAGTTGTCAGAAATAGAGGGTATAAAATGGATAAGGTTGCTTTATTGCTATCCGGAGCTTATTGACGACGAACTGATAAATGAAATTGCCTCAAACAAAAAAGTTGCAAAATATATTGATATTCCTTTGCAGCACAGTGAAAATTCCGTCTTAAAAAGGATGGGGCGTCGTTCGACAAAAGAGGCATTAGAAGAGCTTTTTGACAAATTAAGAAAATTTGTGCCGGATATTTCAATCAGGTCGACGTTTATACTTGGCTTTCCAGGGGAAACTCAGCAGGACTTTGAAAATTTGAAAGCTTTTGTCAAAAAGCAAAAAATGAATAATGTCGGTTTTTTTGCTTACTCTCAGGAAGAAGGTACTGCGGCGGCAAGAATGAAAGATCAGCTGCCCGATAAAGTAAAAAACGACAGGCTTGCCGAAGTTGCGGAAGTACAATATCAAAACGTTTTGCAAATCAACAAGCAATTTGTCGGCAAAAAGATGGAAGTCGTTGTCGATTCCATTGTTTCAGACAAAAACGGCTTGAATTTGTACGCATGCAGAAGCCAGTATAATGCTCCTGACATCGACGGAACTATTTTTGTTTATACAAAGGACAAGCTTCTTGACGGTGAGTTTGTTGAAGTCGAAATTAAAAAATTTGACAACTATGATTTGATAGGAGAAAAAGTATGAATTTACCAAACAAATTGTCATGCCTGAGAATTATTTTGGTGCCCGTCATGGCAATAGTATTCTACATAAACTTCGCCTATGCTCCGTTAATTGCGGTGGGTGTGTTTATAGTAGCGGCATTTACCGATTTTCTCGATGGTCATATTGCAAGAAAATACAATATGGTGACTGACCTCGGAAAGTTGCTCGATCCAATTGCCGACAAATTGTTGATTTTGTTTTCGCTGTTTTTAGTAGTGGAAGCAAATCTTATCCCTGTCGGTTTCGGTGCGTTTTGCGGCGGCATAATTATGGGGCGTGAGTTGCTGATAAGTGCAGTAAGACAGATAGCGGCAAGCAAAGGTAAAGTGATACAAGCCAACATTTATGGAAAAATCAAAACCTTCGTTCAGGATATCGCGCTTCCGGCAACAATGCTTTTAAAAATGAAGGACGTAATCGTAAATGCTTTTTCACAGCAATTTTTTGATGTTTATCAGATATTCTGTTGGAGTATTTTGGGGTTAGCTACATTGCTTACCATTATTTCAGGCGTCGTTTATCTGGTACAAAACAAAAGTGTTTTTGCAGAAGATAAGGAAAATAAATGAGAGTTTCTGTTATATCGTTTACTTGTTCTGCGGCTTTCGGGTATCTTTTTTCAAAAATGAAAGAGGACGACGTTGAAATTTCTTCAAGCGTCGTTGTCGACCAGACCGCAGACAACATAAACAAGATGTTTGACATTTCGGCAAAAGACAGCGAAATGATTGTTTTTGTGGGCGGTCAAGGCTATGCCGAAAAGGACATTCTCAAGGAAGTGCTTACGCAACGCTTTAACGTAAATTCGGTTTATACTCAAATAGCTCAGGACAATTTAAACCGGTATGTAGCACTTAGCGGACAACCGCTCCCGCCTGTTTTTGCCCAGGAAAGACTTTTGAGTTTTCCTGACGGATTTGAGTGTTATCCAAATGTATTCGGTTATGAAATGGGGGCAATCGGACGCTTTGAGGGAAAAGAAGTAGTCCTTATTCCGGATAATGAGGAAGAATGTAAATATATTTATTCGACTTATCTTGAAAAGTATTTGCTTAACAACTCTGACAGCAAAAGAAATAAGTATGTTTACAAACTGTTCGGTGCAAGGACAGAAGAAATTGATAGCAGCCTTAAGCAGCTTGATAAATTTAAATCCTGCTCTTATTCTTACACAACAGATGAAACAGGGGATACGCGAATTGTTTTAAAATGCGCTCCAAGGATGTCGCAATCTACTATTGATGAGATTAATGCACTGTTGATAGAAAATTTCAAAGACAGCTTGTATTCCGTAGACGACTTTGAACTTCAGGAAGTCGCCGTAGATTTGTTAAAACTTTACGGCAGAAAGCTGTCGGTAGCCGAATCGCTTACAGGCGGAGAAATAGCGGCTAAACTGATAGACGTTTCCGGAGCAAGCGAAGTTCTGTTTGAAGGGTGCGTAACTTATTCAAACGAAGCTAAGCACTCGCGGCTGCTGGTGAAAAATCAAACGCTTTCACAATTTGGGGCGGTCAGCAGTGAAACGGCTTATCAAATGGCAACCGGACTTTTAAATACTTCGCAATGCGATGTCGTTGTGGCGACAACCGGAATCGCCGGACCTTCGGGCGGCAGCGCGCAAAAACCTGTGGGGCTGACTTATATTTCGGTAGGCGACAGCAAGGGAATTCATATCCATCGATATGTGTTTTCCGGATCAAGAAATACTGTAAGGCAAAAAGCCGCAAAAACTGCTTTGTTTTTGCTGATAAAATTCATAAAAAAACATAAATAAGAGGGAACTATGAACGACGAAAAGAAAAAAAGCCTAGACCAGGCAATTTTGCAAATCGAAAAGCAATTCGGTAAAGGCTCGATTATGAAATACGGAGACGCTTCGACTATAAAAAACATCGAAGTTATTCCTACCGGTTGCCTTGCGTTGGATATCGCTTTGGGAATAGGCGGTGTACCTCGTGGCAGAATCATTGAAATTTACGGACCCGAATCTTCAGGTAAAACCACAATTGCGCTTCATATCATTGCCGAAGCTCAAAAGAAAAACGGCGTAGTTGCCTTTATCGATGCGGAACATGCTCTCGATCCTTCATATGCGTTAAAGTTGGGAGTCAACCTTGATAACCTTTACATTTCTCAGCCTGATACGGGTGAACAAGCTCTCGACATTACCGAACAGTTGGTGCGTAGCGCGGCAATAGACGTAATCGTTATCGACTCGGTAGCTGCTCTCACGCCTAAGGCCGAAATTGACGGAGAAATGGGCGATTCACATATGGGACTTCAAGCAAGACTTATGTCTCAGGCGTTGAGAAAACTGACGGCCATCATAAACAAGTCAAATACATGCGTTGTTTTTATCAACCAGCTGAGGGACAAGGTGGGCGTTATGTTCGGATCGCCTGAAACAACCACAGGCGGAAAGGCATTGAAATTTTATGCAAGCATAAGACTCGATGTCAGAAAAGTTGATCAGGTAAAAGACGGCGCCAATATTATAGGTAACAGGACCAGAGTTAAGGTGGTCAAAAATAAACTTGCGCCTCCTTTCAAAACGGCAGAATTTGATATCGTTTACGGACAGGGGGTAAGCAAGGCCGGCTGCATTTTGGATCTTGCCGTAGAAAACGGTATTATCGAAAAAAGCGGTTCGTGGTTTTCCTACAATGACGCTAAAATTGGTCAGGGTAAGGAAAATGCCAAAAACTTTTTGCTGCAAAACGAAGATACTATGAACGAAATAGAACTTAAAATAAAACAAAAAATAGGCCTTGTCGCAGCAGAAGAAGAAACTATTGAAAACAATTGAAAAATTTTTCAAAAAACGCCCGAAAACGGGCGTTTTTCTTTATTTTAGGCTGTTTCGGCTTAAAAATGATGTTGACATCGGCTTGTATTTTTTGTACAATATTTATGGTGTTAAAATTCTTTCGGCAACAAAATGTGGTTGTCGATTTATAATTGAAAAATGCCAATGGAGGAATTATGTTAAACAAGATGCTTTGTGTTTTGTTTCTCCAAAATGGTACTGACATTTTGACTGTCGTTTTGCCGATAGTCGCTTTGGTCGCGGGCGCCGCGTTAGGTTTTTTTATTAAACATATTGTTGTTAAAAATAAAATCGGCAATGCTAATAACGTAGCTCAAACTATTATTGAAGAATCCAAATTAGAAGCAAAAACACTCAAAAAAGAAGCAATTATCGAAGCAAAGGAAGAGGTTTTGAAGCTTAAAACCGAATCCGAACGTGAAATCAAGGAAAGAAGAAACGAAATTCAAAAACAGGAAGTTCGTCTTATTCAAAAAGAAGAATCTCTTGACAAAAAAGAGGCAAGTCTCGACAAAAAACAGGAAGTCATTGAGCAGCAGCAAAAATCCTTGAAACAGCAACAGGAACAACTTTCCAAAAAGCAGGCGGAACTCGATAAGGCAAACGACAAGGTTGTAGCCGAATTGGAAAAAGTTTCTGCCATGACAAAGGAAGAAGCAAAACAAATGCTTGTCGATTCCATTGTTGCGGATGCAAGAAAAGATGCGGCAAACATTGTTCGTGACATTGAAAACGAAGCAAAAGAAAACGGTGAGAAGAAGGCGCGTGAAATCATAAGCACGGTTATCCAAAGATGTGCCGCTGATCAGGTGTCCGAAATCACTGTAACAACTATTCCGCTTCCTAACGACGACATGAAGGGCAGAATCATCGGTCGTGAAGGAAGAAACATCAGGGCACTTGAAAACGCAACCGGTATTGACATCATTATCGACGATACTCCTGAAGTGGTTATAGCTTCTGGATTTGATCCAGTAAGGCGTCACATAGCGTCAAAAGCAATCGAAAAACTTATCACCGACGGAAGGATTCATCCTGCAAGAATTGAAGAAACCGTCGAAAAAGTCAGAAAGGAAGTCGAACAGTCAATCAAGGAAGCCGGCGAAGCCGCTATTTATGATGCGGGAATTTTCGGTGTTCATCCTGAACTTGTTAAGACACTCGGTAGGCTTAAATTCAGGACTAGTTACGGACAAAATGTTTTGAAACATTCGCTTGAAGTTTCATACATCGCAGGCATGATGGCTGCGGAACTGGGTGTAGACGTTGCTTTGGCAAAACGTGCCGGATTGCTTCACGACATAGGAAAAGCAGTGGATCATGAGGTCGAAGGCACTCACATCGAAATAGGCGCAAACCTTGCGAAAAAATATAAAGAAAGCAAGGAAGTAGTAAACGCTATTATGGCACATCACGGCGATGTGGAACCTGCTACGGTTGAAGCTGTGCTTGTTGCTGCTGCGGATGCCATGTCAGGCGCTAGACCCGGCGCGAGACGCGAAACTATCGAAGCTTATACGAAACGTCTTGAAAAACTGGAAGAAATTTGCAATTCGTTCAACGGTGTTCAAAAAACTTATGCCGTGCAAGCAGGCAGGGAAATCAGAGTTATGGTTAAGCCTGAAGTCGTAAACGACGCTACTACCGTATTGCTGGCAAAGGATATCGCAAAACGCATTGAAAGCGAAATGGAATATCCCGGACAAATTAAAGTTAACGTCATCAGGGAAACACGCAGCGTCGAATACGCAAAATAGTCCTTATAAAAGGCGGAGTTTATCCGCCTTTTTTTGATTAAAATTGTTTGAGGGAGTTTTACAATGACAGACAGATACGAAAATCCGCTTATTACACGTTACGCAAGCAAGGAAATGAGCAAAATATTTTCTGACGATCAAAAGTTTTCTACATGGAGAAAGCTCTGGATTGCTTTGGCAGAGTCGGAAAAGGAACTTGGTCTTGACGTAATAACTCAGGAACAAATCGACGAGATGAAGCAGCATATTTACGATATAAATTATGATGTCGCGGTAAAAAGAGAAAAAGAAGTTCGCCATGACGTTATGGCTCATGTGTTTGCTTTTTCTCAGTTGTGTCCTAAAGCAGCTCCTATAATACATTTGGGGGCGACAAGTTGCTATGTTACGGACAATGCCGATTTGATAAATTTTTACCAGGCACTTTGTCTTGTTAGAAAAAAACTTGTAAATACAATTGAAAAGCTCGCGGATTTTGCTGAAAAATACAAGGCATTGCCTACGCTTGGGTTTACGCATTTACAGCCGGCGCAGCTTACGACTGTAGGAAAAAGAGCTACTTTGTGGGCATATGAGCTTGTTTTGGATTATCACAATCTTGAGTTTGTCATCGAAAACACAATGCTTCGCGGTGTAAAAGGGACTACTGGTACGCAGGCAAGTTTTTTAAATTTGTTTGACGGTGATCATGAAAAAGTCAGACAGCTCGAAAAACTCGTAGTCAAAAAAATGGGCTTTGGAAAAGCATTTGCGGTAACTGGTCAGACATATACCAGAAAATACGATTCCAACATTTTGAACGTTCTCAGCGGAATAGCTCAAAGTGCATCTAAATTTGCTAACGACATAAGGATTTTGCAAAGCATAAAAGAAGTTGAAGAACCTTTTGAAAAGTCTCAGATAGGTTCGTCCGCAATGGCTTACAAACGTAATCCGATGAGAAGTGAGAGGATTTGCGCACTTTCAAGATATGTGATGAGTTTGCCAGTAAATACGGCGTTTACGGCAGCAACGCAGTGGATGGAAAGAACACTTGACGATTCTGCAAACAGACGAATTGTCATTGCTCAGGCCTTTTTGGCGGTTGACGCAATACTTAATCTTTACATGAATATTTCCGAAAATCTTGTTGTTAACGACAAGGTTATCGAAAAGCATATCAGGGAAGAATTACCTTTCATGGCTACGGAAAATATTCTCATGGCTTGCGTAAAGGCCGGAGGTAACAGGCAAGAGTTGCACGAGAGAATAAGGGAACTTTCAATGCAAGCTTCATATGCCGTCAAAAAAGAGGGAAAAGCTTGCAATTTGATTGAATTGATTAAAAATGACGATGCATTTGCAAAAGTTCGCGACGATATAGATGAAATGATAAATCCGATGTTTTTTATAGGAAGAAGTGCAAGTCAGGTTGAAGAGTTTATCGAAAACGAAGTCAAGCCAATCTTGGAAAAAAACAAGAACGAACTCGGAGAAACAGCAAACATAGAGGTTTAAAAAAAGGCAGTCAAGCGACTGCCTTTTTTTAATTATTCTTTCATTAAGTTATTTGTTTTGTTGTTTTTTTCTTTGTGTTTATATGACACGAAGCCTGCGGCGACAACAAGCAAACAACCGATGATGTACAACAAATAGACAGTAAAGTTCATGTACAAACCGCCTATGAGAATAATCAATGCTCCCAGAATACCGAGTATCGGGAAAATCCATCCTTTTACCACGGAAGTTATTTCGCCTTTTCTTTTCAATATCATGACTTTAACGTACAAAATTGTATACATTACATAGCTGGCAATAATCGCTATTTCCGAAATGTCGGAACGAGGTAAAATACTAAATTTCAGAGTGAGATAATGCAAAATGTACCAAATAAGGCAAGTAACAAAAGCGCAAAGAGCGCTGTTGACAGGCATGTTATTCTTCTTATTTTCTTTAACGAAAACGTTTGATTTGAATATCATGTTTTTTGTGGCCAGTGAATAAGGCATCCTTATTACGCTCAGTATACAACCGTTTACCGTGCCTAAAATTGACACCACAACAAAAACCAAAATAAGTTTTGCGCCAAAACCACCGAAAATCTTTTGCGCTGCAAGCATCACCGCGTCTACGTCAGACATGCTCAAAATAGTTTCAACGCCCAACATGTTTGTTATTCCAAGAAAATAAAACAAATATATCGAAAGGATAATAATAGGGGCAATAATCAACGCTTTAGGCGTATTGCGTTTTGCGTCTTTTATTTCATGCGAAATGGAAGTCGTCAATATCCATCCGTCATAACTGAATGCCATCGGAGCAAGTGCTGCAAGCCATGCAGTTGATTCGATTGCTGTGGAAAAATGAGGGTTGTTTGTAGTAAAAATTTGCGGATCGGCAAAAAAGATGCCGGCAATTCCGATTGCGAGAAGAGGAAGGAATTTTATAAACGTTGCAATATTTTGCGTGAACCCGCCAACTTTTGCAGACAATGTATTGCACAGGAACAACAAAGTCATAAATCCTGCACCAATAAGTATTTGTCCTTCAATTTCAAGATTAAGATTGAACAAAAGTCCGATGTAAACGCTGCTTACCCAGGAAACTACAACAATTATGGTAGGAGCGTAAATAAAAGTTTGAAACCAACCAAAACCTGATGCCAGTCCTTTATTTGTAAATTCTTCAAAATAGGTGACGACACCTCCCGGCTTGTCGGTTTTTGAGGCGAGTTCGCTCAAAGTAAGGCTTCCGAAAACTATTGCGATGGCGCCTATCAGAAAAACTAAAATCGACAGAAAAATGTTGCCATCGGTAGCTTTCAAAATGCTCGAACTTTTGAAAAATATACCCGAGCCAACAACTATGCCGACTATCATGGTAATTGCGGTTAAAAGTCCGTAATTTTTTTTACTCATAATAACACCTTAAAAATTTTAATAGACTTTAGATTTTTTCTTTAATTGACTTTGTTGTATATATTAAGTAAAATAAAGACTATAAAAAATACGACTGTATTTCAAGTCGTATTTGGCAGGGGAGACGCGATTCGAACACGCAACCTACGGTTTTGGAGACCGCTACTCTACCGTTGAGCCACTCCCCTAAAACAACAATATTATATATAAAAAGTTAAAAAAAGTCAATTTAAATGAATAAAAAAGGTGAACCAATATGTATAAGTATTTATTTGGATTTTTAGGATGTGGAAACATGGCTTCGGCAATAGCCGAAAGTTTTTTAGCGGCAGGAAAGGTAAAGCCAGATGAAATTTTGCTTTGCGACAAGGAAATTTCAAAGACAGAAACATTTGCAAAAAGGGGGTGCGCGACGACTTCGGTGCCTTCTGATGTGACTGAAAATTGCCGTTTTGTTTTTTGTGCAGTAAAACCTCAGAGCTTTTCGTCTTTGTGCGAAGAATTGTCAGGAAAAATCAACTGCGAAGTCATCATTTCGATTATGGCAGGAATTAAAATCGAAAACATTGAGAAGGCACTGGGAGTTAAAGATGTTTCTGTTGTACGTATAATGCCTAATTTGGCGTGTCGTTTTGGATGCGGTGTTACTTTAGTTGAATTTAACGGTTTAAATGAAGCAAGCAAATCGGTTTTAAAAAATGCTCTTTTGTCAATGGGGCAGTTGGTAGAAATACCTGAAAAAGAATTTAATTTTGCTACTTCTGTCAGCGGTTGCGGACCAGCTTTTTTTCAATTGTTTTATAAATACATATATGATGAGTGCATAAAAAAAGGATTTGCCTCAGAAGTCGCGAGAGAAATGGTTTTAAATACGGCGATCGGATCTGCCACATTGGCTAAAAAATCCGACAAGTCGTTTGATGAGCTGATCTCGGCAGTTTGTTCAAAAGGCGGATCGACAATTGAAGGGGTCAATGTAATTAAAGCAAGCGATATGGGAAAAATTATTGCAACTACGCTCGAGGCTAGCAGAAAAAGAAACGAGGAGCTTGAAAACTTGAAATGAAAAAAGTAACGATATATACTGACGGCGCGTGCTCCGGAAATCCGGGAGTAGGCGGCTGGGGCGCAATACTTATGTACAACGGCCATGAAAAAGTTTGCTCCGGATACGACAAACTGACCACCAACAACCGAATGGAAATGTTTGCTGTGATTATGGCTTTAAAAAATTTGAAAGAGGGCTGTGACGTTGAAGTTTATACCGATTCCGCTTATGTCGCAGATGCTTTCAATAAGGGGTGGGTAGAGCAGTGGCAGGCTTCGAAATGGAAAACAGCTGGTAAAAGCGAAGTTAAAAACCAGGACTTGTGGAAAGAACTTTTGCTTGAAATGCAGCGACACAAAGTCAGATATCTAAAAGTAAAGGGGCATTCGGATAACGAATTTAATAATCGTTGCGATGAGATTGCTCGCGAACAGATACAAAAATGCAAAAAAAATCAGTCTTGCGACTGATTTTTTAATTATAAAACTTTTTAGATTTCAAGAAATATTTGTAAATTATTTCAGAAGCGGGAAGCATTGCGAAAAAAGTACAAGGCAAAACAAATTTATAAATAAGTTCTGCTATATTGCCAAAATCAATTTTTGCCAGCAACAGATCTATGCAAAGCAGTACCGCTGCAAGAAATATAAAAACAATAAGTTTGTTTACTAGCGAATGCTTAAAATCATGATTAGGTTTTATTCTTATATTCGGCTTGGATACGTAAACATATGTGTAATAAAGTGGTACAAGCAGAAATACTATTGCGCCAATTGCAAAAATCGAAAAGCTTACTGCGCTTCCTCCGACTATCCACATTAATAGAGAGAGGAGATAAAATAAGCAAAGTGTAGCCCAAGCAGTGATGCAGTTGATTTTGTTTTTAATTAGCATAGGGACGGCTCTGTATTGTGATGTTGCCGTATTGTAAAAACGTATGCGATAGCCTTCTTTTGCGTATTTGTCTGCAAGCTCCGTCAGTGAAACGTCGCTGTTAATTTCTTCGGCTTCCTTGACGGTCACGGTTTTTGGTGAAATTTGTTTAACTTTTTCGTCCGTGTCTTTTATTTGATCTCCGAGCAGTTTTCCTAAAATTACCTTATATTGCTTTTCTGTTTCGCTTTCTTCCGGTTGTTTTGGCGTTTCGGTGGAGAGTGTAACGTTGTTTTCGTGCTGTTGATTTAAAATCAACGAATCTAAAAATTCTGAGCGTTGTTCGCTATATTTTGCAGTATCCGGAGAAACAAGATATTTTTCTTCACTTTCAATGCGAGGTAATTCTTCGGAAGTGTTAGTTTGTATAATTTCTTCTTTCTCTGGTTCTTCAGGTTGTTCAAAATCCTGATGAAATATGTCTATAACCGGTTTTTCTTCGCGTCTAATTATAATAGGCTCTTCCGAAAAATCTGAAAATGAAAATTGTCCTTGGCTTTCCTCATTAAAATCAATTTCGTAAGATGGGGTGTCATCAGTAATTTTAACTTCATCGCTATTTTGTGCGGCGAGCTGTAATAATTTTTCGTGAAGTTGCTGGCTTTGGTCAGAGTCCTGAATTTGTTTTTTGGCTTTTTGCCTTTTTAAAGAAGATTTTGATCCTAAAAATGCGTTTTTATCAGGTGTAAACGGGGGAATGTCGTCTTCTGATTTTGCGACAAGACTGTCAAGAATATTTTTGTGAAAATTCCATTCCGACATATATTGTTCACAAGTTTTTTTGCCGTCGTCGGTAAGTCGAAAATATTTTCTTCTGCCGCCGAACGACTCTTCTCCCCAGTAAAACTCGATGAGTCCTTGTGATTGAAGGCGTTTGAGATAACCGTAAAGGGTTGGTTGTTTTATTTCGTACTGGTTATCTGTTTTTTCTTTTATTTCCTTAGCAATTTCATAACCGTACTTATCGCCGTTGTAAAGGGCGTTTAATATAATGGTTTCAACATTGCCTTTTAAAAATTTGAAGTCACTCATAAGTTAATATTAGCAAAGCATATATAAAATGTCAACATATGTTTTAAAAATATACTGTTTTATATAATATTATTTCAGACATAGTACATTGAAAAACCAAAATTTAACAAAATTTTCAATTTGTTTTGCGTGTATTGTGGTATTATTTTAAATATGAATGTCTATTATGTTCCCAGTGAAAAAAGGCGTAGTATACGAATTGAAATCACTTACGCAGGTGACGTAAAAGTAAGCTATCCGCAAGGCATCGATATTAAAAAAGTAGATGATTTTGTCAGGGAAAAGAGTAAATGGATAAGTGAAAAAGTGGCACAAGTGTCGGCTTCAAGAAATGAATTTGCCGACATAATTTCTTTTCAAAAAACACTTCTTTTAGGTAAAAAAGTTAATATCGTGTTTACGCCCGGATTAAAACGTGCCGAGCTGCAATCGGGTGTGTTGTTTTTGCCGCAAAAAAACAAGGAAAATGTAAAAGAAGCAACGAAAAAATTTGTGCTAAACTTCGCAAAAGAAGTTTTGCCTCAATGTACCGCTTATTTTGCGGAAAAAGTAGGAAAGTGTCCGGTTAAAATTTCTGTGTCACATTTAAAATCAAAATGGGGTTCATGTAATGCCAACAGAGAAATTAAGCTTAACGCAAAAACAGCAATGCTTCCTCGTGAGTTGATGGAATATATAGTTATTCATGAACTGTGTCATTTGTTTGAGCTTAATCACTCTCAGATTTTTTGGAAAAAAGTAATACAATTTTGTCCTAATGCGGATTTAATGCGCAAGCGTCTAAAAAATTATTCTTTTTTGATTAATCTTTTTGATTAATTATTTCTTGATTTTTTTTGAAATAGGGTGTATCATATGTATATAAAACTATTCGCAAAACACAAGTTTTGCGAATAGTTTGACTAATTTTTGATAAATTTACCTAATTTGCAAAAATAATTATGATTTTACAATCAATTTGATTTTAAGGAACAAATTATGAAAAAAATTACCAAAGATTATTTTTCTGGCAGAAATTATCAAAGTATTCAAAAGTTAAATAAAATTATTTTTGAAGATTTACCTGATTTTGCGAGAGAATTTTTTATAGGCATAGAAAACAGGACTACTCCTTTGACCCGATTAAACTATGCTTACGACTTAAGGATATTTTTTGATTTTTTATCAAAAGAAATTCCGTTGTTTTTGGGCAAAAAAACAAAAGAGTTTCAGTTGAGTGACATCGACAGGTTAAATACGCGTGATATTGAAAATTTTTTAAACTACTTGTCTTATTACTCCCCGACCGATCACGATGAAATTTTTAAAAATTCAGAACGAGGCAAAGCTCGCAAGCTTTCTTCTGTAAGGGCTTTTTTTAAATATTATTTTAAAAAAGGAAAAATCAGCAAAAATATAGCATCTAACGTTGACACGCCAAAGCTACACGAAAAAGAAATAATACGGCTTGAAGGCGACGAAATTTCAAAATTACTCAATATGGTTTCAAAAGGATCTTTTGGGTCAAAACAGCAAGATGCCTTTAAAAAGAAAACAGAACTTAGAGATTATGCAATGCTTGCCCTATTTTTGGGAACAGGAATTCGTATCAGCGAATGCGTAGGTCTTAATGTTGATGACATAGATTTAAAAAACAACAGTTTTGTGGTTACCAGAAAAGGCGGAAATCGAGTCGTTTTGTATTTTTCGCAGGAGGTTGCATTCCCCCTTTGCGCATACATGGAACAGAGATGTTTTGACGACAGTGTTCCTCCGGGAGAACGTGCGTTGTTTTTGTCACTGCAAAAACGAAGAATAACAGTGCGTGCTGTGGAAAATCTTGTTAAAAAATATGCTTCGGTTGTTACGCCTTTGAAAAAAATTACGCCGCATAAATTGCGTAGTACGTTTGGTACGGAATTGTATCGTGCTACTGGCGATATTTACGTTGTAGCGGATGTTCTGGGACACAAGGACGTAAATACTACAAAAAAACATTATGCCGCTATAAGCGAAGATATAAGAAAAAATGCCGCATCAAAAGTAAAACTTAACGGAGAAAAAGATGATTAAAACCACAAAAAAAGAAATTTCGAGATGTCTTTTGGTCGGAATTGATATCGATGAGTTGTTTTTTGAACAATCAATGGAAGAATTGAAAGAACTTGTTTTTACGGCTGAAGGAGAAATTGTCGGACAAGTTGTTCAAAAAAGGCTTAGTATTGACAAAAATCATGTTCTTGGACAAGGTAAACTCGATGAAATAAAAGACTTTATTGATGAAAATGATGTTGATTTGGTTATTTTTAACAACGAATTGACGCCCCATCAAATAAACAATCTTGAAGAGTTGCTTGACTGCAGGGTAATTGACAGAACTGTGTTAATTCTGGACATATTTGCAATGCATGCTAAAACCTCCGAAGGAAAACTTCAGGTCGAAGCGGCTCAGCTTAAATATATGCTTCCGCGTCTTGTCGGTTCAAAAAGAAACTTGTCTAGGCTTGCGGGCGGCATAGGTACTCGAGGTCCCGGCGAAACAAAGCTTGAAACAGACAGGCGCCGTATCAGAGAAAAATTGCGCGCTATCGACCAAGAAATAATACGGCTTGAAAAAAATCGCAGCATTATGCGGTCGTTAAGGCAAAAAAGCGACAATAAGTTAATAGCAATCGTCGGATACACTAATGCAGGCAAATCCACTTTGATCAATACCCTTACCGAGGCAAAAGTGCTTGCGCAAGACAAGCTTTTTGCAACGTTGGACCCCACTACCAGATTGATGCGTTTGCCTTCGGGGAAAAAAGTATTGATTACCGATACAGTCGGTTTCATCAGAGATTTGCCTCATGAAATTGTAAATGCTTTTAAATCAACTTTGGAAGAAGCTGTTTTTGCCGACTTGATTTTAATTGTGTGTGACGTTTCTGATGAGCAAGTTGACAGTAAGCTTGAAGTTACAAAAAATACGCTTAATGAAATCGGAGCAAAAGCCAGACAGTTGATTTTATATAACAAGATAGATAAATTATCTTCTGATAAGGTGCTACTTTTGAAAAATAATGGCGACAATTTGTTTGTTTCTGCTAAACAAAATATCGGAATTGATAAGCTTAAAGATAAAATAGACGCTGTTTTTTCGGAAAATGACAGGCAAGTAAAGATTAAATTACCGTTTTCGAAAATGAGTTTGCTTAGAAAAATCCCCAAGGAAAAAATTATTTTTTACAACAATACCGATGACGGAGTTAATTTGATTCTTTCAATAAATGACGGTGATGCGTGGTATCAAAAAATCTGTCAGTTTGAAGTATAACAAATGCTAAAAAATTCAAACAAATGTTTGCATTTTTCGACAAAATATTTTATAATTCTAGTATGACAGACAAAAAAAGACAAATGAACGACAAGCTGGATGCAGTTTTTGCTTTTATCAAAACATTCAGTGCTCAAAACGGATTTCCCCCTTCTGTGCGTGAAATTTGCAAGGAGCTGGACATAAGTTCCACCGCCACTGCTTACTACTACATTCAAAAACTTGAAAAACGCGGTGATATACTTAAGGCGCCTCAAAAAAATCGAGCGCTCAATATTAAAAATGAGCAAAACTTTATCGACGGTGACAATTGTGTTTCAATTCCTCTTGTGGGCAGAGTCCATGCCGGTTTGCTTACTGAAGCGATTGAAAACAATGAGGATAATTTTGTTTTTTCCAAAAACTTGTTTGGCGGGTCTGATTTGTTTATGCTGAAAGTTGTCGGTGAAAGTATGATAAATGCGGGAATCGACGACGGAGATTTGGTTGTTGTCAAAAAACAAAACAATGCTAACAATGGCGATATTGTCGTTGCGCTTGTCGAAAACGAAGCGACGGTCAAACGCTTTTTTAGAAAAAAAGACTGCTGTGTACTTCATCCCGAAAACGAAAACTTTCGCGACATTATAGTGAAAGATTTGAAAATTATGGGAGTTGTCAACGGTCTGATACGAAAAATTTAAAGGAGCCAAATAGGCCCCTTTTTTATTTAATCAAGTTTAGTCTGTTTAAACAATAAATCAAAGCAAGTTTTGCGTGTTCAAAGCTTAAACTTCCCTGCAGATAAGCTACATAAGGTTTTTTAATAGGCGAATCGCAGCTTAATTCAATGGACGCCCCTTGTACAAAGCAGCCGGCTGCCATTATTACCTGATCGGTATAACCCGGCATATCCCATGGCATCGGTGTAACGTAACTGTCAACCGGAGATGCGTATTGAATTGTTTGACAAAATGTTATGAGTTCTTCCTCTGTGTTGAACTTTATTGAGCAAATAATGTCCTCAAATTTTTCTCCGGGGGCAGGAAGCGTTTCAAAGCCTAATTTCGACAGGCAGTATGAAAAAAGCATGCTTCCTTTTATGGCTTGGGCAACAGTGTGTGCGGATTGGTAAAGCCCTTGGTAAAAATACTGGTATCCGTTGAGATAAGAACCTACTTCCATTCCTATAGACGGCGCTGTCAGCCTGTTGGCTACCAAGTCGACAAGATTTGATTTTCCGGCAATATAACCGCCTGTAGGAGCAAGTCCGCCGCCCGGATTTTTTATCAAAGATCCTGCAATAAGATCCGCGCCAACTTCTGTAGGTTCTGAAAGATCTACAAATTCCCCATAGCAATTGTCTACGAAAACAACTATGTCGCGATTTATCTCTTTTACTGTTTTTACAAGTTTTTCAATTTGATTTATCGCAATCGGAGAACGCCAGCAGTATCCTCTTGAGCGTTGCACCATCACCATTTTGATTGTGTGGTTTGACTTCAGCACTTCTTTAACTTTCGACAAGTCGATTTGACCGTTGGAAAGTTCAATTTGGTCGTAATTTATGCCGAAATCGCGAAGTGAGCCAATATCTTTTCCGTTAACGACGTTTTGCAATGTGTCATAAATATCGCCTGAAACACTGAGTAAAGTATCTCCGGGTCTCAAAACGCCAAATAATGCCAGAGTAATTGCATGAGTACCTGAAACGATATTCGGAGAAAAAATTGCTTTTTCCGCCTTAAAAACATCTGCAAAAATCTTGCACAATGTGTCTCGTCCTGCGTCATCGTATCCGTAGCCGCTTGTTCCTGAAAAATGCCTCAACGCAACCTTGTTTTTTTGAAAAGCTTCGTGTATTTTTTTAAAATTAAAAAACGCAGTGTCGTCTGTTTTTTTAAATTCTTCAGCCAAATCGGCTTGGCAGCTATCCACAAAAGATTTGATTTTTTCAATATTGTTCATAATTTTTCTCGTCCTGCTCTACTATGTTTAAAATAGTAAATTACAAATTTTAAATTTTGATAGAAAATTTTTCAAAATAAGCCTGTTTTATTTCAAAAATCAGTTCATCGGTACTTTTTTGAGCGTCAAGCCAAATAGCATCCATTTTTTTATAAAAAGTGATTTGCCTTTTTGCGTAATTTCGTGAGTGCTGCTTAATTAGCTCTATAGCTTGATCTTTTGAAATTTCCCCATTGAAATACTTTATCAACTCTTTATAACCTATTCCCGCAAGACTTTGCGAGTTTTTAGGTAATGTTTCATAAAGTTCGCGCACTTCTTCTTCTAAACCGTCTGCAATCATTATGTCAACTCGTTTGTTTATATCTTTATAAAGGATTTCTCGCGGTTTGTTGAGTACGAACAAAATATACGGATATTTTGCTTTTGAGAGATTTGTGCCGCTGGATTTTGCTCTGCCTGTAGTCAAAAAAATTTCGATGGCCCTGAGGACTTTTTTTGTGTCATTTAAGTGAATGATTTTTGCCGATTCGGGGTCTAATTTTTCCAACATGTTATGCATGTATTCTTTTCCGTGTTCGGTCAGATCTTCTTGCAATTTTTGGCGAATTTCCTGCTGGTTTTGCCCCTCTTCAAAATCAAATTCAAAAAGCAGATTATTGAAAAAAAATCCCGTGCCTCCTACTATGAGAGGCACTTTGTCCTTTTCCTCAAACTCTTTAAGTACTTTTTCTGTTTCAATTTTAAAAAAATAGCTACTGAAGTTTTCATAAGGCTCAGCGATATCGATAAGATGATGTTTAACGAGAGTTCGCTCTTGCAGAGACGCTTTTGCCGTACCTATATCAAATTTTTTGTAAATTTGCATTGAATCGGCAGAAATGATTTCGGTGTTTATCTGTTGCGCCAGATTTAGTGCAAGCTTGCTTTTTCCTACTGCGGTTGGTCCTAAAATTCCTAAAATCGGCTTCATCAGACAACCCTCTTAAACCATTTTTCTATTTCAGCTTTTGAAACTTTAACGGCGACAGGACGCCCGTGAGGACAACGCATGATATAATCCTCTGAAAGCTTTGATTTTAAATAATCGATATCCTGCTTTTTTAATGAATCCCCCGCTTTTACTGCCGCTTTGCATGCGGATTTTGCGATGATATCTTTAATTAATTTTGGTTTTGTGTTAATTTTGCCGAGATCGCTTAAAACGGAATCGATAAATTTGCCCGGGTTTATGTCGGCAAAAGTAAGCGGTATACTTGTTATTTTGAAGCTGTTTTCACCAAATTCTTCAATGAAAAAGCCGCAACTGTTTATTGATTGCAAATTTTGTAACAGGAATTCAGCCTCATCGTATTTAAGTGTAAAAACGTAAGGTATAAGCAGCGGCTGAGAAATAAATTTTTTGCTTTCATATTGTTTTTCAAATTCGTCAAACAATATCATTTCGTGCGCTGCGTGCTGATCAATTAAATAAATGTCGTTTTTTAATTCAAAAAGCAAATAGGTGTCAAAGATACTTCCTATAAACTTCGCTTCATTAAAAACATCGAAATTTTTGTTTTCTTCCTCTGACGTTGCTGCAAAATCGAGAACAGACAGATTGTGCTTTTCGCTCTCAAAATTTGTTTCAATCGGTTGGTCATCAATAATAAGCCCCTCTTGCGGCGAAGCTAGACATTCTGAAGAGAAACGAAACATTTCCAGAGGCAAATTGTCATCAAACTTAATTTTTTCCGCAGCTTGTGCCTCTTGTTTTGAAGGTGTTATTGATGAACAAAAACTGCTGTTTACAGAATTTATATCAATTTGTACTGATTTTTTTTCAATCTCAGGAATTGATGATTTGTTGTCACCATCCAAACAATCTTTTACCGGAATGTAAACCGAATAAAAAACTGACTGGCTGTCTTCAAATTTCACTTCCATTTTGTTGGGGTGCACGTTTACGTCGATTTTATCAGCTGGAAGTTTTAAATGCAGCACAAAAAACGGATAGCTTCTGGTCATTAAAAATTTTTCGAAAGCACGCTGCATTGCAGAACAAACCGTGGGACACGACACATATCTTCCGTTTATTACCGTTGTCTGATAGGTTCTGTTTGGTTTTGTAAAGTTTTTGTTGCCCACAAATCCGTTTACTTCAATATCTTTATAAAACCAGCTGATTTTTTTGCAATTATCCAAAGTGTTTTTGCCGTAGACGGCAAAAATTGCCGATTCCAAACCTTTTCCCTGTGAATGATACACGGTGTTTCCGTTTAAAACGTATTTAACTTGTATATCAGGGTTTGCAAGTATTAGTCTTTCGACCAGATTTGTGATTTCGGTGCCCTCTCCCGACGGTTTTTTTAGAAATTTTTTGCGCGCCGGTGTGTTGAAAAACAAATCCCGCACAGTTATTGTAGTTCCGTTATCGGTACCAACCGGCTCTTTTTTTCCAAAAATTCCGCCTTCGACAAGAAGTTTTACACCAAATTCACTGTCAGCTGTTTTTGTTACGACTTGTGTTTTTGAAACAGCTGCAATACTTGAAAGAGCTTCGCCTCGAAACCCAAGCGTATTTATCGCAAACAAATCGTCTTCATTTTTTAATTTGCTTGTCGAATGATTGAAAAAAGCTTTTTCAACTTCTGAACTGTCGATTCCGCTTCCGTTGTCTGTAACTTTTATGCTGTCAAGGCCGCCGTTTGTAACTTCGATTTCAATTTTGCTGGCGCCTGCGTCAACAGAGTTTTCAAACAATTCTTTTACGATTGAAGACGGGCGTTCCACTACTTCGCCGGCTGCAATTTTGTTGTAAACAGAGCTGTCAAGAATGTTAATTTTTGCCATAACTTAATCTTCCTTGGCTTGTTCAGCCAAATCCGCTAAAATACCGAATGCTTCAATTGGCGTGCACTTGTTTAAATCAAGTTCGCGCAATGTTTTTTTGATTCTTTGTGCTTTTATATCAACAGGCGGCATTTTTTCGGGGTGACTAATATTGAAGGTTATGTCAGCATTTTCAAGTCTTGACAAAATTGCTTTTGCGCTATCCAAAACTTCTTGCTTGACGCCGGCTAGTCCTGCAACCTCAATACCGAAGCTTTTGTTTGCTCCTCCCCTTGCTATTTTTCTTAAAAACATTATGGTATTGTTATACTCTTTTACACAAACCTTAAAGTTTTTTACTCCGTCGATTTTTCCCTCAAGTTCTGTAAGCTCATGATAGTGGGTTGCAAAAAGAGTTTTTGCTTTAATTTTTTGGGAAATATATTCCATTACCGCCCACGCTATGCTTAATCCGTCAAACGTTGCTGTGCCTCTGCCTACTTCGTCAAGAATAATGAGGCTGTTTTGCGTAGCGTTATCAAGGATGTGTGCAACCTCGCTCATTTCCACCATAAAGGTGCTTTGATTAAAAGAAAGGTCATCATTTGCACCAACACGGGTGAAAATTTTGTCAACAATAGGTATTTGTGCTGATTTTGCCGGCACAAATGAGCCGATATGCGCCATATAAACTATAAGCGCAACCTGTCGCATAAAAGTACTTTTGCCTGCCATGTTCGGACCGGTGATTATCATTGTTCGGTTGTCTGAATTGTCGAGCAATGTGTCGTTCGGCACAAATTTTTCGTCCTTTAAAAAGCTTTCAACAATAGGATGACGACCGCTTTCGATATAAAGTCTGTCGTTTTTTACTATAGTAGGCTTTGTGTAGTTGTTGTCCACTGCTACGGTTGCAAGAGAGGCGAGGCAGTCGGCGTGAGCAATGATTTTTGCGAAAGCCTGAAATTTGCGTATATTTTCGTTAAGGATTTTTAAAATTTCCGCATAAAGTTCTTTTTCCAGCTTCAAGGCGTTTTCATCGGCTGTCAAAATTTCGTTTTCAAGCAATTTCAATTGTCCGTCGATATAACGCTCGGAGTTTGAAATTGTTTGTTTGCGAACAAAATCCATCGGCACCAAATCTTTGTAAGAATTGGTGATTTCATAGTAGTAACCAAAGACTCTGTTGTAACCTATTTTTAAATTTTTAATGCCTGTTTTTTCACGCTGTTTCATTTCCAGCTCATTAACTAACGTGACGGCATTTTTTGAGGTATTTCTGTATTCGTCAAGTTGATTGTTAAAACCCGGTTTGATAAAACCTCCGTCACGAGTAATTGGCGGCGCATTGTCGGAAATGGCATTAAAAAGCAAATTTTCAATTTGCGACAAATCGGGCAAACTGTCGCCGAGATTTTTCAAATAGCCATTTTCGGTATTTAAAAGGCAATTCTTAATTTCGGGCAGTGTTTTTAAGGAAGTCTGCAGTGCATTGCAGTCTTTTGGTGAAAGTGAAGAATATGCTATTTTTGCGGTAATTCTTTCTACGTCTTTTACGCATTGCAGTTTTTCGCGAAGATTTTCCCTTGCGATGAAATTTGAAACAAGTTCTTCCACTGCGTCAAGTCGGGCGTTTATGTCCTCCGGCTTTTGAAGCGGCTGCTCCATCCAACTTGTCAAAAGTCTGCTGCCCATTGCGGTTTTTGTTTTGTTGATCAGCCAAAACAAAGAACCTTTCTTTTTTCTTTCGTGCGTTGAAAAGAATATTTCAAGATGGTTTTTGGCATTGTTGTCCAAAACCATATATTTTTTTGTATCTATGTATTTTACGGTTTGCAGGTGATTCATTGCCCTTTTTTGCGTGTCTGCAAGATATTTCAGCAAAACCGCACATGCTTTCAGGCAATTGTCGTCCATTTCGCTTGATTCGTCCGCAAACTGTTTGCCGAATTGTTGCAGCAAAGTTTTTTCGCTGTTTTTGACAGTAGGAATTTCCTCAATAACCAAAAATCTTGGCAGATAACTTTGCTTTACGTAAACACTTTCGTTAAGTTTTGAGGAAATTTTGTCTGAAAGTATTTCTTTGGGTGAAACTGACAAAAGATGTTCCGTTAAATCAGAAAGGCATTTTTCGCCTGTGAAACTTGTTACAAAAAAATCGCCGGTAGAAATGTCGGTCCATGCAACGGCAATGCTGCTTTTACTTGAGATAACGCATGCCAGAAAATTGTTTTGCTCGTCGTCAAGCATTTCGCTTTCAATCACCGTGCCCGGTGTTATAACTCGCACAACACCACGTTCAACAAGACCTTTTGAGGCTTGAGGGTCGGTAAGTTGTTCACAAATGGCAACTTTAAAACCCTTGTGAACTAATTTTGAAATATAACTTTCTGCAGCGTGATAAGGAATGCCGCACATTGGCGCCCTTTCTGCTTCACCGCAATTTTTTCCGGTGAGCACCAAATCCAGAGCTTCGCTTGCGGCAATTGCATCCTCGTAAAACATCTCATAAAAGTCGCCGAGACGGTAAAGCAGGATACAATCCTTATATTCTTCTTTTGTGATGAGATACTGCCTCATCATAGGTGACAAAGCCATTTAGCTATTCGACCTCCGTAATTTCTCCCCAAAGAGTTGCCGTTGTTCCTTTGTTTACTTTAACTTTTACAAATTTGTTTCGGATGTCTGTGTCGCTTTTGAAATTAACCAATCGACCGCACTCCGTTCTTCCGCAGTAAGTATTTTCGAATTTAGGATTGACGTCCTCAACCAAAATTTCAAATACGTTACCTATATAATTTGAATTTAACTGCCTCGTGATTTTGTTTTGAAGCGTAATGAGTCGTTTTATTCGATCTTTTTTGATATCCTGCGGTACTATGTTTGTCATATTATATCCGGCAGTGCCTTTTCTGCGAGAATAAACAAAACAAAATGCACTTGAAAACTTGCATTTTTCAACAAGATCGAGGGTTTGAAGAAAATCCTCTTCTGTTTCTCCGTTGAATCCCACCATTATATCTGTGGTAATACCCACACCGGGCAGCCTAGTTTTTATTTTTTCAACAAGCTCCAGATACTGTTCACGCGTGTATTTTCTGTTCATTGCTTTCAACATATTGTTTGAGCCGGCTTGAACAGGCAAATGTACGTGTTTACAAATACGTTTGTCCGAGGCTATCGCATCAATTACTTCGTCAGTAAAATCTTTCGGGTGAGACGTCATAAATCTCAGTCGAAATTTCCCGTCAATTTTTGTAAGCTCTCTTAAAAGTTTTGCAAAGTTTGTACCGTCATTCAAATCGTTTCCGTAAGAATTTACGTTTTGCCCCAATAAAGTTATTTCTTTGTAGCCTTCCCTTACAAGACCTTCAACTTCTTGATATACCGATTGAATGCTCCTGCTTCTTTCGCGTCCCCGAACATACGGAACAATGCAGTAGGTGCAAAAATTATTGCATCCATAAATGATGTTGACCCAAGCATTTGGCATACTTGTGCGTGTTGAAGGAATTTCTTCGTTTAAATATCCGTCAGTTTTTTGTACGTAAACTTTTTGTTTGCTCAGGTTGTTGAG
The DNA here is from genome assembly GCA_944336125.1 of uncultured Clostridia bacterium. Lineage (GTDB taxonomy): Bacteria > Bacillota > Clostridia > Christensenellales > CAG-314 > Heteroclostridium. The sequence goes on along the minus strand of CALVLA010000002.1, from coordinate 17,773 downwards.
CCTGCTTTCCAGTTCGGCTATATTGTGAGTGCCAAGTATCAAATCCACATAAGGATAATTTTTTAAGATTTCTTCCCCCTTGCCTTCCTGCTGAGTCATACAACCGCACATTACGATTTTGAGCCAAGGTTTTTTCTTTTTAAGCTTTTTGAAGGTGCCTACGTGCCCTAAAATTTTTTGTTCTGCCGTTTCACGTATGCAACAGGTGTTGAATACGATAACATCTGCATTTTCGGCAACTTCTTCATATTCGTAGCCGAGTTTTGTCAATATACCGGCTATTTTTTCAGATTCGTGAACGTTCATCTGACAGCCGTAGGTTAAAATGTGGTACTTTTTGTTTTCGTTGTTCATATCAGTTTATTTTATCATTTTAGTGCAATTTTGACAATAAAATAGGTTCTTTTGAAAAAGTTGTTTGCAACATAAATATTTAACGAATTTTGAAAAAAACTAAAAATATGAAATTTAAAGTAAAGTCAGTGGGTAAATTTTTTGTCGTCGTGCTTACAGTTGTTTTAATTGTGATAAGCGGATTTTTCTTATTTTTTCATCTGTCAACTCTTAACTGCAAATTGGATATGTCAAAATTCAATTACGGGGAAAGCAACGTTGTTGTTTATGACGAAAAAAACCAACAATTAACAGCCGAACAGGTTTTTGGAAACGATGTGTACACAAAACTGAGTGACATTCCTCAGCATGTAATCGATGCGTTTGTTTCAGTTGAGGATAAAAGATTTTTTGAACATAACGGCATTGACGTGAAACGAATTATCGGAGCTGCTGCGGAAAATTTAAAATCAATGAGCTTTAAAGAAGGCGCTTCCACTATTACCCAACAACTTATAAAAAATTCACAACTTACTAACGAAAAAAGTTTTGAGCGAAAATTTGCTGAAATAAAACTAGCAACCGAGCTTGAAAAAAAGTTTACGAAAAATCAAATTTTGGAAATGTATCTTAATTCCATTTATTTCGGAAACAAGGTATACGGAATAAACGAAGCGTCTAATGTTTATTTCAACAAATCGCCCTCTCAATTGACTATATCCGAAGGCGCTGTTCTTGCCGGTTTGATAAATGCGCCAAATGCATTGGCGCCAAATAAAAATACCGATAAATGTCTTCAAAGAAGGAATTTGGTTTTAAATCTGATGCTTCAAAACGGTAAAATTACAAAAAGTCAGTATGAACAGGCTTTAAATGAAAAACTAGATAACAAAATTAATGACAATTCAGTGAATTTCTATCCGTACGGAATGATGGCGATAAGTGAAACATCGGAAATTTTAGGTCTTTCGGTAAATCAGATAAAGAATAGTTCTCTGAAAATTTTTACTTTTTTAAACACGGAAAAACAGCAAAAACTGTCGGACGCGTTAAATAAGGTTTCGGCGAAAACTGTTAACGGCAAGGAAGCTCAAAAAATCGGGTTACTGGCTGACAACAAAACTTTAGGTGTTGAGGCCTTTTGTGGGTTTTGTGATTACAACCCCTATTTTTCAAAAAGACAAATTGGTTCTGTCGCAAAACCTATTGTTTCGCTCGCTCCGACTTTTGAGCAGGGACTTGCTTATCCGTGTTCGTTGATACTTGACGAAAAAACCGATTTTGGGGGTTACGTACCAAAAAATATAAATGAAAGCTATGACGGCTGGGTTTCTGTAAGAGATGCAATGCGTCAAAGTAAAAATGTTCCTGCTGTAAAGCTGATGAATAATCTGAACAAGGAAAAGTTAAAAAACAACTTGACAAAGTTAAATTGGGTTAAAGGCGATGAAGAATTAAATTTAAGCATGGCATTGGGGAATTTTTCTAACGGATTGACAGCAATTGACGTTGCATCCGCCTATGCCATGCTGGCAAACAACGGACATTTTGAAAACTTAAAATTTGTGAAAGAAATAAAAACTTCTGACGGAAAAACTGTTTATAAAGCGAAAAATGATTTTGTTCAGGTTTTTAGAGAAGACACGGCTTATTTGGTTACCGATGTCTTAAAGGACGTAGTTAAAAGCGGCACAGCAAAAAAACTCGATGCGGACTTTTCGGTTGCCGGAAAAACAGGAACTGTCGGAAAATTCGGCAGTAAAAACAACGTGGATGCTTTGTTTTGTTCATATACTCCTGACACAACTTTGTTAACGTGGTATTTTTCAGAATATAATGATTTGCTTGAAGAAGGAGTAAGCGGCTCCACTCAACCCGTTGTAGCAGCCAAAGAAATTTATAAAAAGATTTTGGGCAAGAAAGATTTTTATTTTAAAAAACCGGACACCGTGGTTGAGCTCAAAATAGACAAAATCAATTATCAAAAACAAGGGAAAGTCTTTCAAATGCCATATAAAGCGTATAACAACGAAACTTTTACCGAAATATTCTCAGTATACAACAAACCGCCGACATTAAAAATTTATGATTTTGACACTAAGCCGAAATTAAAACCTAAAAACATGTTTGATTACTTTTTGGATTATTTAAAAAGAGCGTATTAATTATACGCTCTTAAAATTTGACTATTTCAATGTTTTTTATGGCTTCTTCAATCAAGCTTTCAATGTCAAGCTTTTTTTCTGCCCTTTCAATTATTTCAATTTTTGGTTTAATAACCGGATGCTTTGGCAAAAAAACGGTGCAGCAGTCTTCAAAAGGCTGAATTGATGTTTCATAAGTGCCGATTTTTTGAGAAATTTCAACAATATCCGATTTGTCAAAACCAATGAGCGGTCTGAATACAGGCAAAGACACAACGCTGTTTGTGGTGTTTATGCTTTCTATTGTCTGGCTTGCGACCTGCCCCAAGCTTTCGCCGGTAATCAATGCTTTTGCGTTTATGTTTTTTGCAACCCTCTCTGCAATTCGCATCATGAAACGACGCATAATCGTTATCATAAATTCTTCAGGGCAGTTTTCGTGAATTTTAACTTGAATGTCGGTAAATGGAACGACATAAACATCAAGAGCTTTTGTGTATTGCGTGAGGTGTTTTGCCAATGCCAAAACTTTTTCCTTTGCTTGCAGGCTTGTAAAAGGAAAACTATGAAAATGAATTGCGCTCAAACTCATTCCGCGTTTTGCCATCATGTAACCTGCAACAGGACTGTCGATCCCGCCTGAAAGAAGTAAGAGGCCGTTTCCGCCGCATCCGACAGGAAGCCCTCCGGCTCCGGGAATGCTGTTTAAATATACAAACGTTTTTTTGCTTTCGCGCATGTCAACGTAAATTATGTTTTGAGGGTTGTGTATGTCAACAACGAGGTTAGGGAAATTATCGAGCATCCTTCCGCCAAGTTCTGCTGCAATTTCGTATGATTTCATAGGAAAACTCTTGTCTGCCCTGTTGCATTCGACTTTAAAGGTACCTGCTTGTATATCGAGCGAAAGTATTGCTTGGGTAATGCTGTCCAAATTGTTTTCAACAACAAGGCAAGGGCTGATTGAGTGAATCCCAAAAACTTTTGAAAGCTTTTCGACGATTTGTTTTTCGTTTTCTACTTTATAATTACTTACAATATATCTTCCGTAATTTTTTTCAAAGTCAAAGCTTTCCTCTTTTAAAGCTGTTTTAATGTTTGTTATCAAAAGATTTTCAAAAAAATATCTGTTGTTTCCTTTCAAATAAATTTCAGAATATCTTATCAAAATTGCGTTTTTCATTTTGTAAACCCCATAAGTTTTGTTAAGCGCTGAACATTTGATGCCAGACTGTTTGCGAGCCGTATAACTTCGTCTTCTGTGTTGTATTTGCAAAAACAAATTCTTATAATTCCCTCTGCGTATTCTTGCGGCAGATTGATTGCCTGTGAAATTCTGTTAAGTTTACTTTTTGAACTACATGCAGAGCCGTTGCCGACAATAAATCCTTCAGCCTCAAGAAATCTCATCAAAACTTCGGATTTGATATTTTTAAAAGCCACAGAAAAAATGTTCGGTGAAGAATTAACAGAAGAAATTTCGACAAAATTATCTACTATGTTTGAAATAGTATCTTTTAAAATTGTTTTAAATTCAATAAATTTGTTAAAGTTGTCTTCAATTATGACATTTGCGTTTTTTGCAGCCACTCCAAATCCTACGATTCCGGCGACGTTTTCCGTCCCGCTGCGTAAATTGTTTTCTTGTCCTCCGCCGAAAATCAACGGTGAAATTTTTACCCCATTTTTAATGTAAAGCGCCCCGATTCCCTTTGGACCGTGAATTTTGTGAGCGCTCATTGAGTAAAAATCTACGTCAAGATTTTTTACGTTCACAGGTACTTTGCAAAAAGCTTGCACGCCGTCGCATAAAAACAGGCAATTTTTATTTTTTGCTTTTGTTTTTTTGCAAAGCTCGGCAATATCGTTGATTGCTCCTGTTTCGTTGTTGACGTGCATTAATGCCACCAATCTTGTTTCGTCGTCAATCAAATCTTCAAATTTTTCCGTTTTGACGCTTCCGCCACTATTCAAAGGAGCATAAACAATGTCAAATCCTCTGTTTTTCATTTCATTTAAAGTGTAAAATACAGAGGCGTGTTCTGTTTTGCTTGTAATAATTTTTCCTTTGTTGTTTCGCAAACTCCCGAATATTGCGGTGTTGTTTGATTCTGAACCGCCGCTCGTAAAAAGTATTTCTGATTTTTGAGCGCCGATACATTTTGCAACAATTTCACGCGAGTCTTCTATTAAATTTTTTGCCTGCAACGCTGACGCGCTAAGTGACGACGGGTTGAAAAACAATTCTTTGTGAATTTTATTCATTGCCGTAATGACTTCGTCGTCAACGATTGTGGTTGCGCAATTGTCAAAATATTTCATATTTTTATTTGAGTTTAACTATTGTAACTCCTCTGTCTCCTTCTCCGTAAGCTCCGAGCCTGAATTCTGCCACACTTTTATGTTTTTTTAGGTGATCGTGAATTCCTTTGCGCAAAGCGCCAGTTCCTCTGCCGTGAATTATGCTTATTTCGTTTATTGAGGCTAGCAGGCAAGCGTCAATGAAAGAATCGATGTTAGGTATTGCTTCATCAACCGTTTGACCGATTACGTTGATTTCGTTTGAAAGAGGTCTGGTGGCTAATTGTGTCTTTATGCTTACTGTTTTTTTAGGTTTTGGTGTGTCGCTCTGTCTTTCGTAATATTGCGACAGTTCATCGGCGGAAACGGAAACTTTAAAATTACCGACAGAAACATCGATTTTCTTTTTTGAAACGTTTTTTGCAGTAACCACACCCGGAGAATTAAGTTTTTTTACAAAAACCTTGTCGCCTTCTTTAACTGAATCAAAATCAATAGGTTTGTCAAAAACAAAGGAATTTTCATCGCTGAAATACTTTTTGTCGTTAAGTTTTTTAATTTTGCTTCGCATTTCAAACAAAATGCTTTCGTCCAAATTGTGTTGCTTTATTAATTTTTTAAGTTCGTCAAGCAATTGTTTTGATTCGTCTGTCGCTTCCTGAATTATGCGTTTTGCTTCGTTTTTTGAGTTTTTTAAGAGCTGTTCTCTTTCGTCTGCCAAAATTTTGTTTTGGTTTTGTACTTTAAACAGTTCTTCTGAGAGCTGTGACCGGGTCTTTTCAAGTTCTTCGTTTCCGCTTTCGTATTTTTGTCTTAATTTTTCCGCGGATTGCAAAACGTTTTCAAATGAAATTTTTTCATCAGAAAGCTTGCTTTGTGCATTTTTAATTATATTGTCATCAAGACCCAGTCGTTTTGCGATCAGCAACGCGTTGCTGCTACCCGGAACACCCACTATAAGCTTGTAAGTAGGAGCAAAAGTCGCAAGGTCAAATTCCATGGAAGCGTTTTCAATCTTAGGAGTAATCAATGAAAACTCTTTAAGCTGCGTGTAATGCGTTGTCATAACGCATTTTGAACCTATGGACAAAATATATTCGGTTATAGCAAGTGCTAGTGCCGCACCTTCGTTTGGCTCTGTGCCTGCCCCAAGTTCGTCAAATAAAATGAGGCTTTTTGGCGTAATTTCTTTTAAAATTTCCGAAATGTTTGTCATATGACCTGAAAAAGTACTGAGACTTTGCTCAATGCTTTGTTCATCACCTATATCACAAAATATTTCGTCAAACACGGAAACTTCACTACCCTCTTCACACGGCAAAAACAAACCGCATCCCGCCATCAGGACGAAAAGCCCAACTGTTTTTAACGATACGGTTTTGCCGCCGGTGTTCGGGCCGGTAATAACAAGAATATCGAAGTCTTTCCCTAGTGAAATTGTTACGGGCACGACTTTATTTTTGTCGATAAGCGGGTGTCTTCCTTTTTTTATGTTGATGTAGCCGTGCGAATTTATTTTAGGCAAGGTTGCTTTGTTTGCGTTTGCATAATGCGCTTTTGCGTAAATTGCGTCAATTGCCGAAACTATTTTTTCGTTTTCCACAATATTTTCGGAAATTTGCCCTACTCTTGCTGTAAATTCGCGAAGTATTCTGTCGATTTCGGCTGCTTCTTCCTTTAACAAAATCTTGATTTGGTTGTTAAGGTTTACAACTTCTATCGGTTCGATAAAAACAGTTGCGCCGGAACTTGAAATGTCGTGAATCAGTCCATTGATGTTGCTTCTGTATTCTTGCTTTACAGGAATTACGTATCTGTCATCCCTGACCGTAATAATGCTGTCTTGTAAAAATTTTTGATACTGTGCTGATTTGATGTAATTTTGAAGCTTGTTTTTAATTTCCTCATTTGCTCTTTTTATTGATTTTCGCAGGGTGTTGAGGTGTTGACTTGCCCTGTCGTTCATCATATCTTCATTTAATATGCAAAAATCGATGTCGTCTTCCAGCTTTCGGTCTGTAAATATTCCGGTTGCCATTTGAGGAATAATGGACAATTTTTCGTCGGAAACAGAAGTCAGCGCAGACATTACGTTTCTTGAAATTTTCAAAATACGCATGACTTTCAGCAGTTCTGCCATTGACAAAGTGGAAAGAATTTTTGCTTTTGCCGCGATGTCTTTTACCGAGTCGAAAGAAAATTCGGGATTGATGTTGTATACGTTTAAAAATCGCAAAGCTTCTTCTGTTTGGGAAAGCAAAAATTTGACTTCGTCCGCATTGCACGACGGGTTTGTCAAGGATATTTCCTCTTTTGCGACATCGCTTACCGCATAAAATGCAGCCTGATTCAAAATTGTTTCGAGTTCAAGTTTTTTTATTGCTTTTTTCATTTTACACATTTGTTAAAGTGTCCGCTTGTGGACTTAAATTTTAATGCAGGAATATTTTTTTCTTGCCTGTCAGCAAGATAATTTAAAATTGATTTTGCCGATAAATCGTCAATATCGCAGATATCGACAATAATGTTGTAGTCAGCTGCTTTTCCGAGATTGTTTGTTACGACGCCGTTGTAAAGCTCAAAATAGCATTTTGAAATTCTTTTTCGCTTAATATTAAAGGTGTTGTTAAGAGTATCGCGGTAAAATATGTCCCCGTTGTACTTGCAGTTTTCGCAAGTGCAATTGTAGTTTACCTGTATCGGGCAATGTGCAAGCGTCATGCAACAGTTGTATCCGAACAAAGGGACAAATCCCGACTTGTCTTTAAATTGTTTAATTTCATCGAAAGTTAGCTCGTTACTGTAAGAAAAACTTATTTCATCAGAAAATTCATCAAACATTTGTGCGGAAAAATCATTGAAAATGTTCATCCCCTTGCCTAAAAAAAGTTTTTTGCCGTGCTTTTTCGCCAGCTCAACGGCATAAAGGCTGTTGGCGCAAATTCCGACCATGTTTTTGACGTCAAGCAGGTTGTCAATAATCTGAACGTCGGCGTCCGTGGCAAAATTTGGCAAGTCCAAGTAAAATTCTTTGTTCAGCAATTTTGAAACTTTTTCGACATTTTGCTTTGAAAAATCAAAAGGTTTATAAATTAAAATATCTACTGATTTTAATTCATTGCAAATTTGTTTTTCACTGCAAAACACCACTGCTGACTTGCCTGAAAAGTTTTTTGATTGAATTTTCGGTAGTTTAAAGTCGTCAATCGAAACGCGGTTTTGTTCGGTGAGTTTTTTAGCCAATTTTAACAAAGTTTGGCGTCGCAATTCGTTTAATTGTGATTTTGGAATAAAAACGTTGTCTTTTTTAATTACTATGTTTGTAATAGTAAATTGAAAATCGCCTGTTTTTGACAGTTGCGTGGCAATTTCTTGTTCTGAAGTGGATGATTTTTCAGCCTCAGGACAAACAAAATCGCTTTTGCATTGGACCTCGATGTTTTTTGCCGATGCGCTTAATTGCATTTTGTTCCCTATTTTTGCTTCAAAAACCAGTCTTACGTCAACAGATTTGTCAAAACGTGAAAAATCATTTAGCTGAGATGTTTGTCCTGTAATACTCAGTTCGTCTCCTTGTCTAACTTCACCTTTGAACTTTAAATTAAAGCTACCGTCTTTATTCGACGAAAAATATATTGCGTTGCCCACTTCCGAATTATTTCGAAGAATTTTAAAAGCGTCTCCTTCCTTTAATTCAAATTCACAGCGAGCTTTGCAGACATCCTTGTTTATTGAAACTATTTTGCCGCAGGACAATCCTTTATGACCTTGTACATACGGGTAAATCAAATTGCCTGCGTTTTTTTCGTAAAAATACCCCTGGGTAAAGTCGCCTCTGTTAAATACCTTTTTAAGTTGGTTAATTTCGCTTTTTCCGACTTTTTTACCGTCAACGGCCAGTCTGTATAGTTTTGTTGCCTGACCGACGTATTCTTTTCTTCTGTTGCGCCCCTCGATTTTCAGTCTGTTGATTCCCAACTCTTTCAATTCGTCAAGTTTTTTGATAAGGCACAAGTCTTTTGCCGAAAGCAGATAGCCCTCCTTCAAGACTTTTCCGTTTTTATCGTACGACACGTATTTTTGCCTGCACGGTTGTTTACATTGCCCTCTGTTTCCGCTGTAAGGGCCTGCAACGCTTGAAAGCTGGCATTGTCCCGAAACGCAAACGCACAATGCGCCGTGTCCGAAGTATTCCAAATTCATGTCGGGAATTGTTTCATGAATGTTTTTTACCGTAGTTTTGTCAATTTCACGAGACAGCACAACACTGTTTATGCCGAGTTTTTTTGCGGCAATGCAGCCTTGCGTATTTTGTATGTTTGCTTGCGTGCTAAAAACCACGTCGCATCCGACAAGGTTTTGAGCGAGTATTTTTGCCAATCCGAAATCGGCACAGATTATTCCGTCTACTCCTTGCTCATATGCCGAAATTGCCGTTTTGACGGCATTGTCAAATTCGTTTGGCTTAATAAGAATATTAAGCGTCAAAAAAACTTTTACTCCGAACAAATGGCAAAACGAAACTGTTTCGGAAAAATTTTTCAAACTGAAATTTTCTGCGCTCATCCTTGCGTTAAATTCGTTAACACCAAGGTAAACACAGTCTGCCCCGTTTTGAATGGCTTGTTTGAGAGAATCTTTATTTCCTGCCGGTGCTAAAATTTGCATACAATTTATATTAACATTTTCTTGTTTTTTAAGCAACATAAAAGGCGGGATCAACCCGCCTTAAAAAGTCATCTGAGTTTAGCGTTGCATTTGCTTTGCAAATTACTCAAAATGCGTTTCATTTGTTTTTCGATTTCATCGTCAGTCAGCGTTTTGTTTTCTGAACGGAATTTGAACGAAAGCGACACACTCTTTTTACCCTGTTCGACTTGATTGCCTTTGTAAACGTCAAAGAGCGAAACCTCTTCAAGCAAATGAACGTTTTGGCTAGCCGCTTCGATTAACTCGCCTACTGTCACTTCGTCATCGACTACCAATGACAAGTCACGTTGTACTGCAGGGAATTTGGCAATATTTTTGTATGTCACTTTATGTTGAGCGCATTCTGCCAATTTGTCAAAATCTATTTCGGCAATATAAGAAGTGTTGTTCATTTCATAGTTCTTTGCAACCGTAGGATGAACTTCTCCGAAATATCCGACAAATTTACCGTTTGCGTAAATATTGGCAGAGACCCCGGGGTGAAGATACTCTTTATCGGATTTTTCAACTTTCAGTTCACAGCCTAATTCTTCCAATAAAATGGATACGATTGCTTTAAGTCTGAAAAAGTCACCGTTGCCGTACATTCCGATTGAAAGAGTTTCTTTTTCAGCCGGAAGATCTTCAAGCGGAAGTTTTTCAGGCACAAAAGCTTTTCCGAATTCGAAAAGTGTCGCTTTTTCGTTTGCTCTGCTTTGGTTGAGTGCCAAAGACGAAAGCATGCCCGGTATCAGTGTGCTACGCATGCAGCTGACTTCTTCTCCGAGCGGATTTTTTATGCGGATGAGATTGTACAGTTCACTATCTTGTTTGACGCAAAGTTTGTCAATGGAAGATTTTCCGAAAAAAGCGTAAGTTATTATTTCACTGCATCCGAGTCCTACCAAAACTTCTTTTGCTTTATCAACCAATGCCTGTTTTTCAGTCTTTCCGCCAAAAGTAATGCTTGATTTTGTAAGAAGCGTTGGTTTGATATGATCATATCCGTAAACCCTGATGATTTCCTCTATGATATCGCAATCTCTTTCAAGGTCATCGCGGTACTCAGGAATAAGGCATGTGACAACTTTGTTTTCAATTTTAGTTTCAATGCCCAAAAGGCTGAGAATCCTTATAACTTCGCTTTCAGGAACGGAAATTCCCAGCAACTTTTTAATGCGTGAAAATTTGAAAGAAAGTGTGTTTTTTTGGATTTTTTCAGCAGAAATATCAATTACTCCGCCTGTGCAGGTGCCGCAACCCAGTTGCTGAACGAGCTGCATTGCACGTTTAAGTGCCAAATGCGTAGTGAAGCTGTTTACACCTTTTTCAAACCTTGCCGAAGAATCTGACCTTATGCCGAGTTTTCTGCTACTTTTACGAATATTTTCCCTTTTGAATTTTGCTGCTTCAAAAACGACTGTTTGAGTATCTTCCTTTATTCCGGAGTTTTTTCCTCCCATAATTCCGGCAAGTCCTACTGCCCTTTCTCTATCGGCGATAACAAGTACGTCGTCTTCAAGAGTGTAAGTTTTTTCATCAAACGGAACTATTGTTTCGTTGTTTTTTGCACGTCTTACGATAATTTGATTGTCCAAAATATCTTTATGGTCAAACGCATGCATTGGCTGACCCATTTCAAGCAACACATAGTTTGTAATATCTACCATGTTTGAAATGGCCCTGAGCCCCATACCCCTCAAGCGGCGTTTCATCCAAAGTGGCGATTCGCCTATTTTGACGTCTTTTACCGCTGCCATAAGGTAAGTAGGACAAAGGTCTTGCGCGCTTACTTCCACGTTTACGTAATCTGAAACGTTTGACGAATTGTCGGGAACGTAGCTTATTTCAGGCATTTTGAAAGGTTTTCCTATTGCTACTGCCACTTCCCTTGCAAGACCCAAAACGCTTTGACAGTCAGGTCTGTTTGAAGTAACCCCTACGTCAATCAAATAATCGTCAAGTCCCAAAACAGGTTTTACGTCAACGCCTACAGGAGTGTCTTTGTCCAGTATCAAAATGCCATAAACGTCTGCGCCCGGATAGTTGTCGTTTGTTATGCAAAGCTCTTCGCCTGAGCAAAGCATACCGTTAGATTCAACCCCGCGAAGCTTACCTTTTTTGATGTTTGCTCCGTTAGGAAGCGTTGAGCCGTGTTTTGCGACAGGAACTATATCTCCCTCTTTAATATTGTTTGCGCCTGTTACGATTTGCGTAACTTCGTTGCCCAAATCAATTTGGCAGATAACAAGTTTGTCTGCGTCAGGATGTTTTTCAATTTTTAAAATTTTTCCTGTTACGACGTTTTCGATGTTTTCGCCGAGATATTTTACCTCTTCGACTTCAAAACCTATGCTGACGAGTTTGTCGCACAAAGTATTTATGTCTACGTCGATGTCGACGTAATCTTTTAACCAATTAACTAATGCTTTCATAATTTTTCACCTTATCTGAATTGTTTGAGGAAACGTACGTCGTTTTCGAAAAACAGTTTAATATTAGGAATTCCGTATTTTATCATCGCGATACGTTCAAGACCCATGCCGAAAGCATATCCGCTGTACTTTTGCGAATCGATGCCGCAGGTTTCCAAAACTTTAGGGTTTACCATACCTGCGCCGAGAACCTCAATCCACCCCGTTCCTTTGCAAAGTTTGCAGCCTTTTCCTCCGCAGTTTGAGCATGTGAGGTCAACTTCGACGCTTGGCTCGGTAAACGGGAAGAATGAAGGACGAAACCTTGTTTTTGTCTTTTCGTCGAACAGAGCCTGCGCAAAAGCCTCAAGAGTACCCATCAGGTCGCAAAGAGTGACGTTTTTGTCAACGACAAGACCCTCTATCTGATGGAACATCGGCGAATGACTTGCGTCGTCGTCGGAACGGAATACTTTTCCCGGACAAAGCATTTTGATCGGAGGTTTTTTCTTTTCCATCGTCCTTACTTGGTTTGGAGAAGTGTGCGTCCTGAGCAAAATATTGTCGGTTATATAAAACGTGTCCTGCATGTCTCTTGCGGGGTGATTTTTAGGAATGTTGAGTGCTTCGAAGCAATAATAATCCGTTTCGATTTCAGGCCCTGCCAAAACTTCGAATCCGAGTCCCTTAAATATGTCGATAATTTCGTTTTCGACAAGTGTTACCGGATGAAGATGTCCTCTTTCGGCGTTGCATGAAAACTGATAAGGCAAAGTGATGTCAACTTTTTCCTTTTCGATTTTGTCGCGCAATGCTTTTTGTTTCATTTTGGCTTCAGCCTGCGCAAAATATTCCTCTACGGCTTTTCTCGCCTCATTTACCATTTGGCCGAAAGCCGGTCTTTCTTCCGCAGGAATGTCACGCATGTTTTTCATCAATCCGTTGATTTCGCTGTTTTTTCCCAAAACTTCGGATTTGATTTTTTGCAAATCGTTTGCTGTGCCGTTTTCAACGGAATCGATTTTGAGTTTGCTTTTTTCGATTAACTCCCTTATTTTGTCGTTAAGCATATTTTCTCCTTAAAAAATAAAGTCCTGACAAAAGTCAGGACGAACGTATCGTGTTACCACCTAATTTCGCATCTTAAGATGCCTCGTTACAGAGATAACGGTCTTACCCGCGGACGACTACTTTTCACCGCCCGAGCTACAAAGTGAATATCTCCCCGACGACGCAACGGTTTCGCACCATACAACCGCTCTCTTGATGCGTTTTTGACGGATTCTTATGCTTTGTCACAGCTTTTGTAAAATTATACACAACTATCGTGAAAAAATCAAACGTTTTAAGGCGTTAAATCAAGCTTGTTTCCGCCGATGTTTCCCATTGTCAAATATATCTCGGGAACTTTGCCCACAAGAATACTTTCGCAAATCAAAACTTCGGCAGACGTCGTAATTTCCCTTGTTTCGAAAGGCAATATCAATTGAGTCACCGCAGTTATATTTAGAAATATTTTATGTCTGGTTTGGTTTATGCCTGCGCTTTCAAACTCTGAAAGAAACACGCAGTTTACCTTGCTGTAAGGAGCTATTTCAACGAATATTTCCGGTCCTAGGTTGGCAAAAAAGGTTATGCCTGAAAGCTGCCCTACAGGTATAGGGATTTTTTCTCCGTAAATACTTTCTAACTTTGTTTCTATGTTAAGCGCGGTTTCTCTTGAAAAGGAGTTTATCAAAACGGAATTTGTTTCGATTAACGTAATATCTCCCGATGAGTTTTTTTCAACGGTTACTATATCGGAATATTTGACTCCGCTGTTCATTGCTTCTGAGACGGAGGAATTGACCGCGGACATGGCAAAAGACTCGACTTTTGCGGCGCAGATTTTGACCAGAACGGCAGAAAAAGAATTGGTAATCGAAACGATCACCGCGATAATTGCCAAAAACAAGGCTAAAAATATAACCCAAAATCCCCATTTTCCTTTTTTATTTCTTTTCTTTGCCTTTTTTTCTGATAAAACAAAAACACCTTCCGTCATTTGCAACATTATATGCTTTGTTTGGTCGGAAAGTGTTTGTCCTTATTTCTTTTTGGTTCTGGCGCGGAACAAAAAGGCATTGATATACCCGAAAATAATTGCCGTAGCAATCCCCGGAGCGGTAGCTTCAAGTCCGCCTTTTATCCCGCCGAAAAAACCTTCCTGTTTAACGCCTTCAACGGCACCGTTGACAAGCGAGCAGCCGAAACCCGAGATGGGAACGCTGGCTCCGGCACCAAAAAAATCTATCAGCGGCTGATACAGTCCGAATGCCTGAAATGCCGCACCTAATACCAAAAAAAACACGAGTATTTTTCCGTTTGTGATGTTTGTATAATTTAGCAGTAATTGTCCCAGAAAGCAAATAAATCCGCCCATTAAAAAAGCTTTTAAAATGTTTGTCCAAATCATAAACTTATCTCCAAGCAGTGTGCAATGCAAGGAATACTTTCACCTTGAAAAGACGTTATAGAACTAAGCAAAGCTCCTGTACCTACAAGTAAAATTTTTTCGTATTCTCTTTTTTTAAACTTATCAAGTATAAAGCTATTGAAAAGTATGGCGCTGCAAGCAGCCCCGCTTCCCCCTTGATTTGTCTGCTGTTCTTCCTTAAAAAGCACATCTCCGCAGTCTTCAAGTTTTCCGTCAAGGTCGATTTCCTGTTCGCGCAAAAGGTCTTTAAGAATTTTTTTTCCAAGCCTTCCCAAATCGCCGGTAAAAATTTTGTCGTAGTCGTCAGGTGTTGTTTTTGTATCACGGAAAAACTGACAAATTGTGTCGCATGCCGCAGGCGCCATGGCGGCGCCCATGTTGTTTACGTCTCTGACACCGAAATCAATTACTCTTCCCGCAGTTGCTTTTGTAACGCGGCATATTTTTCGGTTTTTAAAAGAAGAAACAACGCTTGCTCCTACTCCTGTTGCGGTCCATTGTGAAACGGGAGCGCGCAACACCCCAAGTTCTAGCGGGTAACGGTACTGACGTTCCGCAGTTGAAAAATGGCTTCCGCTTATGCAAATGAGATTATCTTTGTAGCCGCCGTCAACAAGCGCAGACCCGAGCAAAAGACTTTCGGCAAAGGTTCCGCATGCGTTGTAAAGACCTATAAAAGAAGCGTCGTATTCGCGCATACAAAAGGATGCGGAAATAATTTGGTTAAGCAAATCACCACCTAACACAGTTTCGATGTTGTCGGGATGAATCTGACCTTTTTTTAGAATTTCATCTATTGCGGTTTTAAACATTTTACATTCGGCTTTTTCAAATGTTTTTTCACCGAATTTATCGTCGTCAAGACAAATATCAAAGTAACTTCCGAAGTTTCCGTCTCGTTCTTTGGGACCAGCTATCGAAAATCCTTCTATTATATAGGCATTGTCAAAGCACAGTGTCTGTCTTCCAATCTTTTTAGGCATTTTTAAACTCCTAAAATCAAGTAAATTATCGCAATTACGGCTGAGGAAAAAATCCCGTTTACTATAACGGGTCCTGCAATGGTGAACATTTTTGCCGAAACTCCGTAAATTAGTCCTTCGCTTTTAAATTCTATTGCAGGAGCGACTACTGCATTTGAAAATCCGGTTATAGGTACTGTTGAGCCTGCTCCGGCAAAACGCCCCAGTTTGTCGTAAATACCAAGGCCTGTGGCACAAGCAGCTAAAGCGACAAGAATACATGAAGCATAAACGCTTGCCTGCTTCGTCTCCACTCCGTTTGCCACAAAAAGATCTATTATTATTTGCCCTATCGAGCAGATTATTCCGCCCACCAAAAAAGCCCAAACTAAATTTCTGACGTGAGGCGATTTTGGCGAAATTTGCAACACGTAATCCACGTAAGGTGTTGTTTTTATGTCATTTTTGTAAGATTTTATCTTGCACTTTTCTTGCACTTCCTTAGTCGGAATTTGTTTGTTTTGCGTTTTATTCAAATTAGTTTCTCCTTAGGTGTTACAAAAAGTGTTTCTTTTTCGTCCATATTTTTGCCGAATTCCCGAACAGTTGTTGTTTTAGTATGAATTTTCATATGAAAATTATTGTCAAACTGTAATTTTTTAATACAAAAAAACCGACAGTATTTTTTACTGTCAGTTTTCGAATTTTTTTCTGATCTTTTCGAGAATTTTGTTTTCCAGACGGGAAATTTGAACCTGCGAGACGCCCATGTGCTTTGCTATTTCGCTTTGCGTTTTGTCGCGGAAATATCTGAGCATAATTATCTTTTTTTCTCGCGGACTTAGTTCGTTTATGATAGAACGAAGCATAACTTTGTCTATTATTTCGTTTGTGTTGTCGGCAGTTCCCATTTTGTCCAAAAGACATTGAGATTTTTCGTCGCTTTCGTCCGCCTTTTCGTAAATTGAAACGGGTGTTTGCGCCGATTCCATGGCAAACACTACTTCCTGCGGATCAATTTTAAATTCTTCGGCTATCTGCTCTACAGTAGGCTCTGTAAGCTTTTCTTTTTTGTAACTTTCGATGAAAGCCGCGATTTTAGCCGAAAGAGTTTTTAGCGCGCGTGAAACTTTGATGTATCCGTCGTCGCGTAAAAATCTTTTAAGTTCACCGACAATCATCGGGACGGCGTAAGTCGAAAATTTTACGTTGAATTCGGGTTTAAAATTGTTTATTGCCTTTAAAAAACCCACGCAGCTTATCTGGAACAAATCGTCATATTCCACGTTTTTGCCGCTGTAATGTTTAATTATGCTTTTTAACAGCGGGGTATTGTGCTGCAACAACGTTTCCTTTGCTTGCTCGTCACCCTGTTGAGCTTTTTGTATCAGCTCCATAGTTTCGAGATGTTCAAGCATCAAGCGGCTCCTTTTTTTCAAAAATCTTTTTCATAAAAACAGTTGTGCCTTTATCTTTTTCCGAAGAAATTTTTACTTCGTCCATAAATGCCTGCATAACGGTAAAGCCCATTCCCGACCTTTCCTGTTCCGGCTTTGTGGTAAAAAACGGCTGCATGGCTTTTGCAGTGTCTGAAATACCGACGCCGTAATCTTTTATTTCAATTTCAACCGTATCTTCATACAGTTTTGCGGAAATTTCGATTTTTCCTTCGCCGCTTCTGTAACCGTGTACAACACAGTTTGTAACGGCTTCGCTTACTGCGGTTTTTATGTCGTTAATTTCTTCAAGCGTAGGATTTGCCGAAACGCAAAATGCCGCAACAACGCTTCTTGCAAAAGCCTGATTTTTTGAAAGAGAAGGAATTGTCAAAAACATTTCATTTAATAAGTTCATACTAACAACCTCAATTATTTCACTCGCGGCATAATTTCATACAGCCCCGACATTTTAAAAATTTTGTCGACGGTAGGCGTCGGATTTTTTACGTAAATTGAAACGTTTCGGTTTTTTAAGCGCTTGTATCTGCCTATTAAAACCCCTATACCCGTGCTGTCCATAAAAGACAATTCGCACAAATCGAACACAACGCAGTTTATGCCCGGTTGAGAAACGGCGTCGTCGAGTTTGTTTCTTGCAAATTCGGCTACGCTTTCGTCAAGTTCGCCGCAAAGATAAATAGTCATCGTGTGGTTTGAACATTGAATTTGAATTTCCATAAACACCTCACGAAAGAAATGTTAACAATTTGACGCGAAAAATTTTTAAAATAATTTGTCGTTTTTTGCTTTTGATTGTAAAAAAATAAGGTGCTAAAAAAAATTAAAAAAATTAAAAAACACCGTGTTTTTTAATTGACAATTTTAAAAAAATATCGTATCTTAAATAAGCTATTGATTGAGTTCAAGATGCATCGGATCGGGGTGTAGCGCAGTTTGGTAGCGCACGTGGTTTGGGACCATGGGGCCGGGAGTTCGAGTCTCTTCACCCCGACCA
>CALVLA010000001.1 GCA_944336125.1 uncultured Clostridia bacterium | reverse complement strand
CTGATAGTGGGCAAAGGCGAAAGATACAGTTATTTAAAGGAAAACAAGCTTGACAAAATAAGGATCAACTGCGCTTCCCTTTGCGGCGAAAGCGTCGTTATGCAAGAGGTGCAGGGTCTGATAATGGAATAAATTTGGCACAAAAGGGCTGAAAAGCCCTTTTTTTGTTTTAACATAGTTGTGCGAAACTTCAAAAAACGAAACTTCAAATATTTTTTTGAGGAGAACACAATGGCTTTCAAAAGTATTTCGGCGACGCTGGGCGGCGACGGCATTTTGAAAATAAATTCTCTGCCCTCCGTAAACCAAGGCGAAAACGCTTCGGTATCCGTTGACCTCACTCTCGAGGAGGATTTTCTTTCGGCTCAGCCTTCAGACGCCGCTTATTACTTTGAGTTTGACTGTGCCGACGGGAAAAAATACGTTTCTCCGCAAATCTCGCCGCAGCAAAACAAAATCACCTACGATATCGAAAACGCGGTGCTTTCGGGCAGCGGCGAAGTGTGGGCGCAGCTTGTCGTCAAAAGCGACGACGCCGACTATATTTTTAAAACTCAGCGAGTTTGTTTCGGCGTAGGCAAAAGCGTAAACGCCACAATTCCCGTATATTTCCGCGAGGACTTTCTCACGCAAATTCAGGCATTTTTCAAAGAGGCAAAGGAAACGCAGGAAAAGTTTTTGCAAAGCATGCAAAACCTTGACGACACCATCACTCAGTTCGAAGCCGACCTCGCCGCAGGAAAATACGACGGACCTCAGGGGGAAACGGGTCCGCAGGGCATTCAGGGCATAAAAGGCGACAAGGGTGACCAAGGCATTCAGGGAGAGCAAGGCATTCAGGGCGTACAGGGAGAAATTGGTCCGCAAGGCCCGAAAGGCGACAAAGGGGACAAGGGGGACACCGGACCTCAGGGGCCGAAGGGCGACAAGGGTGACACCGGCGAAAGAGGAGCGCAGGGCATACGCGGAGACGCGGGAGTGCTTATCTGGGGGGACGGAGTAAATCCGCCCATTACCAACATTGTCTGGCAGGAGGAAATTTAAATGGCCGACGTATTTATGAAACCCGTCACGGTAAGCGGTATAAATTCGCTTCCCATTGCCGACGGGCAGTTTATTCTGGACAAGGAAACGGGATATTTGTATATCGACTGGCAGGGAGTAAGATACCCTGCCGGCTATAAAGGCGAAAAAGGCGACCCCGGCGCCGCAGGGCAAAACGGGCAGGACGGAGCCGACGGCAAGGACGGCGTAGGCGTTACTTCGGTAACAAAAACCTCGACTTCGGGACTGGTTGACACTTACACCATCACCCTTTCCAACGGAAGTACCTCGACTTTTACCGTGACAAACGGCAGGGACGGTACAAACGGACAGGACGGCGCAGACGGCAGAACATACCGTTTCAGTTATGCCGACGGCTTGCTGACTATAAATTGATTTTTTGAAATATCGTTGTTAAAGTTATCCGCGGATTATTCCGCGGATTTTTTGTTTTTTTTCGCGTTCTCTTATGTTGACAAACTCAACGGAGCGTGCGTATAATCTTTAAAAACTTTGTTGCTTTTTCGGAGGCGCAGCATGATTAAATTTAACGACCATTACAATACTTTGGACGAACCTCTTTACCACTATCAGCTGCAAGACGTCGCGGAACCTAATCTTTACCGCGACATCTACAACTATCAGGAGATTCCGAAAGTCACCTTCAACAGACGTCAGGTTCCTATGTCGGTTCCCGACGAAATATGGATTACCGACACCACTTTCCGTGACGGTCAGCAGTCGCGCGCTCCTTATACCGTCGAACAAATCGTTCATCTTTTCAAACTGCTTCATAAACTCGGCGGACCTAAAGGTCTTGTCAGACAAAGCGAGTTTTTCCTTTACAGCGAAAAAGACAGGCAGGCTGTCAGAAAATGTCAGGAACTCGGCTATGAATTTCCTGAAATCACAGGCTGGATAAGGGCAAAAAAAGAGGACTTCCTTCTCGCAAAGGAAATGGGCTTTAAAGAGTGCGGTATCCTCGTCAGCTGCAGCGACTATCATATTTTCAAAAAACTGGGTCTTACCAGAAAACAGGCTATGGACAAGTACCTCGGCATAATCAAGGACGCCATAAGCGTGGGTATCAAGCCTCGCTGCCACATGGAGGACATCACCCGCGCCGACTTTTACGGTTTTGTCGTTCCTTTTGCCTTCGAACTCAAACGCCTCATGGACGAAAGCGGTATCAAAATTAAAATCCGCGCCTGTGACACAATGGGTTACGGCGTTCCTTACACCGGCGCGTCGCTGCCGCGCAGCGTCCCGGGTATAATCCACGGTTTGCATTTCCACGCCGAAATTCCTAGCGAGTGCATTGAGTGGCACGGCCACAACGACTTTTACAAGTCGGTAATAAACGCGGCATACGCTTGGCTTTACGGCGCAAGCGGTGTAAACTGCTCGCTTTTGGGTATCGGCGAGAGAACGGGCAACACTCCTCTCGAAGCTATGGTCATCGAGTACGCTCAGCTCAGAGGTACTACCGACGGTATGGACACAAGGGTTATCACCGAAATCGCAGAATATTACGAAAAGGAGCTTAACTACAAAATTCCGCGTCAGACGCCTTTTGTGGGAAGGGATTTCAACACAACCCTTGCAGGCGTTCACGCCGACGGCCTTATGAAGGACGAGGAAATTTACAACATTTTCGACACACAGAAAATTTTGAACAGACCTCCTCGCGTGGCAATCAACAACGCTTCGGGTATCGCCGGCATCGCTCACTGGGTAAACCTTTACGCAGGACGCGAAATAGTTTCAAAAAACGATGAAAGACTTTTGCCGGTAAAGGAATACATCGACAAGGAGTACGCTAACGGCAGAGTTACCAAGTACGGCGACGACGAGCTGGAATACTTAATCAACAAGTTGGCTCCCGGACTTCTCCAATCCAAATGATTTTAAAAGCGGTCGCAAGACCGCTTTTTGCTTGATTTTTTTTCGTTAAATTTATATAATTTTTTGTAGCCGACAAATTTCGCGGCGAAAAAAATATGGAAAAAAACAATCTCGTCGAGGGGAAAATTTTCCCCACCCTCATGCGTTTCGCGATACCTTTTTTGGTTGCTTACTTTTTGCAGCAGCTTTACGGCGCCGTTGACTTGCTTGTCGTCGGTCAGTTTTGCACGCCTGTCGAAAGCTCCGCGGTGTCGACGGGAAGTCAGGTGATGAAAACAATTACCGGCATAGTTATGGGGTTGTCGACGGGAGCGACGGTTCTTATCGGTCAGTATATCGGAGCAAAACGAAAAGAGGACGCCGCAAAAACCGTGGGCACCGCCATAATGCTTTTTCTCGTGGTGGCGGTTGTGTTTACGGGGATTATGCTGCTTTTTTCAAGGCAGACGGCAATTCTCATGCAGGCGCCCGAGGCGGCTCTCGACCAGACCGACGAGTACATATTCATTTGTTCGATAGGCATCGTGTTTATCGTGGGCTACAACGCCGTGAGCGGTATTCTCCGCGGCATGGGGGACTCCAAAAGCCCGATGATTTTCGTAATAGTTGCCTGCATAGTAAACATCGGACTTGACTTGCTTTTTGTGGCGGTGTTTGACATGAAAGCGGCGGGTGCCGCGCTTGCTACCGTCATCGCGCAGGCGTTGAGCTTTTTGTTTTCACTCGTTTACCTCAAAGTCAAAGGTTTCGGCCTCGAGGTAAAAGCAAAACATATTCGTCTCGACAGGCAAAAAACGGGAGGCATTTTACGTTTCGGCACTCCTGTGGCTTTGCAGGAGGCGTTGGTAAACATTTCCTTCCTTATCATCACCGCCATTTTAAACTCAAAGGGACTTATCGAATCGGCGGCGGTGGGCGTTGTGGAAAAAGTCATTTGTTTCGCTATGCTTCCTACCACCGCGATGTCAATGGCTATCGCCGCCATGACGGCGCAGAACATAGGCGCGGACAGGGCGGACAGGGCAAAACTTTGTTTGAAATACGGCATGCTTTTCACTTTGGGCATTGCCGCCGTAATTGTTGTTTTTATCGAAGTGGGCGGAGGTCCGCTGCTTCTTTCAATTTTTACAAAAGACTCTCAAACCGTATCGGTGGGTTTTTGGTATCTGCGCTCTTACGCTATGGACATAATTTTGGTTTGTTTCATTTTCTGCATGAACGGATTTTTCAACGGCTGCGGGAAAACCTTTTTTACCATGGCGCACAGCCTCATCGCCACCTTCGCAGTACGCGTGCCTCTCGCATGGCTGTTCAGCGTTACGGCAGGGGTCGGTATGTTTGAAATGGGTCTTGCCGCTCCTATCGCAAGCGTATGCTCTATTGTCATGTGTTTCGTTTACTTCAAGGCGGGAAAGTGGCGCCCTAAATTTAAAGTTAATTTAACGGAGGATGACCTTAATGTCGCAACTCATTAAACTGCTTAAAGAAACAAAAATCGTTCCCGCAATCAAAACTACTTCGCAGCTTGAAAGCGCGGTGGAAAGCAAGGCAAAAGTTTTGTTTTTGCTCAAAAGCAACATTTCCGAAGTGAAAAACGTCGTTGACCTTTGCCACGCGAGGGGAAAAAGAGTTTTTGTTCACCTCGATTTGCTGGAAGGGCTTGCCAACGACGACGAGGCGGTAAAATACGTTTCCGAAGTGATAAGACCCGACGGCATTATCTCTACCAAAAACTCGGTGATCAAGTCGGCAAAGCAATACGGCATGTTTTGCGTTTTCAGAGTGTTTCTCATAGATTCGCACTCGGTGCAGACCGCGCTCGTCAACTCACAAAAAAACAAGGCGGACGCGGTGGAAATTCTCCCGGGTATTTTGCCTGAAATGATTGGCGTTTTCAAAAAGGAAACGGGGGCGGAAGTAATCACGGGGGGACTCATTTCCTCACGGAAACATATCGACGACGCGATAGCTCACGGAGCGATTTGCTGTTCGGTAAGCAAGGAATGTTTTTGGTGCAAATGACCCTTTTAAGGCGCGGAAAGACTCCGCGCCTTTTTTTGTCGTAAAATTAACCGTGAATTTTAAAATTCACTATTGACAATGACATTTTTTAATTTTATACTTATGTATATCTAAACATCGCATTTATATTGTAAGGGTTCGGGAGTCGCAATATAGGTGGAGTTTTTCTCCGTCTAAATTGCGATTTTTTTCTTTGATAATTTATTAACGCGAGGCTGATTGTTATGTATGATGTGTTGATTGTGGGGGGTGGCGTGATAGGTTGTTCCGTCGCCAGAGAGCTGTCGAGATACGTCGGAAAATTCGTGCTTATCGAAAAGGAAAACGACGTGTCGATGGGCACAAGCAAAGCCAACTCGGGTATAGTACACGCGGGTTTCGACGCTAAAACAGGCTCAAACAAAGCGATTTACAACGTTTTGGGCGCGAGAATGATGGAAGAGCTGTCGAAAGAGCTGGATTTTCCTTACAGGAAAAACGGCGCCTTTGTTTTGTGCTTCGATAAAAAAGACGAAGGAAAACTCAAAGAGCTTTATGACCAAGGCGTGGCAAACGGCGTAAAAGCGGAGGACATGGAAATCGTGTCGGGAGACAGGGCGCGCGAACTCGAACCTAACGTATCGCCCGAAGTTACCGCCGCTTTGTACGTAAAGGCTTCGGCAATCGCAAGTCCTTACGAAATGACGGTTGCTTATGCCGAAAACGCATGCGTAAACGGCGTTGAGTTCAAGCTTGACGCAGAAGTCGTTTCGATAGTTAAAAAGGACGGCGTGTTTGACGTCAAACTTGCCGACGGAAGCGTGCTGCAAGCCAAAGTCGTAGTAAACTGCGCAGGCGTTTACGCCGACGTGATAAACAACATGGTTTGCGACAAAAAATTCAAAATCATTTCGAGAAAAGGGGAGTACTGCCTGCTTGACAAAAAATGCGGCGGTCTCACCGACGCTACTTTGTTCCAGCTTCCTACCGCAATGGGCAAAGGCGTTCTCGTTGCTCCGTCCACTCACGGAAATATTCTCGTAGGTCCTACCGCCGACGACATTCCGTCAAAAGACGATGTGGACACCACTTACGAGGGACTTAACAACGCTTTCGACAAAGCGTCGCTTTCCGTTCCTTCGCTTAACAGACGAAATATTATCACTCAGTTCGCAGGGCTTCGCGCTCACGCCGACGTAAACGACTTTATCATAGGCGAAAGCGACGTCGAAAACTTCTTCAACGTCGCAGGCATCGAGTCGCCGGGTCTTTCCAGCGCGCCTGCAATCGCAGTCGACGTGGCTGAGGACATAGCAAAAAAACTTTCGCTCCAAGTTAACAAGTCCTTTAACGGAAAACGCAAAGGTATACCGCATTTTGCGACAATGTCTGACGAGGACAGGCAAAAGCTTATCGCTCAAAACAAACTTTACGGCAGAATCGTTTGCCGCTGCGAAAACGTTACCGAGGGCGAAATCGTCGACGCTATCAACAGACCTCTCGGAGCAAGAGATATGGACGGCATCAAACGCAGGACGAGAGCAGGCATGGGCAGATGTCAGGCCGGCTTCTGCACTCCTAGGGTTATGGAAATTCTGTCTAGGGAACTTGACAAGGACCCTACTGAAATAACTAAATTCGGCAAGGGCAGCAACCTTGTCATCGGGAGGACAAAATGAAGACTTGCGATTTGGTAATTATCGGCGGCGGTCCTGCCGGACTTGCTGCCGCAAAAGCGGCTTATGACTGCGGCGTCAGAGATATGATTATTCTCGAAAGGGAAGCTCAGCTCGGCGGTATTCTCAATCAGTGCATTCACAACGGTTTCGGTCTTCACACCTTTAAGGAAGAACTCACCGGTCCCGAATATGCGCAAAGATACATCGACATGGTGCTTGAAAGAAACATTCCTTACAAACTTGACAGCACCGTCATCAACATCGACAAAAACAGAGTGGTCACTTACGTAAACGAAGAGGACGGACTTCAAAAAGTTCAGGCAAAAGCAGTCATTCTTTCCTGCGGTTGCCGTGAAAGACCTCGCGGCGCAATCAACATCGCGGGTGCCAGGGTTGCAGGCGTTTACTCCGCGGGTACCGCTCAAAAACTCGTCAACATAGACGGATTTATGCCGGGCAAGGAAGTGGTTATTTTAGGCTCGGGCGACATCGGTCTTATCATGGCAAGGCGTATGACTTTCGAAGGGGCTTCGGTTAAGGCGGTTGTGGAACTTATGCCTTATTCGTCGGGTCTTAACAGAAACATCGTTCAATGCCTTAACGACTTCAACATTCCGCTCAAATTTTCCCATACAGTCGTTGACATCAAGGGAAAAGACGGCAGGGTTTCGTCGGTAGTCATCGCTCAGGTTGACGACAAACTTAAACCTATCATGGAAACTGCGGAAGAAATTCAATGTGACACTCTTCTTTTGAGCGTAGGACTTCTTCCTGAAAACGAGCTTGCGGGTTACGCAGACGTTAACCTTTCGCCTATCACAGGCGGCGCAGTCGTCAACGACAAAATGATGACAAGCGTTGAGGGTATTTTCGAGTGCGGCAACGTGCTTCACGTTCACGACCTCGTCGACTTCGTCAGCGAGGAAAGCGAACACGCAGGCAAGTGCGCCGCGGAATATATCGCAAAAGGCTGCGGCAGTTCGGAAAAAATTCCTGTCAAAGGGGTTAACGGCGTAAGATACGTAGTTCCGCAAATTATCAACAAGGACGATGATTTCGAACCTATCAGCCTTAAAATGAGGGTGGGCAACGTCTTTAAAAACGTCGAAGTCGCGGTTATGCTTGACGGCGAAAAAATAGCGTCCAAGAAAAAACAAATCGTAACTCCGGGCGAAATGGAAACCATCGTTCTCAAAAGCGACCTCGTTCAAAAGGTCAAAAACGGCGCTAACGTCGAAGTTACGCTTATCGGGAGGTAATTATGGTCAGAAAAATGATTTGCATAAGCTGTCCTTTGGGCTGCCATCTCGAAGTTGACTGCTCCGACATGAACGACATCAAGGTTTCGGGAAATACCTGCCCGAGAGGAAAAATTTACGGCATAAACGAAGTGACCGCTCCTAAACGTATGGTTACAAGCTCCGTAAAAGTCAACGGCAGCGACGCCGTACTCGTTTCGGTCAAAACTTCCGAACCTGTTCCTAAGGACAAAATTTTCGAGTGCCTCGACGTGATAAAAACAATTTCCGTCGACGCTCCCGTGAAAATAGGCGACGTTCTTTACGAAAACATCTGCGGCTGCGGCTCAAACATCGTCGCTACGAAACACGCTGACAAAATTTGACCAATTTGAGGTAAATGCAGATGAAATATATTTTGGCTCTTGACCAGGGAACTACCAGCTCCCGCGCAATCGTCTTTAACAAACAGGGCGAGATAATGGGCAGCGCACAACAGGAATTCCCTCAGATTTATCCGCAGAGCGGCTGGGTAGAACACTCCCCGTCGGATATTTTGGGCAGTCAGATAG
The DNA here is from genome assembly GCA_944336125.1 of uncultured Clostridia bacterium. Taxonomy (GTDB): domain Bacteria; phylum Bacillota; class Clostridia; order Christensenellales; family CAG-314; genus Heteroclostridium. The sequence goes on along the minus strand of CALVLA010000001.1, from coordinate 218,551 downwards.
GCGTTATCGCAGAGGCTATCACCCGCGCCGGCATCACAAGCGAGGATATCGAAGCAATAGGTATTACCAATCAGCGCGAAACTACCGTTGTTTGGGAAAAAGATACCGGAAAGCCTGTCTTCAATGCTATCGTCTGGCAGTGCAGGCGTACTGCCGACTACTGCGACGAGCTTAAAAAACAGGGGCTTGACAAAGTTATTTACGAAAAAACGGGTCTTGTGCTTGACGCTTATTTTTCGGCGACCAAACTCAAATGGATTTTGGACAACGTCGAGGGCGCGAGAGAAAAAGCAAACGAAGGCAAACTTCTTTTCGGCACGATAGATACCTTTATCATGTGGCATTTGTCCAAAGGCAAAATTTTTGCGACGGATTTTACAAACGCGTCGCGTACCATGCTTTACAACATCCACACTCTCGAGTGGGACGACGAACTGCTTAAGCTTTTCGATATTCCGAGAAGCATGTTGCCTGAAGTCAAACCTTCAAGTGCCTTTTTCGGATATGCCGATCACACCATTTTGGGCACAAACGTGCCTATCTGCGGCGTGGCAGGCGACCAGCAGGCAGCTTTGTTCGGTCAGCTTTGCACCGACAAGGGTTGCATAAAAAATACTTACGGCACAGGTTGCTTTTTGCTTATGAACACGGGGGACACTCCCGTCAGGTCAAACGGTCTTGTCACTACGTTGGCGGCAGGCACCGAGGCAAAACCTAACTACGTACTCGAAGGAAGCGTGTTCGTGGGCGGCGCAATTGTGCAGTGGCTTCGCGACGAAATGCGCATGATACGCAAATCTTCCGAAACGCAGGAATATGCTCTTAAAGTAAAGGATACAAACGGCGTTTACATAGTGCCTGCTTTCGTAGGGCTTGGCGCGCCGTACTGGGACGCAAAGGCAAGGGGTACCGTTTGCGGACTTACCAGAGGCACCAAAAAGGAACACTTTATCCGTGCCGCTCTTGAAAGCATTGCTTATCAGGTAAGCGACATAGTCAAAATGATGGAAAAGGACGTGGGAACCAAAGTTACGGCTTTGAACGTCGACGGCGGCGCCTGCGCAAATGACTTTTTGATGCAGTTCCAAGCCGATATACTCGACATTTCGGTAGTACGACCTAAAGTCATCGAAACAACGGCTCTCGGCGCATGCTATCTCGCGGGTTTACAGACGGGATACTGGAAAGACGTCGAGGATATTAAAGAAAACAAACAAATCGAAAAGATGTTTAAACCTACAATGTCAAATCTCAAACGCCGCGAGCTTTTGGAAGGCTGGGCTTTGAGCGTAGGACGCGCGAGATATCGCGGTTAAAAGGCTTAAACACCCGTCAAGGGTGAGCGATAATATTTTTTCTTGAGGAGGAAATTATGGAGTATCTGAGAAAAAACAGAAAATCACTCATCATGCTCATTATTGCCATGATAGTGATTCTCGTCAGCAGCTTTTTCGCTTCCATGATTCAGTCGGCAGGTTTTTCAGTAACCGTTACCGATATTAGAAACGAATCAAACAGCGGAAAACTGTACGAGGAGGACGGTATTACCGAAGTTGCGGGTCAAACCGTAAGCGGCGAAGTCGTCAGCGGTATTTTGTTTATGCCTAACGACGCTTCCGAAAGCAACAAACTTCCTGCTGTCGTTATGACGCACGGTTACCTCAACAACAGGGAGCTTCAATTGCAAAACGCAATCGAACTTGCTAGACGCGGATTCATCGTCATCACAATCGACCGCGAAGGTCACGGTAACTATGAATCTACAGGCAGTGCCGCAATGATGACTTCGGAAGCATTGTACGAAGCTGTAAAATACGCTTACAACCTTCCTGAGGTCGACAAAACCATGGTTGGCGTAACAGGTCACTCAATGGGCGGTTTTTCCACAGCAATGGCTATGGCTAGCGACTTGGCTACAGGCGGCAGAATAATTTCCGCAGGTCTTATGCAAGGTTGGAGCTCTTTCTTTGGTGCTGGCGCTAACGTTTCAGTCGGTAACCTCAAAGCAATGGACGACGAATTCTTCTACCAGAGCAAATTCGCCGACGGCACAGCTTCCATCTGCCGTGAATATCTCCATTCGACAGACGCTGCTTCCTTCGTAGGCGTAACAGGCTACGGCAACACTAAAGACGCCATCAACATTGAAGACGGCGGTATCTACATCAACGGTCAGCTTACTACGGTTAAAGAGGGTACTAAAGCTTCCGCTCCTTTCAGAGTAATTTATGAAAGCAACGAAATTCACCCGCTCAACCACTTCTCTATTGAAAGCGCGGCTTCGGTAGTAAACTTCTTCTACACCGCGTTCGGCACACCTGACGGCCACGATTACATCGCTAGCGGCAGCCAGACTTGGTGGATCAAAGAAGCCTTCTCGACTATCGGTCTTGCGGCATTCTTCTTCATGATCTTCCCGTTGGTATCCTGCTTGCTCGCACTTCCTTGCTTCGCATCCCTCAAAAAGAAAGACGACTTCGATCTCGACGTCAATCTTCCTTCAATCAAAAAGGGCGGCGTTGTCGGCGTTACTCGCAACCTCACTTACTGGGGCGCAGGTATCGTCTGCATGTTGTTCGGCGGATTTATGCTTGAAACCATCTACACCGATTGGGGTCCGAAACTTATTCCGCAAAACTATATGTTCCCACAAGATACTACAGGCAACGTAGCTGCTTGGGCTGCAATCTGTGGTATATTCGCCCTTGTCGTAATCGGCATTTGCTGGTTCTTCAATTCGCTCGCAGCAAGGTCTGCTTCCAAAAACGGCGAAGCCGTTGTTTGCGGCAGTCCGTTCAGATGCGCTAACATCGACTTGCTGTCATTTATCAAAACAATCGTACTTACTTTCACTGTAGTAGTTGCTTTGTATCTCGTAGTTTGGATCAACTGGGCTCTTTGGACTGTCGACTTCCGTCTCTGGACTCTCGACGTTAAAGTCTTTACTCTCAACATGATTCCTACTATGCTGAGATACGCTCCTATCTTCTTCATCTACTACGCTGTCAGCGCTATCGGCAACGCAGGCTACAGACTTAAAGATTTGCCTGAATGGGCTACAATCGCTATCAACGCGGCATTCAACTGCGTGGGCGTTCTCATCGTTGTTCTCATTCAGTACATCACTTTCCGCTCCACGGGCGTTTTGTGGCAGAGCAACATGAACCTCGGCTACATCGTAGTGTTCCCGCTCATTCCTGTACTTGCAATCGCGACAATCATCTCTCGCGTACTGTACAAGAAGACAGGCAACATCTGGCTCGGCGCAATGATCAACACTTTGTTGTTCACTGTTATGACAGTTGCCAACACTGCGGCATCCTTCCCTTACATGCCTTAACAAAAACAAAAAAGACGGCTTCGGCCGTCTTTTTTTATGTCTTGAATTTCAAAATAGGGAAATAATAGTAACAGAAAACTTTAAAAAATTTTTTTAAAAAATTGCAAAAAACCGTTGACAAACTTTTCTTTCGGGTATATAACATAATTAGCAATCAAGAGATGAGAGTGCTAGCACTTAAATCAAAAGGTTGAAAAGATAAATTTACGGAGGCGAATTTTTTATGAAATATTATCCTAGGAAGTACAACAATAACAATAGTTTGGGTTTCGGTCTTTTTGACGACGATTTTGCTGACTTTTTCAAACCGTTTTACGGCTTTGACAGAGAGGCAAACGCAATGCGTACCGACATTCAGGAAAAAGACGGCAACTATCTGCTGGAAGTGGATTTGCCGGGATTTGACAAAAAAGACATCAACGTTTCGTTGGAAAACGGCTATCTTACGGTAAGTGCTGTTCAAAACAAAAACGTTGAAGAAAAAAACGACAAAAACTACATCAGGAGAGAAAGGGTTTACGGTTCATGCTCGCGCAGCTTTTACGTAGGCAACGTCGAACAGAAGGACGTCAAGGCAAAATACGAAAACGGTATTTTGAACATTTCTTTCCCGAAGGAAAACAAGCAACTGCCTGACAGCAGAAACATAGAAATCCTCTGATAGAAAAAAGAAAAAACGACCCGAAAGGGTCGTTTTTTTTATAACAGTTCCTTAACTGAAAAATTAAACTGCGAAGCGGTGACGGAACTGCCGTCGGGCGCTGTAATGAGCTGTAAGGCGAGTTGGCTGCCTTGAGTCAGATATACGGTGTACGAGGCAAAAACCCTGTACGGCGCATTCTGCGGCGGAAAACTGAATATTTTCGTTTCAGGCATTCCCGCAATCATTGTGGAAAGAGTTCCCGCGACGGGGGAGGTAACCTGAAAAGAATATGTTACTCTGTAGTAGCCGCTTTTCAAAACGGAAATTCGTTGAAAGGGGACGTTTAAAGCCAGTGAACTGCCGAAGCTGTTGACGGTTGTTCCCAACAAAAAGTTGTTGCCCGCCGCAACGTTTTGCGACGGGGAATAGCTTGTTGTTATTCCGCTTGCGCGCGGAGTCATGGGTGACGGAACGTATCCCGTATATCCTTGCGGAATCGCGTAATATCTGCCGCATGGTCTGTCGGTAAAAAATTCGCAGTACCTCATTCGGCAGCGCGGTCTGCAAGGCGGAGGACAGCACCGCGGCTTGCATGGCGGACAACATATTGAAATTGTGTAAATTCGCATATATACCTCCTTGTCAATATGTACCCGTTGTATCCGCACAATGTATGTTATGTTTTTTTCGAAATTGCTGTGAAAAAAAACCCGCTTGCGCGGGTTTAAAAACTTTTAAATTTTTGCGACGGCTTGTATTGCCTTTTTGACTTCCTCCTCGGTGGTTTTGTAGCCGAAGGCAAAGCGTACCGTTCCCCGTGGGAAAGTACCTAGCGTTTTGTGAGCGTAAGGGGCGCAGTGAAGTCCGCTTCGCGTCATAATCGAGTACTCTGTGTCAAGCACAAACGACGCCTCGCCGTTGTCGACGTTTTTGAAGTCAAGCGAAGTTACGGCGCAGCGGTTTTTGGCTTTTCCGCCGATGATTTCGACGTTATTAAGCTGCTTGACGCCCTCTTCGAAAAGTGCCTGAAGTTTCTTTTCGTGGGCAAAAATATTTTGTATGCCTTTTTGTTTGAGAAAATCGAAGCAGTAGTTTAACGACGCTATTCCCGGAAGGTTAAGTGTGCCTGCCTCGAACTTGTCGGGAAGTATTTTTGGCATTTCGGTTGTGTGCGAAAAGCTGCCTGTTCCGCCGTAGCAGAAAGGGGAACAAATTTCCGCGGTGTCGCCGCCGAAAATCACTCCGCCTATTCCCTGCATGCCAAGTAGTCCTTTGTGTCCCGTAAAACACAAAACGTCGATGTTGTCGCGGCTCATGTCGATGTCGACGACGCCTGCCGTCTGCGCCGCGTCCACAACGAAAATTACGCCGTAGCGTCTGCACAGTGCGCCTATTTCCTTAATGGGCATAATTGTGCCGCACACGTTTGAGGCGTGGGTGACCACACATACTTTCGGGTTTTGTCTGAGTTTTTCTTCAAGGTCGTTCAAATCTATTTCGCCGTTTCCGTCACAGTTGACGAAGTTTACCTCCGTACCTTGCTTGGTCAGTTTCGAAAGAGGGCGAAGCACCGCGTTATGTTCCATATAAGTGGTTACCGCTTTGTCGCCGTTACCCAAAAGACCGTTTAAAACAAGATTAAGCGAAAATGTGACTCCGCTTGTGAATATCACTTTTTTGCCCTTTTCTCCGCCGAAAAATTCCGCGGCTTTTTCACGTGTGTCGTAAACAAGCTCCGAAGTGTCGGTAGAGGAGGAGTAGGCTCCGCGGTTTATGTTGAAACACCTTTCGTCCAAAAATTTTTTTACAAATTCGCTCATCCCTTCCGCTTTGGGAAAGGACGTGCTTCCGTTATCTAAATAAATCATATTTTTAATACAACGAAGGCTTGCAAAAGCAAGCCCCGCATTTTTTTAGTAAACTATGATGTTGGCGTCCTGTCTTTCCTGAACTTCGCCGATAATGCATGACGGCAGCTCGAGGTCGTTGAGTTCTTTCATGAGTTCTTTCGCCTCGTTTGCCGGTACGCTCAAAAGCATGCCGCCCGATGTCTGAGGGTCGAGCAATACTTCCTGCATGGCGTCGGGAACGTTTTGGAACCTGACTTTTCCTTTCAGGAAGTTCCTGTTCTTTTGTCCGCCGCCCGTTGTCAAAAATTCCTGAGCAAGTTTCAGCGCGCCCGGAATGTATTTGACGCCTTTGCTTTCCACCGCTATCGTATAGTCGTCGTTTGTCATCTCGTTGAGGTGTCCCAAAAATCCGAAGCCCGTTACGTCGGTGCCTGCGTGAAGGTGGAACTTGCTTGCAGCCTCAAAAGCGTACTTGTTGAGAGTCTGCATGCTTTTAAGTGCCTGTTGATAATCTTCCTCGGCAACTTCGCCGTAACGATAGGAAGCCATAATCATACCGACACCCAAAGGTTTTGTCAAAATGATGACGTCGCCTTTTTTGCAGGTGTTGTTTCTGAGGTACTTGTCCGGATGAACAACGCCCGTTACCGACAAGCCGTATTTGCATTCCCTGTCGTTTATCGAGTGGCCGCCGCAAAGCACGCCGCCCGCTTCCATAACCTTTTCCGCGCCGCCGCGAAGTATCGAGGCGAGTACCGCAGGGTCGTCTTCCTCAGGGAAGCACACGATGTTGAGGGCTACCGCAACTCTGCCGCCCATGGCATATACGTCGCTCAATGCGTTTGCCGCCGCGATTTTGCCGAAGGTGTAAGGGTCTTCTACCATAGGGGTGAAAAAGTCCAGCGTCTGAATGATTGCAATGTCGTCGCTCAATTTGTATACCGCTCCGTCGTCGGAAGTGTCAAATCCGACAAGCAGGTTTGGATCGTTAAACACAGGAATCTGCGATACGACGTCTTTAAGCATTCCCGGCGGAAGTTTTGCCATGCAGCCGCCGCATGCAGGCAGTTTCATAATCTTTTTTATATCCATTTCTTTCTCCTTTAATAATAAATAAAGCAAAAACGGATTATTTATTATTTATCAACGCCTTAAATTGGTCGGCGCCCAGCATTTCGTAACAGTTTTCAAGTTCTTCCTCGACGTCCGAGTGAAATACGACGTCGAAGTTTTCAGCCTCAAACTTTACGCAGGTGCCGCACGATGAGCTTAATTTCCTCGGCACAGGCATCAGTTGCGATTTTATTCCGGTGGCTTTGCACTTTTTCGATAGGGTAAGCGCGCCGAAATGTGTAAAAAACGTAGCGATGTATGTCTTCAATTTTTTAGTCCTTTTTCATCAAAAGTTTGTAGTCTTCGCCGTCTTTTTCCAGGGTAACTTTGTATCCCTGTCCTTCGGCGTATCTGGTACAGTTTTCCAAAGCGTTTTGGCAGCTGAGTACCAATTCGACTTCTTCGTTTTCCTTGTTCTTTTTAAGCCCGTTTTTAAGCATAAGCAACGGTTCCGGACAGCTGAGTCCGCGTGCGTCTATTTTCATCATTGTCATTTCCTCCTTTTTTATGCGACCTTTTTGCGGTTAAGCAAACCGATGATAAGTATAACTGCGATGCAGATACCGCCGGCAATCATGCCGTTTGTGGTAACTCCCGCAGCAGAGGAGGCAAGCCCGAAGTTGTGAGCCATTGCCGCACCTACTATCATACCGATAACTGTGATTGTAGAGTCGCTGTTTCCGCTTCCCGCGAGAACGAGTTGTCTGAACGGGCAGCCGCCGAGGAAGGTGGAGCCCCAGCCTACGATAAACAAGCCGAGGAAGTTCCACAACCAGTCGGTGTGAGCGACAGGCTGATTTTCAAAACCGAAGTTGAAAGTACCGTTGATGAGGTTTCCGATAATCATAGTTACGATGACCATGATGAAAGGATAAATCATCTGGAACTGTCTGAACATGATGGAGTCACGGATACCGCCTACGAAGCAAACGCGCAGACGCTGACCCACGATACCTACGATAAGACCGCCGATGAGAGCAGCCCAGATCGGAGCGTGCATGGAGCCTGGACCCGATTCGCTGAACACGAAAAGGAAAGGCGCTGCCAAAAACAAGATGAAAAGGAAAGCCGACGATGCAGGTGCTATTGCGCCTTCAAGCAAAGGAAGGTCGTACGAGCGTTTGAGGGTGAAACCTTTGTTCAAAAAGATTGCGCCAACGCCGATACCTGCGATGAAGCCCAAAAGACCGATAACAGCGTTCATGTCGCCGCCGCCGATACGAAGTACCATACGCAGAGGGCAACCGAGGAAGATAAGCGCGCCTACCATAACCGCTACGCCGAGAACAAAACGTGTTACGGGAGCGGAACCGCCGGTAGGTTTGAAGTCCTTGCGGATGACGGAAATCACAAAGGCGCCGAGTACGATACCTACGATTTCAGGACGGAAATACTGTACGATTGCCGCCGAGTGCATACCCGTGCTGCCCGCGATGTCTCTCAAAAAGCAAGCGATGCAAAAGCCCATGTTTTGCGGGTTTCCCATCAAGGTCAAAGCCAACGCCACCAAACCGATGATGATGCCGGCAAGGAAGTACTTGTAATTTTTTACTATGAAGTTTTTCATAAAACTCTCCCCAAAATATTGCAAAATTGCGTTTTCGTATATGTAAAGCCTGCCGGGTAGGAGAGTCCGAGTGCGACAAACCGACAGGGAGATATTTCATTTTGACAAGGTATACCGAAACAGGAGCGTCGACAAGTGTCGGAATCGGTTTTTTCGCGCCCGATAAGGAGCGTCGGGCGGCATTGAGACGAAACAGGAGCTGAAAATTCCGTCGCAAAATGTTACCTTTCGTAATATTACGTAATATTATAATAGAAACGGGCTTTTTTTGCAAGGCAAACGCCCGTCGAGGACGAAAAAAAAGAACCGAAAATTCGGTTCAAATGGCGGGAACGTGTGGGAATCGAACCCACCCAGGCAGCTCCTAACTTCCCATACCGGTTTTAAAGCCGGAGGGTACACCAGCACCCATCCATTCCCATGGATTAGCCTATATATTTTATCACGTATCTTAAAATTTATCAAGCTTAAAAAAAGCATTTTCGGCAATATTTTGACAAAAAAAAACCGCCTTTGAAAGGCGGCCTTTTGTTTTGACATTTTTTATTCCGCAAAAATGTTTTCAAAGGCTCTTACTATTTCGGCGTACTGATTTTCGAAAATAGTGCGAGGGTCAAGCAAAACGCAGCCTTTGTGGATACGGCATATGATAGGCACTTCGTTTTCGCGGAGAGCTTTTTCGAGATCTGCCGCCGACATAGTTTTTGGGGTAATCTGCACAGCGTAGGAAGGGAGCATTTCACCCGGCGCAGAACCGCCGCCTACCTGCGATTCGCTTGTTTTTACCGTTGCCGAAAAACTGTTTTTGCGTACAGGCAAAAGTCCGCAAAGTTTGTTTGCCTTGATTTTGAGTTCGGCTTTTGTTATCGCGAGGTTGGAAAGGGTAGGGATTTCCTTAAAGGTCCTTTCAGGGTCCAGATAAATTCGTATTGTCGCTTCAAGTGCGGCAAGATTGAGTTTGTCTATCCTGACTACCCTTGCCAGCTGATGCTTTTTCATCATTTCGACGTATTTCTTTTTGCCGACGATTATACCTGCCTGAGGTCCGCCCAAAAGCTTGTCGGCGGAAAAACACGTGATGTCCGCGCCTGCTTTTACGCTTTCCTTGACGCCCACTTCGTCGTAAAGACCTACTTTTTCGCCTTCAACCATAAGTCCGCTGCCTACGTCGTAAATAACGGGTATGTTATGGTCGTGACCTATTTTTACCATTTCGTCGATTTTTACCTGTTCGGAAAAACCTACGATTTTAAAGTTGCTGGTGTGTACCTTCAAAAGAGCCGCAGTGTTTTCGTTAATCGCTTCGGCATAGTCGGACGGTTTGGTTTTGTTGGTAGTGCCTACCTCTTTAAGGTGCGCGCCGCTCATGCTCATGATTTCAGGCACGCGGAAGGAACCGCCTATTTCAACCAGTTCGCCTCGTGACACCACGACTTCTCTGTCCTTGCACATCGCCGCAAGCAAAAGCATTACGGCAGCCGCGTTGTTGTTTACAACCATTGCCGCTTCCGCTCCCGTCAGTTTGCAGATGAGCGATTCGACGTGCGAATGTCTGCTTCCGCGGCAGCCCTCTTCAAGCGAGTATTCGAGAGAGTTGTATTCTCTCGCTACCTGACTCACGTTTTCCGCAGCCGCTTCGGCAAGTACCGCTCTTCCCAAATTGGTGTGCAGCACTACGCCGGTCGCGTTTATTACAGGTCTTAAACTAAACGAACATTTTTTAACCGCGGTTTTGATTACCGCCTTTACTATTTCCGAAACGTCAGGCACTTTGTCGGTTTTGTCCGCCAAAATGTCTTTCCTTATGCCGTCAAGCGTCTCCCTGACGCAGCTCAAAAGCTCGTGATACGAAATGTTTTTGGCTTTTGGCTCTGCTTCTACTCTTGCTATTACGTCGTCGACGCGGGGCATCGACCTCAATGCTTCCTGCTTGCTCATATGTCTTCCTCCGATTGCCAAAGGCAACAGTTTTTCAGAATTTTGCTGAATATTAGTTTAACATAGTTTTTCGGCCTTTTCAAGGATTAAGCCGTCTTTTGCCTCTTTGAGATTTATATTTTGTTGCTTTTTGAAAATAATGTTGTATAATGTTAACGAAGATTTTTAGATTAAGGGTGCTTTTTATGATATATCTCGACAATGCCGCTACCACTTTGCCAAAACCCGACGAAGTCGTCAAAGCGGTATGTGACGCTTTAAATAGTTGCGGCAACCCCTCGCGAGGCTCATACGACGCCTCTCTCAACGGACTGAGATGTCTTTTGAGGGCGCGCATGGCAGTGGCGGACCTTTTCAATTCAGACAATCCTTTGAACGTCGCTTTCACTCAAAACGCGACTGCGGCACTCAACATTGCGATTTCCTCCCTCAAAGGTCACGTCATAATTACGGCGGCGGAACACAACAGCGTTTTGCGTCCCGTTTTCAGAAGGGGAAATTACACCGTTGTTTCTCTCGACGAAAAGGGAAGGCTTGACGCAAGCGATATCGAAAAAGCAATCAAAAGCGATACCGAGGCGGTTGTGATGTGTCATGCGTCCAACCTCACGGGAAACGTATTTGACATTTTTGCGGTAGGTGAAATTTGCCGCAAGCACAATTTAAAATTCATGCTCGACGCAGCGCAGACTGCGGGGCTTATTCCGATAGACGTTAAAAAAATCTTTTTGTCGGCAGTTTGTTTCAGCGGGCACAAGTCGCTTTACGGTCCGCAGGGAACGGGGGGAATACTTCTGCAAAACGGTTTTCAGCCTCAGCCTCTCGTAGTGGGTGGCAGCGGCAGCGAATCATTTTCGCCGACCCATCCGTCCGAAATGCCCGACGCATTGGAAGCGGGTACTCAAAACGCTCACGGCATAGCGGGGCTTCTCGCAGGCATAAATTACGTTACCTCACTCGAAGGCAAAGCTTTTTCGGAGGCGGACAAGCTCGCGCGTATGTTTATTCAGGAAGTAAGGGGACTTGACGGCGTAACACTTTACGGAGACATTGACGCGAAACTTCGCACTCCGGTGGCGTCGCTAAACATCAAGGACTTCGACAGCGGCGACGTGGCAAACTTCCTTTACGAACACTACTCGATTGCCGTCAGGGCAGGAGCTCACTGCGCACCGCTTATGCACAAAACTTTGGGCACGCAAAACAGAGGAGCCGTGAGGTTTTCTTTCTCACACTTCAACACTCAAAACGATGTACTTACCGCCGTTGACGGCGTTAAAGAAATTTTAAAAAAGGGGATACTGTTATGATTGTTATCGATTGCATGGGATTGCTTTGTCCCGTTCCTGTAATTAAAACAAAAAAAGAAATCGAAAAACTTCCTCCTGAAGGCGGAGTTATCAAAGTGCTTGTCGACAACGCCATCGCTTGCGAAAACCTCGGCAAAATGGCTGACAAAAAAGGCCTCAAATGCGACGTGGTTAAAGTTGCCGACAAACAGTATGAAGTTACCGTTACCGTGGGCGAAGGTCAGGTTACTGCTGAAGCTCAAGCTCCTCAGGCTACTCCTGCGGCTATGGTCAGAGGCGAAGGCCTTGTGGTGGCTATCAGTCAGGACAAAATGGGAAAGGGAAGCGACGACCTCGGCAAAATCCTCATCAAAGGATTTATCTTCTCGCTGGCTCAGCTTGAAGTTCCGCCTAAGGCAGTTCTCTTTTTCAACTCCGGCGTAAACCTCGCTCTCGAAGGCGCAAACACTCTCGACGACCTCAAATCCTTGCAGGAAAAAGGTACTCAAATTCGCGTTTGCGGCACTTGCGTCGACTTCTTCAACGTAAAAGACAAAGTAGCCGTCGGCGAAATCGCAAACATGTACGATATCGTCGAATTTATGGACGGCGCGCAAAAGGTAATCAACATCTGATGATTGAAATTTTTTATACGTTTCCGAACACTCATGCCGTCATTGCCGGCGAACAGGCCTTGCTGTCTGCAAAAATAGCCGTCAAAGTGAGACCCGTACCAAATGCCATAAGGGCAGGCTGCGGACTGTGTCTTGCGGTTTCGCCTGAAAACGTTGACAAGGCGGAACAAACGCTTGCGGAAAAAAACATCGAGTTTTCCGAAGCATACCAAGTTGAAAACAATACCTTTACGTTGATCAAAAAGAAATAAAAAAACCGGCATATGCCGGTTTTTTTGTTTTCAGTTTTGTTTTGTCATGGGTATGCCGAATGAGTATTTTTTCTTTACGACGTATTTCACAAACGGGTAAAAAAGTACGGCTACGGCGGCAATCCACGCCAATGGGTCGGCGAGGCAAAGCATAATGTAGGACAAAGTACCTGCCTCCGAGTTTATGGCTCCGCCGTTGAACAGAGGAGGCAAAAACAGGCATACCAAAATTCTCGCTACAAGTTCCGCCGTTCCCGCAAGCAGGGTGTAAAAGGATTTTCCTATTCCCTGAACTCCGCTTCGCAGCACAAAAAGCGCACCCAAAACGAAATAAAGGGACAAGTCGACGTAAAGGTAATTGTTGCCGAAAGAAACGGTCAAATCGTTTATTTTGTCGGCGCTCAAAAACAGGTATTGATACGCGCCTCCTATCGTCAGCAAAAGCCCTATGCCCGCAAGAAACAGGTACATCACGCCGACTACGGCAAACCCCTGATACATTCCGCGTTTTATTCTGTCGTATTTAAGCGCGCCGTAGTTTTGGGCGTTGAAGCTTACGAAAGCGGCGCCGAAAGCGTTAAGCGGGGCCATCAAAAAGTTGTTGAGTTTGTTTGCCGCTCCGAAGCCGTTTTGAGCAGGGTTTCCCTCCACCATGAGACCGCTTGGCATAATGTCGAATTTTACCAACTCGCCCTGCATTACTATTATGCCGATTGCAAGGACGGAAAACTGAAGCCCCAAAGGAAGTCCTTGACTTAAATGAGTTTTTATTTCGCGCGCTGACAAGGCAAAGTCCTTTTTGGTAAGACGAAGTTCCTTGTATTTTGCAATGGCGTATATAAAGCAGGCAACGGTACTTAAAGCCTGCGCGGCGACAGTGGCGTATGCCGCTCCCAAAACTCCCCATTTGAAAACTATTATGAACAAAAGGTCAAGACCGATGTTCAAAAGGGTTGACAAAAACAAAAATATGAGGGGAGTTACCGAGTCGCCTATGCTTCGCAGTACCGAACAAATGAAGTTGTAAAACATCTGCGCTATTATTCCGCAAAATATTACGAAACAGTAGTCGTATGCCGCGCGGTAAACAGCTTCGTTTTCGGGAGTTACGTTTATCCAGGCAAGCATGGGGTCAAGGCAAACTATCGACAAAACAGTCAGCACCGCGGTAATTACAAAACAAAGCATAATTTGCGTCGCAAAAGACTTTTTCACGCCGTTTGTGTCGTTGAGGCCGATGCGGTTTGAGGTAATTACGCTGAAACCCGCCGTACACCCGAAAGCAAACTGCAAAAAAATGAAGGTTAACGGAAATACGTCGTTAACCCCCGCAACCTCGTCGGCAGAAAGCGTCTGTCCGCATATCGCCGCGTCGCTGATTGTGTATATCTGTTGCAATACGTATGAAAAAATTATCGGCAAGGCAAATTTCAACAAAACTTTCCATTCCTTGCCTTCCCTAAGGTTTACCTGTCCGAAAAACCTTTTGGGGGAGGATTTTTTTGTGTTTTCCATTTTTCACCAACAAACTTTTTTTAACCGCCGATTATTTTATGTTTGAAATTTTCAAAAGTCAAGCAAGATTAAAAAATTTGTCTACATTTACATTCTTAAAAAGCATTTTATGTAAAAATTGACGCTTTTTAAAGCCGATTATTATTCTGAATAGCGTGAGTTCACACGAACAAAATCACGGTGAGGCAAATGCCAATATCCGGTTGGGTCGCTCATCAGAAGCATCGTTATTCGGTGCTTCTTTTTTTATTTAAAAAGAAAAAAGCACTGTGTTTACAGTGCTTCAAAAATTAAAAAACAATTTATTAAAAATTAGTTGTTTTCCAGTATGGCGTTTAAAAAATTGTAAGTGCTGTCATAAAAAGGTTGTAAGCGCGTGTTGTCACTTTCGTCGCCTTTTGGTATAAAAATGGCCATGCCTTGCCGAGCACGCGTCAGCAAAACGCGATATGCGTTTTTAAGATACATTTTGTTTTCGTCTGATGCTATTTTACACCATTTGTTTCCGCGAAATTCATTGTAGGTCCAGCTACCATTTTGCATACGAAAATCAGCGTCCCAGGCTACGACAGTAAAATCAAGTTCTAATCCTTGAACATCAAATTCGCTTACTACATCTTCCAAATAATAACTCGAACGAACATCGGTTTTATCATTTAAAAACCAATTGGCCACGGAAATGTCATTTTTAACAAAAATTCCGTCTGGTTTTAATCTAAGTGCTCCGCTGCTTGCTAAAAGACCATATCTTGCCGTTCCGCGGGATTTACTTTTAACCCATTCTTTTGCTTTTTTTAAGTCCCTTGTGAGAAAAATAGGGTATTTATCTTTTATTTTTTGATAAAGTTTCTTTGCTAAATCAAATTCGTTATCTAATAGAGCTTTTACAAATTCAGCAAGATCAGGGGTTCTAAAAGAGCGCACGGAAGTGGCTAAATGTAAATCAGGATTTTCTGTAATTTGTAATCCTTCTAAAAGAGAATTCCAGTCTTTATTTCGTTTATATTCTTCATCATTTAACTGAGGTGTGACAAATACGTGCCAATCTTTAAAACTGCGGCGCAAAGAATCAAACCATTCAGGAAGCCCCGCTTCACCTGAATTTATCTCTTGGCCTCCGCCTATAAGACAAACAATTACAGCCCAGTCCTTTTGTCTGTCCATTGTGCTTATTAAAAATTCAGGTTCGCTAAAATCAAAGTTATTAACTCCCTTCTTTTTCTGCATGAACTTTTGAATGTAATCTTTTGTCCATGCACGCTGGGCTTCGTCAAAAATAACGACTTTTTCTGGCGGAATATTTTCATTATTAACAAAACTATCGCGATATTTATGGATAATTTGAATGAAAGAGCTTGTTTCCCTTAAAGCATCAGCTTTGCTTATTCTTATTCCATTTAATTGTAAATTTTTGACTTTATCTCGAGCAAGAGCTTCTTGCAACACATTAACTAATGGTTGATTTCCTGACAAAAATGCAGCATGTTCGCCATCTTTTGCATTTGCGTGCTCGATAGCCAGATTAAGACCAACCAAAGTTTTTCCGGCACCAGGTACACCTGTAATAAAACAAATACTTTTTTTCCTTTGAAGTTTACTCTGTTCTATTATTTTGTTGATTGCGGCTGTCGTCTTACTCAGGTTTTTTGCGCCTGCATCGCTACGTGTGATTTCGTGGACATTATGTCCCCTGTAAAGTGCTTGTGCGGCTTCAATAATGGTGGGGGTGGGCAAATATTCTGAGTTTTCCCATTCCTGATAGTCAAAGGGATCGGGAGTATAGCTCAAGCAAACATGTTTTATAGCTTCTATTATGTTATTCTTATTGCACAAAAGGGGATCTGCAATATTATCTTTTATGTTGGTGCAAAAACTCTTTTTGCTTGCTTCTGTAACGACAACAATTGGAATAATTAATTTATCGTGACTGTGTTTTTGGAAGTTTTGCAAATCCAAAGCATAGTCAAGTACTTGATCGATATAACTTTGTTTGTAAGCATTATCTCCGCATTTAAATTCCAACAAAAAAACAATGTTTTGGTAAAGTATTACAACATCAACGCGTTTGCCCATTCGTGGAATAGTATATTCAAATATAATTCTAGCATTATTTAATGCAGATAGTTGTTCTTTTAAAATTTCTATTTCATATTGCCAGGTGCTGTTTTGGGTAAGCTTTATTTCAGAAAAACTATCGTTTGATATAATCGTTCCTAAAATTTCATTGTTTGATGTTTGCAAAAATTTTTCAATATCAGCAGAATAATAGCATCGCAAGTTTTTCATAAATGTTCTCGCAAAAGTTTTTTTAAAGAAATTATATAATATGGAAAAATAAAGGGCAATACAAAAAGTTTTTAATTTGATTTAAGATAAAAGAAAAAACACTGTATTTACAGTGCTTTTAACATGGTGGGGAGTACAGGGCTCGTAAGGAGCGGAGCGACGGAACAGCGATTGCTACGCTTTGCGTCAATCACGTCACCTACAGGTGAGAGCCAACGAAGGCAAAGAAAAAAGCACTGTGTTTACAGTGCTTTTAACATGGTGGGGAGTACAGGGCTCGTAAGGAGCGGAGCGACGGAACAGCGATTGCTACGCTTTGCGTCAATCACGTCACCTACAGGTGAGAGCCAACGAAGGCAAAGAAAAAAGCACTGTGTTTACAGTGCTTTTAACATGGTGGGGAGTACAGGGCTCGAACCTGTGACCCCCTGCTTGTAAGGCAGATGCTCTCCCAGCTGAGCTAACTCCCCATTTGGTGACCCCTGCGAGAATCGAACTCGCGTTACCGCCGTGAAAGGGCGATGTCTTGACCGCTTGACCAAGGGGCCTTGCTTTGGTAGCGGCGGTCGGATTCGAACCAACGACCTGCCGGGTATGAACCGGCCGCTATAGACCAACTAAGCTACGCCGCCATATTCATAATGGTTGCGGGGACGGGATTTGAACCACGCGACCTTCGGGTTATGAGCCCGACGAGCTACCAGCTGCTCCACCCCGCGGCATTGAT
This sequence comes from uncultured Clostridia bacterium, assembly GCA_944336125.1. Taxonomy (GTDB): domain Bacteria; phylum Bacillota; class Clostridia; order Christensenellales; family CAG-314; genus Heteroclostridium. The sequence continues at coordinate 201,397 of CALVLA010000001.1, read as the reverse complement.
GCTTTGTTATTCTATCAACACGCTTTTAAATTGTCAAGCAATTTGCACAACTTTTTTTCATTTCTTTTCTTACCTTTAATTTTCTTTTTCGCTGTTTTTTTCTTTTTTTCGTGGGTATTTCGGTGTTAATTTTGTTTTGTGGTGATTTATGTCTTTTTTTAACAATAATATCCGAAAAAAATTTTTAAAGTTTTTGGCGGTAGCGGCGGTGCTTTCGGCGCTACGGTTTGTTGAGTCGGAGTATTTTTCCTTTGCATTGTGTTTCGGCTTTTTTGTTTCGTCGCTTTTTTGCGGAGCGGGGCTTTTGCCTGCTTCGCTTGCGTACGGGCTAAGCGGAACTTTTTGCGGCAGAACGCTGTTTTTCTGGACGATAGTGTCGCTTGCCGTCGTTGACCTTTTGGTTTTTGGCGTAAGGCTTGCGAAGAAAAAAGCAACGAAAAAGCTTTTTTTCGCCTTGTTGTTTTTGGGGCAGATTTTCTTTTTGGTGTATGAAACGGCGGCGGCGGAAGTCGCGATTAAAAAAGCTGTTGCCTTTTTGGCGGCTTTTGTCTTTGCCGCAGTCAGCTTTTTTACGATAAAAAGCGTTGTGATAAGGGGGCTTAAATATAAACTTAACACCGACGAGAAAATTTGTCTTTCCGTTTTTATAGTTTGTGTGGCTACGGGGCTGGCAAACGTAAATCCTTACGGACTGCCCGTATTGCGTTTGGCGGCTCCTGTTGCCATGCTTGTATCCCTTTACGTATTCGGCGACTTTACCGCGATAATGACGTCGGTGCTTTTGGGCGCCGGCAGCGCTTTCGGAAGCGGCAGCATTACCGACGTTGCGGTTTTTGCTCTTTGGGCGGTTGCCGCGGTTTCTTTCAAAAGCATAAAGCCGCTTTGTGTTTTGTCGGTGCCTTTGACGGATTTTATCGTGAAGTATTTTTTTGAGGTGAGTTCCGTCACGGTTCTCGCGTCGGCGGCGGTAATTTCGGGCTGCCTTGCGTTTTTGTGCCTTCCTGCTTCATACCTCGAAAGGTGGAGCGACAAAATGGGGCGCAACGGCGAAAAGTATGCCGTCAGAAGCATAGTCAACAGAACCAAGTCCGATTTGTCGCGAAAGCTTTACGACTTGTCCGAGATATTTTTTGAAATGAAGCTGAGTTTTTTGAGCATGGTAAAAGGCGTTATGCCTCATGACAAAGCCAAAATAATGCTTGCGCGCGAAGTCAGCGAAAACGTCTGCCGCGACTGTCAGGAAAGAAACGTCTGCTGGCGTACTCACATGGAAAAGACGGAAAGCGCATTTATAAATATGATGGACGGCGCGATGGACAGGGGAAAAGCCACAGTTCTGGACCTCCCGACTTCTATGACGCAACGTTGCAAAAGACTTAACGCGGTGCTTTCGGCGGTAAACCAAAGCGTCGAGCAGTACAAACATTATTACACCGTGACTACAAACAACGACAACAGCAGGTTGCTCATAGGCGAGCAGCTGGCAGGTGTTTCAAACATAATGAAAAACCTTTCGGAAATTTCCAAAATGCAGTCCAAGTTTGACACCGAAAAGGAGCGGCTGCTTTTCGAAAAGCTGACATACGAGGGAATTCTCATTAAGGAAGCGGTTGTTTCGGCAGACGACGAGAGAGAAAGCGTTACGCTGGTGGTGGAAACAAACGACGGCAAAAAGGAAAAAGTGGGAGAAATCGTATCGCAGGTATGCGGCAAAAAAATGATGCTTTGCGAAACGCAGGCGACGCCCAACAAAAACTGGATTGTTTTGACATTTGTCGAGGCGCCTAAGTACGACGTGATTTTCGGATTTTCCGGAATCAAAAAAAGCGGAAGCGAAGTTTCGGGGGACACCCACACCTTTTTGCGTATAGACGAAAGGAGGTTTTTGCTGGGGCTTTGCGACGGCATGGGAAGCGGCGAAGTTGCCGAGAGGGCGTCATCCACTTCGATATCTCTTATCGAAAACTTTTACAAGGCGGGGTTTGACAACGAAACCATTTTGACAAGCGTAAACAAGCTTTTGTCGCTGTCGCAGGAAGAGGTGTTTACGGCGGTGGACATAACTGTCATGAACCTTGAGGAGGGCATTTGCGACTTCATAAAAATAGGCGCGCCATGCGGATTTGTGAAAAGCCGCGACAACGTGGAAATTGTGTCGGCGGGGGCGTTGCCGCTCGGGGTGCTTGAAGAGATGAAACCCTGCATAACAAAAAAAGCCTTGTCCGACGGCGACATGGTGATAATGACTTCCGACGGCGTTACCGACGCTTTTGGGGGAAAGGAAAACCTCGCTATAGAGATAAGCGACCAGATAATGAAAACCCCGCAGGAAATGGCGGACATTATCTTGGGGGACGCGGTCAAGAAAAACGGCGGCTGTCCCGAGGACGACATGACTGTGATTGTGGCTCAGATATTCGAAAAAGACAGTAAACTCAACTAGGTCGGTTTTGCCGACCTTTTGTTTTTTAATCTTGAATATTTTTCGGCGGTATGTTAAACTGAAATATATGTTTGTAGAAATTTTCAAGGGAAAAAAGGTGGCTGTCGCCGTTTCGGGCGGAATTGACTCGGTAGTGCTTTTGGACAGGCTTGTCAAAGAGACAAAAGGGCTTGACGTGACCTTGTCGGTGGTAAACGTAGACCATTGCATAAGGGAAGAGTCGGCTTCGGACAGTCTGTTCGTAAAAGAACTTGCGGCTTTTTACGGACTGCCCTTTTTTCCTTTTAAAGTGGATGCATTGACATACGCCGAAGAAAACGGTCTTTCGGAGGAAACTGCGGCGAGGGTTTTGAGGTACGGCTGTTTTGAAAATGTGGACTGCGACTATATCGCGCTGGCACACCACATGTCGGATCAGGCAGAAAGCATACTCATGCATATACTTCGCGGAAGCGGCTCGAAGGGCGCGGTAGGTATGCGCCGAGTAAACGGCAGATACGTGCGGCCGTTTTTGGACACGCCCAAAGAGGATATTGAAAGATACGCCGCCGAAAAGGGCTTAAAGTACGTTGTGGACAAAACCAACTTCGAAAACGACAAAACGCGCAACTTTTTAAGGAACGTAGTTTTTGAGGAACTCAAAAAAATAAACCCCAAAGCCATTGAAAACGTGTGCCGTTTTGGCGAAAACGTTTTGGGCGACGTGGAATTTATCGAGAGGGAAGCCGACAAAATAAATTTGGAAGAGGAAAAGGGCAAAGTAAAAATTTCTTTTTCCGCTTTTGACAAAGGGGAAGCTCTGGCGGCAAAGTGTATTTTCAACGCGGCGTCAAAACTCGGGGTTGACTTTGACATAGAAAACAGACACGTAAAAAGCGTTGCCGCGCTTGCCGAAAAGGGCGAAAGCGGCAGCAGGCTTGATTTGCCTTACGGCATAAAGGTTTTTAAGGATTATGACGGCATAACCTTTTTGCGTGGAGATGAAAAGGAAAAAAACAACTGCGAAACCGAGTTTAAAAACGAGACGGTTTTTTTCGACGGGCGAGAGATTGAGGTATCCCGGTCGCTTTTGGACGGAGGTCTTTACTACGACGGCGACAAACTGCCGGACGGCTGCGTGTTGAGGCACAGGCGTGACGGGGACTTTTTCAGAAAGTTCGGCGGCGGAAGGAAAAAACTCAAGGACTTTTTGATTGACAAAAAAATCCCCGCGAGAGAGCGTGACGCGCTTGTCCTTTTGGCAAAGGGAAGCGAAGTGTTTATCGTTGTCGGCGTCGAGATAAGCGACGACGTCAAAGTGGACAAAAAAAGCAAAAACATTTTGAGCATAAAAGAAATCGTACAGGAGAAAAACTTATGAAAACTCACGTCGACATGGAAAAGGTACTTTTTTCAAAGGAAGAAATAAGCGAAAAAGTCGCTGAAGTGGCAAAACAGATTTCCGCCGACTACGAAGGGAAAAATCCTCTTCTCATATGCGTGCTGAAAGGGGCGTCGGTATTTTTTGTCGACCTTATCAGGGAAATTTCAATCGACGTCGAAATGGAATTTATGTCGGTATCGAGTTACGGCAACAGCACGCAAAGCAGCGGCAGAGTTAAAATCGAAAAGGACGTAGGCATCGACCTTACCGGCAGAAACGTAATTATCGTCGAAGACATTGTCGACACGGGAAACACTCTTTTCAACCTCAGGAAGCTTTTGTCGGCAAGAGGCGCAAGCGACGTCAAAATTTGCTGCCTTCTCGACAAGCCGTCAAGGCGTACCGCAGACATCAAACCCGATTACGTATGCTTTGAAATCCCCGATGAGTTTGTCATAGGCTACGGACTTGACTATGCCGAAAAATACCGCAACCTCGATTGCGTGGGGGTAATAAAGAGTTCTGCCGTTATGGGCAGCAGCTCGAAATAATTTTAAAATTTCGTCTGTTTGGGTTTAGCATTTGACAATTCGTCTTTCATTTGCGATAATTATTTGACGAGGTTTGCGATGATAAACAGTATTAAAGCCGTTGTCACCGACAGCGTTGACCCTTTTTACAACATTTCGCTTGAAGCAAGGCTGCTTGACGTGTGCGACGACAAAACAGTGTATCTTTACCTTTGGCGAAACGACAGGACGGTAGTAATCGGCAAAAATCAAAACGCCTTTAAGGAATGCCGCGTCGACTTGCTTGAAAGCGAGGGCGGTCATCTCGTAAGACGTCTTACGGGGGGCGGCGCCGTTTACCACGACAAAAACAACCTTAATTTTTCCTTTGTCGCTCACAAGGACAACTATGATCTCGCAAGGCAGATGGCGGTTGTGCTTCACGCGGTAAGGCGTTGCGGAATCAAAGCCGAGCAAAACGGCAGAAACGACATTACCGTAGACGGCAAAAAGTTTTCGGGCAATTCGTTTTTGACGAAAGGGGACATCAAACTTCACAACGGAACAATTCTTATCGACACTTCTTCTTCGGAAATGGAAAAGTATCTCACCGTGTCGGTTGAAAAAATGAAGTCGAAAGGCGTCAATTCGGTAAGAAGCAGGGTGGTAAACCTCAAACAGCTTGATAAAAGCTTAACCACCGGCAAAATGGCAATGCTGCTTCTCAGAAGTTTCGGCGACATTTTTGATTTGCCGGTTCAGCTTATCCGCGAGGACGAGCTTGACTGCGAAAAGATTTTTGAAATTGAGCGTGAGGTTTTCCAAAACGACGAATTTCGCTTCGGAAAAAATCCGTCCTTCGAAAACAGCCTCAAAAAGCGTTTCGACTGGGGTGAAATCGAAATTTGTTTTTCCTCCGAAAAAGGCGTGATTACAAACGTCGAGGTTTTTTCCGACGCTTTGGACGCAGAGGCGGTAGAGCAGACAAAGGCCTTTTTGCTTGGTAAACCTCTTGCGCATCTCAAACAGCTTGTCGAAGGTAACGACAACAAAATACTTTCCGACGCTGTTTCGCTTTTTTGATTTTTTCCGACTTAAAGTCGGTTGAAATAACGCAATGACAAATTTATTTAACTAAACTTAATCCATTGGATATTAAGGAGGAATTTTTATGAATCAGTATGATTTGATAGTCATCGGCGCAGGTCCCGGCGGCTATGTTGCGGCAATCAGAGCTGCTCAGCTCGGTATGAAAGTCGCTGTTGTCGAAAGGAACACCGTCGGCGGCACTTGCCTTAACAGAGGCTGCATTCCGACAAAAGCTCTTCTTCACGCAGGCGAAGTTCTCGAAGAAATGAGAAACGCTTCCAAACTCGGACTTTCCTGCGAAAACGTTTCCTACGACATTCAGGCTGTTTACAAACGCAGGGACGACATCGTTAAAAAGCTCCGCGGCGGCGTTGAAATGCTTTTCAAAGGCAACGGCATCGACCTTTATCGCGGTCACGGCTCCTTCGTGGATAAAAACACCGTTTGCGTTTCAAGCGAAAGCGGCGAGGAAAACATCTCCGCTAAATACATCATCATCGCAGTCGGTTCCGAAGTAAGAAACCCTCACTTCCCTGGCCTCGAACTCGCTATGGACAGCGACGATATCCTTGAAAAACATCTTGAAATTCCTCAAAACGTCGCTATTGCCGGCGCAAGCGTTATCGGCGTAGAATTCGCTACAATCATGCACGCTCTCGGCAAAAACGTTACCATCATCGCTACCCGCGATCACCTCATCCCTAAAACAGACAGAGACCTCGGCGTTCAGCTGGGTATGACCATGAAACGCAAAGGCATCAAAATTCTTTACAAATCAAGGATGAAGGAAGTTCAAAAAATCGACGGCGGCGTAAGAGTGTTCTTTACTACTCCTGACGGCGTTGATTCAATCGATACCGAAATGCTTATCGCTTGTATCGGCAGAAGCCCTTACCTCGAAGGTCTTAAACCTGAAAACGCAGGCGTCGAAGTTAAAGACGGCAAAATCGTCGTTGACGAAAACCTCAAAACTTCCGCCGACAACATTTACGCTATCGGCGACTGCCTCGGCGGCGAAATTCAGCTCGCTCACTGGGCTTCCGCTCAAGGCTGCAACGTTGTTGCCGACATCGCAGGCAAAGAAAGACCTTACAACCTCGCTGCGTGCCCTGCTTGCATTTACACTTCTCCTGAAATCGCTAACGTCGGTCTCACCGAAGAAGAATGCGCCGAAAAAGGCATTGAAGTCGAAGTCGGCAAATACAACATGGCGGGCAACGGCAAATCCATGATCGTAGGCGACGGCGGCTTTGTTAAAACTTTGTTTGAAAAATCCACAGGCAAAATGGTGGGCGCGGCTCTCTTCTGCAACAGGGCTACCGATATCGTAGGCGAACTTGCCGTTTGCGTCGCTACCGGCATGACCAGAGAAGAATTCCTCAAAACAATTCACCCTCACCCAACCGTTGTCGAAGGCGTTCTTGAAAGCGTCGAAGCCAGCGAAGGTATGTCAATCCACAGCGCGCCTGTACGCAAAAATTAACGCATTGTGTTGACTTTAAGGTGACTTTGCAATATAATTTAAAAAAGATTTAAGACTCCGTGTCTTAGGAGGTTATTATGGCTATCGTTAAAGAAAATTTGTTGTATGCTAGCACTCACGAATGGTGTGACATCCAAGGTAATACCGCTAAAGTAGGTATTTCCGATTACAGACAAGACGGTCTCGGCGAAATCGTTTTCGTAAACTTCCCTGAAGTTGGCGCTGAAGTTAAAGCAGGCGAAAAACTTTGCGAACTCGAATCTCTCAAAGCCGTTACTGAAATCATGAGCCCTGTTTCGGGTAAAGTTATCGCTGTAAACAGCGAGCTTGAAGACGCTCCTAACGCTATCAACGAAGACGCTTACGCTGCTTGGCTTTGCGAAATCGAAGTTACCGAAAAGGGCGACCTCATGGATGCTGCAGCTTATGAAGCTATCTGCGAATAATTTCGGATTAACCTTATAAACGAAAAACACCGCTTACGCGGTGTTTTTTTGTTTGCTTTTTGTTGCTTTGTTCACGACATCCCCGTAGATACCACGTTGCTGTCGCTGTCATCCCACAGTTCGTCGGCATCGGGAACAATCATGCAGAAATTGGGGTTTTGCGGCAGAGTGTCGATTTTTGTGTGAGTTGATTTTCTTGATTTTTTGTTCATAATTACCTCCACGCCATTATTGTGTCGGTAATTTTTGTTTTTTATACGCCCAGTTTAAAAAAGGTGAGAGGTGTGTAAACCATTCCGTCGGGGGTAAATTCGCTCAAAAAAAGAGTGAAATCCCTGACTTCGAAGGGAACGTTGAATATCGGCACGTTTTTTTTCACCTCGCGGAAAGGCATGTCGAAAACCGATTTTCGCAAAAGAGTGACGTGGGGCAGAAATTTGCCTTTTTCGTTTTGTTTTGTGTCAAGCGTATTTTCAATGTCGCTTTGCAAGGCGGCAAATTTTTTGTCGCATTTGAGTTTTACCACAGTGCAGCCGTTGGCAAAGTGCGCCGTGTCCCAAAATCCCGTGAGAAAAGGAGAGTGTCGTTTTGCCGTTTCAGCCAGTTTTTTGGTGATTTCTCCGAGTTTGTCCGAATCGGTGTCACCCAAAAACAAGAGGGTGCAATGCAGGTTTTCGACGGGGGTTTGCCTGCCGTTTGTCATGTGAGGCAAAAAAGCCGCCTGCATTTTTAACAGCTGATTTTGTTGTTTGTCTTCAAAATTTATTCCCACAAACAGTCTCATTTTGACCTCCCGTCTAAATTTTTTCCAAAAGATGTTTGTCCTGCCATTTTCCTCTTAAAAACCTTACGAATGCCCAAATGCCGCTTATGAACCAGCTGAACGGGAAGGCGTAAAAGGCGAATATGTATTGCCCCGTCGACCAGAAAAGTATGTAGGCAAGCATAGTCCTTATCACCATGGCGGTGATAAGGTTCAAAAACGGTACCAGCACGTCGCCCGCGCCTCTTAGCGTACAGTTTGTGCAGTATTGCAGCGCAAGTATAAGACAGAACGGGTTGAGCGCGAAAATGAATTCCTTCGCGACCTTGACGACTTCGGCGGTTGTGGCTCCGCCGTCCACGTTGATGATAAGACCGATGAGCTGCTCCGAAAAAATCAGACCCGGAATTACCGTGAAGCACAGCATAATTGCGGTAAGCAAAAGTCCCGCCCAGTAGCCTTTTTTGACTCTTTCGGTTTCGCCCGCGCCTCTGTTTTGCGCCGCGTATGCCGAAAGCGCGTTGCCTATCGCAAATAGCGGCAGGTGCAAAAAGTCGATTATTCTGTTTCCGACGCCGTAGCCCGAAAGGTGTATCGTCTGTCCCGTGCCTATGTCAAAGGAGCTTACTATGATTTGCAAAAGCAAAATGGAAACGTACATGCACATCTGTTCCAAGGCAGGCGGAAGACCCGTCATAATCACCTTTTTGAAAAGTGATTTGTCAAATTTGATTTCCTTGTGAGTGACGTGAAGGGCGGACACTTTCTTTTTGGTGTAAAACACGCAAAGCAAAGCCGAAATTACGTTTGCCGTTACCGTGGCTATCGCTATGCCTCTGACTCCCCAAATGCCCACAAACCACAAGTCGAGTACTATGTTGATGATTGTGGACACAATCAAAAAGTAAAGGGGCGCTTTGCTGTTTCCTACGCCTCTTAGCATCCCCGAGTAAAGGTTGTACGCCATCATGGCGATAAGTCCCAAAAAGATGATGCGAAGGTATTCCGACGCCGCGTCAAGGTATTCGGGAACTACGTTCATCATCCTCAAAAGGTCTTTTGTGAATATAAAACCTATTGCCGACAAAAGAACCGTGAAACTCAGCATGCTGATGAGTATTGTGGATACCGCGCGTTTAAGCTCGTTGTATCTCCTAGCTCCGAAAAGCTGGGACACTACTACCGAGGCGCCTGTGGCAAGACCCGTCATCAACGCAAGAAAAAGCTGCATAAGCGTGTTTGAAGCGCTTACCGCACCGAAATAGTTGCTGTCCAAAAACTGTCCGACGATTACCGCGTCCACCAGGTTGTACGCCTGCTGCAAAAACGTCGAAAGCAATATCGGCAAAGAAAAAAGGAAAATCAGTTTAAACGGCTTTCCTTTTGTTAAATCCATGGTCTTATTCATACTCAAAGTTTATTATTTTTGATATACAAAGTCAACACTATGAATATATTATCGTGAGATTTGTTTTCGAGGTATTTATGAAAAAACTTTACGCGGCAATTCTTGCGGTTTGCATGGTAACTTCCTCTTTCGTTTTTTTCGGCTGTTCTTCCGGCGGGGACTTTATTTCCTCAAACAAGGACGACCTTTCAAACTACTACATTTCGGCGGAACTTGACACAAACACCAAAACGGTTTCCGCTTCGCAAAAGGTGGAGTACAAAAACAACAGCGGGTCAACCCTTCAGGAGGTAAAATTTCATCTTTACCCAAACGCTTTCCGCGAGGACGCTAAAATCAAGCCCGTTTCGGCACAAAACGAAACAAACGCTTATCCTAACGGAAAAAGCTACGGCAAAATTGAGGTGGAATTAGTCAAAGCCAACGGCAAAAATACCGAGTTTGACATAGGCGGCGACGACATGAACATATTGTCGATTTGGGTAGAGGGCGGGCTTCAAAAGGGACAGACCGCTACTTTCGAAATAGAGTTTACCGACTATCTGCCTATGGCGGCGCACCGTTACGGCTACACTCAAAACAACTATTCGCTGGGCAACTGGTATCCCGTAGCCTGCGTTTACGACGACGGCTGGGTGACAAATCCTTATTACTCAAACGGCGACCCGTTTTACTCGGACATGGCAAACTATCATGTGACCTTTACTTATCCCGAAAAACTTACCGCAGCCTCTACGGGAAACTTTTCGGTAACAACGGAAGGGGAAAAGAAAATCCTCACTTCCGAGGCTTATGTCGTGAGAGATTTTGCCCTTTGCTTTTCGGACAAATATCAGGTCAAAAAGGGCAAGGCAGGGGACACTACCGTTCAGTATCTTTACTTTGACGACCAACTTGCCGACGAAAACCTGAAAGCGGCTCAAAAAGCCGTCGAAACTTTTGAGGAAATGATAGGCGACTATCCTTACGAAAGCCTTTGCGTGGCACAGACCGACTTTGTTTACGGCGGTATGGAATATCCCAACCTTGTTTTCGTTTCGGCAGACATCGACGACGATTATCTTAAACAGGTCATAGTGCATGAGATCGCTCACCAGTGGTGGTATAACCTCGTGGGAAACGATCAGGTGGCTTACGCATGGATGGACGAAGGGCTTGCTGAATACTCGACCGCGTTGTTTTTCAAAAAACACGAGGAATATTGCGAGGAATACAACTACCAAAAAATTATAAAAAGCGCGGAAAAACTTTACACCACCTTTGTCGACGTGCTGTCAACATTCAACGACAAAGTTGACACTTCCATGAGCAGGGCCACCAACGATTTTCCTACCGAGCAGGAATATGTCTGCATGACGTACACGAAAGGAATGCTTATGTTTGAGGATTTGTGCTTTTCGGTGGGGGAAAGCAAGTTTGAAAAGGGGCTGAAAACTTACTTTGAGGCGTTTAAAGGCAAAAACGCAAAACCGCAGAACCTCATCGACAGTTTTTCAAAGGGCTGCGGCGTTGACCTCCAAAGCTTTTTTGACGCTTGGGTAGGCGGCACGGTTGTAATAGGAAATTAAAAAACAGCGGCATTGCCGCTGTTTTTTTCATTTTGTTTCGGGATACCAAAGGGGCATCCTTTTTTTATGCATGGTTTTTTGTTTTGCGTTTTCGACCTTTTGTTTGAGGTTTTTGCTTCCCTCGCCCGTTAAGATATATTTGTCGAGTTCGGCGTAGGTGATACCCATTTCCTCCTCGTCGGTCTGTCCGTCCCAAAGGCCTGCCGAAGGGGCTTTTGTTATTATTGCCTCAGGCGCGGAGAAATACTTCAGATATTCCTTAACTTCGGTTGCGGTAAGGTCGGCTATCGGATTGAAGTCGCACGCGCCGTCTCCCCATTTTGTGAAGTATCCCATGGTTATTTCCGAAAGGTTTCCCGTACCGGCGACAAGCCGTCCTTCCTTTTGGCCTATTGCGTACAAAACAGTCATCCTTATCCTCGGGTTCATGTTGGCAAGGGCAAGCACGTTGTCGTTGTCAGGCAATGCTTTTTCAAACGCCACTTTTATCGGAGTGATGTCCACAAGTCTGTTTTCGATTTCAAAAGCCTCGGCAAGGTTTTCGCCGTCGGTTTTGTCTATCGTATAGTTTCGGTTGCTTTGGCAAGGCATAATGACGCCCACAGTGTTTTCACAGGCAAGCTTGCACAAAATTCCCACCAGCGCAGAGTCCTTTCCGCCGCTGTTGCCGAAAATAATTCCCTTTGCGCCGCTGTCTTTTACTATGTCTTTAATCCAGTTTACGCGTTTTTCAGTTTCTTTTTTGTAGTCTCTCATACACGCCTCTTTGGTTTATTTTAACCCTTAAAAAAATTTATGTAAAGGGCACAAGCCTATTGACTTTTAATTTTTTTTACTACATAATGGTTTGACTCACAAGGAGGCTGTTTATGAAAATCGCGGGTATTCAAAAACTTTCGCTTGTCGATTATCCCGGCAAAATGGCGTGCACCGTCTTTACTTCGGGGTGCAATTTCCGCTGTCCCTTTTGCCACAACGCGTCGCTGGTAACTCATACTACTAAGGAAGCTATCGACGTCGGGGAAGTCAAAAACTTTTTGAAAAAAAGGCAGGGGCTTCTCGACGCTTTGGTAATCAGCGGCGGCGAGCCTCTCATTCACGACGGTGTCGACGAACTTGCGCGTTACGCGAAAAGCCTCGGCTACTGTGTAAAACTCGATACCAACGGCACTTTTCCCGAAAAGCTCATTGGTCTTGTAGGCGAGGGGATCATCGACTACGTCGCAATGGACATAAAAAACAGCAGACAAAAGTATGCCCAAACCGCGGGTGTCAAAAACATCGACCTCAGTCCGATTGAAAAAAGCATCGAGTTTTTGAAAAGCGGAAAAGTGGATTTTGAGTTCCGCACAACCGTTGTCAAAGAGTTTCACGTCAAAGAGGACTTTAAAGATATTTCCGATTGGATTGGTTCGGAACCGAAATATTTCCTGCAAAAATTTGTCGATTCGGGCGACCTTATTGAGTCGAATTTACACGGTTATGACGACGAAAACATGAAAATATTGCTGGATTTTGCTAAAAAACACTTCAAAAACGTGCAGCTTCGCGGAGTGTGACAAAATCAATATATTGGATTGTTAAGAAAAAAATTATACAATATATTGTGATTGCCTATTGACAAAGGCATATATATGGTGTATGGTAATTAAGCACAAAACAACAAAGGAGAGAAGCTAAATGTATCAAGTTGTTAAAAGAGACGGCAAAAAAGTAGATTTTGACATCGCTAAAATCAGCGCCGCTATAACAAAAGCTTTTGAAGCTCAAAATACCGAGTATCATCCGTCGGTTATCGACATGATTGCTCTCAAAGTAACTGCGGACTTTACTCCGAAAATCAAGGACGGTTTTGTTTCCGTCGAGGACATTCAGGACAGCGTTGAGCAGGTTCTCGTTCAGGCAGGCTACGCCGAAGTTGCCAAAGCATACATCCTTTACAGAAAAAACCGCGAAAAAATCCGCAACATGAAGTCGACTATCCTCGACTACAAGGAAATCGTCGACAATTACGTAAAAGTCGCTGACTGGCGCGTCAAGGAAAACTCTACCGTAACTTACTCGGTAGGCGGTCTCATACTTTCAAACTCAGGCGCAATCACCGCAAACTACTGGCTGTCGGAAATTTACGACGAGGAAATCGCAAACGCTCACAGAAACGGCGATATCCACCTGCACGACCTCTCCATGCTTACAGGTTACTGCGCAGGCTGGTCTCTTAAACAACTCATTCAGGAAGGTTTGGGCGGCGTTCCCGGCAAAATCACTTCCTCACCTGCAAGCCACCTCGCAACACTCTGCAACCAGATGGTTAACTTCCTCGGTATCATGCAAAACGAGTGGGCAGGCGCACAGGCTTTCTCTTCCTTCGATACTTATCTCGCTCCTTTCGTCAAAGTCGACAATCTTACTTACAACGAAGTTAAAAAATGCATCGAGTCCTTTATCTACGGCGTAAACACTCCTAGCCGTTGGGGTACACAGGCTCCGTTCTCAAACATTACTCTCGACTGGGTAGTGCCTAGTGACCTCGCCGAACTTAACGCTATCGTCGGCGGCAAGGAAATGAACTTCAAATACAAGGACTGCCAGAAGGAAATGGATATGGTCAACAAGGCTTTCATCGAAATTATGATTGAAGGCGACGCCAACGGCAGGGGCTTCCAGTATCCTATTCCTACCTACTCGATCACAAAGGATTTTGACTGGTCCGAAACCGAAAACAACAAGCTGCTTTTCGAAATGACCGCGAAATACGGTACTCCTTACTTCTCAAACTACATCAACAGCGATATGCAACCTAGCGACGTAAGAAGCATGTGCTGCCGTCTGCGTCTCGACCTCAGGGAACTCCGCAAAAAATCAGGCGGCTTCTTCGGTTCGGGCGAAAGCACAGGCTCCGTAGGCGTAGTTACCATCAACATGCCTCGTATAGCTTACCTCGCTAAGGACGAAGCGGATTTTTACAGAAGACTTGACAAGCTCATGGACATCTCCGCTCGTTCACTCAAAGTAAAACGTACAATCATCACAAAACTGCTTGACGAAGGTCTTTACCCTTACACAAAACGTTACCTCGGTACCTTCAACAACCACTTCTCGACAATCGGTCTCGTGGGCATGAACGAAGCGGGGCTCAACGCAAAATGGATTCGAAAAGACATGACTCACCCTGAAACTCAAAAGTTCAGTAAGGAAGTGCTTGACCACATGAGAGAAAGACTTTCCGACTATCAGGAACAGTACGGCGACCTTTACAACCTCGAAGCTACGCCTGCCGAATCTACTTCGTACAGACTGGCTAAACACGACGTCGCAAAATATCCTGACATCATCACTGCTGCCGAAGAAGGAGGCACTCCTTACTACACCAACAGCTCGCACTTGCCGGTAGGTTACACCGACGACGTGTTTGCCGCTCTCGACATTCAGGACGATTTGCAGACTCGTTACACATCGGGTACGGTTTTCCACACCTTCCTCGGCGAAAAACTGCCTGACTGGAAAGCCGCAGCTTCACTTGTCAGAAAAATTGCGGAAAACTACAAACTTCCTTACTACACCATTTCGCCTACTTACTCGGTATGCAAAGACCACGGTTACATCGCGGGCGAACAGTACACCTGCCCTTACTGCGGAAACAAAACCGAAGTTTACAGCAGAATCACAGGTTACTACAGACCTGTTCAAAACTGGAACGACGGCAAAACTCAGGAATTTAAAGAACGTAAGGAATACGACATAGCTGTTTCCTCTCTTCACGTCAAAAAGGAAGGGGAGGGCGAAGCAAAACAGGTTTTGCTTTTCACAACCAAAACTTGCCCTAACTGCCCTGCGGCAAAAAACTTCCTTGACAAAGCCGGCATCAAATACGTAGCAATCGACGCTCAGGAACATCCTGAACTCGTTAAAAAATACGGCATTATGCAGGCACCTACCCTCGTAGTTGTGTCAGGCGAAAAGGTTGACAAAATCGCAGGCGCTCCTCAAATCAAGGAATACGCTAAAAACTGAACAAAAAAACTAAAGGCGGTCGTTTGACCGCCTTTTTTCTTGTTTGACAGTTTTTGTTTTAATTTTTATAATGAACTTATGTTTAAAAAGCTGACGGCTGTGTTGACGTTGTTGTTTTGTTTTTCGGTTGTGTTTTTTTCTTCCCCGAAGGTTTTTGCCGAGGGAAACACCGCTACCGTTTACGACGACAGCTTTAATACCGAAAATATAATTACCTTTTACGGACAAAATGCAGTTGAAGCGGCAAATGCCGTGCAGGATGAACTGAAACGCATTGACGGCATTTTTTCGCTCACAAAAGACAGCGAGGCTTCAAGGCTTAACCGTGACGGAAATTTAATTGACGCGAGCGACGACTTTGTTTATGTCATGAACCGCGCGAAAGAACTTTACTTGGCGACCGACGGCGCGTTTAATCCCGCTACCTACTTGCTTACCGACTTGTGGCAGCTGTCGGGAAGGTTTGCCGACGGAAATTCGATTCAAAAGCCTTACGACAGGGAACTTTACACTTTGCCTGAACAGAAATATATCGACGCGTTTCGTCAGCTTTTGAATTTTGGCGACATCAGGATTGAAGGCAATGACGTGTATCTGCCTCAAAACAGCGTGACGGTGGACAGACACAGTTACACCATGAACATCGATTTGGGGGGAATAGTCAAAGGTTATGCCGCAATGAGGGCAAAGGAAATTGCCGCAGACTACTCTGTTACGCAGGGCTTTGTCAACTTGGGCGGAAGCAGCATAACTTTTTTGGAAAATCCGTCCTCCGACGACGGAACTTTCAGCGTAGGGGTAATCAATCCCGAAAAAATCACTTCGTATTACGCGAAATATAACGCAAAAAACCTTTCCATGTCCACAAGCGGCGACTACCAACCGGGAAAATACTTTGAGCTTGACGGCAAAAGGTACTGCCATATTATAAACCCCGAAACGGGTATGCCTGTGGACAACGGCATGCGCACGGTATCGATATTCTGCGATGACCCGATTGCCGCAGACGCTCTTACTACCGCTCTTATGGTAATGGGGGACGACGAGGCGCGCGCATTTATAAACGGAAGCTATTTTTCTCAAAACGAAATTTCAGCCACATATGTTTTTGAAAGGAGCTGGACGCTGGGAAGCGTGCTTGAAGTTGTGACAAACGGTTTTGCCGACGACATCCAATTAACCGACCCGTCATATCGCCTTTGCGGTTATATGACACAAAACGGCTTTGTTTACAATCCGCTAAATCCCGATTTGTGGCTTGTGCTTTCCTGCGTGGGTTTGTGCTTAATCGCGGCGGGCATAGTGATTTACGTAAAACGGCGTGAGGAAATCGACAGGCTGAAACTTATCAAAAAGCAAAAGTTTTTCCTCTTTAAAGACATTTTCGTATATGCCGTCACGGCAGTCGCGGTGGTTGTTTTGTTTGTCGCTTTTGTGTTTACTTCGGTTTCGACCACGCTTGAAAAAATCGCAGTTTTTTACAAAAACGATTTGGTCTTTTCCTATTCTCTTCAAAAAGGCGAGTGGAAAACTTACTGCGATTTTGTAACGGTTGAGGAAATTGACGGAAAAACCCTTGTTACCGTTGAAACCGACGGACACAAAAACGTCATCGAGATTTTTGACGGCAAGGCAAAAATGTCGGAAGCAGATTGCAGTTCCACAAAGGAATGCGTCAACAACTTCCCGGCAATAGACGCGGGGGGACAGGCGATAGTATGCGACGTCAACCACGTCAAAGTGGTGGGACAGGGAGAAAAGGAAACTCCTATTCTCAACGGGTGAGTTATGTTTAGGTTCAGTGCGAAAAGAATTGCGCTTTTGGGTATTCTGACGGCGCTTGCTACCATTACTTTTATGATAGAGGGGCTTTTTCCGCCGCTTTTTCTGCCCGGCGCGAAAATGGGCATTTCAAACATATTCACTTTGCTTGCGGTAATTTTGCTTTCCCCTTTGGACGGCCTCATTTTGGTGGCGGTAAGGACCACGTTGGGCAGTCTTTTTACGGGAGGGTTGTCTAGCTGGCTTTACAGCTTTTCGGCGGGTGTCGCAAGCGTAATCGTTTCGGGACTTTTGGTATTTTTGTTTTTTGACAAAATAAGCGTAGTCGCGATAAGCGTGGCGGCGGCGGTGGTGCACAACGCCGTGCAAAATACCGTCTTTTGTCTGGTCACGGGAACACCCGAAATGTTTGTTTATCTGCCGTATCTGGCATTGATGGGTATTGTCGCGGGACTGATAGTGGGCGTCGCTTCGGTTTTGCTTTTGAAAACCCTTCCCTTTGAAAAATTTTTAATAAATCAAAAGAGCCGCTTTTAAACGTTTTGTGTTTTACGGCTTTTTATCGTATAATTAATTAGTTAAAGCAAATTTTGTCAGGAGGTACCCCTGTGATAGAACTCATAAAACAAGGCATTTTGCTTAAAGACGGCAAACTTTCGACAGAGGTCGGAAACATCAACAAAGCCGAAGCCAAAAACGGCACGATCGCCTACCAGATTTTGAACAGTCACAACAAGTCAAACGAAAAAGGAAAACTCCGCATTAAGTTTGACGCTTTGATGTCGCACGACATTACATACGTAGGTATTATTCAGACGGCGAGAGCCAGCGGTCTCAAACAGTTTCCGCTTGAATACAACCTCACAAACTGCCACAACAGTCTTTGCGCGGTTGGCGGTACGATAAACGAGGACGACCACGTGTTCGGTCTTTCCGCCGCAAAAAAATACGGCGGCAACTTTGTGCCTACAAACGTTGCGGTAATTCACCAGTACGCACGCGAAGCGGTGGTGGGCTGCGGAAAAATGGTTTTGGGTTCGGACAGTCACACTCGTTACGGCGCGCTGGGAACAATGGGCGTAGGCGAAGGCGGTCCCGAACTTGTCAAACAACTGCTTAAAAACACTTACGACATTGACAATCCCGAAGTCATCTGCGTTTACCTCGAAGGACAACCTCGTCACGGCGTAGGTCCTCACGACGTCGCAATCGCTCTTTGCAAAGCGGTGTTTGAAAACGGCTTCGTGAAAAACAAAGTGCTGGAGTTTGTGGGTCCCGGCGTAAAAAACCTTTCGGTAGATTTCAGAAACGGCATTGACGTCATGACTACCGAAACGACTTGCCTCAGCTCTATCTGGGAGACTGACGACAAAGTCAAACAATATTACCAAACTCACCTCATGGGTGACAGATACATGAAGC
Organism: uncultured Clostridia bacterium; assembly: GCA_944336125.1. Classification (GTDB taxonomy): domain Bacteria; phylum Bacillota; class Clostridia; order Christensenellales; family CAG-314; genus Heteroclostridium. Next base: position 183,107 of record CALVLA010000001.1, on the reverse strand, counting down.
TCGAGCCAAAAGACGTGGCATACTACGACGGCTGCGTAAAAATCGACCTCAGCAAAGTGGAGTGCATGATTGCTTTGCCTTTCCACCCGTCAAACGCCTTTTCGATAAACGAGCTTAAACAAAACGCAAATGACATTTTTGCACAAGTCGAAAAAAGCGTGAAGGAACAGTTCGGCGGAAAAGTCGAGCTTGACCTTCTTTCCAAAATCAGAGGAAATGACATTATCGTAGACCAAGGCATAATCGCAGGCTGCGCAGGCGGACTTTTTGAAAACCTCTGCGAAGCGGCGGACATTTTGTCGGGTGCTTCCACAGGAAACGGCTACTTCACTTTGTCGGCATACCCTGCAAGTCAGCCGCTCATGATGGAAATCGTAAAAAACGGCGTGGCGGCAAAACTCATCGAGGCAGGCGCTCTCATAAAACCTGCTTTCTGCGGACCTTGCTTCGGCGCAGGAGACGTTCCTTCCAATAACGGTTTGTCGATCAGGCACACAACCCGCAACTTCCCTAACCGCGAAGGCTCAAAACCGGGTCAGGGACAGCTTTCCGGCGTTGCCCTCATGGACGCAAGATCCATTGCCGCAACAGCCAAAAACGGCGGCGTGTTGACGGCGGCTTCCGACGTGGATTACGAAGTAACAAAATACGAGTACCGTTACGACGAAGAAATTTACAACAAACGCGTTTACAAAGGTTTCGGCAATCCGCAGCCTGACGAGGCGCTTAAATTCGGACCTAACATTGCCGACTGGCCGAAAATGCACGAAATGAGCGAAAACATGCTTGTAAAACTCGCTGCGGTAATTCACGACCCTGTTACTACTACCGACGAACTTATTCCGTCGGGCGAAACTTCCAGCTATCGTTCAAATCCGCTCAAACTTTCCGAATTTGCTCTTTCGAGACGCGTTCCCGAATATGTTTCACGCTCCAAAAAAATTCAGGCAGAGGACAGAGACAGGCGTGAAGGCAAAGTCAGCGACGACATCAGATACGCTTTGTCAAAAGTGGGCAACGCTGACGAACTCGTCAAAAACACAAGTTACGGCTCATGCATTTTCGCTACAAAACCGGGTGACGGCTCGGCGCGCGAACAGGCGGCAAGCTGTCAGAAAGTTTTGGGCGGCGACGCAAACATCTGTTACGAATTCGCAACCAAACGTTACAGGAGCAACTGCATAAACTGGGGCATTATGCCGTTTACCATTGACGAAAAAACTTCCTTCGACTACGAGGAAGGGGATTATCTCTTTATTCCGTCGGTACGCAGAAAAGTCGAAATGGGCAAACAAGACTTCCCTGCAAAGGTAATCACCAAAAACGGCGTCAGGGACATTATGCTTCACGTCAAAGGGCTTACCGACGACGAAAAAACAATTCTTCTCGAAGGCTGCCTTATGAACTACTATGCCGCTAAAAACAAAAAGGAGGCAAAATGAAAATTCAAATGAAAACGCCGCTCGTCGAAATGGACGGCGACGAAATGACCAGAATTATCTGGCAGGAAATAAAAGACAAACTCATCCTTCCTTTCGTTGACCTTAAAACGGAATACTACGACCTTGGCCTCGTTCACCGCGACGAAACAGAGGACAAAGTTACCCTCGACGCGGCGGAAGCGACAAAAAGACTTGGCGTTGCCGTCAAGTGCGCAACCATTACGCCTAACAAACAGCGTATGAGCGAGTACAACCTCAAACAGATGTGGAAAAGCCCTAACGGTACCATAAGGGCGGCTCTCGACGGAACGGTTTTCCGCGCGCCTATCATTATCGACAGCATTAAGCCTGCAGTCAAAAATTGGAAAAAACCAATCACCATTGCCCGTCATGCTTACGGCGACGTTTACAAAAGCGTTGACCTCAAAACAGACGAACCCGGCGTTGCCGAACTTGTGTTCACCGGCAAAAGCGGCAAGGTTCAAAAAGTGGTGGTTCAGGACATGAAGGGTTCCGGCGTTTTGCAAGGGGCGCACAACCTTGACAGCTCCATTTCCTCATTTGCTCACGCTTGCTTCAAGTTTGCTCTCGACAGCAAGCAGGACCTTTGGTTTTCGACAAAGGACACCATTGCAAAAGTTTACGACGGAAACTTCAAACAGATTTTTGAGGACATTTACGAAAAATATTACAAAGCCGATTTCGAAAAAAACGGTCTGGAATATTTCTACACTCTCATTGACGACGCGGTGGCAAGGGTAATCCGTTCTGAAGGCGGCTACATCTGGGCATGCAAAAACTACGACGGCGACGTCATGAGCGACATGGTTTCAACCGCGTTCGGCTCTCTCGCCATGATGACAAGCGTGCTTGTTTCGCCTGACGGAAAATACGAGTATGAGGCTGCTCACGGCACAGTCACCAAACACTACTACAAACATCTCAAAGGGGAAACAACTTCTACAAACCCTATGGCAACCATATTTGCATGGAGCGGTGCGTTTAAAAAGCGCGGCGAGCTTGACAATTTGCCTGACCTTGTGGCTTTTGGCGAAAAACTTGAAAAAGCAAGCCTCGACACATTGAAAGAGGGCATAATGACAAAAGACCTCGTGTCCCTCGCCGAAGGCAAAACCACGGCGGTCAACACAAACGAGTTCATCACTGAAATCGCAAAAAGACTTGCAAAAGAACTTGCTTAAATAAAAACAAAAAAGACGGCATTTGCCGTCTTTTTTTACCATTTTTCTCTTTCGATGAGCCAGTCTGCCGTTACGTCAAAAAAATCCGCGTTGCGGGTTTGTCATTTCTCTATTCCGAAAAGATAGTCTGTCGTTACGTTGAAAAACAACGCCAGCTTTACCGACATCTCGATGTTGGGCAGTCTGTCGCCTGTCTCATACTTTGCTATCGTGCTTTTGTCAACATTCAATGCACTCGCCAGCTGCTGTTGCGTCAAGTTCCTTTCTTCACGCAATTCCTTGATTACTTTTCCTATCTCCATATGTTGACAGTATGCCACTTTTTGTCGGGGTTATTTATTTTTCTGGCGTTTTGCCAACAATACGCCTTTTTTCCTTTTGCAAAAAATGCTTCAATTTCCTTTACTTTTGATTTTCGTTGTGTTATACTTCCGTTAAATTTGAAAACCCCTAAATGCGTTGACGAAAGACACGGATTGTTTTTTTCAGGCAGTCAGAGAGCCGACGGGTGGTGCGAGTCGGTTACCCTTTAAACAGTTTATCCCTTTCTTAGCAGGGCGGCAGAACCTTAGTAAGTCGCTCCGGTTGACACCGTAATATGTCTTGGGCTTGTGTGAGCCTCAGAGCGGATACGCTTGCGTATCAATTTGGGTGGTACCGCGGATATGTTTTTATTCGTCCCAAACCTGCGTTTGGGGCGTTTTTCTTTTTCAAGGAGTTACTATGGACACTGTACAACAAATCGCAGAACGAATCAGAGGTTTGCGCCTCGTCGTAGGCAAAACCCAGCAGGAAATGGCTGACGAAATCGGCGTTTCTCTTTCAGACTATCTCAAAGCCGAAGACGGCGAAATGGACTTTGCTTTTACTTTTCTTTACCGCTGTGCCGGAGCGTTGGGCATTGACGTTTCGGAACTTATCTCGGGTAAATCGGCTACTCTTGCCACTTGGCAGGTAGTAAGAAAAGGCGAGGGCTTGCCGCTTGAACCGCGCGACGGCTTTGCTTACTACAACTTGGCTTCACTCAAAAAGGACAAACTGTCGCAGCCTTATTTTTGTGTGGCAAAGCACTCCAACACTCTTGAAAACTCTCCGATAAGCCTCACTCAGCACGCGGGAGAAGAGTTTGACTACGTCATCAAGGGAACCCTCAAAGTTCAAGTCGACAAGCACATCGAAGTTTTGAATGAGGGCGACTGCATTTATTACGACAGCACCAAGCCTCACGGAATGGTTGCGGTAGGAAAGGACTGTGAGTTTTTGGCTGTGGTAGTCCACGGTACTACCGAGGAATTTAAGCTTCCTCACGAAATGCACGAAAATTACGAGTTCGACAACGACAAGGATTACGACTACTCCAAATGCGTATTCCACAAGTTCGTTAAGGTCAGGGAAAATAAACACGGTGAACTTGAAGAAATCAAGTTTTGCCCGCCTCGCAACTTCAACTTCGCTTTTGACGTAGTTGACGCTATCGCAGACAAGTCGCCTGACAAACGCGCGATGCTTTGGCTTTCAAAAGACAAGGAAGTGAGGGATTTCTCTTTCGGCGACATGAAACGTCTTTCGGCAAAAGCCGCAAACTACTTCCTTTCGAAAGGCATCAAAAAAGGGGACAGGGTTATGCTTGTTCTCCAACGTCATTACCAGTTCTGGATCGCTATCCTTGCTCTCCACAAAATCGGCGCAATCGTTATTCCGGCAACTCACCTTCTTGTGCAGCATGACTTCGAATACCGTTTTAACGCGGCAGGCGTAAAAGCAATAGTCGCTACAAACGAAAACGACGTTCCTCATCAGGTTGAGCTTGCTTGCGAAACAAGTCCTACAATGCAAATCAAAATGCTTGTCAACGACCACAGGGAAGGCTGGGACAACTTTGACGACGAAATTGAAAAATGCTCCGACGTGTTCGAGCGTCCTAAGGGCGACGCCGACGTTACAAACGACGACCTTATGATCATGTACTTTACGTCGGGTACCACCGGTTATCCTAAAATCGCGGCACATACCTTCCTTTATCCTTTGGGACACATCGTAACCGCGAGGTACTGGCACCACGTCGATCCTAACGGACTGCACTTTACAATCGCGGATACCGGCTGGGGCAAGGCCGTTTGGGGAAAACTTTACGGACAATGGCTTTGCGAAGCGGCGGTATTCACTTACGATTTTACAAAGTTTGACGCTCACGACATTTTGCCGCTTTTCAAAAAGTATAACATAACTACTTTCTGCGCGCCTCCTACAATGTACCGCTTTTTCATTAAGGAAGACCTTTCGAAGTACGATTTGTCTTCGCTTAAACACACTACGATTGCCGGCGAAGCCCTTAACCCTGAAGTTTTTGAGCAGTGGCTCAAAGCAACGGGTCTCAAACTTATGGAAGGCTTCGGTCAGACGGAAACGACTTTGGTTCTCGCAAACCTCATCGGTATGGAACCTCGTCCCGGCTCAATGGGAAAACCTACTCCGCAGTACAACGTCGAACTTCTCGACTCAGAGGGCAATCCTGTCAAAGTGGGTGAAGTGGGCGAAATTTGCATAAGCACCAAATACGGCGCTCCTTGCGGACTTTTTGCAGGTTACTACCACAACGACGAAAAAACAAACGAAACGTGGTCCAACGACATTTACCACACAGGTGACATGGCATGGAAAGACGAGGAAGGCTACTTCTGGTACGTCGGCAGAACAGACGACGTCATCAAGAGTTCCGGTTACCGTATCGGACCTTTCGAAATCGAAAGCGTCATCATGGAGCTTCCTTTCGTACTCGAATGTGCCGTCACGGGTACTCCTGATCCGATAAGGGGACAGGTGGTAAAAGCCACGATCGTACTTACCAAAGACACGCTTCCGAGCGAGGAACTTAAAAAACAAATTCAGGTTTACGTCAAGGAACACACCGCTCCTTACAAATATCCTCGCGTGGTAGAATTCGTCGAAACTTTGCCGAAAACAATCAGCGGAAAAATCCGCCGTGTGGCACTTCGCGACAACGACAAAAAATAACAAAAAAACAAAAGCAGGCGTTTGCCTGCTTTTTATTTTTGATAAACCGAGTTTCCTTTGCTGTCCACTGCCACGATTGCGGGGAAGTCTTTTACCGTCAAAAGGTAAAGCGCTTCGGCGCCGAGATCCTCAAAGGCTATGAGTTTGGCTTCCTTTACGCAGTCGGCGTACAGCGCGCCTGCGCCGCCTACCGCCGCAAAGTAAACGGCTTTTTGTTTTTTCATTTCCTCAATGACCTTTTCGTTTCGCCAGCCTTTTCCAACCATTCCTTTAAGTCCCTTTTGAAGAAGCAAAGGGGTGTAGGCGTCGCACCTTCCCGAAGTGGTGGGGCCGCAGGAGCCTATCACCTGACCTTCCTTTTTAGGGCAGGGACCTACGTAGTAAACGGTGTGTCCCTTGATGTCAATAGGAAGTTTTTCGTCTTTTTCAATCATTGCGACAAGCCTTTTGTGCCCCGCGTCGCGCGAGGTAAACATTTGACCGCTTATTAATACCGAGTCGCCTGCAGACAGGCTTTCGATTGTGTTTTCGTCAAGAGGCAGATTTATTTTTTTCATTTTTTACCTCAAATTTCTTTTGTCATGTGCCTTACCGAGTGGCACTGCACGTTTATTGCGAGTGGAAGCCCCGCAAGGTGGGTAGGGTACTTTTCGGCATAAATCGCAAGACAGGTGTTGTTCCCGCCGAAGCCTTGCGCTCCCACGTCAGTTTCGTTTATTTTTTCAAGCAAAGTTTTTTCAAGCTGAGAAAGCGTCTCGTCCTCGTTGACGCTGTTTGCTTCGCGAAGCAGCGCGCGTTTTGACATGATGGCTGCTTTTTCGAAAGTACCGCCTATACCTACCCCGATAACTACTGGAGGGCAAGGGTTTGAGCCCGCGTATTTTACCGTTTCGACCACACTGTCGATAATTCCTTCCATGCCCTGCGACGGGGTAAGCATATACACTCTCGACATGTTTTCGCTTCCGAAGCCTTTTGCCAAAAAGCTGACTTTTACTTTGTCGCCTTTTGTGATGCTAGTGTGTATAACTGCAGGCAAATTTGTTTTGGTGTTGACGCGAGTCAGCGGATCAAGCACGCTTTTGCGGAAAAATCCTTCCTCATAGGCTTCCATTATGCTTCTGTTGATCGCGTCTTCCACAAATTCGCCTTCCAAAAACACGTCTTGTCCCACGTCGAGAAAAATAACCGCCATACCCGTGTCCTGACATGCTGGCACGTTTTGCTCTGCGGCTTTTAAATCAGATTTGATTATCGTTTGCAATGCAAATTTAGCCGCAGGACAAATTTCCCTTTCCTCGGCTTTTTGCAAAAGGTTGAGTGTTCCTTCGTCTACGTTGCAGCAGCAGTGTAATGCCATTTCCTTGACTGCGGCGTAAATTTTTTCAGTGTTTATCTTTCTCATGGGCAAATTTTATCACATCAAAGCCCCCTGCCGCAAGAGATTGAATTTTGTTGTTGATTTTTTTTAAGTCTGTTATAATCATAAAATGAAGTTTTGCTCACTTACAAGCGGCAGCAAGGGAAACTGCTCGCTGATTATTTCGGAACAATCGAAAATTCTTGTCGACTGCGGAATAAATCTCAATACTCTTGAAAAATTTCTTGCGGAAGAAAACATTTCCGCCTACAAAATCGACGCTATTTTCGTAACCCACGAGCATAACGATCATATTTTCGGGCTTGACGCCTTTTGCAAAAAGTACAGACCAAGGGTTTTTGTGCATAAAAAAGGATTTCTGGAACTGGCCAAAAAGCTTTACTGGACAAACCATCTGCTTACTCCTTTTGAAGAAGATTTTCGTTTCAAGGACCTTTCGGTTTCGACTTTCGTCTGCTCTCACGACAGTTCATACTGCGTAGGTTACCGCTTCGACGACGGCAAAAACGCCGTGGCGCAAATTACCGACATCGGCGAAGTAGACAACAAAATCGTCAATTTTTGCAAAAACTGTCGCTTAGTGCTTCTCGAAAGCAATCACGACGAGTTTATGCTTTCAAACGGAGACTATCCGTATCTGCTAAAAAAAAGGATTGCGGGAAGGTTCGGTCACCTGTCAAACGAAAAAGCGGCGCAAACGGCGGTCAAATTTTGCTCCTGCGGGGTCAGGCGACTGCTTCTCGGACACTTGAGCCAAAACAACAACACTCCCGAAACAGCCTTTTTTACGGCTTGCAACGAGCTTGAAAAAAACGGACTGCAAGAGGGAAAAGACATAAAAATCAACGTAGTTAAACAATTTGAAAAAAGCGAGGTTTTTGAAGTTGAGTGACAAAAGAAAATTTTTGACGCCTCACGACGGAGGAGTGGTTTTTGCCATTGCGGTTTTTCTTCCCGCGCTCGTAAGCGTTATTCTGGCATTTATCATAAACGCAAACGAAAGCTTTCTTGCCGACATGTCGGTTAGATACTGGGTTCTTGCTTTTTTGAGCCAGTTTTTGATGGCGATATCCTTTTTGTACATTTCGTTTAAAAAGAAAATAGATTTTCCGACTGCCGTGGGCATGAAAAACAAATTGAAACTTTGGCAGATAGGAGCTACGGTTTTGCTTTCCTTCGCGCTTTTGTGTTTTAACTATCCTATACAAAATGCGGTGTCAAATCTGCTCATCAACGCGGGAGTTTCAAGCAATTCCACGCCTATGCCGGAACTTAACAATTTCGGCGTGTTTATGCTTGCCGTTTTGCTGGTTGCCGTTATGCCGGCTTTGTGCGAGGAAACGGTTTACCGCGGCTTTGTTTGCAATTCGCTTTCGCGTCCCGGCGTAAAACTCGATTTGCAGGCACTGTTTTTGTCGGCTTTGTTGTTTACCTTTATGCATCAGTCGCCTTTCCAAACCGTTCATCCGCTTATCATGGGCATCGTTATGGCGCTAATTTACCTGACGACGCGTTCGCTGTGGACTACCGTTATTTTCCATTTCGTCAACAACTTTGCAGTGCTTTTGTTCGGATATCTCACCGGTACGGGTTTTGAAAATTTTGTGATTTCCAACTGGTGGTGGGTAATGCTGCTTTCGCTTGCCGTGATACTTCCGCTTTTGTGGTTGTTTGTCAAAAACGCAAAGCAACAGCAAGAATCGCCTACCGAAGAGGAAGTGAAAAACTTCAATTTGAGCAAGGTCAAGGCAATGCCGTACTACATGGGCGCCGGTTTTTTCTGTCTCGCCATGTGGGTTATGATGTTTGTGAGCTGAAATGAAAATCAAAATTGTGTGCGTGGGCGACGTCAAGGAAAAGTTTTTTTCGCAAGCGGTTGACGAATATGTCAAAAGGTTGGGGCGTTTTTGCAAGGCGGAGGTGTGCGAAACCAAAGAATACGCCTTTAAAAAAGAGCCTTCAAAAGGCGAAATCGAAAAGGCTTTGGCGTATGAAGGTGCCGACGTGATTTCCAAACTCGAAGGTTACTGCGTGTGCCTTGACATAAAAGGACAAAACCTTGACAGCGTTGAACTTTCCAAAAAGATCGAGTCTGTAAAAAACCAATTCAGCACATTGACTTTTGTCATAGGCGGCTCTTACGGACTGTCGGAAGAAGTAAAAAGCAAATGTCATTTCAGCCTTTCTTTCGGAAAAATGACCTTTCCTCACCAACTTATGAGGGTGATTTTGTGCGAGCAGATTTATCGCGCTTTTATGATTTCGGGCGGTTCGACTTATCACAAATAAGGACAAACCGTCTATTATTTTCTGTCTTTTTTCGCATATAATTTTGTGTGGAAAAAGCATATTTTTACGGCGACCTCATCGCCGAACTTAAACAACTCAAAGAACAGGGAATCGAAGTAGGGACTATCGGCAAAACTCAGCTAGGTTTTGAGATACCTTATGTGTTTCTCGGCAAAAAAACAGACACTTCGCTTGTGGTGGTGGGGTCTACTCACGCAAGGGAGCATATCACTACGCTGCTTGTCATGAAGCAGATAAGGCATTACCTGAAAAATCAGACGGTGTTAAACGGCGGCATTTACTTTGTTCCCATGCACAACGTGGACGGGGTGAGGATTTGCACCGAGGGCGTCGGGTTCATAAAAGACGAGCAAAGGGTAAAGCAGATTTTGAAGGTAAACGGAGGACATGACTTTTCAAACTGGAAAGCAAACGCCGACTGCGTTGACCTTAACACCAATTTCGACGCGCACTGGGGAGAGGGAAGTCAAAACTTGTTTTTTCCTTCGCCGTTCAGTTACGTAGGCAAAAAGCCCATGAGCGAAAGCGAAAACATATGCCTTGCCGAGTTTCTGCAAAAAATCAAACCCGATTATCTCATAACTTATCACACTAAGGGCGAAATAATCTTTTGGCAGTTTTTTCAGGAAAAACTCAGGAAGTGGCGCGATTACAGACTTGCCAAATTCGTCGCGAAGCAGACGGGCTATCGTTTGGTGGGGCAGACGCAAAGCGCAGGCGGACTTAAAGACTGGTGCGTCGAAAAACTGCGTATACCTGCCGTTACCGTCGAGGTGGGCGAGGATAAGTACGGTTATCCGTATCCTTATTCGCAGATAGACAAAATTTTCAAAAAAAACGCGGAAGTTCCGCAAAAAATGCTCAACACTTTGGCAAAGGAAAAAAAGTATGGAAAAAAAGTTTATGAAGCTGGCGATGAAGGAGGCGCAAAAGGCATTTGACAAAGACGAAGTGCCTGTGGGTTGCGTAATCGTCAAAGAGGGAAAGGTAATTGCCAGAGGACACAACGTCAGGCAAAAGACGCAAAACGCCTTAAAACACGCCGAAATGATTGCCATCGAAAAAGCCTGCAAAAAGGTGGGCAGCTGGCGGCTTGAGGAGTGCGACTTGTACGTTACTCTCGAACCGTGTCCGATGTGTGCGGGCGCATGCATAAACGCAAGGATTAAAAACATTTTTTTCGGAGCTTACGACCCAAAAGCGGGGTGTTGCGGAACTCTTTACGATTTGCCGTCAGACAAGCGGTTTAATCACCGTCCCAACGTGGAAGGGGGCATTTTGAAAGAAGAGTGCGCTCAAATGCTTTCGTCGTTTTTTAAAAACAAAAGGAAATAAAAAAAACGTGCCGTCGGCACGTTTTTGTTTTTTGTCCTTTAAGCGGCAAGGCTGAAATTCATGTAGCCTTGATTCATTTCCACAAGCTGATACTGATTGATCATATCACCAGGAACAGGCGGAGCGATTTTTGTCTGCTGTTCGAAGTAGAAGTAGTAAGGATAACCCATTCCTTCAGGTGTGCAGCCGACACGCATGTATTTAGGTGCGTCTTCCTGAGTGTTGTTGAAAGTGAAGCTGTCCGAAATGTATGCAACCGTTACTTTTTGAGTCTTTTGTTCAATCGCGTTGTAGAAGTTGAGGGAAGTGCTTCCTGCTTCTTTCAAAGTTACCATGTCGACAGAACGGATTGCGAGCAGCATTGCTTCGTTGTCGAAAATAAAGCCGCTGCCTGTATTGACGGTTACTTCGGATGGTTTTCCCGTGTTACCTGCTCTGTCGGTAAAAGTGCTTTTTACGCTGCTTTCGTCATACGTTGCGGTGGTGGTGAAATCGTTGTGGTCAACGTCGATTTTAAGGTCGCTGTTGTAAAACACAACTACGCTGTTTACCGTCTTTGTGGAAGACACCGGTCTTTCGCCGTCTTTAATCGAGCCGAAAACCGCTTTGCTTGTCATTGTCGATTTGAGAGTTACGAAAGTGGAGTCCTTGCTGACGATGTTTTCCTGAGGAATCTTTTCTTCCCAGCCTTCGACAAACTCGGCTGCTTCGTATTTTTGAATTACAGTCATTTCAAGGTCAAAAACCCAGTTGGAGCCTTCCTTGCTGATAGTGTATTCCATATAGCTGCCGTCAAGGATGTCGTTTGGTTTTACCTGTACGCCGGCGTTTTTAGGATATTCGTAATAGTCGCCTTGTTTTGTTTCAGGGTCGTTAAATCCCTTTGAAAGAGCCATGTCGCTTGTCAAAAGGTTGATCTCATAGCGTTTTGTTTCACCTGCGTTCCATCTTTCGGTAGTGGAAGGAACGGGGGTGTTGGAGCAGCCCGCAAAAGCAAAAACAAGCGCTACGAGGAGTATTGCAAAACTGAATAATTTTTTCATAGTTTTCTCCGTGATTTGTTTCGGTCGGATTATTATATCACAAAAAACCGCAAACTCAAACCGTTTTTACCACAATTTGTTTTGGCGTTAAGCCTTTTCAAGCCGTTGTTTACAAACTCGTGCGCCTTTGCTATAATTTGTCTTATGAAACTTGAACTTTTTGCGGCAAACAACTATGCTGCGGCATCCGAGTGTATTGTAGGGCTCCTCAAAAAAAACGACCCTCGGAAACTGGACGAACATCACATTGTTATTTCCAACGACCGCACAAGCATGACCAGCGAACTTAGCATCCTCGACGAATTGGGGGGCAGTTTTAACACCCGCGTAATGACCTTTGCGAGGCTTACCTCATGCATAATGAAGGAAAAAACCTTCATTTCAAAGCAAAGCGCGATTATGCTGCTGGGAAAAATCGCCGAAGAACTCAAAACGCAGCTCAAATGCTACACAAAGTCATTTGATACGGCAGGTTTTGCGGAAAGTATTTACGAAACGGTTTCGCAACTTAAATACTCCGCAATTTCTCCCGACGAAATAAACCCCGACGAGTACGAGGGAAACCTCAAACTCAAAATGCAAGACATAAAAATTATTTATGCCGCTTACGAAAATTTCATAAAAGACAGTTACGTCGACTCGGGCGCAAAGCTTAACGAACTCATTAAGCATATCCCCGAAAGCGATTTAATCAAAAACTCATACTTTTATGTCAAGGATTTTGACAGCTTTTCCGTTCAGGAAGCCTTGATTTTGCGTCAGCTTGTCATTTATTCAAAAGGCGTTACGGTGGCGTTGCCTTTTGTCAGGGACAACCACGTCTATTCCGACGAAAACTTCAGCACAATTGTCAACATCGCAAAGGGGCTTGACGTAGACTGCAAAATAAACTTTGTCAGGAAAAACTCCTCGGGGTTTACTTCCGTCATCGAAAACTATTTGTTTTCATACACGCTGCCCGAAAAGCCTGTCGAAACACATGACGTAACGCTCAATAAAGCGTCAGACGTTTTTGACGAGGTGGAAAAAGCGGCTTGTCACATCAAGAAAAAGATAGCGTCAGGTGACAGATACAAGGACTTTTTGGTGGTCAGCTCAGACGTTACGGCATATACCTATGCGGTAAAAAGCGTTTTTGAAAAATACGACATACCTTACTTCATCGACGACAAAAAACCTCTTGCCGACCACGTGCTTGCGAGGTTTTTGTGTGACGTCATGAGGGTAAAAACAAGCGGATTTTTGACGGAAAATTGTTTTGCCGTCATGAAAAACGTTTTTTATGAAACGGAACACGACATTTTTGCCTTTGAAAACTTTTGCCTGAAAAACAACGTCAGATTTTTGAATTATCCGTTTGACGTTTCGGACGAGGAGGACAGTGAGGCGGAAAGAACAAGGAGCGAGTTCGTCAATTTCGCAAACTCTCTTGATTTTTCGTCGGCGCAAAGCGTGGAAGATTTTTGCGCTGCTTTGACTGCCTTTATAAAAAACGAAAAAACCGCAGCCACTCTTCAAAAGGTAATTGACAGGCAGGAGACGCTTGACCATGCTTCTTACAAGGTTTCGTTGCAGGCGGAGGAAAAGCTTGTCGAAGTGATAAAAACTTTGGCAGACCTTTTCGGCAACGAAAAAACAACTGCCGAAAAGTTTTTCGATTTGTTTTTGAGCGGTGTGCGCGCCGAAAAAATTTCTATAATTCCGCTTTACAACGACTGCGTGGTTGTCACCTCTTTGGCAAAGTCGAGGGCAAACGCAAACAAACATCTCGTTGTCTTAGGAGCAGGGGACGGAAAATTTCCTGCGGTCAAGGGGGACACAAAACTTATTGCGGACGGCGACATCGAGAGCCTCGAAAAACACGGCGTTTTGATTACGCCGAAAATCGAAAGCGAAAACAGGAGGGAAGCTTTCAACGTATTTCAGCTTTTGTCGATGCCAAGGCAAAGCCTTTACATGTCATACGTTTCGTCGGGCGAAAGTTCGGCGCCTTGCAGGGCGTTTGAGGAAATAGGGCAGATGTTTGTCTTTTCTTCGGATGAAAATGTCGAAGCAAACGTTTTTTCAAAAAAGCAGGCGGAGGAAAAACTGGTGGAAATGTCTTCCGCCTATATGTCGGGCGAAAAATGGCTTTTGCCTTATTTAAGCACATTGTACAAAGCGGTGGGCAACGAAAACATAACGGAATTTTTGTTCACCGACGATCAGAAGCAACCCCTTTCAAAAGGAGAGGAGGTTCTGCTTCCCAAAGGAAAAACTTCCGTTACAAGGCTTGAAAGTTTTTTCCGCTGTCCTTACGCCTATTTTCTCGAACACGGCTTGAAACTCAAAGAAAGGAAGGAAGGTCAGCTCAAAGCCGTGGACACGGGTAACATCATCCACGAAGTGCTTGAAAAGTTTGTCAAAAAATTTGTCATAGGCAAAAATCTCGATATGGACGAAAGCAAAATTGCGGCGGAGGCGGCAAAGCTTTTCGATGAGTGTGTGGGTAAAAAAGAGTATGCGTTTTTGAAAAAGGACGCAAAGCTGGCATTTGCCGTAAAGAGCCTTAAAGAAGAGGCCAAAAAGGTGTGCGTGCAGATTTACCGTCAGTTTTTGAACTCGTGCTTTAAACCCGAGTATGCCGAATATACTTTCGGTTTCGACGGCGAGGGCAGCGTAATAGACGCCTACGGCAAGCAAATCGCGCTTGTGGGAAAAATTGACCGCATAGACGTGTTTGACGACAAGTTTGTGATTGTGGACTACAAGACGGGAAAAAGCGAGTTCAGCGAAAAATCAGTTTACGCGGGGCAAAAATTGCAGCTTTTGACTTATGTGAGCCAAGCAAAAAAACTCACGGGCAAAAGGTGCGCGGGCTTTTTTTACATGCCTATACGAAACAATTTTTCCGAAAAAGGAGAGCCGAAGTACCGCTATGTCGGAAGAATTCTCGACGACGGCGAAACGATTTTTCAGCTTGACAAAGAGGCTGAGGAACGGGGCAAAAGCGATTTGCTTTCCTGCTCGCTTACCAAAAGCGGCAAGTTTAACGCACAAAGCTCTTTGCCTCTTTCGGAGGAACAGATTGACGTTTATCTCAAATACACTTCTATGCTGATGAAAAGCGCGGTAAAGGAAATGACCTGCGGGTTTATTTGTCAAAATCCTTTTGGCAGCGTTTGCAAAAGCTGCAAGTTTTCGTCCGTATGTTTCAAAAACGATTTGTCCGACGTCGACGAGGACAGCGTGGGAAAAATCACCAAACAGACATTGTGGGAGGCCGTAAATGAAGAAGTTTGATTTTTCGTCAAGTCAACAGCGTGTGCTTGACTGCAAAAACAAAAACATACTTGTGTCGGCTTCCGCAGGAACCGGCAAAACCACCGTCATGATTGAAAGGATTGCCAACTCCATTTTGTCGGGGGAAACAAGGCTTGACCGTCTTTTGGTAGTGACTTTTACCGAAATGGCGGCTTACGAAATGAAAAAACGCCTTGCGGACAAGCTGTCGGCTTCAAAGGACAAGGACGTTTTGAACCAGTTGTCAAAAATCGAGCTTTGCGACATTTCGACATTACACTCGTTTTGCGCAAACCTCGTCAGAAAATATTTTTCCGAGGCGGAAATAGACCCCGCGTACAAAATTTTGTCGGACACGGAGTGGAATTTGGCGTTCAGTTCTTGCCTTGACAAGCTTTTTGACAGGCTTTACGCCTCAAAGGACGCCGAGTTTTTGGCGCTTGCCGAAATTTTTGCTTCGGGCAGAACCGACGACAGCCTGAAAGACGCGGTAAAAAATCTTTATTCCTTCATGATTTGCAAAGCCGACTTTGACGGCTGGCTGGCTTCGCTTGCCAAAAAAAATCAAAACCGCGCTGATAATTTTTACCTGCAAAAAACTGCGGAACAAATGGCAAACGAGTTTTTTGAAATGAGGGAAAAACTGTTTGAGTTTTCGGCAGAAGCGAAAAAAATCGGGCTGGAAAAGTATGCGGATTATTGCCTCGCTGCCGCGGAAAGTATTTTTGTTTCTCCGTCAAAAACCCTTTCGCAAAACGTGGTGGAACTTAAAAACATGGCGCCTTTCGCAACGCTTCCGAAAATCGTCAAAGACGCAGATTTTTCGCAAACTGAATTTAAGGAAAGGCTTTCGGCTTTCATGAAAGGTTGCAGGGACACTTTAAAAATATATTCGGAAGTTTTTGCCGACGGCGAGGAAGTTTTGGCAATGCGTGTGTCAAAGTCCTTTGACATGTGGATCAGTTTGTTCGGCATAGTCAAAAGCCTTAAAAACGAGTTTGACGAATACAAAAAACAAAACGGACTGCTTGACTTCAACGACCTCGAACACAAGGCTTTCAAAGTTCTTTCGATAGACAAAATAAGGCTGGAAGTTCAAAGCAAATTCGAATACGTTTACGTCGACGAGTATCAGGACATAAACGAAATTCAGGAAAGCATTATTTCCCTTGTCAAAAGGCGTGACAACTTGTTTTTGGTGGGAGACGTCAAGCAAAGTATTTACGCTTTCCGCCAGTGCGACCCCGAAATTTTTACCGACAAAATATCGGCTTTTTCAAATGAGGCGGAAGCTAACCACGTGGATTTTTTCAACGACAATTTCAGAAGCGACGAAAAAATTCTCAATTTCGTAAACAGCGTGTTTGGCAGAATTATGTCGGAAGTAAAAGGCGGTGTGGATTACGCCTCAACATCCATGCTCAAAGGCAAAGGGGTGTCGGGTACGCCGCTTTCAAGCGTTACCGTCGACGTAATAGATTTTAAAAAACCCGCACAAGAGGTTGAAAGCAAAATTTACTCGGTGAGGGAAAGAAAGGAAAAATCCTTTGACAAAGCCGACGCCGAGGCGCAGCTCGTTTTCAACCGCATAAGGGAAATAGTGGGGCTGAAAATGAAAATAGGCGACGCCGTCAGGGTTGTGACTTACTCAGACATAGTCATTTTGTCGAGAGACATGACAAATCACGCCAAAAACGTTATTTCCCGATTGGAAAAATTGGGCGTACCTCTCAATTATTCGGTAAAAAAGTCGGTGTTTGACGGTATCGAAACAAAACAGCTGACAAATTTGTTTAAAGTCATCGACAATCCCGACCAAGACATTCCTTTGGCAGGGTGTCTTTCGGGTTGGTTTTGCGGACTTGACGACAACGAGATCTCGCAAGTGGCATTGTCAAAAACCGAAGAGGGACTTTACATAAAGGTGATTGATTACGTCAAAAACAACGACGACGAAATAAAGCAAAAGCTTGAAAAGTTTTTGAGCTTTGTTTCGGACATGCGATTTTTGGCTCAAAGCATGCCGGTAAGCTCGTTGATTTCCGAAATATTTTCAAAAACAGACTTTGCGCTCAAAACGTTGGGACTTCCCGACGGTGACATAAGGCTCAAAAAAATCAACGAGTTTTCAAACTCGCTCATCGGAAAAACTTACGACAGGAGCGTTGCCGAGTTTTTGGCGTTTATGAAAAACTCGCAGGCCGACGCCGAAACCGAAAACACCAAAAACGTGTCGGCGGTGCGCGTCATGACAATTCACAAAAGCAAAGGTCTTGAATTTCCTATCGTGTTTGTCATAAACTGCGGCAAGCGTTTCAAAAAAACTTCCTCTGCCGTTGTTTGCGACAGGCGAGAGGGCATTGCCGCAAAGTTTTTCGACAGGGAAAACCGCATAGTTTACGACACTTTGTCAAGGCTTTACGTTTTGAAAAAAGTCAACGAAAAGGCACTTTATGAGGAGGCAAGGCTTTTTTACGTCGCTATGACAAGAGCAAAAGCGCATTTGTACCTTTGCGGCTGCGGTGATCAGAGTGACGGCGAAAAAAGCTATTTCGACTGGATTTTGCCTTACCTCGACCAATTCGACAAGGAAAAATGCGGATTGCGTTACGGCGTAGTCGAAGCAAACGAGCTTATGCAGGACTGCGAAAAAAACGAGAGGGTTTTGCCAAGCTATTCGGCGTGTGACGAAAAAGCGGCAAAAACGCTTCGTGAAAAAATTTATGCCGCATATCCGCACGAGGAAGCGACAAGGCTTGAGCTTAAAGCCGTTTCGTCAAATTTGCAGCCTTATCTGGGTTTTGCGGGGGAAGAGGAGACGCAGGCGTCAAACATCGTCATTGACGACGAAAGGGTGGCGCGAAACGAGATAGGCTCGGCATACCACAAAATTTTTGAAAAAATCGACTTTTCGAAAATTTCGGAGCAAGAGATAAATTGGGTAATTGATCAAGAGGTAACAAAGGGCGAAATTTCAAAAGAAGCGGCGGACAGTCTCAGCGCGGAATTTGTACTCAAAGTTTTGTCAAACCCTCTGTTCAAAGACATCTCGAAAAAAACCGTTTACAGAGAACTGCCTTTTATGCTCAAAACTGCCTACAACAACTTGTTTGACGACAGAAAGGTGGATGAAAACATATTTTTGCAGGGCGTTATCGATTTGCTTATTCTCGACGGCGACAAAGCGGTAATAGTCGACTACAAGTACAGCAGAAACAGCGATTATCTCAAAAACAAATACGGCAAGCAGCTCAATTCATACGCGCAGGCGGTGAGAGAAATTTTGCGTGTCGAGGACGTTGAAAAATACATACTTTCAATCGCAGACGGAAAATTGATAAAAATGTGAAGTCAAGGTATAAAAAAAATTCATACGGACAAAATTATCGAAAAAAAGGAGTGTCTGTATGGAAAAAGTTTTTGATTTCATTCGCGACGGTTTTGAAATTTTGGCTCAAAACGAAACCGTACTGTGGATTGTCGTAGCGGCGGTTATTGTGGCTTACTTCGTACTCAACGCGGTTTTGACCCCTTATCTCAAATACAACCGTCTGTTGAAGAGAAATTTGAAGTATCTGAAAAAATGCGACGAAATGCGCATTCACGTCAACCTCAACAAAGTGGTGTTTCCTAAGGAACTTGCGCCGGGTTTTGAAAACTATCTAAAAAGCGAAATGCGCTTTCCTTCGGAAATGTGTTTGTTCAAGCCTAAACGTCTGGGCAACTACGGCATAAGCGTAGTGGCTATTTGCTTCGCTTTGTCTTTTGCGGTGGTGGTTACGGTAAAAACCGTTTATTCCTTCATGCCGTTTGTGTTGTTTTGCGTTTACGCCGTTTTGCAGGCTTTTATCTGTCAAATCAGAGGGCTTAAAGACAAAAGGGCAAAAAAGCTCACGGTGTTGTTCGGTCGTCAGCTCGACAGATTTTTGGGACAGAGTATGTTTGCCAAACAACAGCTTAACGCCGACGATTTGTGCCTCGACACCGACGTTGACGAAACAGTTGCGAAAATCAATTTTTTGAAAGCCAACGGTCTCGGAGAAAACACGGCAAACGAGGTGGCGGCGCTGCTTTCTGCCGAAAGGCTCAACAAGGTGAGAACCCGCGAACAGCAAAAAAAGCTCAATCTCGCGCTCAACGGATTGCTTCAGGTCATGAGCAAAAAACAGGAGCAGGCGCAGGTTCAGCCGCAGCCCAAAGAAGCCTGAACACGGGTTGATAAATTGACTTGAAAAAAGCGAAAAAAATTGGTAAAATAAACCCGACGGGTATGTCGGGCAAAACTCCCGACGCCTGTCGGGAGTTTTTTATGTTTAAAGACGTTTCATTGGCTGATTTTGTTGAAAAAACATCGTCGTCTGAGCCTTCGCCGGGAGGCGGAAGCGTGGCGGCACTTACTCTTGCAAACGGCGCGGCGCTTGCGGCAATGCAATGTAACCTTACCGTGGGTAAAAAAGGGTACGAGGACGTTTGGGACAAGGCGTCGGAAATTGCTTCGAAATGCGAAAAAAGTTCGCGCGAGTTTTTGGATTTCATAGACCGTGACTGCGAGGCGTTTGACGCATTTATGGCTGCTCTCAAAATGCCAAAGGACACCGAGGAACAGGTTGAAGCGAGGAAAAAAGCAATGGCCACGGCTACCGAAAGGGCTACTCTCGTGCCGCTGGAACTGGCGCAGAAAGGCGAAAAGCTTTTTGACAACGCGGTTTTTGCCGTGGAAAAGGGAAACAAAACGGCGGTAAGCGACGGGTATATGGCGGGCATGCTTTTAAGCACCGGCGTGAAATCCGCGCTTTTAAACGTAAAAATAAATTTGCCTATGCTGAAAAACGCGGCTCTTTTTGAAAGCGTTGACAAAGAAGTCAAAAGGCTGGAAAAAAGCGCGGACGAATTTTTGACACAAATTTCAAAGAAGGTGAAATTATGAAAGACTACAAAAAAAGGTTTATTGATTTTCTCATCGAAAGCAAAGCGCTTCAATTTGGTGAGTTTGTTACCAAAAGCGGCAGAAACACTCCGTTTTTCGTAAACCTCGGCAACTTTAACGACGGCGAAAAACTTTTGAAACTTGGCGAGTTTTACGCTGAAACAATTGCCGACAACTTCGGAAAAGACGTTGACGTGCTTTTCGGACCTGCTTACAAGGGTATTCCTATCGCGGTTGCGGCGGCACAGGCGCTTTACCGCAATTTTGGCGTAAACGTGAGATACTGCTCAAACAGAAAGGAAATCAAAGACCACGGCGACGGCGGTATGTTTTTGGGTTCCAAACTTCAAAAGGGCGATAAAGTCGTAATCGTAGAGGACGTCACAACGGCGGGCACAAGCGTTTACGAAACCATGGAAATGGTAAAAGATATCGGCGTAGACGTAATAGGCCTTGTCGTGTCTGTCGACAGGATGGAAAAGGGCAAAACCGAAAAATCGGCAATCAGCGAGCTTTCGGCAACCTTCGGTCTCAAAGGCGCGCCTATCGTCAACATGGCGGAAGTTGTGGAATATCTTTCGGAAAAAGGACAGCTGACGCAAGACAACATCAAAAAAATAAACGATTACTACGCGGTTTACGGCGCGAAATAAACTATGGACAAACTCAGAAGGCAGCTTAAACAGCTTTATATGACATGCTTTCCCGAGGACAGCAAAACTTATGCCGAGTTTTTTGTCAAAAACAAGTTTGACGGCACAAACTGTCTCACCGCTTTTGACGGCCAAAAGCTTGTCACAATGCTTTACCTCGTGAAAAAGAAAATGTACGTCAGGGGAAAAGTGTTTTTTACGCCTTATCTCACGGCGGGAGGAACGCTTCCCGAATACCGAGGCAGGGGAATTTTTAACGAGTTTTTGAGGCAGGCGATGATTAAACTCCGCAAGGAAGGCAATCCCATAACGGGGCTTATGCCTTTCGACCACGAGTTTTACAAACTGCAAAACTTCGTTACGCATTCCTTTTACCGCGAAAAAACCCTTGTCAGGGGAAAACTTCCTTTAAAGGAAATTTCCTTTGAAAACATTCCCGAAATGAAAAAAGCCTACGACTTTTTCATGAAGGACAAAAACTGCTGGTTTTATCGCGATGAGGACGCCTTCGAGCTGAGGCTCAGGGAAATATTCTGCGAGGGCGGAAAAGCCTACGGCCTTTACGACGGAAACAATTTCGAAGGTTATATTTTGACCTTCGACGATGAGGAAGCGGACGAATATTTGGGGATTTACGACGACGTAATTGACAAGTATGACACCCATTTTGAATATGTTAAAGTAAACACGGGACCTGAGGGAGAACCCGACAACATGTTCCGCATATGCGACTGCAAAAAACTGCTGTCCGAAATATGCTACCCGACCGACGTAGAGCAGGAAATAACCGTTTGCGTAAACGATCCGTTTTTGAAGGCAAACAGCGGTTGTTTTGCTCTTTCGGTAAAAGAGGGTAGGGCAAGCGTGTCTGACGCCGCAGAGGGCGAAATAAGCCTTCATATCGACGATTTGACGCGGTTGGTCACCGGAAGTTATGTCAAGGGTTCGTTTGACGGCAGGCTTGAAAAACTTTTGCCGCCGTCGCTTAACTGCGCTTTGGACAAATTTTAAGCTATGAAAAATTTTATTGTGGGAATCGACATGGGCGGCACCTTTATCAAGGGCGGAGTGGTTGACTTCAACGGCAATCTGATATGCTCGACTAAAACGAGTACGCCGATAGGTATGGGTGCAAACGCCATTGCTCAAAAAATCGGGCAGGTGGCGGAAAACATGATTAAAGAGGCGGGGCTCGGCAAGGAAAACGTAATCGGTATAGGCATCGGCTCGCCCGGTATTGTTGACAAGCAGAGGGGAGAAGTTTGCTTTGCGGCAAACCTCGACATACGCCATGTTCCTCTTGCCGCCATGGTTGAGGAGCTGACTTCGCTTCCCGTAAAAATAGCCAACGACGCAAACTGCGCATGCTACGGCGAGTGGAAGTTCGGAAGCGGCAAAAAATACAGCGACCTTATTCTCGTAACATTGGGTACCGGCGTGGGCGGCGGAATAATCATCGACAACAAGCTCATCGAGGGAAACGGCTGCGCAGGCGGCGAGATAGGGCATATGCTACTTTACAAGGGAGGCAATCAGTGTTCCTGCGGCAGGAAAGGGTGTTTCGAGGCTTATGTCAGCAGCGGCGCGCTTGTAAGGCAAACCTTGGAAGAAATGCAGCATGACAGAAAAACAAAGCTTTGGAAGCTGCTTGACGAATCCAAAATGATTACTCCCGAAGTCATTTTCGATATGAGCGAAAAAGACAAACTTTCCAAAAAAATCATAAACGATTACATCGTCAACCTTTCGGAAGGATTGGTTGATTTGTGCAATATATTCAGGCCGCAGGCAATCATACTTGGCGGCGGAATAAGCAATCAGGGGGACAGACTCATTAAGCCTGTTTCCGAATACGTTAACGAACATGTTTTTGCCAAGGACATGACTCCGAAAGTGGATATTTTGCAGGCGCACCTCGGAAACAACGCGGGTATAGTGGGAGCTGCGTCGCTTTGGGCAGACTGAAAATGAAATTTAACCTTATAGACAAAGAAAACTGGAAAAGAAAAGAATATTTCAAGCATTATTTCGATACCGTGCCGTGTACATACAGCGCGGTATTTCAAATTGACGTTACCGACTTGAAAAACAAAGGTTTTAGGGTTTATCCTTCGCTTATTTATTCGCTTACGAAAGCGGTAAACAGTCATGAGGAATTTAAAACTTGTTTTGATAAAGAGGGACGTTTGGGGTTTTTCGACGTTATGGTTCCGGCATACACGGTTTTCAGCAAAAAGACTGAAACTTTTTCGGTTTTGTGGACGAACGCCGACGGGGACTATGAAAAGTTTTTGAGCGACTACGTAAAAGACGCCGAAAATTACGGAGGGAGAGAAGTGCTTTTTCCAAAACCCGATATGCCGGAAAACTGTTTTAACATTTCGGCGGTACCTTGGGAAAAATTTGAGGGGTTTAACCTCAATTTGCAAAAAGGTTTCGATTATCTTCTTCCGATTTTTACCTTCGGAAAAATTACGGAAACAGACGGAAAATACCTGATGCCGTTAGCGGTGCAAGTTCATCACGCGGTATGCGACGCTTTTCACGTGTGCAGGCTGGTTAAGGAACTGCAAGAAAAACTAAATCAATTTTGACAAAAAAAACGGCTTCAAACAGAAGCCGTTTTTTTATTTTTGTTTTTTGAAAACAACCGTTACCGTTGTTCCCTTGTCGGGTTTGCTTTGGATGTCGAGTTTTGCGTCGTAAAGGGAGCAGATGTGTTTTACGATTGCAAGACCAAGTCCCGTGCCACCCGTACTTTTGGAGTGGCTTTTGTCCACTCGGTAAAACCTTTCGCAAAGGCGAGGGATGTGCTTTTGCTCGATACCGATACCGGTGTCGGCAACCGAAAGAGTTACGCTTGACGGTCTGTCGATAATGTCGATTTTTATGCTTCCGCCGTTTTTGTTGTAGTGTACCGCGTTGGAGCATATGTTGGAAATCACTTCGTAAAGCTTCTTTTTGTCGATAAACAGCATCGCCTGTCCGTTGATTTTTACGTCAAGCTGTTTTTCTTCCGCTTTTTCTTTAAGTTCGTCTGCGACTTCCTCCGCAACGCCCCTGACGTCGCACCATTCGTCGGTAAACTCGCCGTTTTTGTTTTCAAGCCTGCTAAGCTTCAACATATCCATGATGAGAAGGTTGAGCCTGTCGCTTTCCTTGAAAATTCTCGCGGCGTATTTGTGAGTTTGTTCGTCGGCGTCCTTGTTTAACAAAAGTTCCGCCATGCCGTGTATAGACGTGAGAGGAGTTTTAAGTTCGTGCGACGCGTTTGCGAAAAACTCGCTTTTTTGTTTAATCAAAAGTTTTTCCTTGGTTACGTCGGTGAAGATGTAAACCGATTTTATGTCGCTGTCCGAATTGACTTCGGTTACCTTGTAGTACCTGTCCTCTGTTTCGTACTGGTACTCGCTTTTGCCGTCGGTTTTTTCGTGACACTCTAAAGAGTTTTTGTCAAACAGGTAAATGAGAGGTTTGCCCGCTACCTGCTCGTCGCATCCGAAAAGTTCCATTCCGCTTTTGTTGATGAAAGCTATGCGGTCTGCCCCGTCTACGGCTACTATTCCGTCGGTTATGTTGTCAAGCAAAAGCTGCGATTTGTTTTTTTCGCTTTTTATTTCGTCCATCTGCCTTTTTGTTTTTTCAAAGACTTCGGTAATTCCCGTCATCATAGGGTAGAGGTAGCCGTCTTTCATGTCGGCGCGCAAAGGAACGTAATTTCCTTCGGATATACTGTTTATGCTTGCCTGAATTTCACCGAGTTTGGAGTTTATTCTGTTTACCATCACACGGCAAAGCAGGTATGCCGCGACAAGCGAAATTACAAGTGCTATGCCTAAGGCAATTTCCGACGACATCAGGTATTGGGTCGTTTCGCTGACAGGCGCGGCAGTGCGAACAACGAAAGTTTCTCCGCCCACGTTAACCGCCAGCGCGTAGTAAAACATTTGTCTTTTTGCCGTTTCGGAATATCTTGATGTTACGCTTGGTTTTCCGTTAAGCGCAGCCTGAACTTCCTCGCGGTAAAGGTGATTTTTCATATCGCTGTACTTGTCGCTTTCAAACAAAACGTCGCCGTCGTTGTCTATTACCGTTACGCGTGTTGTGCCGAAACTTTTGATTGAGTCGAGTACCTCGTATCCTTCGTTTTTAACAAGGTCGGCGTATATGGCGGTGTCCGATTTAAGACTTTCGGCAGTGCTTTGGCTTTGCGCGCCGTAAAGGGTTACCATGGCGGCAACCGCGGTTATCAAAAGCGAAAGCAGCACCGTTAAAAAGATAAAAAGAAAGTTCTTTTTCATAATTCAAGTCTGTATCCTACGCCGCGCACCGTCTTTATGCAGTCGATTCCGGCGTTTTTAAGTTTTTCCCGCAATGAGGATATGTGCATGTCCAAAGTGCGGGTTTCTCCCACAAAATCTTCTCCCCACACTTCCTTGAACAAAGTGTCGCGGTCAATGGTTTTGCCGGGATACGAGATAAAATATTTCAACAAATAAAATTCTTTCAAAGTAAGCGGCAGCTCAGTCGAGTTGTAAGTGATGCGGTAAAGGTTGTTGTCAACTTCAAAACCGTTGAGCCTCGAAATATGCATTTCCGAACGCCTCAACGCCGCTTTTATCCTGGCGATGAGCTGCAACACGGAAAACGGTTTTGCAATATAGTCGTCGGCGCCTTTGTTGAGTCCTTTGACGGAGCTTATCTCGTCGCCTTTCGCGCTCACTATGATGACGGGTACTTTTTCGTTTATGCTCCTTAAAGCGGACAGAATTTCAAATCCGTCCATATCGGGAAGCATTATGTCAAGCAAAATGAGGTCGGGGACGTGCGAGGACATCCTTTTGAGAAAATCTTTCCCGTTATCGAAAAACTCAAGGTCGTACTGGTCTTCCAGCGCTCCCGTATAAACTTCGACTATTCCTTCGTCGTCTTCGACTATGCAAATTTTCCTTTTCATATCATACCTTTACGTGTACGCCGCTTTCGTTGTATTTCGTCCATTCGCAGATGTTTACAGCGTGGTCGCCTATGCGTTCAAGATACTTGGCTATCATCATGAAAAGTATCGCAGTATCTGCGCATTGGCTGTTTTGCTTGATTTTTTCAACCGTCTGCTTTTTGAACTCGTCAAACATATCGTCCATTTCGTCGTCGGCTTTTATTACGTCGTCGGCGGCAAAAGGATTTTCGTTTACAAAGGAGTTTATCGCTTCCTTTACCATTTTTATTGCGAGTTCGCCCATTTTCGGAATAAGGTCGGGACAGTCGAAACTTTTTTCTTCCTTGAAGGACGATGTCAGCGCGCTTATGTCGGCGGCCTGGTCTCCGATACGCTCAACGTCGGTGATGATTTTGAGTGCCGACGATACGGTGCGGAAATCACGGGCTACCGGCTGCTGTTTGATTAAAAGACGCAGACATTGCTTTTCGATGTTCATTTCGTATTCGTCTACCTTTTTGTCAAGGTAGACCACGCTTTGCGCCAGTTCGTAATCGCGCTGCGTCAACGCGGTTATGCTGTCTGCCATCATTTCTTCGGTAACACGACACATCTTAACCAACTGAAGTTTCAGTTCGGAAAGCTCTTCGTCGAAAATTTTTCTTACCGTCATATTTTCCTCCATTATAATTTACAAAAAGCCGTTTATCAACCAAATCGGCCGGTAATGTAGTTTTCGGTTTTTTCGTTTTTAGGGTTTGTGAATATCTGGTCGGTATCGCCGAATTCCACAAGGTCGCCCAAAAGAAAAAATCCCGTTTTGTCAGATATACGCGTTGCTTGCTGCATGTTGTGGGTAACGATGACTATCGTTGCCTGTTCTTTAAGTTCGCCGCACAGTTCCTCGATTTTTCCCGTGGAAATAGGGTCGAGGGCGCTTGTCGGTTCGTCCATAAGGATTATTTTGGGGCTTATCGAAAGGGCGCGGGCTATGCAAAGCCTTTGCTGCTGTCCGCCGGAAAGACCCAGTGCCGATTTGTTGAGCCTGTCTTTAAGCTCGTCCCACATTGCCGCCTGTTTGAGGCTTCTTTCCACGATTTCGTCAAGCTGCGCGCGCTTTTTGATGCCGAATGTCCTTGGTCCGTAGGCAATGTTGTCGTACACGCTCATCGGGAAGGGATTGGGCTTTTGAAATACCATGCCCACGTTTTTTCTCAACGCGTTTACGTCGTTTGTTTTGTAAATATCTACTTCGCCTATTTTAAATTCTCCCGTGATTTTGCAGCCTTCCACCAAATCGTTCATTCTGTTGAAACATTTGAGCAAAGTGGATTTGCCGCACCCCGACGGTCCTATGAAAGCCGTGATTTTTTTCGCGGGAATTTCGATGTTGATGTTTTTGAGCGCGTGAAAGTCGCCGTAGTATAAGTCAGCTTGCTTTACGCTTATGTTTTGTCCGTATTCCATTTGTTTCTCCGTTAAGTTTCTTTTCCAGTTTTTTGCCTACCCACTCCGCAAGAAGGTTGAGCGCCAAAACGATTACGATAAGGATGCATGCCGTCGCGTATGCCTCATTTGTGTGGAGGTTTTCGCTTGAAAGTTTGTAAAGGGCTACGGCAAGCGTCGTTCCGCTGGACATGTATCCGTCAGGCATAGGCTTTATGCTTGCGCCCATGGTGAACATGAACGGGGCAGATTCGCTTACCACCCTGCCTATCGATAGGATTACCGCGGCGATGATACCCGGCATGGCGCTCGGAAGCACAACCTTAAAAATTGTCCTGAGCTTTCCCGCACCGAGGGCAAGGGAGCCTTCGCGGAAGGAGTCGGGTACCGATTTGAGGCTTTCTTCGGTAGAACGTATTACGGTAGGTAAAAGCATTATGCTTATCGTCAGGCTGCCCGCGAGTATCGAGTAGCTGCCGCCGAGAAGCACTACGAATGTGATTGCGCCGAACAAGCCGTAAACTATCGAAGGTACGCCGCTCAAAATGTCAACGGCGCTTCGTATGATTGAAATGAATCTGCTGCCTTTTTTGGTATACTCGTTGAGAAAAATTGCGGTGGCAATTCCCAAAGGTATCGCTATCACTATGCTCAAAAGTATCGTCATAAGGGTGGCTACGATTGACGGAAGAATACTTATTTCGCCGCCGTACTCAAATTCGCCGAAAAGCAGCTGCCCCGTGATGTGAGGCAATCCCATTATCAAAATGTACACTACAAGCGACACGAGGAATATGCCCGCGAAAACGGCTGAAACGAAGCATGCGATTTTTCCGATTTTGCCGAAATTGATTTTTGAAGTGATTTTGTCCCAAAGAGGCAAACTCTTTTTGGATTTGGTTTTTTGTCCGCCTGTTTTGACAAAACCCATCAAAATGTTTATCACGGCTACGAAAACGAGAAGCACCGCGCCTGTCGAGAACAAGGCGCCCATCTGCACTTCGCCGGCGTAGCTCATTTCCAAAACGATGTTGGCGGTCAGCGTGCGGAAGCTTTCGAAAAGTCCGTCGGGAATCTGAGGGCTGTTGCCCGCAACCATGACTACCGCCATTGTTTCGCCAAGCGCTCTGCCTATACCCAAAATCAACGCCGCTTTTATGCCCGATTTGGCTGCGGGTACCATTGTTTTAAATACCGCGTGCTCGTGCGTTGCCCCGAGAGCCAAAGCGCCTTCGTAATAGCTTTTTGGCACCGCTTCGAGAGATGTTTTGGTAAGCGACGTCACCGTAGGCAAAATCATTATGCCGAGTATTAACGACGTCATGAAAAGTCCCGTGGCGTTTCCCGTAGGGGACATCCAGTTGAAAAGCTTCATTACCGCTTTGATGGCAAAAAAGCCGTATATTACCGACGGAATGCCCGCAAGCAGGTTTACCATCGTGTTTATGATTTTTTTAAGTTTTCCTTTACAGAAAAAAGCAAGGTAAACGGCTGTGAAATACCCCAGCGTTCCGCCTACGGCGAGAGCGCCTATAGTGGAAAATACCGTGCCTACTATCATGTTGAGTATGCCGTATTTCCCCACTAAGTCGTTTGCGTAAATGTCGTTTGCGTCAGGGTTCCATTTCGTGCCGAACAAAAAGTCCGTAAATCCGATTTTTGACAGGGCAGGTATGCTTTGCAGAATGATAAATACGAATATCGCAATTACGGCGAGGATACATATCCCCGCCGTACCTGCAAATATTGCTTTGCCGCCCTGCTCTTTAATTTTAGAGCTGTTCATAATTTTTATTTAGAGGACAATTCGCTGAATTTGGTGATTGCACCGGTGTAGATATCAAACAACTGTGAAATTGTGATATCGCTGAGTTCGTTGTTTTTGTTTACGATGACTGCGATTGCGTCAAGCGCGATGTGGAAGTAGTTCATCGATGGAGCGTCCGCGTCTTTGATTGCAGATGAGCTAAGACCTATTACGTTGCCTGCAGTGTCGCCTTTAACTGCGCTGATACCTGCGGACGAACCCTGACAGTCTTTTTGGAACTCTACGTTCGCGACCTTGTTGCCGTTAATTTCTTTATACTTGCCGATAAGGACGTCCATGAGAGGGTCAACCGACGTGGAACCTCTGATTACTACTGTTCCGCTGAGCGCGGTCGAAGGGGATGTATATTGGACAGCTCCTTCTTCCTGTTTTACGTAGTCGCCTGCAACGATTTCCTGTGCCTGAGTGCTTTTCAAAAATCTGATGAAGTCGGCTGTTGCGTCCTGAAGTTCGACGGTTTTGTTTGTCATGATTACGAAAGGACGCTGGAGTTTGTATGTGCCGTTGAGTACGTTTGCCGCAGTTGCTTCTACGCCGTTTACTTTCAAAACTTTGATTGTGTCGTCAACCGAGCCCAATGATACGTAGCCGATTGCCGTTTCGACGCTTGAAACCTGAGTGATTACCGTGGAAGTGCTGTCATATTGCAAAACACCGTCTTTAAGTTCGGCGTCGCCGAGTTTTACGCCCGCGTCGCTTTTTACGATTGATTCAAAGGCGTCTCTTGTACCGCTGCCTTCGTTACGCGTAATTACCGAAATTTCTTTTTCGCCGCATCCCGCAAATGCAAATGTCGCAAATGCCATTACGCATACGAGAAGAGCAACGATGAGTTTTTTTGCTTTTTTCATTTTTATTTATTCCTCCTTGAAAGTTCGCCGTTATTATAATTTTTTACAAAAAATCGCGATATCACTTTTTTGTAATGATTTTGTAAATTTTTTGTAAAACGTAAACCTTGTTTTTCACAATGTCTCGGGTTTGACCTGAAACAAATTATTTGATATAATCCGCTTATGAAAAAATATGATTATCTTATTGTCGGGGCGGGACTGTTCGGCGCGGTTTTCGCTCACGAGGCAGTCAAAAAAGGCAAAAAGTGTCTTGTAATCGAAAAACGCCCGCATATAGCAGGCAATGTGTACACCGAAAAAATCGAGGACATCAACGTCCATAAATACGGCGCGCACATTTTTCACACTTCCGACAAAAAAGTGTGGGATTACGTAAACGAATTTGCCGATTTCAACAATTACGTAAATTCGCCTATTGCCGTTTTTAACGACGAGCTTTACAACATGCCTTTCAATATGAACACTTTCAGCAAAATGTGGGGCATCAAAACTCCTGCGGAAGCAAAAGGCATTATCGAAAAGCAACGCAAGGAGTACGGCGTCGAAAATCCGAAAAACCTCGAGGAACAGGCAATCAGTCTTGTGGGCAAAGACGTTTATGAAAAACTAGTCAAAGGTTACACCCAAAAACAGTGGGGAAGAAAGTGCAGCGAACTGCCTGCTTTCATCATCAAAAGGCTGCCTTTGAGGTTTGTTTACGACAACAACTACTTCAACGACAGATATCAGGGTATCCCTGTGGGCGGCTACACTCAAATCGTCGAAAAAATGCTCGAGGGCACCGACGTTTTGCTTGACACCGATTACTTTGACTTTGTCAAAAAGTCCGAAAACAAAAATGTCGCCGAAAAAACTTTGTTTACTGGACAAATTGACAGGTTTTTCGACTATTGCTTCGGCGCTTTGCAGTATCGTTCGGTACGCTTTGAAACCGAAATACTCGACGAGGAAAACTTTCAGGGCAACGCCGTGGTAAATTACACTTCGGCGGACGTGCCTTACACCCGCATTATCGAGCACAAGCATTTTGAGTTTGGCAAGCAACCTAAAACCGTTATAAGTCGTGAATACTCGGAAGAGTGGAAAGAGGGGGTTGAACCGTATTACCCCGTAAACGACGACAAAAACAACGCTCTTTACGAAAAATATCTCGAAAAGGCAAAAACAATGCCAGACGTCATTTTCGGCGGCAGGCTTGGGGCTTACAAGTATTACGATATGGACAAGGTCATTTTGGCGGCTTGGGATTTGGCTCAAACAGAACTTAAAGATTAAAACAAAAGTCAGGGTTTAACCCTGACTTTTTTCAAAAAATTTTTTGTCCCATTGC
The DNA here is from genome assembly GCA_944336125.1 of uncultured Clostridia bacterium. Lineage (GTDB taxonomy): Bacteria > Bacillota > Clostridia > Christensenellales > CAG-314 > Heteroclostridium. The sequence continues at coordinate 152,120 of CALVLA010000001.1, read as the reverse complement.
GTGGCGGAGCAAATTTCCGCCTGTCTTTTTATATATTGTTTTTTGGTTTTGCCGTAGCGGAAAAGAAGTTTGAAAAACATCTTTATGCCTTGTCGCCTGAGGCTGCGCCGCAGTTTTTTGTCAAAACTTGTGACGTATCCTCGGCTGTTGTTAAAGTCGACGTTTATCACCGTTTTTTGTAAAAACGCGTCGGTAGGCCGTATGCGGTTTGCGTCGGTAAAAGCAAGTTGTTTTTTGAAAAAGCATTTAGGCATAAAGTTTTCGGCAGAGGAAAAATACTTTTTGACCGTGCTTTCGGGGATTGCTCTTTTGCTTTGGTACTCGGCAATGTCTGCCTCGGTGAAGCCAAACTTTTCGGCAAGCATTTTCAAATCCTCAAACTGCGGGTGACACTTTAAGATTTTTAAGTTAAGTTCTTCCATATCTGTGTCGTTGAAAAAGTCGGGGCCCTTGAAAAAATCCTCGTGCGCCTGCAAAATGAGCTTTGCGCAAAAATACCTTTTCAGCGTCAGCTGCCTTAAAAAGAAAAACAAAAATTTGAGGCTTGCTTTAAAATGTCCTTTGAAGTGAAGCGCGTTTACCAACAGTTCGTTTCGCGTGATGTAGTATTCCAGCGTAGGGTTGTATTTCGCCGAAAAATCCTGATGCCAAATGCCTATGCCGTTCATCAAAATCAGGTTTGTTATGCACCTTATGCCGTATTCCACGTCGTCGCATTTGATGAAAAGGGGAAGCGGAAGTCCGTTTTTAAACGCGTATTCCACAGGCATGCAGCAGTACCACCATGCGTTGTAGTCGGCTTTCAACGGCGTTTCGTTTTTGATGAGGTTTTTCACGTCGCTCAAATCCGCGCCGGTGTTTCCCGCGCTTATTTTAAGCCCGTTGAAAAATCCGCCCATTTCATGCTGAATATACGGTTTTTCCAAAACGAGCATGCTTCCGCCCACCGTCGCGTCGCGGTATTTGGGCGAAAGGGCGCAGATGAGGTTGTAGGTTTTTACCAAAGTGCGGCAGTCGAAAGAAATGTCGTCGTCGGTAAGCAAAAAGTGCGTGAAAGTTTTGTCCTTCATCACTTCCGTCATGCCTCGCGTGAAACCGCCCGAGCCGCCCAAGTTTTTGTTTGGAATTATCGTATAAATGTCGTTTGATTTGAGGTCAAGCGTCTTTGCGTTGTCCGAAACGAAAAAGTGAATTTTGTCTTTCCACTCGGGGTTTTCCGCCATGAATTTTTCAACGCCCGAAAGGTTTCGTCTGACAAATTCCTCCCTTTTGAAAGTGCAGATGACGCCGCCTATTTTCACGTCGTCGCGGAAAAACTTCGGCTCCGCATAGTAGCCGCCGAATTTCAAAACGACGTCGCTTCGAGCCGTTAATTTAAAAAACACAAATCCGTTTTTCGGAGTGTCCGTCAAATCCAAATTTATTTCGGCATCCTTTTCGCATTGCGTTTGCAAAATAAGGCTTTCGGAGCCGTCGACGTTTTTGTGGTAAAAATTTACCGAGTAACTGCCGCTTGCTCGGAGAAAAAGCGAAATTTTTTCTATCTCACAGTATTCAAAATACTTTGAGTGGGAAAACAAATTGAAATAAGTGTCGAAGGAAACTTCGTCTCCGCATTTTATTTCAAGTTGATTTTTTTCGTTTAAATGGGCGTTTCCCCTGAAAAACAAATCCTTAGTGTTTTGTACGGGGCCGCTGAAAGTCAAATCAAAAAGTTTCATATTAAACTGATTATATCACAAATGTCCGTTTGTTTCAACGCTCGGGTGTTGCTAGTTGTTAAGTTAGGTTGTATAATTAAAAAACGGAGAAAGTTATGACTGACAACAAAAAAATCAAAATCGCTCAGGTTGTGGGAAACGCTTCCTGCGGCGGAGTGATAAGCTGCGTTTTGAATTTTTACCGAAACATCGACAGGGACAAGTTTTCCTTTGATTTTTTTACGTACGGAGTTTCGCCTTTCGACGAGGAAATTAAAAGCCTCGGCGGAAATGTTTTTTATATTCCCAGTGTGTTAAATTACTTCAAAAGCGTAAAAGCTATGACAAAGCTGTTTCGCGAAAACGGTTACGACGCCGTACACGCTCATTTGACTACTTTGAGTTTTGTGCCGTTAAAAGCCGCAAAAAAAGCCGGCATAAAAAACAGAATATGCCACGCGCACTCCACGGCGCATATCAGCGAAAAACGCTGGATAGTAAAAGCCACGCTGAAAAAAATATCCAAAGTTTACCCGACAAGGCTTGCGGGGTGCAGCAGGTATGCCTGCAAATGGCTTTACGGCAAAAAGCAGGGCGAAAAAGCCTTTGTGCTTCACAACGCCATTGACCTCGACAGGTTTTCCTCCGACGACGGCAGGGGTGAAGAAATCAAAAAGACGTTTGGCTTTGAGGGCAAAAAAGTGGTGGGACATATAGGTCGTACCGAATTTCAAAAAAACCCGTTGTTTTTGGCAAAAATATTTAAACAAGTCGTCGAAAAAAATTCCGACACAGTATGCGTAACCGTGGGCGACGGAAGCCTTGCGGAAAAATTCAGGCAAAAAATAAAAAGTTACGGCATAGAGGACAGGGTGTTTATGCTTAACGAAACAAAAAAAGTCGAGGATTACTACAAAATGTTCGACGTGTTTGTGCTTCCTTCAAAGTTTGAGGGACTGCCTTTGGTGGCGGTGGAAGCGCAGGCATCGGGAATCCCGTGCCTTCTGTCGGAAAAAATCACTCGTGAAACCGACATTACGGGCAAATGCCTTTTCCTTCCTATTAAAGACCCTGTTATGTGGGAAAAGGAAATAAAAAAGTGTTTGGAAACGGGGAAATATCAAGGTAAAACCGCCGTGGCGGAGGCCGGTTACGACATAACGCAGGAAGCAATGCTGCTGGAAAAATTTTACCTTTCTTTGGAGGATGAAAAGTGATTTCCGTAATAATGGGAGTTTACAACAACGAAAAAACAGTGTCGCGCGCAGTAAAATCCCTGCTTGACGGAAGCTACTCGGACATCGAAGTGATTTGCGTGGACGACGGCTCTACCGACAAAAGCCTTGCCGAGTTGCAAAAGCTTGCCCAATCTGACAAGCGGGTGAAGGTTTTTGTTTCCGACAAAAATTACGGTTTGGCGCACGCGCTTAACGAGGGACTTAAAAACGCGAGCGGCGAGTTTGTGGCGCGCATGGACGGCGACGATTTTTCGCATTCCGACAGGCTTGAAAAACAAATGAGGTTTTTTGAGGAAAATCCCCAAATAAGTTTTGTCGGAAGCGGTGCGGTTTTGGTCAACGAAAAAGGGGAAAAGTGGGGCGAAAGGATGTTTCCCGAAAGACCCGACAAAAACGTCATCATAAAATATAACCCTTTCATTCACCCTACCCTTGTTTTCAAAAAAGAGGCATTGGAAAAGGTAAAGGGCTACCGCGACATAAAACAAACATTAAGGTGTGAGGACTATGACCTTGTTTTCAGGCTTTACGCCGAGGGGTTTGTCGGCGCAAATTTAAACGAACTGCTTATCGATTACTACGAAAGCGAAAACAGCGGAAAAAGGCACTCTTTCAAAACGAGAAAAAACGAGTTTTTCGTGAAAAGGCAGGGGGCTAAAAAACTGAAACTGGGCTTTAAAGGCTTTTTATATTCGCTTAAGCCCATCCTGCTTTGGTTTTTGCCCGAAAAGCTTTACGAAAAAATGCACAACAAAAAATGGAAAAAATAAAACGGTCTTACGACCGTTTTTTTGTTATACTTCGTTACATTCTTTGAGGTATCTGTCAGCTACTTCCTGCGCCGTTCCGTACTGAATTATCTTTCCGTTTTTAAGGTAAACGGCGCGTTGGCAAAGCCTTTTGACTTGTTCCATACTGTGGGATACGACTATGAAAGTGGTACCTTCCTTCCTGAGGCTGTCGATTTTTTCGGCGCACTTTTTTTGGAAAGGAGCGTCGCCTACCGCGAGGATTTCGTCAATGAGCAGTATGTCGGGGTGAATATCGACGGCAATGGAAAAGCCGAGGCGCGTAAGCATACCCGAAGAATAATTTTTGATAGGCACGTTCATGAAGTCTTTGAGTTCGGAAAACTCTACGATACTGTCGTATTTTTTTTGCATTTCGCGTTTGGAAAAACCAAGCATCGCTCCGTTCAAAAAGATGTTTTCCTTTCCCGTGGCGTTGCTGTCAAAGCCTGCTCCCAGTTTCAAAAGAGGAGCCATGTTTCCGCGCGTCCTGACAAAACCTGCCGTTGGCTCGATGATACCTGCGATAATCCTCAAAAGAGTGGATTTTCCCGCGCCGTTTCTTCCGATGAGCGCAAGGCTTTCGCCGCGGCGGACTTGCAGGTTTATTCCGTCAAGTACGTGAAAGTTGCGGTATTTCAATTTGCCTTTGATAAGCTTTATGAAATACTCCTTCATGTTGTCGATTTTTTCGGTAGGCATACGAAACCTCATACCCACGTCGTTTACGTCGATGAGTATGTCTTCGTCAAGCTCAAAATCGCCTGTTTTAACGTATTGCGCCGCTTGCGATTTGTCGTCGGCACTGTCTGTCAAATGAATAAGGTCTGCCATAATTTCAGATATACAAAATAAATTTCTTTTTGCTGAGGTTGAAAATCAACAATCCTATTGCGAACACAAAAATGCCTACGCCGTAGCAGATGAGGTGTTCCGTCAAAGAAGGTACTACGCCCATAATCAACGAACGGAAGTAGTTGAGATAATGAAGCATAGGATTGAGATTCATTATTTTCAGCGAGGTTTCGCTGAGGTTAAGTGTGGACAGTGTGTAAAAAATAGGGGTGAGGTATGTCCACAACGTCAAAAATACCGAATAAATGTGTTTTATGTCCCTGAAACGCACGTATATTGAACTCAATATGAAAGAAAGTCCCAGTGAGAAAAGCATAAGCGAAGGAAGCCAAGGGAAAACTATCATGAAAAGAGTCCAGTGGAATTCCGCGCCGTTTGGTATTCTCACCAGCATTACGATAATGAGCGCAATCAGTGAAAAACCAAAGTTTACCGTAGACGAGAAAGTGTGCGAAACAGGAAATACTGCATAAGGCACACGTGTTTTTGTAAGCAGGTCGTAGTTGTCAACCATGCATGTGAGAGATTCCGAAGTGGATACCCTCATCAAAGTAAACACTATCGTGCCTGACAAAACGTAAACGGGGTAGTCCATTTCGATGTCGGCTCTTCCGAATATGCTGGAAAAGACAAACGCCATTACTATCATGTTGAGAAGAGGGTTCAAAACCGTCCACACAATGCCAAGCACAGAGCGGCGGTATTGATTTTTTATATTCTTCTCGACCATTGACGAAAGCACGACCATTGATTTTTTAAGCTGCAAGGCGTTTGCTTTCATTTTGCTTTTTTTAATTTTTTCCATTTTTTAATCCTTATCGACGAAAAAATACTAACGCATTTTATCACCAATTAAAAAAACCGTCAAGCTTAGGCAGACAAAAACGATGCCGCTTTAAAGCGGCACTAAATTAAAGCGTTTCACCGTTTTTGAAGCATTTTTCGATTTTAGACAAAGCGATGATTTTTATCGGAACCTGAAATTTTACCGCTTTCAGGTTTATGTCGCCGTTTAAAGTGACTTTTTCGCCGTCCATGCAAAAGTCCGTTTCCTTTTGCAATTTAAGAGTAACTTCCGTTACTTCGGAAAAATCGATGTTTTTTGAGTGATATTCCTTTTTAAACCCTATGAAAAACGTGCGGAAAAGGGGGAAGAACAGTTTAAATCCGCCAAAAAATCCATTGTGTTTAGGCGACTTTATCGTAAGCATGTGCAGCTTGCCGTCATCCAGCCTGAACATTTTGTTAAACCTGAACCCGAAACATTTGGGCGAGTCTATCAGCATGATTAAAGTGTACTGCCCGTTTTGAGTTTTTCCGTCGGCGGTTATTTCCGCGTCAATGCGGTGAACCTTGTATTGGCTTACCACTTTGCTCAGATATGCCAAGGCTTTAAAGCGTTTTTTGTATTTGTCCTTTACCACGTACCCCAGCGGAGTAAAAATTCCGCATGCGCATACGTAAGCAAATTTTCTGTCGTTGGCTGTTCCGACGTCGCGTAAAACGTATTCCTGACCGTTACCGCTTCCCGTCGCAAGCTCGTTCAACGTGCCGTAAGGACAATATATCCAATCTACCTTTTTTTTGAACTTGCAGTTTATCGCGTTGTGCAGAGTTCCGTCTCCGCCGCATACTACCACTCTGTCATACTCCGACAAGTCGTACAAAACGGTGGACTTGTTCATGCGTATTACCTTTACGTCATAGTCTTTGCCGAATACTGCCGTCAGCTTATTTTCGTCGGCGTGCGAACTGTTTCCCGACATCTTGTTTACGATAATTACGCACTTTTTCATAAAAACATTTTACCCCATTAAATATCATTTGGCAACCGCAATGACAAAAATCGACATTGCCTATATTTTTCTTTTTCACATTATGCGTATGTTAAACTGTCCGAAGTAAATAATTAAGTAAAAGGCGGCAAAATTTTATTTTGCCTTTAATTTTCTCATGTATAAATTTATTAAATTTGTGGGCGACAAACTGGTTGCGGTTTTGGGACTTATCGTTTTAGCCTTACCGCTTCTCATAATAGCCATCGCAGTAAAAATCGAAAGCAAAGGTCCTGCTATTTTCCGTCAGGAACGTATAGGCAAAGACCAAAAACCTTTCAAGGTTTTTAAATTCCGTACTATGAAGAGTACAGACGTGCCTTTCGATATAAACCATCCGGTAATCGAGGACACAAACAAAAACCTCACAAAAGTGGGCAGAGTCATACGAAAAATCAAATTCGATGAATTTTTGCAGCTTTTGAACGTTTTAAAAGGGGACATGAGCCTTGTCGGACCTCGCCCGCTTTTGGGAGTTTATCTCGACCACTACGAAGAGTGGGAAAAACAGAAGTTTAACGTAAAGCCCGGGATAAGCGGACTGGCTCAGGTAAAAGGAAACGGATACCTTTCGCCTAGGGAGCGCAGTTACTACGACGTTACTTATACAAAGAAAGCTTCGTTTTTGTTGGACATAAAAATACTTTTTCAGACACTTGGCGTAATTTTTTTCGGAGAGAAAAAACTTACGCGGCACGTACCTGAAGAAGAGATAGAAAAACTCAAGCAAGAATACGAAAACACAAAAAGCGCCTGACGGCGCTTTTTTTATACAACGTAAAAAAACTAAAATTAACATAAAAAACCGACGTCTCATCGTCGGTTTTTTGTTTTTTATAAAAAATTTTATATTGACAGCTACTATTGAATTCTGTTTTTAGCGATAACTATACTTGATTTTGCAAAGGAGGAAAAAGTTGTGGAAAATGCGGAAATTATCATTTCGTTGGCAGGCACTGTAATTAGCCTGATAATTGCGGTTATCACATTTATCGCAAAGTTTTTGAAAAGTGAAAAAGCAAAAACAACGGCGGAAAACATCGTTCAAATCTGCGATGAAATTTTGCCGCTTATCAAACAAGCGGAACAATTTGTAAATTTCAGCGGACAGGAGAAAAAAGAATACGTAATGACTCTTATGAGAAAATACGCTTTGGATAACGGTATTTCCTTTGATTTTGGCATGCTGGATGAAAAAATCGATGATTTGGTGGATTTTACTAAAAACGTAAACGTAAAAACATTTGTCGGAGAGGAAAACACAAAGTCAAAAACGTGTACGGAAAAAATCGGAAATGTCGTTATCAATCGAATTTTATGACTGGAGGTTTTATGGAACAAATATTAAATTCCGAAAACAAAGTTTTAAGTAAAGGTACGCAGGTTTCGTTTGCTCTTGACGAAATCTATTCCAACTATCCTATTTCCGTAAATATATCGGGAAATTGGTCGGGTAGTATATCGGGAAGCTGCGGCGAAAACGTGACAGGGGATATTTTTACTGCAGGTGTTTACGAAATTCCGGCCGGACAAAACAGTAAAAATTTTTCGGCCAAGCTCACAAATAAGTGCTCGTCGATTGATGCGACATTGAGCCTGACAGTTTCTAACGGGGCTCTTTATTGCACGGTGGATTACACTTTTCAAGGTCAGTCATTTATGGCGTGGGATGTGTCGGGGCAGATTTCCGTTACGAAAATTTATCAGGAAATTCCGGGTTATGTACTTAGTTATCCGGCTTGTCCTGAAGGCTACACTTACACGGTGACAAGAACGGCAAGTGAAGTTGCGGAAACAGGAGTGTTGATAAACAGTCCTAATTATAGCGGATCCGTGCATGTTTACAACGGCGATTCCCTAACGGTATCTGCATCTGCCGAGAACGGGTACTACGCACCGTCTTTCGGCTTTGATACGGCCGGAGTTACATCTAAAACCAACATATCCGGAAACGTTTCGTTAGTTTTCAATACGTCTGGCAAAATTCATTATCCAATAGTTTTGCAACCTTATACTGGGACTACGATAAGTTTGAAAAAATTTTTGTATCCGCCTCATCCGTCATTTGACTGTGACGGAGGATGCTATTGCTATTGTCAGGACGGCTCCTCGGTACCATGGGGAGAAGATTGTCCTACAATTTACGGTGATTACAACCTTGATTATATTACTTACGGCGATGTGATTTATATCCAAACAAGCATTCCGAACGGGAAATTTTTGGATTACGTTAAGGTGGGAAACAAAACATTTCAAAGTACATTTTTCAGTGTTATGGCAAACAGTAATACAATAGTGAACGGAAAAATGACTATTGAGACAAAACTGCAATCTGTCGCATGGAGAACGGTAAATTCAAATACCTATACGTTTAGCGGAACAACGGATAATATAACAAAATCCGTGCCGGGTATAGTTGCAGGAAGAAAAACGCGTATCACTGTTTCAAGCGGATCCTACAGCACGCGCTACTATGCGCCCGGCTCGACGGAGCCAGAGTGGTGCGACGGCGGCTGCTATTGCTACTGTGCCGACGGCGGTCAGGTGGATTACGGAAGTTTGTGCGGAGAGTGGAGGAGAGATTACATTTACATAAACGAAGGTCTGCATACTTCTAACAATGCCGGTACAAGCATTTCGCTTTCAATGTCGTCTAGTTCATCGTCTTTGCATGATACGACTGTAAGCATAAGTACAAACCAACTTACATTCAACGGTTACAAAGGTGGAGATACGCCTCAAAAAACATTGACTATTACTAAGGTCGAACAATATTTTTAATTTTTTAAGGAGAAAACAATGATTAAAAATCTTAATATTTTTATGGAAAACTGCAACGGTAATATTTACGCATACAAAAATCCTAAAGGGAAAAATGCCGCTTTGGCAGAATATATCGTTGATACGTGTCAAAGGCAGGGCAGGCTTTTCAACAACAAGCTTTCCATCGCTTCGTCAGGTAGGTTTGCCGTAGAAGTGGCAAAAGTCTGCAAGCAGAGGGGCATTAACTTTTTGCCTATTTTGGGCAAGTTTGAGGATCCCGTTTCGTTTAATCAAATTACCGCCTTGGGCTTTTCGATTGACAGGACTCCTGCGCAGGAAAAAGAAGACGCTATTGCTCGTCTGAGAAATGAGGGCTGGTACTATTTTGATCAGTTTTCCGATTTGGCAATGATTGAATATTACAAACAAGAGGCGCAAAAGGCAGTTTCCGAATTCGGTCGTGTTCCCGATGTTTTCATTGACTTTATGGGAAGCGGCGCGACAATGAGAGGCTTTTACGAGATTTTGAAAAATTCGTGTCAATTCGGTTTTTCCAACTCATGTTACAGGGACGACAAAAAGTATGAAAAGAAACCTTTCATACGCGATTTGGTAAAAAATCAGAATATTCAGCTGATTGACGTACAGGGCAGCATGGCGGGACATCTTGCGTTCAGGTATCAAAACGGTGATTTCGGCGTAATGGGCAACGCTGCAAGAACTTTTTTCACAAGCGTACAAGGTGCTATTAACTGGCTGCAAATGAACCCGGGTAAAACTGTACTTCTTTACTGGGAGGACTGATGTTTTGGAGTTTGGAAAACCTTTGTGATTTTTACCGACTTCAAGGGAAGCTTTACGTTTTTCGTCCAGTTAAAAGCAAAAAAGAGTTGCTTGCGGAGTGGGTGATAAATAGTGCCTTGAAAAGCGGCGAACTTAAACACGGACAAGCAGTGGCAGAGATTACTGCGGGAAATTTCGGCATTGCTCTTGCCGAGCAGTGCCGAAAAACAGGCAGCAAGCTGTTTGTGATACCGATAGGTATTTTTAGTAAAAAAACAGAGGAAAAGCTAAAATCATTCGATAATGTCGAAATTGTCGAGACCAAAAACAGTTTTGACTTTTCAGTGTTAAAAGAAAAACTCGAACAAACAATTTCTGAGCACAACGCATACAGTTTCAGACAATTCGGAAACACCAAACAAATAGATTTTTACAAAAACTTGTTGGGCGATGTCTTTGACGGCATAAAAATAGACGCCGTTTTTGAAAAAGTGGGCACGGGCGCTACTTTGAGGGCAGTCAGGGAAAAACTGGAGGAAAACGGTTGTTTTGCCGATTGTTTTGTGGCAAAACCGGATGAAAGGAAAATTCAAACACACCATCTGATTTTTTCCGCCGCCGACGTCGGATTTGTATGGCCGCATGACAAAGCAGAGTACAAAAATAATTTTGAAAAAGTACTGTGGGATACCGAGCGGCTTTCTGAATTGAATTACGCAAAACTTTCGCTGTTTTGCGCAGTAGAGTGGATGAAAAACAATCCTCGAAAAAACGCGTTTGTGTTTATAGGTGATTAAGGAGGGAAAATGCAGAGTACATATATTAAAAATTTTACTGCGGCAAACGGAATATTTGAAATTACTGTTCCGGATTTTAACAAGGTCAATCCGTCTGCTTCGGAAAACTCAATTACGGAAGCGAATTTAAATATTGCCGTAAACGCATCGGCTTCGTTTTCCGCAAATATTTTCGCGTTGCCTGAGGCGGAGGTGACTCCGCCTTGCGAAACTTGCCATTTTTTGTTTGAAAAAACTTTTTCGGCAGGAGAAAACACTTTTACCGCAAACTTGCTGGATTTGACTAAAAGTAAAATGAACGGCGGAGGGACGATTTTTGTAAAAATCATTCCAAAAACGGCGGCGTCTTTTTCCGCTTCTGCGTCATTTACCGTAAAACTTACCGCTGATAGGGAATGCGATTTCGTAAACCGTGAATTAAATACCGACGCTTATCAAACCTTTGACATCGGCTCGATAGGTACGGCAAGCGTAAACCTTCGAGACGGCAGCTTGAATTTTTCAAGAAACGACTGGTCGTTTGGCGGCGGGGCTACGGCTTTTAACCTTATGCACATTTACAAAGGCGCAAGCTATGACAGCGATGAGATTTTTTCGGATATTCACACACAGGCAGGCAAAGGGTGGAAAACCAATTTTCATCAATATCTTGCGGGAAACAATCAAAATGCTTCTTACGTGGACGCAAGCGGCAAAGCGCACTTTTTTGATATAAGCAACGGAAAAATTTACGATACGAGCGGCCTGGGCTTGTTTTTGGGAACAGTTGCAAGTTGCAAAAAACTTTCCGACGTCAACGGAAACGAAATGCATTTTTCGCCGCAAGGCAAACTTTGTTGCATAAATTCAGCTTTGGGCAATGACCTTTTCATCGGATATGAGGCAAGCGGTTTGAATAACTCGTCCAACGTTAACGCTTCGGACATCGGCGATTCTTTGGCGAACACACGCATAGCTTACATTCAAAACGGAAATTACAAAGCGACGTTTTCATACCAAAACGACTTGCTTTCAAGCATTTCTTACACGGGAAGCGAGCATAGCGCGGACGAAGTGTTGAAGTTTACTTACATCGACGGTCGTCTGACAAAAATTCACAAAGAAGCGCAAGTGGACGGAAGCACCGTTGAAAGTATTCAGGCGCAGTTCGGATACTTAAACGGCAGACTTACTAAAATTTTCGGCGACGACTACAAAGAATTAAACATGACTTATGATGAATTGGGCCGTGTAATCAAGGTTGCTCGTCTTGCCGATGCCGTCATGTTCACTTCTTTTGCTTACAACAATGACAATACCGTTGTTACTGACGAGTTGGGTGCAAAAAAGAAATATAACTTCAAAAATGACGGTGAAATTGAAAGTATATTTAATATTACAGATAATAGCAATGAAGAATTGTATTCTCAAGAAAGCGCAACTTCAAGTTTGGCTAATTCAGAAATACTTATTGTTAAAGAAAAAACAGGAACCGAAGTACAAGATACCGAATATAGCGTAAAAGCAATCAGTGGCATAAGTATTGATGGAATACTTACTGCTTTCGGCGCAAATGAATTTACCACTAATGATTTGAGGAAAACTCTTGGAAATGCGGCAAAAAGCAGAAATTCATTCGATATAATTTATTGCAACGGTAAAAAAAGAATTTGCAATGTTGCTGCAAGCAAATGCTCTTTTAAAATTGATACGGTTAACTCAAACTTTATAAATTTAAATATGATACAGCCTGCAGAGCAAGGTCAAGATAAAATTGTATCATTAATTTACAGAACTAAATTGATTGACGACTCGTCTCAAGATAAAGGTGCAGGAAATCAGTTTAGAGCATGTATAGATGTTGAGGAAACATTCTTGCCCAATTATATTGAGTCTGTTACATCGGTTAAAGATCTTTTGTCAAATAAAACTTACGGTAGTTACGGCAAAATTGTACGAACAAATTATGACGGAACAGTCAAATATGTTTTGGAAAATAATGTTGTTACCGAATATACTTATGATTCTTTCGGTAATCTTACTGAAACAAAAGTAAGCAAATATAATGCTTCTGCAAGTGATAAAAGTCTTGTGATGTCATCATCGTATGACGTTCAGACAGGTCATAAAAATTTCGAAACAGACGCAAACGGTTTTATTACGCGTTATGAGTATTTAATGCCGCATAACATTGTGAACAAAGTTTTTTCACCGACAGGAAATATTACATATATTTACGACAATTTCAAGGAAAAAATTGTTAATGTGAATGATACTGCTTTAACCTACAATAAAGGTAATATAGAAAGCATATCTCAAGGTAATGCCGAGTATGAATTCGGTTATTCTGCTCTTGGTGATTTAACTAGTGTAAAAATTAACGATGAGCAAATTTTTGCAAGCAGCGTCATAAATTCCGGTAGCGGAAAAACAATTACAAAAACATTCGGTAATTCTTCACAGACAACTACTTTTGACAAGTACGGTAGGATGACTGCTGTTTCGGTAGGAGACAAGTCGGCTTCTATCAGTTACGTAAACGGAACATCGAAACCACAAATCAGCAAGATTATCGATGATTTGGCAGGTACGAAAAAAACGTATTCTACCGACGAGTTTAAAGAAGAAGTGTTTAACTGTACCGGAAAGTTGGTATGGAAGAAAAAATCTTTTGTAAAAGACGGAAAGGCATACAGGGGTTATGCGATAAACAACGAAGCGGCAGGAATAATGTATTTTAAAAATCAATTTGACCGTGACGGCAAAACCGTAAACGTGACTTATGTTTCGCCTAACCACAACGGTGATGTGTCTAATTCTAATATGGAAGCAAATAACATTGTTTTGCAGCGTGAGGTAGATGATATTAACCGATTGAAAAAAACATACTGCTCTTCTCCGGTCGGTATATTTTCAAACAGAAGCAGTTTGCAAAAAACATATCAATACCTAATCAAAAACGGAGTCGAAACAAATCTCGTAAGTAAGGAAATCACTAATCACACACCTTTTAACGATGTGGGGCAAGGAATAGAAGTTGTTAGAGAGTATGAATACGATACGGCGGGAAACATAACTAAAGTTTCCTCAAACGGTGTCGAATTAATTTCGTACACATATGAAAACGGTAGATTAAAGACTGAAAGCAACGGCTTGACAGGTCAGTCGATAACATATAATTATGATTCGTACGGAAATATTACAGCAAAAAACGTAACAGGTACAAATTCGGGAAACAATTCATTTGAGTATCATCAAAATAACCCGTACCTATTGAAAAAACATACATTTGGAAGTACAATAATAGACGATAACGTCAGTTATAATGAGGGTTGTCCTTCAAAAATTAACGGAAAAAATGTTAGCTGGGAAAGAGGTCTTTTAAAACAATTTTCCAATACGGAGATTATTCATGGCATCAATACAACTGAAACGACAGACACTTATAAATTTGATTACGATTTGTACGGTAAAAGGACGTTCAGGGAAACATCAACTGTCATACGCACAAACGGAAATGTTATTTCAAATAATGTAAGTGAAAACCGATGCTACTATTATGACGGTGACAAGCTCATTGCAGAAAGATGTTATAATGTAAGACAGGATACAGTGCAAGAGTTATATATGATTCATTACATATATGATGAAATTGGAGTTTGCGCTGTCAAACTTTATCGTCCTGACTTTGAGGATGATGATACTTTCATGAAAGACGGAAATAATTTTGTTGTTTTCAGTTTTGACAGAGATATCTTCGGAAGTGTAGTCGGAATTTACGGAGACAGCGGACGTGTTCTTGCGATAAATTATGACGCATACGGAAAACCTCATTACCCTAAAACATTGGAAGGAACAAATATTTCGTCTTCAACATTGTTCCGCATCGGTTACAAAGGTTATTATTATGATGCGGAAAGTGGCTTGTATTACACCGGTAAAGAATATTATAACCCTGAAACAGGCAGATACTTGGCTATGAGAGACATGTCGAATTTGTCGTTTGAAAAAGACGGGCTGAATCTCTTTGCTTACTGTGCCAACAGACCTCTCAACGTTAAGGAAGCAAAAGCCGTTATTTCGCCAACAGACTATCTGTTCAACAACACTCAAATCAGTGTGGGGCAGGCTTTGTTTGTCGGAGCCGCGGTTATCGGCAACATATTAGATTTTACAAATGCATCCTTCGATTTTGTTGAAATTTTAAAAAAAATAGAATACAAATCATTTACAATAGCATTATCTCTTACTAATTTTTTCATTTCATTTTTTAGTGATGTTGCGGAAACAGGCGACTTCTTGTATAGTTTGGAAAAAAACGCCAAAGTATTTTTCTTGTCAGAAGGTATATCTTTCTTAATAATAAAACTGGGTTCTATTGTTGGCGGATTGCCCGGAGCGATAATTACGGTAATATTAATCATAATCATATCATTGGTTCTTGAAGACTTATTGGAAGACTTGGCATAATTGATTGTCAGATAAAAAACCAAAACAATAGTACAAGTTAATTTTTAAAAATTGAGGAAAAATGAAAAGGTTGTTAAAAAAATTAGTTAAAAACGTCAGAATGCCGTATGACAAAGAAATGTTTTATGATTATCAGTTTTATTTAATGTATGAACATTTATTCCTTTACATTTTTTTTGAGCTTTGTTTGTCAGTTTCGACATTTTTGCTTATGTGGCTTATCGAAGGAAAAATCGGCGAATTTTGTTTTGGTGTTGTCTTTATAACAGGCGTTGTAATAGCCACGCAAATTTTACGAAAATGCTTGTTTGAGATTTTAAAAAAGAAAAATATAAATATTGAAAACGATATTTCTTGGTCCATGGTTTTATACGGTAGATGGGTGATGACAGCTGTATTTTTAGTTGGCATTATAATAGCCATTGTTGTTGTGGGATTGGTAACAAAAATTTTCACTTGACAGGTAACAAAAATTGGCTTGATGACAAGTGATGTTAAATTTTAAAAAATCATGAAAAAATTAAGAAAAAGACAAAAAGGCGAATCCATAAAAGCCTACATGGAAACATTTTTTTTGGAACATTGGTTCCTTGCAGTGTTGGGACAGTTTGTCCTTTCGGGCGTTTGTTTTGTTGTTTCGTTTCTTATCAGCGGAACAATAGACAAATATTGCCTGATAAGCGCGACGATTGCGTGGGCAACGTTTTGGATTATTGTTTATTACAAGATTTATAGAATTGCTTATCCAAAAAAACCTACAGTGGGATACACCTCTTGGGAATTTGTTTTTACGCTCGATGTTTTGCTTTTGGGCGTGATGGCATTTATGCTTGTTGAATTGTTTTTCCTTTGATATGTGGTAAATCTTTGCGAAACAAACAATAATATTAATTAAGCCGCTTGCGCTTAGAAAACGCAAGCGGCAAAAATTACTAAAAATTTTATTTTAACTAAAATCAATCATCTTTTAGGTGGTTGATTTTTTGTTAGTTACAGGAGATTTTATGGCAGATATACAAATTGCAACTTTTAGCAACACGGTTTTGTCAAACGGCAGTTATGTGCTGTTCGACAAGCCGCAATACGATTTTACAAAAAAAGTGACGCTTGAGGGAAATTTGACGGTACATCTCAACGGCTTGTGTACCGGTGACGTCAGTACAACCGTTCCTTTAAACGGCACTTTTGAAATTTCTAATCAAACAAACAAAATGACGAAAAATTTTTCTTTCGTCAACAAATGTTCGAGAGTTGACGGAACGTTTAATCTCACGCTTTCGGAACACTCGTCAACGCAGTTTAAGCTTGCTTGTGAAATTACTTACGAGAAACAAGGGCAGACCTTTTCAGTGGCAAGCGTCCAAAGCGATGTAAAAATTACCGGCGTCAAAATGGAAGTTCAGGAATTCACATTGTCTTATCCTGCCGCTCCGGATCACGTGTCTTACTCGATTTCCAGAAGTTTCAGCCTTGTCGGGAATACGGGGCAGCTTATTGCAAATCCTTCATCGGCGGGCAGTTTGAAACTTTATTACGGCGACAGTGTATCTATATCGGCAAATGCCGACGAGAATTATGCGGATCCTACGTTTTATCTCAACCAAAGCGGAACGAATTCTGTTGCTTCCGTCACGGGAAACGTTACGGCTGTAGTTCAGGCAAACGGTTTGGTGCAACATCCTATTACTCTCAATGCCGCGCCTAATACGGAAATTTATCTTTATAATTCTGACTATGAAATTTACGGCGATTTGTGCGATACGTGTTATTGCTATTGTGAGGACGGCACGGAAATTCAAAACAGCCAGTATTGTACCAGGTATGTAGAAAACAAATACAGCGCGAATACCGTAAGACACGGTAGATATCTGCAAATTAGGACATATGCTTTGAGTGACAATAAAATCGTTTCAACGACAATTAACGGAATGACTTCCGAAGGCGGGGTTGATACGGGGATTACTGTTAAACAGCCGCTGGTTATCTCAACGGTATCAGGTTATACCTTGACATTAAACCCGGCTGTAGGCACAACAATTAACGTCACTAATTCGTCGGGACAATCATTATCGAACGGCGCAACGATTATTCACGGCGAAACTCTTACGATTTCAGCCGTGCCGTCTCTTTCAAATTATGACGTGACGGGTCTTTTGGTAAACGGCAATCCTGAACAATCATTTACAAAAACCATTGAGGTTTCGGGTAACTTAACGCTTGCAACTACTAGCGTGGGCAGATTTACTCTTTCTGTTTCACAAGGGGCAAATACAACTGTTACGGTTTCAAAAAATGGCACCCCTTTGACTGACGGGGCTGAAATTTTGACAGGGGATGTGTTGACAGTTACCGCTTCGGCAGCCCACGGATATTGGATAGACTTGTTTAAAGTAAATTCGCAGGCATACAGCGGAGACAAAACCGTTACTTGTGAGGTATCGGGCAACGTAAACATAACGACTACGGCTGTCGTTCGCACAATACTAAATTTGCAAATTGACCAAGGTATACATATAAGTTATCAAAAACAAATTCACGGAGAATATGAGCCGGAATGCGACGGAGGGTGCTATTGCTGGTGTGAAAACAACATGCTTGTTAATCCCGGAGATAAATGTCCTGCCGAGTATGAACCTATTTCAATAGAAACAACACCGATTTTCCCGAATTATGTGATTAAAATAATACCTTCTGTAGATGCAGGTTATACTTTTGACTATTTTGTTGTCAACGGTAAAGCTTACGACGGCATTCGCTCTGTTACGGTATTGGCCGGTAATGAATTGAATATATCTGCTTACGTTGTGTCAGACAAGTGGCAGGTTGTAGCTTCTTCATTGACTTTGTCCGGAAACGGTACAACCGATGTGGTAAAAACCGTCAACGGATTGGTCAAAGACAAACCGACAAAAATCAAAGTTTCTTCGGGCAATTATTATTCTTCAGAAACACGAACCGTACCTCCTACAAGTTGCGACGGGTGTTATTGCTATTGTCCGGATGGTTCGAATGTGTTTGAAGGACAGGATTGCACACAATATTTTTCAAACAGCGAATCTGTGAATTCCGGTGTCTATATTTTGACGGAAAATAAAACTATCGGTTTGTGTAGTAGTTCCAACGTTGTCGGTGCGAAATTGGAAATTTCGGAAAACAACACTTTGAAATTTAAGGGATACAATAACGTTTACAGTTCAAAATCAAAAAGCTTGAACATTGCAGAAATTTCTCAGTACAATGAATAAAAAGACACAAGTTAAAAATATAGGGATATTGACTTGAAAAATTGACGTTGTTATAATGTTAACGAAGGTAACGTTTTAAAATTTTTGTATGGAGGAAACATTTATGAAAAAAGTCAAAACTTTTATGCTTCATAATTTTTGTTGCGCTTGTTTTTTTCATTATGCTCATGCAACAATTACAAACTTTCATACGAAAAGCCACAAAATTATTCAGTTTATCGCTTTGCGTTAAAAGTGGGTGAGTCCAAGGAGTTTGACTTTGACGAAATTTTTGCTAACTGTTCAGTTAAAGCAGACCGAATCGAAATAAACAATTCTCCCAAAATTTATTCGGTAAAGGGAAATACCATTACTGCCAAGAATACGGGTGTCATCGATGTATCGGCAAAGCTCTATAACAACGAAACGATGATGGTTTACGAAGTGAGTCTGGGTATGCTTTTTGCATACGACGAAAAGGATTTTTTTAAAATCCGCACAGTGGAGGATTTGCAGGCAGTAAAAGGTAAAAACAATTACCTCTTAATGAACGATTTGGATTTGTCGTCTGTTGAAAATTGGAAGCCTATTGATAGATACAGCGGTATGTTTATAAATCCAAACGGCTACGTAATTAAAAACTTGAATATCGAAAACGAGACTTCCTGCGAGCCGGAAAATCGCGGCGGATTGTTTGATATGATTTCCGGCGGCTTTCTTTACAACATAAAGTTGGAAAACGTAAACGTTAACGCCTATACTTCTGTGGGCTGGACGGCTTCGGCCGGTGCTATCGTTGGCTCTCTTTATAACGGATATTTGCTTGATTGCAGTGTAAAAGGCAATGTTACTGCGGCAAGTTATGCCGGAGGAATTGCGGGCGCGTTCTCGTTTGCCACAATCGAAAACTGTACGTTTGAAGGAAACGTGGCAAATATAAGCAGAGATGAAAAAATTGATCACACTTCTAACGTGGCAGGAGGTATTGTCGGATACACGATGGCTGACAGCAAAGACCCCCTCCAAGCAAGAATAGTTAATTGTCGCGTCAATGCAAATCTTACGGCGGAGGGAAGCGTCGGGGGAATTTCTGCTTACGTCTGGGGCAAAAGGTGCATACAAAATTGTTCGTTTTCAGGTCAGTTTAGTGAGACTGCTTTGTACAAAGGCGAGTATTACGGATTTGCTTTCGAAGATTCCCAGAAGTAGCTTTGTCGAAGAAAGGACGTTAAAAAAGCCAATTAATTAAACATTTGATTTAATTATTTTACAAATTTTGTTGTTTTGTCTGTCGGTAAGTAGGAGGTGTTTTGATGAAAAAATTTTTAAGCTTAATACTTTCCGTTGCCACTGTATTTTTGTTGTGCGGCTGTACCGATACATATCGATATTTTTCCAATGACGTTAACAATTATGAGGTTTATTCCGTTGTTTTGGAAAGCGGTCAAAAAAAAGAATTTGATATATACGAAATTTTTAAAAACTGCGGCTTTAAAATTGACAAATTCGAAATAGTACAATCGCCTAACGGAATATACAAGGCAGAAGGAAACACGGTGACCGCAGTCAAATGCGGAGTTTCCGACATAAAAGTTAATTTGTACAACAATTATTCTTCGACGGTTTTTCAAACAAATCTATGCAGGTTGTATTCCTTTGACCAAAGCCAAATGATGCCAATACGCACTGTTTCAGACCTGCAAAACATAAACAACAAAAAGGACGGAGTTTATGTTTTGAAAGCCGACATAGATTTGGCATCCGTCAAAAACTGGGAGCCGTTGGGAAATTATCCCGCAGGAAACGAGTTTTCCGGTATGTTTGTAAACCCTGACGGATATACGATAAAAAATCTTACAATTTCGACTTCGAAAGAAATTTTCAACGGACCTTACGGTGGCTGCGCGGGTGGACTGTTCGGCTCACTAAAAAATGCGCTTGTTTATGGTGTGAAAATGGAAAACGTACATATTGACGTGAGCGATTTTGACGGAATAAATTCAAGCTCCGCCGGCGGAATTGCTTCAAGTATGCTAGATTCTGTGATAAAAGACTGTACCGTAAGCGGAAATATTACGGCGACGGGAACTGCCGGCGGAATAGTAGGCTCGAATTCGTGGGGAACAGTCGAAAATTGTGTTTTTAACGGCGAAGTTTCCTGTGTATATTCAGAAGAAAAAGAATACTACGAAATGTGTGCAGGCGGAATTGCCGGTTACAGCGGAAATCCTGACTGGCTGATATCGAGGAAAGGCGGAATTTTTGGTTGCGAAGCAAATGCCAAAATAAATTCACCCGGTTGTGCGGGTGGAATAACAGGTTATGTTAACGGCAAACATTCGATAAAAAACTGTTTGTTTAAAGGGGCACTTGATGAAAACGCGGAGTACAGAGCGGAGATTTTTGGTTATTCAAATGACCCGGAAGGATATAATGATTAAAGCGGCGTAACAACGCCGCTTTTTTAAAACAAAAAGCCGTCCGAAAGGACGGCGGTGGTACTCCCGGCGGGAATCGTAAGGAGCGAAGCGACGGAATAGCGATTGTTACGCATTGCGTCAATCGCGTCACATGGTGAGATTCCCAAACGAAACAAAAAGCCGTCCGAAAGGACGGCGGTGGTACTCCCGGCGGGAATCGAACCCACAACGGCCCCTTAGGAGGGGGCTGTTATATCCATTTAACTACGGAAGCATAAATGACTTTTGTGCTTGAAAAACTTGCTTGTTTGAAAAACGGACAGCCCGGGGCTGTTAAGCCGAGCCGCTGCTGCGGCGAACGCCACGGAGCGGAAGCGAAGTATATCCATTTAACTACGGAAGCATAAATGACTTTTTGCGCCTGAAAGCAAAGTTTTTTTCAAAAGCATACACAGTATACAAAAAAAAGCGGAATTTTGCAAGCGGAAAGGGCCACCTTTTTGGAAGGTGGTCTTATGCATGTTGTTTTGCTATGTTTTTTGCCTGAAACAATGCAAAAAACGTTGTTTTGTTGACTTTTTTTTGGCATTGCGATATCATATTCAGTAATTTAACAATCACACAAAAATAATTTTCATACGGGTAAAAAAGTTATGAACAACGTGGAAATCGAAAAAAAATGGCGCAAAAAATGGGAAGAAACAAATCTTTACAAATTTGACAAAAACAACATCAAAGACAAAAAATATGTCCTTGAAATGTTTTCATACCCTAGCGCCGCAAAGCTTCACATAGGTCACTGGTACAACTTCGGTTTGTCCGACAGCTATGCCAGATTTTTGCGTATGCAAGGTTACAACGTTTACCAGCCGATGGGATTTGACGCTTTCGGTCTGCCTGCGGAAAACTATGCAATCAAAACCGGCATTCATCCTAAAGACAGCACATTGAAAAACATTTCCATCATGGAAGAACAGCTCAGAAACATGGGGGCTATGTTCGACTGGGACAGCGAAGTCAAAACCTGCATGCCTGACTACTACAAGTGGACGCAGTGGATTTTCGTGCAGTTGTTCAAACACGGTTTGGCATACCGCAAGGAAGCGCCTGTCAACTGGTGTCCTTCGTGCAACACCGTACTTGCAAACGAGCAGGTACAGGAAGGCTGCTGCGAAAGATGCGGAACCGAAGTTATCAGAAAAAACCTTACTCAATGGTTCTTTAAAATAACCGACTATGCGGAAGAACTTCTCCGTGACCTTGACAAGCTTGACTGGCCTGAAAAGACAAAGCTTATGCAGAAAAACTGGATAGGCAAATCCACGGGCGGCGAAATCGAGTTTGAAATTGACGGACACGGCAAAAGCTTCCGCGCCTTTACTACGCGTGCCGACACGCTGTTCGGAGTAAGCTACGTGGTGCTTGCGCCTGAACATCCGTTGGTAAAAGAAATCACTACCGCAGAACAAAAAGCCGCGGTGGAAAAATACGTTGACGACGTTGCTAAAACAAACGAAATCGAAAGGCTTTCGACCACCAAGGAAAAATCCGGTGTGTTCACTGGGGCATATGCCATCAACCCGATAAACAACAAAAAAGTGCCTATCTGGATTGCCGACTACGTAATTTATTCTTACGGTACCGGCGCGGTCATGGGCGTTCCTGCGCACGATGAAAGGGACTTCGAGTTTGCTCACAAATTCGGTCTTCCTATCACGCGTGTCATCAAAGGCAAAAACGGAAACGACGACCTGCCTTTCGTTGAATACGGAATTCTCGTAAATTCCGGTGAATTTGACGGAATGACCACCGAAGAGGCAAAAGTCAAAATCATCGAAAAACTTGCTGAAAGCGGCAAGGGTGAGCTCAAAACAAACTATCGTCTGCGTGACTGGCTGGTATCGCGTCAAAGATACTGGGGCGCGCCTATTCCTGTCATACATTGTCCTCATTGCGGAGCTGTTGCTGTTCCTGAGGATCAACTTCCGGTAGAACTTCCTTACGACGTAAACTTTACGCCTGACGGAACAAGTCCTTTGGCAAAACACGAAGGATTTATGCACACCAAATGTCCTAAGTGCGGTGCCGACGCTTTGCGTGACCCTGACACTCTCGACACCTTCGTTTGCAGCAGCTGGTACTTCCTGAGATACCCTGACAGCAAAAACGACAAGGAAGCTTTCAACAGAGAGTGGATCAATAAAATGCTGCCTGTCGACAAATACATCGGCGGCGCGGAACATGCCTGCATGCACTTGCTTTACGCGAGATTTTTCACTAAAGCTTTGCGCGATATGGGATACCTTGACTTTGACGAGCCGTTTACTTCCCTCGTTCACCAAGGCGTAATTTTGGGAACAGACGGAAACAAAATGAGCAAGTCACGCGGCAACGTGGTAAGCCCTGACGACTATATTTCGGTTTACGGCAGTGACGTATTCAGGATGTATCTCGGTTTCGGCTTCAACTACGTAGAGGGCGGACCTTGGAGCGACGACGGTATCAAGGCTATCGCAAAATGGATGGACAGGGTAGAGCGTATCGTTCTTAAAGCAAACTCTTTCGAGGGCAACGAAGACGTGTTCGGAAGTGCCGAAAAAGACCTCGACTATGCTAGAAACTACGCAATCAAAAACATTACCGACAACTATTCGACCTTCAGCTTCAACACGGCAATCGCCAGAATGATGGAGCTTACCAACGCTTTGTCGAAGTACTCCGACGGGGAAAAGGTAAACGCAAAACTTTACCGCGACATTTGCCTCGACCTTATCAAACTTATGGCTCCTTTGGCACCTCACTTTGCAGAGGAACTTTGGGAACAGACAGGTAACGAGTACTCGGTGTTCAATCAAAAATTCCCTGTATTAAACGAAAAAGCTTTGGTCAAGGACGAAGTGGAAATAGTCGTTCAGATTAACGCAAAAATCAGAAGCAAAATAGTAGTGGCTCACGGAGCGTCTCCGAAAGACATGGAGGAAGCAGCTCTTGCCGACGAAAAAATCAAGCAGGCTGTCGAAGGAAAGCAAATCAAAAAAGTAATTGCAATTCCTAACAAGCTGGTAAACATTATAGTAGGCTAAACAAAAACCGCTTTGCGTTTGCAAAGCGGTTTATTTTTTTGTTTTGATTTTTCAGTCTTCGCGTTTGTTTTCAAACTCTTCGACAAATTTCATGAGGACGTCAACCGTTCCGTCTATATGCAGCTGGCTGCTGTCAAGGCAGATGTGGTAGTTGCTTGCCTTGCCCCAGACGTGGTCGGTGTAATAGTTGTAGTAAGTTTCCCTTTGCTTGTCGATTTTCAAAATCATTTCCTTGGTCTTTTCAACCGTTTTTTGTTCAGGGAAATCGTAGTGTTTGATTGCTCTGTACATACGGTAGTCGAGGTTTGCGTGGACGAATACGTTGAGGCAGTGTTTGTGATCTTTAAGAACGTAGTCTGCGCAGCGGCCTACGATAACGCACGGACCTTTGTCTGCGATGTCGTGAATAATTTTGCTTTGCGCGATGAAAACCTGGTCGTTGAGCGGCATTGTGTAGCTCAGATTGCCAAGGTATGAAAGTGAAAAGCGCAGAGAATGGTTGGCTCTTTCCTCGGTGTTTTTCAAAAATTCTTCGCTCATACCCGTTTCCTTTGCGGCAAGGGTGATGAGTTCGTGGTCATAAAAAGGAATCCCCAGTCTTTCGGCAAGTTTTTGCCCGATAATCCTTCCGCCGCTTCCGTATTCCCTGCTTATGGTGATAATCGTATCGTCAAATTTCATGGTCAACCTCCGTGATGCAAGAAATTTATTATTTATATTATAATTATATCACTTAAAAACAAAATGTAAATACGAAATAAAAAAAACGACCCGCAAAGGGGTCGTATTTTTTAACTTAAGGTTATCTGACAGAGTCAAAGCTGATGACTTCGACGTCGCTGGAAATGAAGCCCGGTTTAACAGGTTCAACCTTCGAGTAGTCGGTGGACAGATATTTTTTGTTGTCGTCTGCGAATACGGTAACAACGTTCTTTTTGCCGAAGTGTTCCTGTACGTAAAGTGCCGACAAGAGGTTTGCGCCCGAAGAAATACCAACGCCCATACCGAGAACTTTTGCGATTTTCTGAGCCATGATGATTGCGTCACCGTCGTCGATTTCGATGATGTCATCGAGTTTTTCGAGTTTTACGATAGGAGGTACGAATTCGTCGCCGATACCCTGGATACGGTGAGGACCAACCGAACCGTTAAGCAAAGTCGAGCAGCTTGCAGGTTCCATAGGGTAAAGCTTGATGTCAGGAATTTGGCTCTTCAGGAAAAGTCCCGTACCCATCATTGTGCCGCCTGTGCCTACGCCTGCGGTGAAAGCGTCAGGTTTTACGCCGAATTTTTCCATCTGTTTCAAAATTTCAGGACCGGTAGTGGTGTAGTGTGCCATTACGTTTGCTTCGTTTTCAAATTGTCCCGGCATAAATCCGTTGTTCTTTATTGCGTATTCCTTAGCCATGGCTACCGAACCGGTAAATCCGCCTTGTTCGTGTGAAACCAAAACTACGTTTGCGCCGAGAGACTTGATAAGGTTGATTCTTTCAACGCTCATCCATTCAGGCATAAAAATGTTGACTTTATGTCCGAGATAAGCGCCTTGTGCCGAAAATGCGATACCAGTGTTGCCGCTTGTTGCTTCGCTGATTTCGTCGCCCGGTTTGATGTCGCCTTTTTCGTATGCGTTTTTCAAAATGTAATATGCCATTCTGTCTTTAATACTTCCCGAAAAGTTGAAGTATTCGAGTTTAGCATATACAGAGGTTTCCTTGCCTTTGTATTTCAAATTGATTTTGGCAAGCGGAGTGTTGCCAACTACGTTTTGCAATGCATCCAGTTTTTGTTGAATAACCTTGTCCATAACTGTCTCCTTGATTTTTTCCTTAATTTGCATTTCTGCTTTATTTATTATACACCTGCAAAAAACCTTTGTAAAGACGATTTTTTAACACTTTTTGCTTTTTTTTCATATCATACAACAAATTTTAAAGGAGATTTTTTTGATGACACTTCCCGAAATGTATGCCGCCGCAGGCGAGTACCCTGAAATCGAAAACGCGTCCCGCTGCGAATTTACCGTGGCAATTCTCAAAAAACTTTACTGCTCTAAAAAGAGTGAGACAACTGCCGTATTGCAGTACGTCTATCAGCATCTTGTGGCAAACAAGTATGCAAAGCACGCCGCAAAAATTTTTGCCGAAATAGGTAAGGTCGAAATGAAGCACATGGACCTTTTGGGGGAAGCAATGATTAAGTTCGGCGGCGACCCTGTGTTTTTCTATTTCGACGCGCCGCTAAGCGGCAGTTGGGTAAACTACTCCAAAAATTTGTTTCAGATGCTTATGACTAACATCAACGACGAAAAGGATGCGGTAAGGCAATACCGCGCCGCAGCGGAAAAGGTAAAAAACGAAAGCCTGAAACTTTTGCTTTTGCGTATAGCGGAGGACGAACAGATTCATGCCGACGTTCAGCAAAAACTGCTTGAAGAACTTGATTTTTGGAAGGCGTGAAAAAAGCGGAACGATTTGTTCCGCTTTTTAAAAAGGAAAAAATTTCATTGCTGTTTTTTTATGGATTTTGTTTGTTTATTACCTTCGGTATGTTATACTTTTTATGACGATTAAGCGTGAATACGCGTTTTACAAAGGAGTCAGTATGGATTGCATCGAAAGAAGTAAGGAAATCAGAAGTCTCACCATGCAATGCATTGCTTCCATCGGCGTCGGACATATCGGCGGATGCCTTTCGCTCGCCGACTTGCTTGCGGTGCTGTACACCAAGCACATGAACATCGACCCTAAAAACCCTCACATGAAGGGAAGGGACAGGCTTGTGCTTTCGAAGGGGCATGCGGGACCGGCGCTTTATGCTACGCTGGCAAGTTTCGGGTACTTTCCGAAAGAGGAACTCAACACCCTCAACAAAATAGGAACAAAACTTCCCAGCCACTGCAACATGAACCTCACAACAGGCGTGGACATGACGACGGGTTCTTTGGGACAGGGTATTTCCTGTGCCGTCGGTATGGCACTCGGCGCAAAGCTGGCGCGTGAAAAAGCGAGGATTTACTGCGTAATTGGCGACGGCGAAAGCCAGGAAGGCCAGGTTTGGGAAGCAGTAATGTTTGCCGCACAAAACAAACTCAACAACTTCACTTTGTTTGTCGACAACAACGGCATGCAAATTGACGACTATACCAAAAACATAATCAACATGGAAGACTATGAAAAGAAATTCAAGTCTTTCGGTTTCAACGCTATCCGCATTGACGGACACGATATCGACGCCATAGACGCCGCTGTCGAAAAAGCCAAAAAATGCAAAACCAGACCTACCGCCATTATTCTCGACACAGTCAAAGGAAAAGGCGTCAAATTTATCGAGGAAGTAGGGGTTGGCAACCACAGCATGCCGTTTACCGTAGCCGATTACGAAAGGGCTTTGGCTGAGTTGAAGTGAGGTGACTTATGGAAATGAGAAAAGTTTTTGCCGCCGAAATGGAGCGGTTGATGAACAAAAACAAAAAAATCGTTTTGATTGATGCCGACCTCGCCAAAGCTGACGGAACAGTGCCTTTGCACAATGCGTTCCCTTCGAGGACATTTGAAGCAGGTATCGCCGAGGCTAACATGGTAGGCGTTGCCGCAGGTCTTTCGGCTTACGGATTTATTCCTTTCGTAACCACCTTCACTCCTTTTGCTACCAGAAGAGTTTGTGACCAGATTGCAGTTTCTGTGGCTTATGCGCAGCAAAACGTTAAAATAGTAGGTACAGACCCCGGCATCGCTGCCGAACTTAACGGCGGTTCGCACATGAGCTTTGAGGACATCGCGGTTTTGAGAAGCATTCCCGACATGGTAATTTTCGAGCCTGTCGACGCCGAACAATTGAGACAAGCGCTCCCTCAAATCGTAAAATGCGAAAAACCTTGTTACATCAGAATGTTCCGCAAGGAAACTCCTGACGTGTTCACCGACGGAAAATACAAATTCAACCTGTTTAAGGCAGACAAAATATGCGACGGAAAAGACCTCACGATTTTTGTTTCGGGTCTTTGCACGGCTGACGCCATTCAGGCAAAGGACATGCTTAAAGCAGAGGGCATTTCGGTTGAGGTAATCAACATTCACACAATCAAACCTATCGACGAGGAAGCAATCGTCAAATCTGCAAAAAAGACAAAGGCTGTGCTTACCGTTGAAAACCACAACGTTATCGGCGGACTTTATTCGGCGGTAACCGAGGTTCTTGCCAAAAACTGTCCTGTCAAATGCGACTGCATAGGTATTTACGACCAGTTCGGCGAAGTAGGAAAAATTCCGCAGCTTAAAGCAAGGTACAACATGACTGTAAACGACATCGTTGCAAAAGCAAAAGACCTTGTCAAAAACAAATAAACAAAAAATAAAAGCGGTCAAAAGACCGCTTTTTTTGTTTGTCATTGTGCAGAGGACCAGTCAATGGGCTGAGTGAATTTTTGTAAAAACTCGTTTGCCTTTTTGAAGTGTCCGCAGCCGAAAAATCCGTTGTATGCCGAAAGGGGACTAGGATGTACCGTTTCAAGCACAAGGTGCTTCGGGTTGGTAATCAGACTTTTTTTGCTCCTCGCGTTTGAGCCCCACAGCATAAATACTATAGGTTTTTCAGACTTGTTGAGGGCTTTTATTATTTCGTCGGTAAAAATTTCCCAGCCTTGTCCTTTGTGGCTGTTTGCCTGTCCCTGTCTTACGGTGAGTGCCGCGTTCAAAAGCAATACGCCTTGTTTTGCCCAGCTTATGAGACAGCCGTTTTTCCCCAGATGGGTGCCGTATTCTTGATTTATTTCCTTGAAAATGTTCATGAGGCTTGGCGGCGGCTGTACTCCCGGCATGACCGAAAAGGCAAGCCCGTGCGCCTGACCTACGCCGTGATAGGGGTCTTGTCCCAATATCACTGCCTTCACCTCATCGTACGGAGTCGCTTTCAGCGATGAGAATACCAAGTTTTTCGGAGGAAAAATTGTTTTTGTTGCGTATTCCTCACGCAAAAACTCCGACAATTTCAAAAAATAGGGCTTTTCGAATTCGCTGCCTATCACATCGTCCCAGCTGTTGTGAAGTTTAAACATGTTATCTTAGTACTATAGTGTGCGAAACTGGACATATCGTATCGCCGTCCGCCAAAATAACCGTGGCGTTGTGCTCGACTTCTCTGACGAAACCGTTGATCCTGACGTTAAACGCCTCAACTCCGTCAATAGAGGTGAGTACCGTGTATTTTCCCGCTTTTATGTCGCCGTTGCTTCCCGCAATCAGCGTTACGCCTCTTTTCAACACTATGTCGCCTTTGGTGAATGTGGCTTTTTCTTCTCCATCGCCGTCAAAAGGAGTGTGGTCGGAGGAATATCTTACTTCTCTGTTTTCCTTGACTTCCGTCTGCTTTTCTCTGGCGGATTTTTTGCTTTTTTTGACAATCAGCACGACAAAAGCGACAATGACGGCAAGCGAGATTAAAACCAGATACCAGTATTCGGCAAGTATCGCCAAAACTTCGTTAAACATATCTTTCTCCTCCTTTTAAAACAGTCCGTGAATTACGCCTTCCTGCGTAATCGTCATGTTGCACGCCGCAGGTACCTTAGGAAGTCCCGGCATAAGCATGATGTTTCCCGCTACGGCGACGATAAAGCCGCTGCCGCTCCTCAGTTGTACTTCACGCACGGTGAGGTAAAACTCTTCGGGACGTCCGGTCTTTAACGGGTCGTCGCTAAGTGAGTACTGGGTTTTGGCAATTATTACCGGAAGTTTGCCGAAGCCGAGATTTTTGATGTCGTTGATTTGTTTTTGCGCTTGTTTGGTGAAGTAAACGCCTTTTCCGCCATATACGTTTTTGCAGATTTTTTCGATTTTTACTTCGATTTCATCGCTGTCGTCATAGGTGAAGCTGAGCTGCTGCTTAGGTCCTTCCAAAATTTTAATGACTTCGTCGGCAAGTTTTTTCGCGCCGTATCCGCCTTTTGCCCATACTTCGGTTTCTATTGCCTTTACGCCGTGATAAGCGCAGACTTTTTTGATGAGGTCAATTTCGGCCTTCGTGTCGCCGGTAAATTTGTTTATTGCGACTACTGCAGGCAGATTGAAGTGTTTTGTGACGTTTTCGATGTGCTTTTCAAGGTTAGGCAAACCGTTTTTCAAAGCGGTGAGGTCCTCGTTTTTCAGCTCGCTCTTTTTGGCTCCGCCGTGCATTTTAAGAGCTCTTGCCGTGGCTACGATAACTACCGCGTCGGGGCTTATACCGCCTATCCTGCATTTTACGTTCAAAAATTTTTCCGCGCCGAGGTCCGCGCCGAAGCCTGCTTCGGTAACTATCACGTCGGCGTAGCTCAACGCCGTTTTTGTCGCGATGAGGCTGTTGCAGCCGTGGGCTATGTTGGCAAAAGGTCCGCCGTGAACAATGACGGGGGTGCCAGCAAGCGTTTGTACCAAGTTAGGCTTTATGGCGTCTTTCATCAAAATAGCCATGGCGTCGGTACCGCCCAGTTCCTTCGCGTGCACAAGCCTTCCGTCAAGGTCGTAGCCTATGGAAATTTCTCCCAGCCTGTGTTTGAGGTCCTGTAAGTCAGCCGCAAGGCAAAGCATCGCCATAATTTCGCTTGCGGCAGTGATGTTAAATCCGTCTTCACGAGGCTGTCCGTCTGTTCCGCCGAGTGCTACGCCTATGCGTCTTAGCGCTCTGTCGTTTGTGTCGGTGGCTCTGCGCCACATGATCCTGTCTTTGTCAAGCCTCAGTTCGTTGCCTTGGTAAATATGGTTGTCTATCAAAGCCGACAGCAGGTTGTTTGCTGCCGTTATCGCGTGCAGGTCACCCGTAAAGTGCAGGTTTATGTCTTCCATCGGTATGATTTGCGACAAACCGCCTCCCGTGGCGCCTCCTTTAAGCCCGAATACCGGTCCCAACGAAGGTTCGCGAAGCGCGGCGCATACTTTCACGCCTTTAAGTGCGAGCGCGTCCACAAGTCCTATCGACGCCGTGGTTTTTCCTTCTCCCGCAGGAGTAGGGTTTACCGCGGTGACAAGCACCAGTTTGGATTGCTTGCCGTCGTCGCGAGGTTTAATTTTTGCCTTGTTGTCGCCGTAATGCTCGATTTCATCCTTTTTAATTCCCAGTTTGGCGGCAATTTTGTCTATCGGTTCGTATTTGAAAAGATGAGCCACTTCGATGTCCGCCATTCCGCCGTTTTCCATGAGTTGAGATGTCTGTTTGAGTTTGCGCTTTTTTTCGGCTGAAATCATGCACTTCATAATTTTCTCCGTATAGTGTGGTTATGTATTTAGTTTAGTTTATAAACTCGCAAGTGTCAACACCGCCGCATTATTTTAATTTTATTTCACACACTACCGCTATGGATACCAACAGCTTTTTGCAAAAATTTTCGCAATTTTTCGACCTTAAACACAGAACGCTTTCGCTAAACGGAAAGAACGTAGACGTGTTTTTTCTCGATACAATGTGTTCATCAGACAAGGTGACGCAGTTTGTGGTAAGACCGCTCATCGAAATGAAGGAGCCGCTTTCCGCCGAGAGCCTTGTGGAAAAAATTATTTTCGGCGCGGATTGCAAGACCGAAAGCGATTTTGACAAGGTGTGCGACGAGTTTTTGGACGGCAAGACAATAGTTTTTGTGGAAAAGGAAAATGACGCGGTAATCGTCGACACAAAGACAATAGAATACAGGGCGGTTGCCGAACCGCCTACTTCGCGTTCCACAAAAGGACCGAGAGAGGGGTTTAACGAAAACATAAAAACAAACCTCACTCTTTTGCGAAAAAGACTTAAAACCGAAAACTTCAAGGCGGACAGTTTTACCGTCGGGGACAAAACAAACACCATGGTGGCTGTGTGCTATATCAAAGGTACGGCAAGCGACAAAATAGTCAAAAGCATAACCGAAAAAATAAAAACAATCAAAACAGACGGGGTGCTTGACAGCAGTTTCGTGGCTGTTTACCTTGACGCGGACAAAACAACGCTTTTTAAGCTTGTCGGAAGTTTTGAAAAACCCGACGTGGTGGCGTCAAAACTGCTTGAAGGCAAAGTCGCCGTAATCGTCGACGGCAGTCCTATCGTGCTTACTCTGCCTTACACTTTTTTGGAGGACGTTCAGTCACCCGACGACTACTATTACTACACACCTTACACGGCTTCGCTCGGAAGGGTGCTGAGGCTTATTTCAATGATTATCGCCGTGCTTTTGCCTGCGGTGTACGTTGCTTTGCAGCTTTTTCATTATCAGATTTTGCCAAGCAAATTTTTGATTACCGTATTGTCGTCGGTGCAGGGCATTCCTTTCACCCCTTTGGTGGAAATGATTGTGGTGATAATTTTGTTTGACATTTTGCGCGAGGCAAACGCGCGTATGCCGCAGATAGCGGGGCTGTCGCTTAGTATCGTGGGAGCAATTATCTTGGGCGACGCTGCGGTAAAAGCAGGGCTTCTCGGCGCGCCTGCCGTTATGATCGGAGCGATGTCGGGAATAGGGCTTTACTCAATGCCTGACAATACGATGCTGTTTTCATTTTTGAGGCTTTGTTTTGTTTTGATAGGCGGACTTGTCGGAATTTTGGGAATTTTACTTGGCGTTATGTTTGTGGTAAGTTACGTCGTTTCTATCGACGACTTCGGCACTCCTTATCTTTCGCCTCTTTCGCCGTCGGTGAAAAAGGATAAAAAGGACGCCATTTTGCGAAAGTCGCTCATCGACCTTAACCAAAAAAGAAATGCCGATTTGTCCCTCAGAGGAAAGGAGACAAAACAATGAACAATTGTGTAAAACAAACGCAGCTTTGCCTGCTCATAGTCATAGTTATGTCGGGCGGCAAATATCTTTCGCTTCCCGGTATTCTCGCAAGCTTCGCGGGGCGTGACAGCTGGATAAGTATGTCGCTCCTGTTTGCCGTTGATTTTTTGTGTTTTGTGGCAATTCTTTTCGCAATGAAAAACTGCGGCGGCAAAAGTTTTTACGAAATACTTTGCATGACGGTCTCAACTCCCGTTGCAAAAGTTTTGATGACGCTTTACGCCTTGTTTTTTACCTTGCGTATAACAGGCGGCCTTGTGGATACCGTTGACCTTATGTCCACATCGCTTAGCGTCGTTACAAACTGGGCTGCCTTTATTTTGCCAGTGCTTTTGGTAATAGGCTACAACGTGGCAAAAGGACTTAAAAACACGGTGAGGGTTACTCAGATTTTTTTCGTGTTCATTTTGATTTCGGTTTTGCTCATAATTTTGCTGTCGGTAAAATACACCGACCTTACCGAACTGAATCCTTTTTTGTCGGAAGGGTTTAAGCCTGCTTTGGACGGAAGCGTAAACATGTCCTTTTGGTTTTCGGACTGCCTGTTTTTGTTTTTCTGCTTCGGAAACGTTTCGGTAGGCAAAAGATTTTTTACTCCGTTCATAGTGTCCTTTTTAGTAGGCGCGGTGCTTACCGTAATGCTTGAAATCACATTTTTATGCCTTTTCGGAGAACTTGCGCCTTATGCTCAAAACGCATTGGTCAAAGTTTCGGGGTTTAACATCGCAGGCACAAGTTACGGAAGACTTGACTGGATTTTCGTAATCATTTGGTTAAGCTCGATAATTTTAAAATCAACGCTTTACTTTTGGGCGGCAACGGTGGCGCTTGACAAAGCTTTTTCGATAAACAGCAACAAAGGGCATGTCATATGTTTTGCCGCGGTGGCTTTGCTAGTTCTTGTAGCGCCTTTGATTTTGCCGGTGCAGCAGATGATTTCCGATTTGTTTATTTTGGGAGCAGGAAAATACGTCACTATGTTTTTGCAGTATGCGGTGCCTATCCTTTCGCCTTTGCTGGTTTTTGCGGCAAACAAAAAACACGGCGGTGAAAAAAGCATCCGACGCGTTTCGGAGGTGAAAGAACAATGAAAAAATTCGCAGGAAAAATTTTGTTGTTTTTGGCGGTTTGCCTTTCTTTGTGGCTTGCCAACAGCTATACGCGAAACGAACTTGCCGACAGAGCAGTTGTTTTGGGGCTTGCCATAGACAAAGACCAAAGCGGCTTTGAAGTAACGGCTGAGGTTGTAGCGCCTTCGGGACAGGACCAAAGCGGCGGTGCTGACACGAAACTTCTTTCGGGAAAGGGAAAAACCATCGAAGAAGCGGTGGGCGATATACACCGAGTTTCGGGCAAAGACCCGTCGCTTGCTCAGACGGGAATTATCCTTATGGGTGAGGGAATAAAGGAGGTAAACGTGTTGAGCTTTTTGGGTTACTTCACTTTTTCCGACGCCTTTAAGGACGACGTAGTTGTGGCGTTTTGCGAGGGAAAGGCCAAAGACGTTTTCGAATCGGCGTCGCCTGTTGAGCAAATTGTGTCTTTCGCGCTTCAGGATATAATAAAAACCGCTTCCGACAAAACGGGAGGGGTAAACAATTATCTGCAAAAGTTTGCCGAAAATCAAATTTCTCCTTCTTCCGCTTCCTATTTAAGCGTAGTAAAGAAAAAGGAAGAATCGGCTTCGCAGGACGAAAAGGGAGACGGGAAAAAACCCTCGCTTTACGACTGTTCGTCGGTATGCGTATTTAACAAAGGACAATACGCGGGGGAACTTGACGAAATGCAGTCAAAAGGGTTTGCTCTGCTTTCAAATCCGTCGGCGTACGCTTCCTTTGTCGTTAATTCTTCTTCCAATGAGTTTGGGGTCGAAAGTGAAATTACGGTAGGCATAGCTTCCAAAAAAATATCTTTCGAAACGCTTTTTGAAGACGGAGTTCCTGTTTTTAAAGTAGAGTTTGAAGCAAAACTCAAAAGGCAGCGTACCGACGCTTCGGGGGACGTGGTGAATTTCCTCCCAGAAAGCGACGGGGAAATAAGTAAAGATGCGGTGTCGCAAATTTCCGCTGAAACTCAAAAGCTTATTTTGGCGGCTTTAAACGGCTGCAAGGAAAGAAACTGCGACTATATGAACATTGCCGATTTGTTTTTTAAAAAATTCGGCAATTCGTGGACTCAATACGCAAAAAACAATCCCGATTACCTCAACAAAGTGGTTTTTGAACCAAAAATTAAAGTTTCTGACTGATTTTTCGCTTCGTTTTTATCAAGCGGGGCGAAAATTCTGTTTCGTAATTTGTTGCAATTTGCTTTTTATTTTGTTATAATCCTTTATCATGGAAGCAAGTGGCATAATAAGAAAACACAAGCCGTTTTCTCCTACAATTAAAATCGCGCTGGGTTATATCCTGCTTATTTCGATAGGAGCCTTTCTTCTCGTAATGCCTTTTTCGGCACGGGAAGGCGTCTCGGTAGGACTTGTCGACGCGTTGTTTACTTCGACAAGCGCGGTGTGCGTTACCGGTCTTGTGGTGGTAGACACTTATACTACCTTCAACTTTTTCGGGCAGTTGGTTGTGTTTTTGCTCATTCAGTTCGGCGGCCTTGGCTTTATGACCTTGGCTTCGCTCATGATGATGGCTTTGAGAAAACGAATTTCCCTTAAAGACAAACTCTCTATTTCCGAAAGTTTCGGCAACGACGACATTAAAATGTCCACAAAAATCACAAAGGTCATTTTTATTGTCACCGTTATCATTGAGCTTATCGGAGCCGCTGCCGTTTTGCCTGTCTTTCTCACTATGGAAGGCGGAGTAGGGCTTGCGATATGGCGTTCGTTATTCCATTCCGTTGCGGCTTTTTGCAACGCGGGCTTTGACCTCATGGGCGGAACGGGTATGACGCCGTTTGTCGATAATCCGCTTTTTAACATAGTTACCATATCGGTAATTTTCTGTGGCGGTATAGGCGCTTCGGTAATCATGAACATTATCGGCAGAGTGGTTAAAAAAGACAAAATCACTTTCAATACAAAAATGATTGTCTTTGCAAGCTTCGGTTTGCTTTTCGGCGGAGCGCTTTATTTTCTCATCGCGGAATACAACAATCCCGATACAATCGGCAACCTGACTTTCGGACAAAAGGTTTTGGCTTCGCTGTTTCAGTCGATGACTACACGTTCGGCAGGCTTCAACACCGTCGATCAGGGGGCTTTGACTTCCGGCGGTTACCTTGTCAGCGACTTGCTTATGGTCATAGGCGTTTCGCCTGCTTCCACAGGCGGCGGTATTAAAATCGCTACCTTTTTGGTTATTCTGGCAAGCCTTCGTAGCTGCTTCGGCGGCAGGGACGACTACCACATGGCGCAAAAAAGCATTTCCAAAAAAGCTTTCAACAAAGCGGTGGCTATTTTCGTCTTTTACATTTTGGCGATTATTGTCGCTCTCGCGGTGCTCTGCATTTCGGAAAGCGGCGTCGAAATTCACGCTTTGCTTTTTGAGTGTATTTCGGCTTTGTCAAACGTCGGACTTACTACCGGCATTACTTATGACCTTTCGGAAGTAGGTCGCATAGTTCTTATCCTGCTTATGTATCTCGGCAGAGCGGGCTTCCTTTGCGTCGTTTACTCGGTAATAGGCGCAAACAAACTTAACATCAAATATCCAGACAGCAAAATTATTATCGGTTGAGGAGAAGATTTATGAACAACATTCCTAACGGAAAACAATTCGCCGTACTCGGAGTCGGCAGATTCGGCAGCGCGGTGGCGAAACAGCTTTATTCTTGGGGAAAAGAGGTTCTGGCAGTGGATATCGACCAGCAACGCGTCGAAGACATAGCTGAATACGTTACTCACTCGGTAGTGGCGGACTGCCTTGACGAACACGCGGTAAGTCAGCTCGGACTTGACACTTTGGACGTTGTCGTGGTTGCTATCGGCAACAATATGCAGGCAAACATTTTGGCTACTCTCATCTGCAAGGAAATAGGCGTCAAATACGTAGTTTCCAAAGCGCAGAGCGAACAGCATGCAAAAGTTTTGCAAAAAATCGGCGCCGACATGGTTGTTTTTCCTGAGGCGGAATCGGGATACAAACTTGGCACTCTTCTCGCTTCGCCTACTATGAAAGAGCTTGCCGAAATCGCTCCCGACTTTAAAATCATTGAGGTTGAGGCTCCGGAATACTGGGCGGAAAAATCTCTCATCGAATTAAAAATCAGACAAAAATATCAGCTCAACGTCCTTATGGTTAACCGCGACGGAGAAATTACCACTTCGCCTGCAGGTGAGTTCGTTATTCACGCGAACGACAAACTCGTGCTTTGCGGTGAAAAAAAGGACCTTGTCAAACTTTCCAAAAACGTTTGACTTAATTGAGTTTTTTAACGCGTTTTCGCTTGATTTTATTGCCGTAGTCTGCTACAATACTATGGCAATTTTTATTGCCAATTTTATCCTTGCCCGTCCGCGGGCCGGAAAGACCAAAAGGAGGTAAAAAATATGAACAAGTACGAACTTCTGTTCATCATCGACAGCGCTGCGTCAGATGAAGCTAAAGACGCTTTCATCGCTAAACTTTCGCAAATCGTTACCGATGACGGCGGTCAGGTCGAAAAAGTTGACAAATGGGGGGTTAAAAAACTCGCTTACCCTATCAACTACAAAAACGACGGTTTTTATGTTCTCATGAACTTCGAATGCAAACCTGAACTCGTCGCTGAAATCGAAAGACAAATTCGTATCAATGACCAGGCTATGCGTCATATCGTTATCAAAAAGTAAGGAGTGGTTTTTATGAACAAGGCTATCTTGATTGGTCGTCTTACCGCCGACCCGGAACTTACTACCACTAATTCCGGCGTTGACGTTTGCCGCTTTTCTCTCGCTATCAACAGACCATTTAAGTCACAAAGCGGGGAAACTCAAACCGATTTTCTCAACATCGTCGTTTGGCGCGCTGCAGCCGCTAACTGCCACAAGTTTTTGAAAAAGGGCAGCCAATGCGCTGTCGTCGGCTCAATTCAGACAAGAAGTTACGAGGACAACAACGGTATTAAACGTTACGTCACCGAAATCGTCGCTGACAACGTTGAATTTCTCGGCAAGGCTAACAGTTCCTATGACGACGCCGAACCTGTTTCGAAACCTAAATCAAGACCTGCCGTGGACGACCTCTCGCCTATCGAGGACGAGGAGTTGCCGTTCTGATTGCACGTGAAGTGCGTTTTTAAAAGGAGATTATTATGGAAGAAAAAGTCGTTAAACGCAATATTAAAAGACCTTCACGCAAAAAGGTCTGCAATTTCTGCGTAGATAAAGTTGTTGAAATCGACTACAAAGACGTAAACAAACTTAAAAAATTCATCACCGAAAAAGGCAAAATCGTTCCGCGTCGTATGAGCGGCGTTTGCGCTAAACACCAAAGAGAGCTCGCTACCGCAATCAAACGCGCGAGATACATGGCTTTGCTCCCTTACGTCGGCGAATAATTGTTTTTTTGAGGCTTCGGAAACCGAAGCCTTTTTTGTTTTTTACTCTCAAACGTTTGACACCTTTCTTAAAAAAATATACAATCTTTTCACCATCAAGAGTGTCGGAGGGACGGACCCGTCGATGACACAGCAACCTTTCGACAATGAAAAGGTGCTAATTTCCGCAAGCGAGCTTGACAGATGGCACAATTAAGGTTTTTTGTTGTCCTGTGCGCTCGGCAGGACATTTTTTTTACGGAGGATTTTATGGCTAAGCAAAAGGTAAGATTTTTTACTTCCGAAAGCGTTACTGAAGGACATCCTGACAAAATGTGCGACCAAATTTCGGACGCTATCCTTGACGCTATCATCGAAAAGGACCCTGACGCCCGCGTCGCATGCGAAACAACCGCATGTACGGGTATGGTTCACATTATGGGCGAAATTTCCACTTCGTGTTACGTCGACATACCTACGATTGTACGCGACACGGTTAGGGAAATAGGTTACACCAGAGCAAAATACGGATTTGACGCAGATACCTGCGCGGTTTTGACTTCAATTAACGAGCAGTCGCCAGATATCGCTTTGGGCGTCGACAACAGCTCGGAGTTTAAAAAGGACAGCAGCGACATCGAGGACAAAATAGGCGCGGGTGACCAAGGTATGATGTTCGGCTATGCCTGCAACGAAACGCCTGAACTTATGCCGCTTCCTATAATGCTTGCCCACAAACTTACCAAAAAACTTTCCGAAGTCAGAAAAAGCGGAAAGCTGGATTATCTTTTGCCTGACGGAAAAAGTCAGGTTACCGTAGAATACCGCGACGACGTGCCGGCAAGAGTTGACGCCGTGGTAATTTCCACCCAGCACACAAAAGACGTAAGCACCGAAAAACTTCGCGAGGAAGTTAAAAAACACGTTATTCTCGAAGTAATTCCTTGCGAACTTATTGACGAAAACACCAAATTTTTCATCAATCCTACCGGACGTTTCGAAGTGGGCGGCCCTCACGGCGACAGCGGACTTACAGGCAGAAAAATCATAGTCGACACTTACGGCGGATATTGCCCTCACGGCGGCGGAGCTTTCAGCGGCAAGGACCCTACGAAAGTGGACAGAAGCGCCGCTTACATGTCGCGTTATATCTGCAAAAACATCGT
Source organism: uncultured Clostridia bacterium (assembly GCA_944336125.1). GTDB lineage: Bacteria > Bacillota > Clostridia > Christensenellales > CAG-314 > Heteroclostridium. The sequence continues at coordinate 112,765 of CALVLA010000001.1, read as the reverse complement.
GGCGGCAGGCCTTGCCGACAAGGTGTGTATGGAAGTTTCATACGCTATAGGCGTGGCTAAACCTGTTTCCGTTTGTATAGATACTTTCGGTACGGGCAAAATTTCAGACAACTGTCTCGAACAGCTTGTGTGCGAAACTTTTGACCTGCGTCCGAAAGCCATTATCGACAAACTGGGACTGTTGAACCCGATTTACAAAAAAACCGCCGCTTACGGACACTTTGGCAAAGACGGTTTGCCTTGGGAAAAAGTGGACATGGTGGACGATCTCTTAAACAATGCACAAAAATTTTTGAAATAAGTAATGCAAATTAAAGGTACCGTAAAAAATACCGTTTTTTACAATGCGGAAAACGGTTATACCGTAGCAACTTTAAACGTCAACGGTGAGGACATCACCGTTGTCGGCTCATTGCCTGCCCTCACTAACGGTGAAGTCGTCTCGTGTGAGGGCAAATTTGTCGTTCATCAAAAATTCGGTCAGCAGTTTTCCGTTTCGTCATTTAAGTACGAAACACCTGACTCTCCCGAGGGAATAGTCAAGTATCTTTCCAGCGGACTGATAAAGGGCATAGGACCCATTACGGCAAAGGCAATTGTTGACAAGTTCGGTAGGGATACTTTTAAAGTCATCGAAAACGATTATCTCGCTTTGTCAAAAGTCAAGGGTATTTCAAAAGCAAAGGCTCTTACCATTTACGAAAACTGCATAGGCCTTAAAAAAATGCAAAACCAGATTATGGCTTTGCAAAACTACGGCATTTCGACAAACCTTGCGCTTAAAATTTACAACGTTTACAAGGACGGTACCGAGCAGGTAGTGTCGTCAAACCCATACAAACTCATAGACGACGTGGACGGAGTGGGCTTTTCCACCGCAGACAAAATCGCCGAAAGCGTGGGTATCGAAAAAAACAGCCTTTTCCGCGTCAGGGCAGGGGTTGTTTTTACCTTGAAGGAAGCAGGGGAAAAGGCAGGCAACACCTTTTTGTATTTTGACGAGCTGAAACAAAAGGTTGCGGCTTTGCTTGATTTGCAGGAGGACATTACCGACAAGACGGAAAGCGTCATTGCCGACATGCAGCTTGAATCGGCTGTGGGAAGCATGATGTTGGAAGGAAAAAGGGTGATTTCTCTTTCGCGCTACCTGTCTGTGGAAAAAAGCATTGCGGGCAGGCTTGTGCGTATGGTTTATCAGCCTGCCGAGTGCGTCGACGACGTAGAACTTTTCATTTCGGAATTTGAAAGACAAAACAATTTTGCCTTTCACGCCGACCAGAAAAAAGCTATAATGAGCGCGGCAAACAAAGGTGTTACGGTAATTACGGGTGGTCCCGGCACGGGAAAAACCACTCTCGTCAAATGCATTTGCAAAATTTTTGCCGCTATGAGGCTTAAAACTGAACTTGTCGCTCCTACGGGGCGCGCCGCAAAAAGACTTTCCGAGTCGACTGGGTACGAAGCGAAAACAATTCACCGTCTTTTGGGGGTGGAAAGCGTTGGCGGAAAAACTCAGTTTCGCTTTAAGGAAAGCAATCAGCTTGACTGCGACGCCGTCATCATTGACGAAATGTCCATGGTTGACTGCCTTTTGTTCAACAGTTTGCTCAAAGCCCTAAAACCCGGCTGCAGGCTCGTGCTTGTGGGAGACAAGGATCAGCTTCCGTCGGTTGGCGCAGGAAACGTTCTCGGCGACGTTATTTCAAGCGGAGTGTTTGATATAAATTACCTCACTTACATTTACAGGCAGGCTTCGGACAGCCTGATAGTAACAAATGCTCACCTTATCAACGAGGGAAAAATGCCTGTTTTCGACAACAAAAGCAAGGACTTTTTCTTTTTGCCGACTGTAGACGCGGCGCATACCGCAGAGGAAATAGTGGGGTTGGTAACTACTCGTCTTCCTTCCTTTACGCATGCCGACCCGAAAGACATACAAGTGCTTTCTCCTCTCAAATCGGGGCCTGCCGGAGTTGAAAAACTTAACGTGCTTTTGCAGGAAAAGTTGAACCCGAAAGCAAAAGGCAAAGGGGAGTTCCGCATAGGCGAAACGGTTTTCAGGCTTGGTGACAAGGTAATGCAGACCCAAAACAACTATGAGGCGGAATGGGTCAAAATTTCCGAAAAAGGCTTTACCGAGTTTGGCGAAGGAGTGTTCAACGGCGACATAGGCTACGTCACCGAGGTAAATCAGTACGAAGGGTTTATCGAAATTACTTTTGAGGACGGACGCAAAGTTCAGTACATGCACGGTGACCTTGCAAGCCTTATGCTTGCTTACGCCATTACCGTACACAAAAGTCAGGGGTGTGAGTTTGACGTCGCGGTCATCCCGCTTTACGGCGGCTCGCCTACCATACTCAACAAAAACCTTCTTTACACGGCTATTACCCGCGCGAAAAAAACAGTCGTACTTGTAGGCTCAAAAAAATACGTCGCCATGATGGTTAAAAACAATTACGTCGTTTTGCGCAACACTTTGCTTAAATTTTTCCTTAACGACGAAAACCGCAAATATCAGACCTTTTTCGCAGATTGATTTTGCTTTTCAGTTTGTTGATAGGTTGTTACTTTTGTGTTATAATATCTTAATAAAATGGGTTGTTTCGGGGATAATGTAAAAGTTATCTTGCTACTATTTTAAATTATTCCTTATCGGATGTTTCATCCACGGAGTTAAACATGGGTATTTTTGGAAATTTGTTTAAAAGTCAAAACGAAAAAGAAATCGCCGCTCTCGAAAAAATCGCGGCTAAGGTTGAAGCTCTTTCCGACAAGTACAAAGCTATGTCGGACGACCAGCTGAGGGAAACTACCGACGTCCTTAAAAAACGCCTTGCCGACGGCGAAACGCTTGACGACATTCTTCCCGACGCCTTCGCGGTAGTGCGCGAAACAGGCGACAGGGTTCTCAACATGAGGCACTTCCACGTGCAAATCCTCGGCGGCATAGTTCTGCACCAAGGACGTATCGCTCAGATGGCAACAGGTGAAGGTAAAACGCTTGTCGCAACGCTTCCTGCTTACCTTAACGCACTTGCGGGAAAAGGCGTTCACATCGTTACGGTAAACGATTACCTTGCTCAGCGTGACGCAGAGTGGATGGGTAAAATTTACAAGTTTTTGGGACTTTCGGTTGGCGTCATCGTTCACAACCAAAACAGAGCCAAAAAACGCGAGGCTTACAACTGCGACATTACTTACGGTACCAACAACGAAATAGGTTTTGACTACCTCAGAGACAATATGGCTACAAACAAGGCCGACCTTGTTATGCGAAGCCTTGATTTCTGTATCATCGACGAAGTGGACAGTATCCTCATCGACGAAGCGCGTACTCCGCTCATTATTTCGGGACGAGGCTCACGTTCGAGCGAAATGTACGTGACTGCCAACAAGTTTGCCAAAACTTTGTCCGAAGGCAACGATTTTGAAATTGACGAAAAAGACAAAGCTGTTCGTCTCAACGACAACGGCGTACTTAAAGCAGAAAAATTCTTTAAGGTCGACAACTTGTCGGATATCGAAAACTCCGAGCTTAACCACTATATTTTGCAGGCTTTGAAAGCAAACTACATCATGAAACGCGACAACGACTACATCGTCGAAAACGGCGAAATCGTTATCGTCGACGAGTTTACCGGCCGTAAAATGGAAGGCAGACGTTACAGCGCGGGTTTGCATCAGGCAATCGAAGCAAAGGAAAACGTTCGTATCAAAGAGGAAAACAAAACCCTCGCTACCATCACTTTCCAAAATCTTTTCCGTCTTTACAGAAAGCTCAGCGGTATGACGGGTACTGCTAAAACGGAAGAAGGCGAGTTTAACTCGATTTACAACCTTGACGTAGTTGAAGTTCCTACAAACAAGCCTGTCATCAGAAAAGACTACAACGACGTTATTTTCAAAACGGAACACGGCAAGCTTCTCGCAATCGTCGAGGACGTCGCGGACAGACATCAGACTGGTCAGCCTATTCTTATCGGTACGCTTACCGTCGAAAAATCCGAAGAACTCAGCAAGCTTCTCAACGGCAAAGGCATAAGACACAACGTTTTGAACGCTAAAAACCACGAACGCGAAGCCGAAATCGTAGCGCAAGCGGGCAGGCTTAACTCAGTTACCATAGCTACCAACATGGCAGGTCGTGGTACCGATATACTTCTCGGCGGCAATCCTGAATTTTTGGCTAAACGCGACATGGCAAACCAAGGTTTCAGCGACGAACTTATCGAAAGCGCGATAAGCTACAAAGCAAACAAAACCGATGAGGAAAAACACGCTACCGAAACTTACAAAAACTTTTACGAAAAGCACAAACAAAAAACAGACGCCGAAAGGGAAAAGGTGCTTGAAGTCGGCGGACTTCACATTATCGGTACCGAAAGACACGAAAGCAGACGTATCGACAATCAGCTCCGAGGCCGTGCCGGTCGTCAGGGCGACCCGGGTTCAAGCGTATTTTTCATCTCGCTGGAAGACGATCTCGCAAGGATTTTTGGCGGCGACAAGATGAAGAGCCTGTTCAACATGCTTCACGTTGAGGAAGACATGCCTATCGAAGCCAAAATCATCACAAGGCAAATCGAAAAGGCACAGGAACGCATTGAGGACAGAAACTTCTCCTCGCGTAAACACGTCTTGCAATACGACGACGTAATGAACGAACAGAGGACGCTCATTTACAAGGAAAGGCAAAAGGTTTTGAACGGTGAGGACATCCACGGAGACCTTATCGAAATGGCGAAAACCGTCGTCGACAAAGTGCTCGAAAGGTGCGTCGATATTCACCGCAGCACTCAGGACTGGGATGTTGAGGAACTTAACCGCGTGCTTTGCGAAGACTTTTTCAACACAAACGAAGTTTACGTAACAAACGAACAGGTTTCCAAAATCACTGTTGACGAATTCAGAAAAAAACTTCACGAGGACATTGTTTCGGCTCTTGACAAAAAGGTTGAAACTAACGAGCAAAACGGCATAGACTTTAAAGAGGTCGAAAGGTTTGTTATGCTCAAAATCGTCGACGAAAAGTGGATGGACCACATCGACGCAATGGATCAGCTTCGCCGAGGCATAGGTCTTATGGCATACGGCAACCATGACCCTGTTCAGGCATACAAAGGCGAAGGTTTTGATATGTTTGACAAAATGATCAACGAAATTCAGTACGACGCCGTAAAATATTGCCTCAGGGTAAACGTAAAACGCGTGCTTGTCGAACAGCCTGGCCAGCCTAAAAAAATAGACCCTAACATCAATCCTAACCTTAACCGCAACGGTCCTTGCCCTTGCGGCAGCGGTAAAAAATTCAAACACTGCTGCGGTAAGGATTTGAAATGACATTGTTAAAAAAGTCCGCAACTTTGCGGACTTTTTTCTTTTGCCTGTTGTAAATGACTTTTTAGTTTGATATTATTTTATTACAGACAGGGGAGGTAAATATGAATAGACGCAGATTATTAAAGGTTATGCTTTGTGTGGCAATCTGCTTTGCTGCGTTGTTTTCCCTTTCGGCATGCGGCGGCGACAACGGAAAAGCTCTTTCGGTTGCAAAGTCGCATTTTGAAAACGGAAGTGATTTTTACAAAATAGTTTACGAAAAGGGAGAAGATTACTTTTCCGTATCTTCAAACAAAGGTATCGACGGGGCTATACTTAAAGACGGCGAGATTTTGCTAACTTTGTCCGACGGCAGCAAAATCAATTTGGGAGAAGTTAGTTCTCCTAACAAAAAATCCGTTTTTGAAATTTACAAAGAAAAATACGGTTTTCAGGGGACGGAAGCAGACTGGTATTCTGCCGCGGTTTCGGGAAGGCTTGATTACGGAATGATTTTCGTTGTTAATTTCGACAGTGACGGAGGCAGTAATTGCGAAAGTGTCGAGGTTATTAAAGGCGGAAAAATTCCGCAGCCGCAAACTCCGACAAAAACAGGCTACGATTTGGTCGGTTGGTACAACGGCGAAGAAAAGTGGATTTTTTCCGATTATACCGTAACATCAAACCTTACCCTCAAAGCGAAATGGCAAATCAAAAAAGTAGTAATTTCCTTTGACTCGGCGGGCGGAAGCGAAATTCAGGACATTACGGCGGATTACGGCTCATTTGTGACGCTGCCTGAACCGAAAAGAACCGATTACGAATTTTTGGGTTGGTATGTCGGTGATTTGCCTGTTGGCGGCGTAACTATTGCCGTGTCAGGCGATGCGCATTTAACGGCTAAATGGCGGTCGGTGTTCGTCACCGTTACTTTTGACTCCGAAGGCGGAAGGGATGTCGCGCCTCAGACAATAAGGCGAGGCTCTGCCGTGGAAATGCCCGTGCCTTACAGGGCCGGACATCGTTTCCTGGGCTGGTACAATGAGGGTCAAAAGATCGAAGGAGAGTTTTCTACTTACGAGGACGTTACTCTTTTTGCTAAGTGGGAGCAGATACCTGTCAACCCTGCCGCAAATTACAACTATTACTCTTACAAATACTCAATCGAAGGACCAATCAACATTTTGCCGATCACTTACAACACTCTTGAAAGCATGCTGACAACTACCGGCAGGTATCTTGTTTATGTTGACAGCGAGGATTACGGCGCGGCGGCAAGGTTTGCTTTCGTAAATCAAAAGGCAAACGAGTGGGGTGTTACCGTACATCACTTCAATCCTGTTTTAAGCGGTGGGTTTGCTTCAGACGATTCGTCGGAAGTTGAAAACAATGTTTTTCGGGTTCTTTCGGACAACAGAACGGCAAACGGCGGCCTTGGGATAATTCAGTCGCATCTTTCGAAAATTTTTGGTTTCGACGTCGCTCAACAGGGGCTTGACCATATGCTTCTTGCCATAAAGGGTGCGCCTGCTGCTCCGCAAATAATAGATTCAAGCGCAGTGCCGCCTGTTATCAAGCCTAAATACAACACGCAGACAAGTGTTGTCAATTATGCTTCATTTGACGACGCGGTCAAACTTTTGGCGATTAAAAAGCCTGTTGTAAGCGGTAGTTCTGATGTCGGTGAAGGTACAGTGGATTATGATACTTCAAACATAAATACTTTCAACATTTATGGCGACAAACGCTTCCATATCTATTCGTCGGCTGAGGATAAGTTTTTTGACGAAAAAATTGATGTTTATCAAACAGTTGCAAATTACGCACAGCTTGAATATCTGATGACACATAACAAAGGTTATTTCGCAGTGATGTTTGGCGGCGTGTGGTGCCCTAACACTACGGCTGCGACAAGACTTTCCGATTACCTCGCGAGAAAATACTCAATCGAAGCAATTTATATGTTCGATTTCAGGCTTGACGGCGGAACAAAAACAGACTCATACTATCTTGACGGAAGCGGAAATGTAATTGTCAGCGAAAACGGAAACTATCTTGCAAATTCAATGCTTACAAGAAACAATGATGCCGTGACCGAAAGTGCTTACAACTTTAATTACCTTTACGCTAACTTTATCGATACGTTTATGCCTGATTATCAGTCCAAATGGAGTCCTTCGGTTGTCAACATTACCACAAACGGTGTTCAAAAGACATATTCCAGACTTTGTACTCCGGGATTGTTCCTGTTTGACGGAAGCGGAGACGCCCCTCGGTTGGTTGGGTCTTTCGAGGCTGAGTATTATTACGCCGATATGGTAAACGAAGACAGCGTTCAGTTTAACGCTTGGAATGATGCTGTTACCGAATTGTTCGGCAAAAACCCTTACGGCTGGGAAAACATCGATGTGGTTTGGGAGCATGACGACGATTATGCCCCTCACGGTTCAGTGTCGGCACCTGCGGCAGATGCAGGCGGTTGCTGAAAAATATTTTAAGCGGCGGTGTTACCGCCGCTTTTGTTTGTTGACAATTATTTGTGACGTGTGCGATAATTTAATATAATTGATTTTTAGTGAGGAGCAAAAAGTGATTCAGATTGACGAGCTCAAAAGGGATTTGAAGGAATTGTCGGGAAAAATCGGCGGCATAGCAGAGTCGCTCGACGTGGAAAGCCTTAAAGGTGAATTGGAACAGCTTAATTCGCAGATGCACGCGGAAGGCTTTTGGAACGACGTTCAAAAAGCGCAGGGCGTAGCGCAGAGGGCAAAAAATATAGAATACAAATTGGAAGAGCTTGAAAAACTCACTTCAGCTCTTTCAAGCTGCGAGGAACTTCTCGAAATGTGCGGTGACGACGAAGCAATGCTTGAAGAAACCGCCGCCGAATGTGAAAGACTTAAAAAGGAAATAGGCGAGCTTTACATCGCTACTCTTCTTCGCGGTAAATATGACGGAAACAACGCTATTCTCACCCTTCATGCGGGCGCAGGCGGTACCGAAGCTCAGGACTGGGCAAGCATGCTTTACAGAATGTACACCCGTTACTGCGAACGCCGCGGCTACAAAGTTGCGGAACTCGATATGCTCCCGGGCGACGAGGCAGGAATTAAAAGCGTGACTTTTCAGGTAAACGGCATAAACGCATACGGCTACCTCAAAGCCGAAAAAGGCGTCCACCGTCTTGTACGTATTTCGCCGTTTGACGCAAACAAACGCAGGCACACCTCCTTTGCTTCGCTTGAAGTTATGCCTGAAATCGACAGCGACATAGACATCGTAATTGAGGAAAAAGACCTTAAAGTGGACACTTACAGAAGCAGCGGCGCAGGCGGTCAGCACGTCAACAAAACCGAAAGCGCTATTCGTATCACTCACTTGCCTACGGGTATAGTAGTAGCTTGTCAAAACGAACGCAGCCAAATTCAAAACCGTGAGCAGGCCATGAGAATGCTCAAAAGCAAGCTCATCGAGCTTAAAGAACGCGAGCAGATGGAAGAGGCTATGTCGCTTAAAGGCGAAATCAAAAAAATCGAGTGGGGCAGCCAGATTCGCTCATACGTATTTTGCCCTTACACTCTTGTAAAAGACCACAGAACGGGTTTTGAAAACTCAAATATCACAGACGTTATGGACGGCAACATTCAGCCGTTTATCGAAGATTATTTGCAAAAGGCTTTGTAATGGAAAAAGATTTTTTGATTTTGGGAATCGAGTCGTCATGCGACGAAACTGCCGCCGCCGTAGTCAAAAACGGCAGGGAAGTTTTGTCAAGCGTAGTCAACTCGCAAATTGAGATTCACCGTCCTTTCGGGGGCGTTGTGCCTGAAATCGCAAGCAGAAACCATGTAAAAAATATTGACGGCGTTGTAGCTGAGGCATTAAAAACGGCAGGCGTTTCTCCTGCCGATTTGTCTTGCGTGGCGGTTACTTACGGCGCGGGACTTGTCGGAGCTTTGCTGGTAGGCGTTTCTTTCGCCAAGGCTTTTTGCCAGGCAACGGGACTTCCTCTCATCAAGGTAAACCACATCGAAGGACACATCTGCGCCAATTATATAACTCATCCTGAACTTGAACCGCCTTTCATATGTCTTTTGGCAAGCGGAGGACACACGGCAATCGTTGACGTAAAAAGTTATACCGATTACCGCGTGCTTAACACCACAATCGACGATGCGTGCGGCGAAGCTTTTGACAAGGTCGCAAGGACTTTGGGTCTTCCTTATCCCGGCGGCGTTCATATCGACAGGCTGGCAAAGGAAGGACAAGACAACATAAACTTTAAATCGGTTGTCATGAAAGACGGAAACTTCAGTTACAGCGGCCTTAAAACCGGCGTCATAAATTACCTTCACAACAAAAGTCAGATAGGCGAAGAGGTAAATCAAAACGACGTGGCCAAAAGCTTTACCGTTGCCGCGGTAAAAGGCGTTGTTGACGAAGCCGTAAAAATCGCGTCGCAAAAGTACAAAAAACTTTGTGTTGCGGGAGGCGTCGGCGCAAACAGTTTTTTGCGCGAATACGCTTCCCAACAATGTCGCAAGCAGGGAATAAACCTGTTTTTGCCTGAATTGAAATACTGCGGAGACAATGCCGCAATGATAGCGTCGCAAGGTTATTTTCTTATGAGAGAAGGAATTGATTTTGCCGACATGACGCTTAACGCATGCCCGACGCTTAGTTTGAAGCAAAACAAAGAGGAGGATACGAATGAGTAAAAAATTTGAATTTTTGAAACAATGCCAAAGATTTTTTGTTTTGACTGTAAAAGACGACAGTCCGATAGGACGTCCTTTCGGGGCGGTTGCCGAGTTTGGCAGTGACCTTTACATAGCAACTTCAAACAAAAAGGAAGTTTACGGCCAGATGAAGCAAAACCCAAACGTTCAGCTTGTCGCCATTAAGGACTGCTGCCGCGATTGGATTAGGATAAGCGGAAAAGCGGAGGAATGCCAGGATATTGAAACAAAAACAAAAATGTTTGAAGCATGCCCCGTTTTGGAAAAGCATTACGGTACGCCCCAATGCGAGTTTTTGGCTGTGTTTAAAATCAAAGTGGACGAAGCAGAGCTCAGCGACAAAGACGGAGTAAACAAAATAGATTAAAAAAGAAAAAGCCCGAAACACTCGGGCTTTTAGTTTTGTTTTGAAAGTTTGAGTTGTCTGTTCACGGCTTTGCCTGCAAAGTAGGCGCAAACGCCTTTAAGAATGTCGAAAGGGATGAAAGGTATCACGCAAACCGAAAGGCTTGCGGCAAGTCCGTTGCCTGTCACCGTCATAAACCATATTGTGCCTATTGCGTAGCAAATCAATAGTCCCACTGCCATTCCTGCAGCCGCAAGATAAAATTTTCCGCTTTTATTTCCCAATGAAGTAAACAGTGCCGTGAAAACATAGCCTACTACGTATCCACCCGTTTGGTTTAACAAGACTGCAATTCCGCCTTGAAAACCTGCGAATACGGGAATTCCCACAACGCCCATCGCCATGTAAACGATGAGAGAAGCCGCCGCCCACAAAGGGGAAAGCAAAAATCCCGCGAGAAAAGCACCCAAAACAGCAAGGTTAATAGGTACGGGGCCTATGGGAATTATTATTTGCGAAAGCACTGCCGTAACTGCCGCCATGACAGCGCATTTGGAAATGTTTTTTAATTTTTGATTGTTCATTAAAAATATGTTAGCCGATAAAAATGCCTTTGTCAACACGGCTGAAAAGGTATTTTCGAGCCATTTGGGCAATAAAATTTATAGACGGCTGTTGTAAAAATTTTTCACGAGTTTTGTGAAACACGTTGTCCACACGAACAAACGTTTTTGTGGATAACTATGTGGATAAGTGGATTACTTCACTATTTTTTGGTGTTTTTTGAGGATTTTATGGCAAAAAGGGGTCAAATTGCGGGTTATGACGGCGGAAAAGGCATAAAAATTTTTTGCGTCTGTCTTGCCGCTTTTGTGTTTGTTTCGGCGTTGGCTTTGATTTTTTTGGGAAACTTTATTTCAAGTTCGCAAACGCAGTTTTTTGATTACGTCGTAGTCATCGACGCGGGGCACGGCGGCATAGACGGCGGCGTGGTAGGGAAAACTTCGGGTGTTAAGGAAAGCGAACTTAACCTTAAAATGGCATACCTTTTGAAGGAAGAATTTGAAACCTGCGGCATTAAAGTAGTGCTTACCCGAACTGACGAAAACGGTCTTTACGGGGAGGCTACCGACGGTTTTAAAAAACGGGACATGGCAAAAAGGAAAGAAATCATACTGGACGCAAAAGCCGACATGGTAATTTCCGTCCATATGAACAAATTTTCCTCTTCTTCGCGAAGCGGGCCGCAAGTGTTTTTTGACCAAAACAGCGAGGCGGGTCAAAAACTTGCCACGCGTATTCAGACTTCGCTAAACGCTTTTACGGGAAACAGTCATGCGGCTCTTAAGGGCGATTACTATATGCTTAAATGTACGACAAGCCCTAGCGTTATCGTAGAATGCGGTTTTTTGTCAAACCCTTACGAAGAACAGCAGCTGCTTGACGAAACTTACCGAAAAAAACTTGCGCGAAAAATTTTTGAGGGAGCATTGCTGTTTATGTCTTACAGCGGAATTGACAGCGGCGACGTCGTTTGACGTCGCTTTTTTTATTTTATCGGTTTATGTCGGCGTATAATTGTATTTCTTTAATTGTTGTGATAAAATAATACTTAATCAATATGAGGTGAAGATTGAGTTTTTTTGAAAATATGCCGCCTGAACAGGCAAAAATGTTAAATCCGCTTTCGCTGGCTTTTGTGGGTGACGCGGTTTACACGCTTTTCGCGCGCGAAAAGGTTATTCAGCACAGTGACGCAAAAAACAACGTTTTGCATGGCAGGGCTACCGTTCTTGTAAAAGCTGCCGGACAAGCTGACAAGGCTGATGAAATTTTGCCGCTTTTGACAAGCGACGAGGCAGATATTTTCCGCAGAGCAAAAAACTGCAAGGCGCATACAGTGGCTAAACACGCGACGCTTGCCGATTACAAAAAGGCGACGGCTTTCGAGGCGCTTGTAGGTTATCTTTACCTTACCGGTCAAAAGGACAGACTTCAATTTTTACTTAGTGAGAGGGACAACATATGCCAAGAGTAAAACCTTCCGTAAAACTGCTGCAATATACTTCAAATCCCGAACAAACCGTGGCGCTTGCCGCAAAGCTTTGTTATTCCGACGCTACCATCGATGACCTGGGCGGCGGACTTAATGAGGAAAATACCGCCAAATTTATCAAAAGGCTCATGAGCATGGGGCATCAGTCGCCTATCGAACACGTAAGTTTCGTTTTCGGTATAGAGGGTGTTTCCAGGGCTTTTCTTGCTCAGGTGACAAGGCACCGTATCGCAAGTTTTTCGGTAAAAAGTCAGCGTTACGTTTCGGCTGCGGAAAACTTCAATTACATCATTCCTCCTGCAATCCAAGAACTTGGGGAAGACGCCGTCAAAAAGTTTGAAGAACAAATGGAAACTATGCGTAGTTGGTATGCCGACTGGCAGCAGGCTCTCGGCGGCAAAAACGAAAAAAGCAACGAGGACGCAAGGTTTGTGCTCCCTAACGCAAGCGAAACGAAAATGGTCATGACAATGAACGCGAGGGAACTTTTGCACTTTTTTTCATTGAGATGCTGCTACCGCGCTCAGTGGGAGATAAGGGAAGTGGCTTGGCAAATGCTCAAACTTGTTTCGCAGGTTGCGCCAAACCTTTTTGAAAAAGCAGGTCCTAACTGCATAGGCTCGGGTTGCACCGAAGGCGTTAAAAGCTGCGGCAGGCAAGCCGAAGTAAGAAAAATGAAAGACGGGTTGAACAAATGAACGTTGAAGGAAAAAACGCAGTGGCGGAAGCTTTGAAAAGCGACGCTACCATTGACGTAATTATGGTTGAAAAGGGGATTAACCACCCTATCATAGCAATCGCGAGAGACAAAGGCATTAAACTTCGCTTTTTGGACAAAAACACTATGGACAAAATGAGCGTGACCAAAAGGCACCAGGGTTTTATTGCCGTAACTTCGGATTTTGAGTACTGCGACGTAAGCGACATACTCGACTATGCAAAAAGCAGAAACGAGGACGCGTTTGTCGTTTTGCTTGACGGCGTTGAGGACCCTCACAACCTGGGCAGCGTGATAAGAGTTTGCGAGTGTGCGGGAGTACACGGAGTTATTATTCCTAAACACCGCTCGGCTTCGGTAAACGAAACCGTTGTCAAGGTTTCTGCCGGTGCTACCGAACACATGCGAGTGGCTCGCGTGACAAACATAAACTCGGCTATCGAGGAACTTCAAAAAGCAGGTGTATGGGTGTTCTGCGCCGATATGGACGGCGAGGATATTTACAAAACAGACCTCAAAGGAAATGTCGCTCTCGTCATCGGAGGTGAGGGAAGCGGTGTCAAAAAGCTTACCAAACAGCTTTGCGACAAGTGTATAGCGCTTCCTATACGCGGAAAAGTCAATTCGCTCAACGCTTCGGTGGCTTGCGGCATAGTAGTTTACGAAGCTTTGCGTCAAAGATTGTAAAATGGATTTTGAAAAGGTTTTAAAAGCAAAAAACGGCGACGAACAGGCTGTCGATGAAATAGTCAACGCTTTCAGACCGTTAATCAAAAGCGTAGCGCGCGGATATTTTCTTATCGGCGGCGACCTCGACGACCTCATGCAGGAAGGCATGATAGGTCTGTTCAAGGCAATCAACGGTTTTGACCCCGAAAAGTCGGCGGAGTTTAAGCCTTTTGCGCTGATGTGCGTCAACCGCGAAATTTTAAACTGCATCAAAAAAAACAACACCGACAAAAACAAGGCGTTAAACAATGCCGTGCCTTTTGACAGTCTCAACGAAAACGCATTGAAAAACGCATCACCTCTCAACATAGTCATCGACAGGGAGGAAAACGTCGTTTTGCTTAACCTCATCGAAAATCACCTGAGCAAACTTGAAAAACAAGTTGTTTTGATGTATTTCAAGGGGTTTGATTACGGCGAAATTTCAAAGGAACTCAATATTTCGGTTCGCTCCGCTTCCAACGCTTTGCAGCGGGCAAAAACCAAACTTCACAAAGTTTTGCAGAGGTAAAAATGGCGTATCTTGCAATTTACAGAAAATACCGTCCCGACAATTTTGACAAGCTCATAGGTCAGCAGCACATAGTCAGGACGCTCACAAACCAAATCAAAAACGACAAGGTGAGTCACGCCTATCTTTTCACCGGTACGCGCGGAACGGGCAAAACAAGCGCAGCGCGAATTTTCGCAAGGGCGATAAACTGCCTTCACCCGATTGACGGCAATCCTTGCAACGAGTGCGAAGTGTGCCGCGAACTGTTGAAACCTACCAACATGGACATCGTGGAAATCGACGGCGCAAGTAACAACCGTGTCGATGAAATCAGAGATTTGCGTGAAAGGGTAAACTATCTGCCTTCTGTCGGTAAATACAAAGTTTACATCATCGACGAAGTGCATATGCTTACCGACAGCGCTTACAACGCTCTTTTGAAAACTTTGGAAGAGCCTCCGCGCCACGTGGTGTTTATTCTCTGTACCACCGAAGTGCAAAAAATGCCTGCCACGATTTTGTCGAGGTGCATGCGTTTTGACTTTAAGCTGGTGGGAATTAACGACCTTATCGACCTTATGTCAAAAATACTCGACGACTGCAAGGTAAGTTACACCCGTGAGGCGCTTGCGGCGGTTGCCGCGGCAGGCGAGGGCAGCGTCAGGGACGCGCTTTCGGTTTTGGACAGATGCGTCGCTTTTTCCGACGGAAACATAAAGTACGACGACGTTTTGCAGATTTTGGGAGCTACCGACAAAAGCAAAGTGTTTAAGCTTTCTGACAGCATTTTCGACGGCGACGTGGCGGGAATTCTTTCGGAAGTGGACGACATCGCAAAAACAGGCAAAAGCATTTCGGTTTTGGCAAAAGACGTTGCCGTTCACATAAGGGACATGCTCATTTGCAAAAACTGCAATGAGCCTCAAAAGATACTCAACCTGCCTGCCGACATTTTTGAAAACCTTTTTTCAAGGGCGCAGGGCAGAACAAACAAAAAATTGCTTGCCGCGCTTGACGCTTTCAACAAAGTGGAGGCAGACTTGAAATATGCCATTGACCCGAGGGTTACTTTTGAGACGGTTTGTCTCAAAGTAGCAAACGACGATTACGACGAAAAAATCGCGCAACTTGAAAAACGCATAGCTTACCTCGAAAAAAACGGCGTGGCGGTGTCTCCCCGGCGACAAGTAGAAAAAGAGGAAGTTAAAAAACCTGCCGCCGACAAGGATTTTTCGCGCGGGCAGATGATTTGGGCAAAAGTGCTTAAAGGGGTGAGAGAGACCGACAGCCCTATACTTAAAGCCGGCTGCTCCGAAATAGACGGAATGTACGTTTACGGCGATGACTTTGTTTTGAGTGTGTCGGCAAGTCAAAACTCACTTTTAAATCAACCTAACAACTTTAAAATTTTAAATCAACTCGTGTTCGATGAATCGAAACTCAACCTTAAGTTTGAAATTAAAGAGAACAAGTCGACAATCGAGGACGACATAAAAAATCTTGAACATCTGATAGGCAAAGACAGGCTTATCGTAGAATAATTTTTTAAGGAGAAAATTTATGGCTAAATACGGCGGCGGCTTCGGCGGCGGCATGGGAAACATGCAAAACCTCATCAAACAGGCTCAGCAAATGCAGCAGCAAATGCAAAAAGCACAGGAAGAACTCGCGGAAACGGAAGTTACCGGAAGCGCGGGCGGCGGTCTTGTGGAAATCACCATGACTTGCAAAAAGGAAGTGGTTGCGGTTTCAATCAAACCCGAAGCGGTTGACACCGATGACCTCGAAATGTTGGAGGACCTCATTGTCGCGGCGTTTAACGATGCTAGCACGCAGGCCGACGAGGAAACAAAAGCCAAAATGGGACCTCTTGCCGGCGGAATGGGCGGAATGTTTTAATGAGTAATTTTATCGAACCTATAGCGAAGTTGATAGGGGCTTTCAGCAAGCTTCCAGGTGTAGGCCAAAAAACGGCGCAGCGTTATGCACTGAAAGTGGTAAACATGTCGGAGTCAGAAGTGAGGGACTTTGCCGAGTGTCTTTTGGACGTCAAACGCAAGGTTAAGTATTGCAGCGTTTGCGGAAACTTTACCGATACCGACCCTTGCAGAATATGCTCGACAAGGGACAGGAGTCTCATTTGCGTGGTGAAAGACGCGAAAGACGTGTTGGCTATCGAAAAAGTCAGGGATTTCAAAGGCGTTTACCACGTTTTGCACGGAGTGCTTAATCCTATGGAAGGCGTCGGCCCTAACGACATAAGACTTAAAGAACTTGTAAAGCGCGTAAACGACGACAACGTCAGGGAAGTCATTGTTGCGACAAACCCCGACGTGGAAGGGGAAGCGACTGCCGTTTACATCGCGAAAATGCTTAAACCTTTGGGAGTGAAAGTCAGCAGAATAGCGCAGGGTATTTCGATAGGCAGCGATTTGGAATATGCCGACGAAGTTACCCTGAGCAGAGCCATTGAAGACAGAAAGGAGTTGTGATTATGCCAAAGTGGTTGTCGACTTCCCTTTTGGGCGTCATTTGCGGTCTTACCGTTTTTATGATAGTTACCTTTTTTGCAAACCTCGGACAAGGCGTTACGATAGGCGTTACCGTTGCTGATATCGTCTGCATTGTGGTTTTGCTTGTTTTTGACAAGGACAAAAAGAAAACTTCTGCCGCGGAAGAAGTTGAAGAAGATGCTTCTGCTAAGGAAGAAGCCGAAGAACACGTCGGCTATAACCCTGACGAAGAGGAAGAAAGACATACTTTCACCATGGACGGGGAAGAAACGGAACAAAACGATGAAGAATAAAAGGAGGCTTTTGCCTCCTTTTTTGTTTTTAAATTTACGAAAATTTTGCGGCGTGATTTAATTTAACGTTGTCAAACAAACTGCCTGTGCCGCTATACCTTTTCCTTGGGCAGTAATGCCGAGGTTTTCGGTAGTAGTGGCGTTGACGCTGACGCGTGAAGGGGAAATGCCGAGAGCGTCCGCTATGGTTTTTTCCATTTGCGAAACATAAGGCGACAGTTTTGGGCTTTGAGCGATAACCGTGCAGCTTATGCTTTGAACTGCGGCATTTTTGGCTTTTACTTTTTCCGCAACCTTTTTTAGTAGGTAAATACTGCAAGCGTCTTTATACTGAGGGTCGCTGTCGGGAAACTGTTGTCCGATGTCTTTTTCGCCTATCGACGAAAGTACGGCGTCCATTATCGCGTGAGTTGCGGCGTCTGCGTCACTGTGTCCCAAAAGTCCTTTTTCAAAAGGAATTTCAACTCCGCACAAAATGAGCTTTCTGTTTTCGACAAGCCTGTGGGCGTCGAATCCGCTGCCTATGCTTTCGCCGTAAAGGTCGGAAGGGAAGGTGATTTTTTTGTTTGTCCTTTCGCCTTGTACAAACTCGATTTTTCCGAATTTTTCAAGATAAACCTGCGAGTCGTCGGAATAGGCTTTATGCTGGTCGCGCTGGCTATAAGCCTGTTTGATTTTTACCGTTTCAAAAACCTGCGGAGTCTGCACACAGCAGACGTTGTTTCTGTCAAAAAACTTTATGCCTTCCGCCGTGCTGAGATAAACTGTGTCAACGGCGTTTGTTACGGGGATTGCCGAACCTTTTTCCTCGGCGTTTTTAAAACACTCTTCCACGAGTTTTCTGGAAACAAAGGGGCGGGCTCCGTCGTGTATCGCTACCGTGCCTTCGTCAGCAGCTTTGTTGAGCCCGTTGATTACCGAAAGTGTCCTGGTGTGTCCGCCTTCGACAAAAGTGACTTTGTCTTTGAAAAGCAGTTTCATTCTGTCAAGGTCTTTTTCGTTTGACACCAAAATGATTTCGTCGGCTATTCCCTCAAAGGCTCCCACGGTGACTTCTATCACCGTTTTTCCGTAAAGGGAGGCAAACAGTTTGTTTTTTTCGAAACGAGTGCTTTCTCCGCCGGCCACTATAACCGCCGTTCTCTTTCCTTTTTTCATATTATTCTCCGATAATCCTGTACATCTTGTCAGCGTCGGCTTTTTTCGAGCTTTCGTTGAGTTCAAGCACTTCGAAGGTCAGCGCGCCGCTTCCGAATGCTATTTCAACTACGTCGCCGCTTTTCAGCTGTACCGAAGGTTTTGCCACTCTGCCGTTTACCGTAACTCTGCCGTTGGTGCATGCTTCGTTGGCTACCGTTCTCCTTTTTAAAATGCGCGATACTTTCAAAAATTTGTCAAGTCTCATATTTACCTCTTTTGCTTACTTAATATAACATATTTTATTTGTCCTTTCAACAAGCCTTCGCCTTATTAAAAAATATTCGTTCTTTTTTTGTTTTTTCGTTTGACTGTTGACTTGCCCTGTGGTATGATATCAAATGCATAATTATCGTGTGGCAAAGTGTACTTTTTTGTTTTTGGCTAAAAATCAACGGTTTTTTTCCGATTTTTCCTCGCTTTTTCCGCCCCGCGATTGTGAAATTTATCTTTTAAGGAGTGGTGTAGATGGCTAACATTCATCCAGTTAAATTCGGCAAACGCGAAAGAATGAGTTTCTCGCGCATTAAGGACGTCCTTGACATCCCTAACCTTATCGAAGTGCAGAAAAACTCTTACGACGCTTTCATCAACGAAGGTATTGCCGAAGTTTTTAAAGATTTTTCTCCTATTCAGGATTACAGCGGACACTTCGAGCTTTATTTCCTCGAACATACTCTCGACCGCAAATCCAAATATTCCGAGGCTGAGTGCAGAGAAAGGGACGCTACTTTCGCCAGCCCTCTCAAAATTAAAGTAAGACTCCTTCGCAAAGACACCGGTGAAATTCAGGATCAGGAAGTCTTTATGGGCGATTTTCCGCTCATGACGGCAAACGGCTCCTTCATCATCAACGGCGCCGAACGTGTTATCGTCAGCCAGCTCGTCAGGTCTCCCGGTGTTTATGCCGCTAAAAACAAAGATAAATTTGACAGCAAAGAAATGTTCGACACCACGGTTATTCCTAACCGCGGCGCTTGGCTTGAATTTGTAACTGACTCAAACGGCGTGCTTTGGGTTCACGTGGACAGAAACAGAAAACTTCCGTCCACCGTTTTGTTGCGTTCAATCGGTCTCGGCTCCGACGACGAAATTTTCGCTATGTTCGGTCATGACGAAACTCTTGAAAAAACCATCGACAAGGACATCACCAAAAACGAAAGGGAAGGTCTTATCGAGCTTTACAAGAGACTCCGTCCTGGTGAAGTTCCTACCGACGAATCAATCAAAAAGCAGCTCAACGATTTGCTGTTTGACCCTAGAAGGTATGACCTTGCGAGAGTGGGCAGATACAAATTCAACAAAAAGCTTTCGCTTGCCAACAGAATTAAAGGTCACGTTCTTGCCGAAGACGTGGTTGCTTTCGGTAACGTAATCGCAAAAGCAGGGGATGAAATTTCCGCCGAAAAAGCATACGAAATTCAACATTCCGGCGTAAATATCGTTTTTGTTAATTCAAAGAACGCTAAAGTTAAAGTAATCGGCAACAACGTCGTTGACCTCAAATATTACCTCAACAAGGTTTCCGCGGATTTTGCCGACGTAAATCCTAAAGAACTCGGCATAAACGAATTCGCAAACCTTTCGGTACTTAAAAACATCCTTGAAAGCAATACGGACAAGCAGTCTGTTTACGACGCAATCAAAGAAAACGCCGACAAGCTTGTTCCTAAACATATCACAAAAGAAGACATCATCGCGACCGTAAGCTACAACCTTGACCTCAAATTCGGACTCGGTTCCGTCGATAACATCGACCACCTCGGCAACAGAAGGGTAAGAAGCGTAGGCGAACTTCTTCAAAACCAGTTCCGCGTGGGTATCAGCCGTCTTGAAAGAGTCATCAAGGAAAGAATGGCTATTCAGGAAATCGACAAGGCTACTCCGCAGTCGCTCATCAACGTAAGACCTGTAACAAGCGCAATCAAAGAGTTTTTCGGCTCATCACAGCTTTCGCAGTTTATGGACCAGTCAAACCCGATTGCCGAACTTACTCACAAGAGAAAACTTTCCGCATTGGGCCCCGGCGGTCTCAACAGAGACAGGGCAACATTCGACGTCCGCGACGTTCACCACTCGCACTATGGCCGTATGTGTCCTATCGAAACGCCTGAAGGTCAGAACATCGGTTTGATTTCGTCACTCGCGACTTACGCTCGTATCAACGAATACGGTTTCATCGAGTCGCCTTACAGAAAAGTCGACAAGGTAAACAAATTCGTTACCGACCACATCGATTACCTCACCGCCGACGAAGAAGATAATTACATCGTGGCTCAGGCAAACGAACCGCTTGACGAAAAAGGATTCTTCCTCAACGAGCGTGTTAACTGCCGTCACAGAGAAGAAATCGCAGAATTCCCTGCCGAAGTCGTCGATTACATGGACGTAAGCCCTAAACAGCTTATTTCGGTGGCTACCAGCCTTATTCCGTTTTTGGAAAACGACGATACCAACCGTGCCCTCATGGGTTCCAACATGCAACGTCAGGCAGTTCCGCTTCTTAAAACCGAAGCTCCTATCGTGGCTACCGGTACAGAATACCGCATCGCTCGCGACAGCGGCGTAATGATTATCGCCGACTGCGACGGCGTTGTTACCCGTTCTACCGCAGACGTCATCTGCGTCAAAGACGAAAACAACGAAATTCACGAATACCGTCTTAAAAAATTCGTCCGCAGCAACCAAGGTACCTGCATCAACCAGAAACCTATCGTCAATGTGGGCGACGTAGTCCTCAAAGGCGACACCCTCGCTGACGGACACTCGACCGAAGGCGGCGAACTCGCTCTCGGCAGAAACATTCTCATCGGCTTTATGTCGTGGGAAGGTTACAACTACGAGGACGCTATCCTTATCAGTGAAAAACTCGTTAAGGAAGACGTGTTCACTTCAATCCACATCGAAGAACACGAAACCGAAACACGTGACACAAAACTCGGCGCCGAAGAAATCACGCGTGACATCCCTAACGTCGGCGAAGACGCTTTGAAAGACCTCGACGACGAAGGTATCATCCGTATCGGCGCGGAAGTAAGAGCGGGGGACATCCTCGTCGGTAAAGTTACTCCAAAGGGAGAAACAGAGCTTACCAGCGAAGAAAGGCTTTTGAGAGCTATCTTCAACGAAAAAGCAAGAGAAGTCAGAGATACTTCGCTTCGCGTTCCTAACGGCGGCGACGGTATCGTAGTTGACGTAAAAATATTCACAAGGGAAAACAAGGACGAACTCGACCCGGGTATCAACAAACTCGTTCGCGTTTACATCGCTCAGAAGAGAAAAATCTCCGTCGGCGACAAAATGGCGGGACGTCACGGTAACAAAGGCGTTATTTCGAGAGTTCTCCCTGAAGCAGACATGCCGTTTATGGAAGACGGTACTCCGCTTCAAATCGTCCTCAACCCGTTGGGCGTTCCTAGCCGTATGAATATCGGTCAGGTGCTCGAAGTTCACTTGGGTCTCGTGGCTAAAATGCTTGACTGGAAAGTTTCGACACCTGTCTTTGACGGCGCGACCGAAAACGACATTAAGGAACTCTTCAAGCAAAACTGCATGACCAACCCTGAAACGGGCAACGTCGACGGCAAAGTTACTTTGTACGACGGCAGAACTGGTCAGCCGTTTGAAAACCGCGTTACCGTCGGTTACATGTACATGCTCAAACTCGTCCACCTCGTCGACGATAAAATCCACGCAAGAAGTATCGGACCTTACAGCCTTGTTACTCAGCAGCCTCTCGGCGGTAAAGCTCAGTTCGGCGGTCAGAGGTTTGGTGAAATGGAAGTTTGGGCGCTGGAAGCTTACGGCGCAACCAACATTTTGCAGGAAATCCTGACAGTCAAGTCGGACGACGTCGTGGGCCGTGTAAAAACATACGAAAGCATCGTTAAAGGCGAAAACATCGCAGACCCTGGTATTCCTGAGGCATTTAAGGTGCTTATCAAAGAATTGCAAAGCCTTGCGCTTGACGTAAAAGTTTTGAGCGAGGACAAGGAAGAAGTGGCTATCGGCGAAATGATTGACGACGAGCAGGATATGCTCGAAGCGGCTATCAAATCCACCGACGACCGCAAAGAAGTCGAACTTACGTTTGACGAAGAAATCGGCGCAGGCGTCGTTGAAGACGATTTCAGCTTTGACGGCGACGATTCAGGCGACTTTGAGGACGGTTTTGCTCTCGATTCGCTTTTTGACAGCGACGACGATGAAGAATAAGGAGGAGATTAGGAATGTTTGAACTTTATAACTTCGATTCAATACAAATCGGTATCGCATCTCCCGAAAAAATCAGAGAATGGTCGCACGGTGAGGTTACCAAACCTGAAACTATAAACTACCGCACACTCAAACCTGAAAAGGACGGTCTTTTCTGCGAAAGGATTTTCGGACCTACAAAGGACTGGGAGTGCCACTGCGGTAAATATAAAAGAATTCGCTTCAAAGGCGTCGTCTGCGACAAGTGCGGCGTCGAAGTAACAAAAGCAAAGGTTCGTCGTGAAAGAATGGGCCACATCGAGCTTGCCGCTCCTGTTTCCCACATCTGGTATTTCAGAGGCGTTCCTTCGAGAATGGGTCTTCTCCTCGATATGTCACCGAAAGACCTTGAAAAAGTGCTTTATTTCGCAAGCTTCATCGTTCTTGACCCGGGCGACACCCCGCTCCTCAAAAAGCAGGTGCTTTCCGACAAGGAATACAGAGAAGCTCAGGAAGCTTACGGCGCAAAAGCTTTCCGCGTAGGTATGGGTGCCGAAGCGGTTAAAGAACTTTTGCAGGAAGTTGACCTTGAAAAAGAATCAAAAGAACTCAAAAGAATAATCGAAACTTCAACCGGTCAAAAGAAACTCAGAGCGGTAAAAAGAATCGAAATCGTAGAATCTTTCTACAAATCGGGCAACAAACCTGAATGGATGATTCTCGACGTACTTCCGGTAATTCCTCCTGAACTCAGACCTATGGTTCAGTTGGACGGCGGCCGTTTCGCGACAAGCGACCTCAACGACCTTTACCGCAGAGTAATCAACAGAAACAACCGTCTTAAAAAACTCAAAGAAATCAACGCGCCTGACATCATCATCAGAAACGAAAAGAGGATGTTGCAGGAAGCCGTCGACGGGCTTATCGACAACGGCAGACGCGGAAAAGCCGTTTCCGGCGCAGGAAACAGGGAACTCCGTTCGTTGTCGGGTCTTTTGAGAGGTAAACAGGGACGTTTCCGTCAGAACCTCCTCGGAAAACGTGTCGACTACTCGGGTCGTAGCGTTATCGTCGTAGGTCCTGAACTTAAACTTCACCAATGCGGTCTCCCTAAGGAAATGGCTTTGGAGTTGTTTAAACCTTTCGTTATGAAAAAACTGGTTGAAACAAACCAGTGCAACAATATCAAATCGGCAAAGAGAAGAGTGGACAGAGCAGACAGCAAAGTTTGGGACGTCCTCGAAGAGGTAATCAAAGACCATCCTGTTCTTCTCAACCGTGCGCCTACGCTTCACAGACTTTCGATTCAAGCTTTCGAACCTGTTCTCATCGAGGGCAGGGCGCTTAAACTTCACCCGCTTGCCTGCACCGCCTTCAACGCCGACTTCGACGGCGACCAGATGGCAGTTCACGTTCCGCTTTCGGTTGCCGCTCAGGCTGAAGCAAGATACCTTATGCTTGCAAGCAACAACATCCTGAAGCTTTCCGACGGCAAACCTGTCGTATCTCCTACGCAGGATATGGTCATGGGTAGTTACTACCTCACAATCGACAAGGAAGGCGCAAAGGGCGAAGGCAAATACTTCTCCGACCCTGACGAAGCTATCATGGCTTATCAGGTTGGCGAAATTGAATTGCAGTCCATTATCAACGTCAGAGTTCAAAAAGAATTCAAAGGCGAACCTGTACGCGGTATAGTTAAAACAACCGTGGGCAGAATTATATTCAACGAAGCAATCCCTCAGGACCTCGGTTTTGTCAAGAGGGAAACGAAAGAGGACGCTCTCAAATACGAAATAGACTTCCTCGTTGGCAAAAAGCAATTGAGCCAAATCGTAGAAAAATGCTTCAAACAAAAAGGCACTACCGCAACAGCGGAGCTGCTTGACAAAATCAAGGCTTTGGGCTACAAGTACAGCACTATCGGCGCTATCACTACAAGCGTGTTCGATATGCACATGCCTAAAGAAAAACCTGAAATCCTTCACAAAGCCGAACAGAAAGTTATTCAGATCGAAGAAATGTTCGAACAAGGCTTTATTACCGACGAGGAAAGATACAAACAAGTCGTCTCAGTCTGGAAGGACGCTACCGACGAAGTTACTTCAAAACTCGAAGGTACTCTCTCCAAGTTCAACCCTATCTGGATGATGGCAGACTCCGGTGCCCGTGGTAGCATGAAACAGATTCGTCAGCTTTCCGGTATGCGCGGACTTATGTCTGACCCTAGCGGTAAAACAATCGAGTTGCCGGTTAAATCCTGCTTCCGTGAAGGTCTTTCCGTTCTCGAATACTTCATTTCGTCGCACGGCGGTCGTAAAGGTCTTGCCGACACCGCTCTTAAAACAGCCGACTCCGGTTACCTCACTCGTCGTCTCGTTGACGTCAGCCAAGACGTTATCGTAAGAGAAGAGGACTGCTCCGAAGGTTCAAGACCTCAGGGCGTTTGGGTTTCGGCTATCACCGGCGACAACAAAAACGAAATTATCGAAAAACTCGAAGACAGAATCGCAGGCCGTTGGGCTATCGACGAAATCGTCAACCCTACTACCGGCGAAGTTATCGTACCTGCCGACACTATGATTACCGACGACCAGGCAAAAGCTATTTCGGCTGCCGGCATCGAAAAGGTTTACGTACGTTCCATCCTTACCTGCAAATGCAAACACGGTGTGTGCGCTAAATGTTACGGTAAAAACATGGCAAACGGCAAACCTGTTCACCTCGGCGAAGCAGTCGGCGTAATCGCCGCTCAAAGTATCGGCGAACCTGGTACACAGCTTACGATGCGTACGTTCCACACCGGCGGTGTCGCTCTTGCGGAAGATATCACGCAAGGTCTCCCTCGTATCGAAGAACTTTTCGAAGCGAGAAAACCTAAGGGCGTCGCTCTCGTATGCGAAGTAAACGGTACCGTTACAATTTCCGATTCGGAAAACAAACGCGAAATTATCGTTTCCAACCCTAACGGTGAAGGAAACACTTACGTTGTTCCTAAGAGTGCGCGTCTTAAAGTTTCCGACGGCGACGTTGTCGAAGCCGGAACAATCCTCACCGAGGGTAGCGTTTATCCGCAGGATTTGCTGAGGACAAAAGGCGTAAAAGCCGTTCAGGAATATCTGGTAAAAGAAGTTCAGTCGGTTTACCGTATGCAAGGTGTTGAAATCAACGACAAACACGTTGAAATCATCGTCAGACAAATGCTCAGAAAAGTCAAAGTCGAAGACGCGGGGGACACCAACCTTCTCCCTGGCGAGCTTGTAGATATCTTCAAGTTCGACGAGGAAAACATGGCTGCTCTCGAAAACGGCGGACGTCCTGCCGCCGCAAAGAGAACTTTGCTGGGTATCACCAAAGCTTCGCTCGCTACCGACAGCTTCCTTGCTGCGGCTGCCTTCCAAGAAACTTCGAGGGTTCTCACAGAAGCCGCTATCAGAAACAAAGTGGATACTCTCCACGGTCTTAAAGAAAACGTTATCATCGGTAAACTCATTCCTGCCGGTACCGGCATGAAAGAATACCGCAACGTCGAAGTGGTGTCCAACGTCGATTATTCGTCGGAAGACTCCGCTCAGCAGGAACAGGAACAAAATTAACCTTGCTCCGTTTCGTTTGACAGAACATATCTTTTTTTGCTAAAATAAACTGTCATGAAAAATTTGACTGCCGATTTGAAGGCGCGCAAATTCGTCGCAGGCGTCAGGCAGGTGAACAGATATATAAGGGAAAACAAAATTTCCAAAATTTATCTCGCCGCCGACTGCCAGCATTCGTTTTCACGTCAGGTCTCCGATATGGCTAATAGCGCCGGCGTGCCGCTCGTTGTGTGCGGCTCCCGCGCGGAATTTGCCTCGCTCGTGGGAATTGACGTGCTTTGCGCCGTTATCGGCATTTTAAAAGATTGATTTCGCAACTTGTTTGCGTTTCAATAAATTCGCCTTAAAAATAGGCATCCGACAATATTGAAAGGAGGTAATCTTAATGCCAACCATTAACCAACTTATCAGGCAAGGCAGGGAAAAGGAAACTTTCAAATCCAAAACTCCGCTTCTCGACAACTGTCCGCAAAGAAGAGGCGTTTGCTTGAACGTTACTACCACTTCTCCTAAAAAACCTAACTCGGCTTTGAGAAAAATCGCGAGAGTACGTCGTACCAACGGTATGGAGGGTACTTGCTACATCCCGGGCGAAGGTCACAACTTGCAGGAACACAGCGTTGTCCTTATCAGAGGCGGCAGGGTTAAAGACTTGCCAGGTGTGCGTTATCACATCATCAGAGGCACTCTCGACAGCGCGGGCGTTGCTAACAGAAAACAGGCTAGGTCTAAGTACGGCGCTAAACGCGGCAAATAAGAATTTATTTCAATTAAGTCGGATGTTTTAAACCGATTGATTGCAGTATGCTTAATTGCAGAAGGTTCTCTGGGATTTTTTCCCATCGAGTTAGCCGTCAAAAGTTTATTTAATTTTTTAAGGAGGTTTTTATGCCAAGAAGAAGCGGAGTCCCTAAAAGGGACGTGCTCCCTGATCCGGTTTACAACAGCAAAGTGGTAACAAAACTCGTTAACCAAATTATGCTGGACGGTAAAAAGGGTACTGCACAGCGCATTGTTTACGGCGCTTTCGAAATTATACAAAACAAAATGAATCAGGAACCGATGGAAGTCTTTAACCAGGCACTCGCTAACGTTATGCCTATGCTCGAGGTTAAAGCAAGAAGGGTAGGCGGTGCTAACTACCAAGTACCTATGGAAATCAGACCTGAAAGAAGACAAACTCTCGCAATCCGTTGGATTACGGCTTGCGCTAGAAAACGCGGCGAAAAAGTTATGACCGAAAGACTCGCCGGCGAACTTATGGACGCCTTTAACCAAACAGGCGCTGCCTTCAAAAAGAAAGAAGACATGCACCGTATGGCAGAAGCCAACAAGGCATTTGCTCATTATCGTTGGTAATAAAGGGAGTTTACTATGCCTAGAAAATACAAACTCGAAGACGTACGTAATATCGGTATCATGGCTCACATCGACGCCGGTAAAACAACCACCAGCGAAAGAATTTTGTTCTTCTCCGGTAAAACCAGAAAACTCGGTGAGGTTCACGAAGGCTCTGCCGTCATGGACTCAATGGTTCAGGAACAGGAAAGGGGTATCACCATCGCTTCCGCCGCTACTACCGTTAACTGGCACAACAACGGCAAGGATTATCGTATAAACCTTATCGATACTCCGGGGCACGTTGACTTTACCGTAGAAGTTGAAAGGTCGCTCCGCGTCCTCGACGGCGCTGTAGCGGTTTTCTGCGCAAAAGGCGGCGTTGAACCGCAAAGCGAAACCGTTTGGCACCAAGCGACTAAATACAAAGTTCCTCGTATCGCTTACGTCAACAAAATGGATATCAACGGCGCTAACTTCGAAAACGTCGTTCAGATGATGAGGGAAAGGCTCAAAACCAATGCGATGCCTATTCAATTGCCTATCGGCAAGGAAGAAACTTTCAAAGGCCTCGTTGACCTCGTTAAAATGAAAGCGTATTTCTACAACGACCCTACCGGCAGCAAAATCGACGAAGGCGAAATCCCTGCCGATATGCTCGAATACGCTCAGCAATGCCGCAACGAACTCATCGAGTTCCTTGCAGGCAGAGACGAAGTGCTTATGGAAAAATTCTTCAACGGCGAAGAATTTTCCGAAGAAGAAATCAAAGCGGGTATCCGTTCCGCCGTTCTCGCGATGGAACTTAACCCTGTTCTTTGCGGTTCTTCTTACAAAAACAAGGGCGTTCAGAAGCTCCTCGACGCGGTAACCGACTATCTCCCTTCACCGGTTGACGTCGACCACGTTATCGGCTTTGACCCTAAAGACGAAGACAAAAAAATCGAAAGACACACTAACGACGACGAACCTCTCTGCGGTTTGGCGTTCAAAATCGTCGCTGACCCGTTCGTAGGCAAACTCGCTTACTTCCGCGTTTACAGCGGTACTATGCAGTCGGGTAGCTACGTTCTCAACAGCACTAAAAACAAAAAAGAAAGGATTACGCGTATTCTTCAGATGCACTCCAACCAAAGGGAGGAAATTCCTGAAACTTACGCCGGCGAAATCGTCGCTCTCGTAGGTCTTAAAGATACTACAACCGGCGATACCCTGTGCGATTTGGATCATCCTGTCTGCCTCGAAAACATGGTATTCCCTGAACCTGTTATCAAGGTCGCTATCGAACCTAAAACTAAACAAGGTCAGGAAAAAATGACCATGGCTCTCGTTAAACTCGCCGAAGAAGACCCTACATTCAAAACTTACACCGACGCCGAAACAGGACAAACCATCATTGCCGGCATGGGCGAACTTCACCTCGAAATCATCGTCGACAGACTTTTGCGTGAATTTAAAGTCGAAGCTAACGTCGGCAGACCTCAGGTTTCCTACCGTGAAACTATCAGAAAAGCCGTCGAAGCAGAAGGCAAATACGCTCGTCAGTCGGGTGGTAAAGGTCAGTACGGTCATTGTAAAATCCGCCTCGAACCGCTTGAACCGGGCAAAGGATACGAATTCGTCGATGAGACTGTCGGCGGCAGCATCCCTAAGGAATACATCCAGCCTATCAACAACGGTATCAAGGAAGCCGCTCTCAACGGTCCTATCGCGGGCTATGAAGTTGTTGACTTCAAAGTCACCGTTTACGACGGTAGCTACCACGAAGTCGACTCGTCCGAAATGGCATTTAAGATTGCAGGTTCTCTCGCTTTCAAAGAAGGCGTCAGAAAAGCAAATCCTGTTTTGCTCGAACCTATGATGAAGGTCGAAATCACTATGCCTGAAGAATACCTCGGCGATATCATGGGCAACGTAAGCTCACGTCGCGGCAACATCAACGGCATCGAACTCAGAAACGGCGTTCAGGTTGTTAATGCCTTTATCCCGCTTGCTGAAATGTTCGGTTACGCAACCGACCTCAGAAGCAGAACGCAGGGTCGTGGTAACTTCTCCATGCAGTTCAGCCACTATGCTGAAGTTCCTAAGAGCATCATGGAAAAAGTCTCCGGCGAAAGAAACAAAGAAAACAAGTAATTTTGTAGCCAAAATGAATTTTTTAGTGTATAATCACTATACTGGTTAATCTGAAATTGATTAGGAGGAATTAAAAATGGCAAAAGCGAAATTTGACAGAAGCAAACCGCACGTCAATATCGGTACAATTGGTCACGTTGACCATGGTAAAACTACTCTTACAGCTGCTATCACTATGGTAATGGCATTGCAAGGCAAAGCTGAAGCTATGCGTTATGACCAAATAGATAAAGCTCCTGAAGAAAGAGAAAGAGGTATTACAATCAATACCGCTCACGTTGAATATCAAACAGACGCTCGTCACTACGCTCACGTTGACTGCCCTGGCCACGCTGACTACGTTAAAAACATGATCACCGGCGCAGCTCAGATGGACGGCGCTATCCTCGTTGTTTCCGCTGCTGACGGTCCGATGCCTCAGACTCGTGAACACATCCTTCTCGCTCGTCAGGTAGGCGTTCCTTACATCGTTGTATTCATGAACAAAACTGACCTCGTTGACGATCCTGAACTTATCGACCTCGTTGAAATGGAAGTCAGAGATTTGCTCAGCAAATACGAATTCCCTGGCGACACTATCCCTATCATAAAAGGTTCCGCTAAAGTTGCTTTGGATGCCGCTGTTGCAGGTAAACCTATCGACAGCCCTGAATATGACTGCATCAAAGAACTCATGAAAGCAGTTGACGCTTACATCCCTACTCCTGAAAGGGCTACTGACAAACCTTTCCTTATGCCTGTCGAAGACGTCTTCACCATCACCGGTCGTGGTACCGTTGCTACAGGCCGTGTTGAAAGAGGTACTGTCAAAGTTCAGGACCCTGTTGAAATCGTTGGTCTCCAAGACAAACCTAAATCAACAGTCGTTACAGGCGTTGAAATGTTCCGTAAACTCCTCGACGAAGCTTACGCAGGCGACAACATCGGCGCATTGCTCCGTGGCGTTGAAAGAAGCCAGATCCAAAGAGGTCAGGTTCTTGCTAAACCTGGTACTATCAACCCTCACACTGAATTCCAATCACAGGTTTACGTTTTGACTAAGGACGAAGGCGGCCGCCACAGCCCATTCTTCAACGGTTACCGTCCACAGTTCTACTTCAGAACAACTGACGTTACCGGCTCTATCGAACTTGAAAAAGGCGTTGAAATGGTTATGCCTGGTGACAACACTCACTTGACTATCAGACTTATCACTCCTATCGCTATCGAAGAAGGTCTCCGTTTCGCTATCCGTGAAGGCGGCAGAACAGTCGGTTCCGGCGTTGTTACTAAAATTCTTAAATAATTAACGCAAAAACTCAAAAAACCGCGGAAAATCCGCGGTTTTTTTATTGGGTATATTTTTAGACTATAATCAAATTATTTACTATAATCGTATAAATAGGGCATTTTTAACGCGGGAAAACTCCCGCGTTAAATTTTTAGTTTTTGTCTGCAGCATTTTGAGTGGCTTTTTTCCTCTTTTTGACTTTGAGTCTTCCGTTTTCCTTAAGCCAGCATGCGGCGTCCTTTAAAGTTTCTTCCAAAGGGCGCGGATTAAAATTAAGTTCGTCCGTCGCTTTTTGGTGCGTGAAGTTTGAATTTACTTCAAGAGTAAACAAAGCGTATTTGGTGTAAAGAGGAGGCTGCTTCAAAAGTCTGTAATAGATTTCCGAAAGCGGAGCCGTCAGTTTTGCCAGCCACATAGGAAGCACCGTCCTGATAGGGCGTTTGCCTGTGATTTTGCTAAGCTCGTTAAGCAAATTTTTTACCGACATATAATGTCCGGACAAAATGTAGCACTCGCCGTTACGTCCGTGCTCAACCGCGTTTATCGTGGCTTCCGCAACGTCTCTGACGTCGACAAAGTCGTAGCCGCCTTTTACGCATGCCGTGAGTCGTCCGTCAATGTAGTCGACAATCATTTGCGTCAGATGACCGTGTCCGTAATCGTTGGGACCTATTATGCCCGAAGGATGTACGACGCAGGCATTGAGTTTGCCGCTTTTTGCAGCGTCCAAAACAAGCTGTGTCGCTTCGGCTTTGGTTTTTGCGTAAAGTCCCACAACGTTGTCAGGGGAAAATTCGCTCACTTCCTTGATCAGGCTGCCTTTTTCGCCTTCGGGAATTGCGTGTACGCTGCTTACGTGCACGAATTTGCTTACTCCGCGCTCAATGCTTATGTCAAGCATGTTTTTAACGCCGCCTACGTTGACTTCTTTTACTTTTTTGTCTTTTTTGGATGATATCGATACTATCGCCGCGCAGTGTATTACGTTTACTTCGGTTCCTTTTGCAAAAGTAAAAATTTCGTCAAGCGAACTTTTTTGTGTTACGTCGCCGTAATATATTTCACAGTTTACGTTTTGCAGCGATTTCATGTTATCGCTCGGCAATACAAGACATCTTACTTGTTCGCCTTTTTCAACAAGCCTTTTTACTATGGTGTTGCCGAGGTGTCCGTTTGCGCCTGTTACTATATAAAGTTTTTTCATTTAAACACCTCCCGTATAAATTTTTCCTTTTACATTTTTATTATACTTTTGCGCTTTTTCTTAATCAACGGTTTTTGCCTATTATGACAATAGAAAATAGTTTTAAAAAACCATTTGAAATATTATTTGTCTTACTATCTGTTTTTCAAAACCGCTTTTGATTTTGTCGGTAACTGTAAGAAAAATTTTGTCATATTATAACTTAGGCAATGTATTTTCATTGTCGGTGAAGAGGTGTATATGTTCAATTTTTCATGCGGGAACAACAGTTCCGACTGCTGTCCGCGCTGCCACCGCAATCCGTGCTGCTGCAATTGCTGCGTAGGGCCTACGGGGCCAAGAGGCAAAAACGGTCCTCAGGGACTTAACGGTCCTACGGGGCCTCAGGGACCGACAGGTCCAACCGGCCCGATAGGTCCGACGGGTCCTGCGGGCGGTCCTACGGGCCCTACAGGTCCTCAAGGCATTCAGGGCAGACAGGGTGACATAGGAGCAACAGGTCCTACGGGGCCTCAGGGTCCACAGGGACTTATCGGTCCGACAGGTCCGATAGGTATTCAAGGACGACAGGGTGACATTGGCGCAACAGGTCCTACTGGACCGACAGGCCCGACTGGTCCTCAGGGAACCACGGGGGCAACGGGTCCGACAGGCCCAACAGGTCCTCAGGGCACAGCCGGTGCAACGGGCCCTACAGGTCCTCAAGGTGTTGCCGGTACACAGGGCGCAACAGGCCCTACCGGTCCAACAGGCCCTGCGGGTCCGATAGGTCCTACGGGTCCTGCAAACGGTCCTACGGGTCCTACGGGCCCTACAGGTCCTGAAGGTCCGCAAGGCGCGGCAGGCGCACAAGGCCCTGAAGGTCCGACGGGACCTACAGGTCCTCAAGGTGCTACAGGTGCGGCGGGAGCAACTGGCGCAGAAGGCCCAACCGGTCCGACTGGCCCTGCAGGCCCGGCGGGGCCACAAGGTACGGCAGGCACACAGGGTATTCAAGGCGAAACAGGTCCTACAGGCCCTACCGGTCCTGAGGGACCGCAAGGTACTCAAGGTTTGCAAGGCGCAACGGGTGCGGAAGGACCAACGGGTCCGACAGGTCCTGAAGGTCCGCAAGGTGCGGCAGGCGCGCAAGGCTCTGAGGGTCCAACAGGTCCTACAGGCCCTACCGGTCCGCAGGGCCCTGCAGGTCCTACTACCACGGCTACCGACGTAACGAATATCGGTACGCCTGCAAGCGCAGGTACTGAAGAGATTGCAAACAAGGTAAACGAACTGCTTGATTCCCTGAGAACGGCGGGTATACTCGCCTGACACAAGAAAAAAAAGACCGCTTTAAGCGGTCTTTAATTTTTTTATGAAAAAGGTTTTGTTGTCCTTAAGTCTTTGTTCGTCTGACAATTCAATTGCCTTGTCGACGTATTCTAAGGCTTTTTCACAGTTTCCCGTGTAGTAGTAGGCAAGGCTTAAAATGTCGTAGGGCAGGCTTCCCCATGAAGAGGGCTCGTTGATGTAACTTAACGACCTGTCTTTTATTTCAAGCGCTTTTTCGCACATGAAAATTACGCCGTGCCAGTTTTTTTTGTTGTAGTAAAGCAATGCCAGGTCTACGTAAGGCTCACGCAGATGGGGCGCCTCGGCAATAGCTCTCAAAAGCCATCCTTCCGCTCCGTCCGTCATGTTTTTTTGTATGAGACATTTTGCGATGTATCTCATTGACGCGCATCTTTCGTCCCGCCATACGGCCTGCGGCATTTGAAGGTGCTTTTTGAGCGTCCTGATTGAGTCGTCGTACATTTTGTGAAACATGTATTCGCGCCCCAAATAGTGCATGTTTCTGTCGTCGTCGGGGCATTCCTTTACCGACAGTTCCAAAAGAGGCAAATAATTTGACCTCGATTTTGTATGGTCAGGGTAGTGGTTCAGCTGTATTCCTTCGGCAAATTTTGACTTGTAAGGTTCTTTTCCGATATACTTAGGGACTTCGTGCACAGGATGTTCCCAGCAAAAGCCTTTTCGGCTGTGTATTTTTTCCTGCCAAAAGACTACACCTTCGCTTCCGTCTGCGTTGAATGACCACGTATAACGATATTTATATTGCTTGACGTCTTTCTCATACGCTTTTTCAAGCTTTTCGCGCCAGCCTTTTTCAAACCTTTCGTCCAAATCGACGCAAACGCATACGTCCGTGTCCTCGCTTACCAGTTCCAGTGATCTGTTCCTCGCTACGTCAAAACGCCACGGATCTATTTTTTCCTCGTATACCTTTACTCCCGCCTCCCTGAGCTTCTTTACCGTGTCGTCGCTTGATCCCGTGTCCAATACTACTATTTCGTCAGCCTCTTCAACTGATTTTACCCAGCTTTTCACAAACTTACTTTCGTTTTTGCTTATCGCATATACACTGATTTTCATATTTATTTATATGCGTTTTTGTAAATAAATTCTATTGACTTTTTCCCCTTCAAGTTTATAATAAAATTACTAAAAATGGCAGTGGAGGTAGTTTTATGTCATATGTTTCTGAGGTTATTGCTGCTACCGAGGTAAAAAACGCTTGCCAGCCTGAGTTCCTTCAGACTGTTAAAGAAGTTTTGACTTCATTGCAACCTGTTATCGACGCTAATGAAAATCTTTACAGGAAACACGCTGTCCTGGAAAGAATGGTTGAGCCTGACAGGCAAATTATTTTCAGAGTCCCTTGGGTTGACGACAACGGCGTCCCTCGCGTTAACAGGGGCTTCAGAGTGCAGTTTAACAACGCTATCGGCCCTTACAAGGGCGGCTTGCGCTTTCACCCTTCAGTTAATATAAGTATTATGAAGTTCCTCGGCTTCGAGCAGACTTTCAAAAACAGCCTTACGGGACTTCCTATGGGCGGCGGAAAGGGCGGCGCCGATTTCGATCCTCGCGGCAAATCCGAAGGCGAAATCATGCGCTTTTGCCAAAGCTTTATGACCGAGCTTTTCAGACATATCGGTCCTGACATCGATATACCTGCCGGCGATATCGGCGTTGGCGGCAAGGAAATAGGTTTCCTTTACGGTCAGTACAAACGCATCGTCGGTTCCTTTAACAACGGCGTTCTTACCGGCAAAGGCCTTTCTTACGGCGGAAGCCTCATCAGACCTGAAGCTACGGGCTACGGCGCTACTTACTTCCTGCAGGAAGTTTTGAAACACAACAACGATTCTATCGAAGGCAAAACTTTCGCTCTTTCGGGCTTCGGCAACGTTTCATGGGGCGCTGCCAAAAAAATTACCGAACTCGGCGGAAAAGTCGTTTCTATTTCAGGTCCTGACGGCTACGTTTACGACCCTGACGGTATCAGCGGTGAAAAAATCGACTATATGCTTGAAATGCGCGCTTCTCTCCGTGACAAAGTTAAGGATTACGCAGACAAATTCGGCGTTAAGTTCGTGGAAGGTCAAAAACCTTGGGGCAACGTAAAAGCCGACATCTACATGCCGTGCGCTACTCAAAACGAAATTCGCCTTGACGACGCAAAGAAAATCGTCGATATGGGCGTTAAAATAGTCAACGAAGTTTCCAACATGCCGACTACCAACGACGCTTTGGCTTATCTCCAGCAAAACGGCGTTCTCGTAGCGCCTAGCAAAGCGGTTAACGCAGGCGGCGTCGCTGTTTCGGGTCTTGAAATGAGCCAGAACAGCGAAAGAATTTCGTGGTCTGCCGAAGAAGTCGACGGCAAGCTCAAAAACATTATGTCCAACATTCACAAGCAAATCGTCAAAGCTTGCGACGAATTTAATCTCGGTTACAATCTTGTGGCAGGCGCAAACGTGGCGGGCTTTAAGAAAGTTGCAGAAGCAATGATTGATCAAGGCATTGTGTAAAACAAAAATTAAAAGTAAATCATTTAAAAAAATGTTCATTATTTCAATGGACATTTTTTTTGCCCTTTAATATAATGTTTAAATATCGGAGGAGAAATGAAAACAAAAACTTTAAACATTGTAATCGTTGCCGCTGTAGCGGTTGTGGCTTTTGTACTCGGCCTGTTAATAATGGTGTTGCCGAGTCCGTCAGCTGACCTCAAGGGTTTTTCGGCGGAAAAAGCTTACTCTTATCTTGAAAAAATTGCGGAAAAACCGCATTCGGTTTTTGACGAGGAAGCTCACGACGAGGTTGAGCAATACCTCAAAACCACTTTGGAAAGCATGGGGCATACCGTCGAAGTTCACAACTGGACTCCTGCCCAGCACGGTTTGTCGGACAACATCACTCCAGACAAAATTTTGGATTACGACAAGCCCGTAGAATACGACATCACCAACCTTGCGGTAAAAATTCAGGGCAAAAGTGATAACGGTATTCTTATCATGGCTCACTACGACTCAAGGGGACATGCTTCGCGTGCGGGTGAAATCCCCGGCTCTTACGGAGCGGCCGATGACGGCTATGGTGTGGCTGTTATGCTTGAGATAGCCCGTATTTACGCAAACGTACCTGCGGAAAGCTTGGAAAACAGCATTTATCTTTGCTTTACCGACGCCGAAGAAACGGGGCTTTACGGCTCGCAGCTTGAAATGCAGCTGGATTATATCGACAACGTAAATTTCGTAATCAACATCGAGGCTCGCGGCGTAAAAGGTCCTGCCTATATGTTTGAGACAAGCAAAAACAACAGCAAAGTCATCGAACTTTACAAAAACGCCGATATGCCGTTTTCCTATTCGCTGGCAACAGCCGTCTATTCGGTAATGCCTAACTTTACCGACTTTACTTCGGCTTTGGACATGGGTAAACAAGGCATAAACTTTGCCGTGCTTGACAACCTTTACTACTACCATACTCCCGCTGACAACATTTCGGCGGTGAACAAAAGCAGTTTGCAGCACTACGGCAGTCAGATCATGCCTGTCATCGCTGAGTACGTTTCAGACGCTAAATACGGCGAGGCAAATTACTTCGATGCCGATTCGGACAGCGTGTTTTTCAATATTTTGCCGACGGTAATGGCGGTTTACTCGCAGACCGCCGCAATAATTTTTGTCATACTTTGTGTTTTGGCTTGCGGCGCGGGTATCTTTTGGGCTTTCAAAAAGGGAAAGCTTCGCCCTAAAAAAGCTTTGATTGCTTTGGGTGTTGTGGCATTGGCTCTTGTCGCTTCCGCGGTGTTTGGTCTTGCCGTTTCATACCTTGTGGCTTTGATAGGGGGAGTGCCTTGGAAACTCACTTACGTCAGGGTTTCGCTTTCGGGAATTCCGTTTGCTCTTTCATATGCCATTGTGTCGGGACTTATCATATGGTTTTGCATTAAAAAATTCACCAAGGACAGTCAAAGCAAATTTGAGTTTTTTGCGGCAGGTATCGTCGTAAACGCATTGTTGGCTTTGCTCACGACTTTCTTCCTTCCCGGTGCGTCCTTCCTTTTCCTGTGGCCTGCTCTCATAGGTTCGGTCTCGCTCATCGTAAACGCATTGTTTGACAATTACGCGGCTTCTCATGTTGTGTTGTCACTCAACATCGTAATTATGCTGTTGTTTGCGGTTCCGCTCCTTTACTCGTTCTTCCTCGCTTTGTCGATAGGGGGACTTGCGGTACTCAACCTTTTGCTTGTCATTATGCTTGCGGTTGTGTTGCCGTCGGTATTCATGCAGTTTGACCTTAAAAGAAAAAGCATTTGAAACATAAAAAAACGCCGGTTTTACCGGCGTTTTTTGTTTTTTTTTACTTTTGTTTGTCAAGCATGATTTGAAGTACTACCTTGTCGGTGTGCGTCATGCCCGGGTTTGCTATGCGTCCCAAGTTTTTGACGCAGTCTTCCGCAGTTTCGGCGCACACGCCGTCTGACACGCGAAGCACGGCATTGTTTTCCGCCATCAGAGATGACAGTACCGCAGCGGCTGAAGCCGTCGCAAGTTTCAACGCACAGCCTACTTTTCCGCCGTCGCAAATCATTCCCGTTATGCTTCCCGTCATGTTTCTTATCGTCCATGCGATTTGTCTGTCGTCGCCGCCCCTGAGATATGTCATGCCTGCCGCCGCCGCGGTGGACGCCGCCATACCGCATGCGCACATTGCAGAAAGTTTGCCTATGTGAGCGTTTATGTAGCTATTGAGCATGTGAGCGAAAGCAAGCGCTTTGACTGTCTTTTCCTTATCGGCGCCGATGAGTTTCGCCGTTTCAGCTATAGGAAGTATAACGGCAAGGCCTTTGCTTCCCGCTCCCGAGCTTGCCATTATGGTGTAAGGGCAACCGTCAAGCCTGCTTTCGATTGCGGAGGCAACCTTTTGCATTACCGTACTCATAAGATCGCGCTGCATAACAGGAGTGCCCATGACTTTGTTGAAAGTGGAGGATATGCCTACGCCGTGAGGTTGGGCTATGCTTTTTTGAGCCACCTCTTCGTTCATGGTGATGCCTTCTTCAAGGAAAGCAAGCTCCTCGTAAGAAAAGCTTTCGACAAGTTCGCGAATTTCCTTTACCGTCATTTCGGCAAGTTTTTCGGAAAGAGGGTTTCCTGCTTTTCCGCTTTGCGAAGCCGCATTGAAAATTTCCTTTCCGTTGACTACTCTTGACACTATAGCCGTGTGAGCGTCGCGTATAGTGGTGATGCTTTCGCCATTGTCTGTTTTTACTTTGCATTTGACGTAAAGTTTCATTTCGTCGGCTTTGATGTCAACCTTGACTTTCCCGCTTTTGACAAGTTTGTTGGCTCCGTCTTTGACTTCATCGTTTATGTCCTGAAGGAGCTGAAGCTGTTTTTCGGGATTTTTGAGCATCGCGCCGAGAGCCGCGGCATAGTCAAGTCCGACTTTGTCAAAACCCGGTATGCCTACCGACATACCGTTTTTGAAAATGTTGGGGTTTACTTCGATTTCTACCGAAAGTAGGTCGCCTCCTGCATTTTTTGCCGCATCCGCAGCCGCAAGTGAAACGCATACCGGTTCGGTACAGCCGAACGCAGGTACCGCTTCTGTTTTAAGCATTGTGAGCATTTCGTTTTTTGTGAGCATTTTTAACCTCTGGTGCATTTTTTTTAATTTTATAACCGCTTTTTTCAAAAGTCAAATTTATGAAAACAAAAATTAAAAACCGCGGTTTGCCGCGGCTTTTTTTACTGTTGTTTTAGTTTGTTGAGCGCTTTCAGACGCTGTTCTTTATTGAGGATAATTTTCCTGAGCCTTATGCTTTTCGGAGTGACTTCCACAAGTTCGTCGTCCGCGATAAATTCGAGGCATTGTTCAAGGCTCATAATAACGGGTGGGGTGAGTTTAAGCGCATCGTCGCTTCCGCTTGCCCTGTTGTTTGTCAGTTGCTTTTTCTTGCAGACGTTGACAACGAGGTCTTCCTCACGCGAGTTTTCGCCGACTACCATTCCTTCGTAAACTTCAAGTCCCGGGGAAATAAAGAGGCGCGAACGCTCCTGCGCGTTGTAAAGTCCGTATGCCGTACTTACGCCGTCCTCAAAGCAGACGACTGAGCCGCGGTTTCTTTCAGGGACATCGCCCTTGTAAGGCTCGTATCCTTTGAGTATATGATTGATTACGCCGAAGCCTTTGGTATCGGTGAGCATTTCGCTACGGTAGCCGATGAGGCAGCGTGACGGAATGTCAAATTCCAAACGGGTGCTTCCCAGTCCGTCGGAAAACATGTTTGTCATTTCGCCTTTTCGCGCGCCGATTTTGTTGAGTATCGCTCCTACGTAAATGTCAGGTACGTCGACTATCAGGTGCTCGATAGGCTCGCAAAGTTTTCCGTCGATTTCCTTAAAAATAACCTTAGGGCGACTGACCTGAAATTCATAACCTTCGCGGCGCATGTTTTCGATAAGTATGGAAAGGTGAAGTTCGCCGCGGCCGTAAACTTTGAAGCTGTCCGGAGAATCGGTTTCCTCCAGTTTCATGCTTACGTTTGTTTCTACTTCCTTAAACAGCCTTGCACGGAGGTGACGGCTTGTGACAAACTTGCCTTCTCTTCCCGCAAACGGGCTGTTGTTTACCATGAATACCATGGAAATGGTAGGATCGTCTATCTTTACGAAAGGAAGAGGATCGATTTTGTCCACGTCGCATATCGTTTCGCCGATATTGAGATCCTCAATGCCGCTTACCGCGATTATATCGCCGATTTTTGCCGAGTTTACTTCGACGCGTTTAAGCCCCTCAAACTGGTAAAGTTTTGCTATTTTGCAGTTTTCGGATTTGCCGCCTCCGCATACCACTGCCTGCTGTCCCGATACTATGTCGCCGCGGACGATTTTTCCTATGCCTATGCGGCCGATATAGTCGTCGTAGTCGATGTTGCAGATAATTGCCTGCAGTCCGTCGTCCGGGTTTCCTTCAGGCGCAGGTATCTCTTCAAGTACGGTGTCAAGCAGAGGATCCATGTTTGTGCTTGGTTGGTCAAGGTCAAGCGTCGCCCAGCCTTGTTTTCCGCTTGCGAAAACCGTTTTGAAGTCGATTTGCTCGTCGGTGGCTCCGAGTTCCATAAACAATTCCAAAACCTGATCAAGCAGTTTTTCCTTGTCACAGCCCCTGTCGGCTTTGTTTATTACTACGATAGGGCGTTTGTTGAGGTTCAACGCTTTTTTCAAAACGTATCTGGTCTGTGGCATGCAACCTTCGACCGCGTCTATCAAAAGCAATACGCCGTCTACCATGGACAAAATACGCTCAACTTCGCCGCCGAAGTCCGCGTGTCCCGGTGTGTCGATAATGTTGATTTTTACGCCTTTATAAAAAACCGCAGTGTTTTTTGCGAGGATGGTTATTCCGCGTTCCTTCTCAAGGTCGCCGCTGTCCATGACTCTTTCGCTTACCACTTCGTTTTCCCTGAATATTCCGTTTTGCTTCAAAAGCTGATCGACCATCGTTGTCTTGCCGTGGTCGACGTGTGCTATGATTGCAATGTTTCTTACGTCGCTTCTTATCATAATTTCTCCATAATTTGTTACTTTATTTATACCGCCAAACACGCGTTTGTGTCAATTCTTCTCGATATTCCGTTTAAATTTATTTACAAATGTGCCGTTTTGTATCATAATGTCTGCTGAGGTGCTTTTTTATGACACATTCGGTTTATCACGACAAAAAAATTACTCAATCGTATACGGTTTTGTCCTACGATTGCGACAGACAACAGAATATTAAAATTTCGTCGCTTCAGAAGCTGTTTCAGGACGCTGCCGACCAACATTGCATAAATTTCGGCTGTGATTACAATACTCTCAGAAACAAATACGGCGTGTGCTTCGTGCTTGTCAAGCTCAGCATAAACATTTTTCATCCCGTAAAGCTTAACGAGCAGATCGAACTTACTACCTGGCACAAAGGGGAAAAAGGCGTACAGTATTTCAGGGATTTCGTAATAAAAGACAAAAAGGGCACGGTGCTTGCCGAAGCAGGTTCCAGCTGGGTTGTCATTGATCCCGAAACTCACAAAATGAAAAGACCTTCGGAAGCAAATCTTCCGATTGAAGCATGTCTTACCGACAACGTGGACACCTCGCGTCTTGACAAAATGCATTTGCCCGAGCTTGAGCCTGTGGGGGAAATGAAGGTCAGATACACTCAGATAGACCCTAACGGTCACCTTACAAACTGGGTTTACGGCGACATCGTCACTGACTTTTTGCCTGACATGAAGGGCATGAGAGTTTCCGAGGCTGATATTTCTTTTATCGCAGAGGCGTACGAAAACGAAACGCTTAAAATTTTCAGAGGGCAGAAAGACGGAATTTTTTACTTCCGCGGCGAACACCCTCGCGGAAAGTGCTTTGAAGCAAGAGTCAGATTGGTAAAAAACATTTAATAAATAAAAAAAGCGGCTGTACAGCCGCTTTTAATTTTTATTCTTCAAAAGGATTTATGTGCACGGTGCAGTGCTTTACCGCAGGAAACGCTTCCTCCAATTTATCGTGAACCTGTTCCGCAATATCGTGAGATTTATACAAGGTCAAATTTCCGTCGCAGCTTATTTCTGCCTCGATATAAATCCTGTCCCCGAAAAGTCTGGTCTTTATGTCGTCTACGCGTTTTACCCCTTCTACCTGCAAAACCGATTCTTTCATTTTTTCAACGGTGTCGCTGTCGCACGACTTATCTACCATTTTGTCAAATGCGTCTTTTGCTATGTCAAACGCCGCTTTGATGATAAACAGGCAGATAACTACCGATGCGATTGGGTCGAGAATAGGAACTCCCAAAAGCGCGCCGCCTATACCGATAAGGCTGCCTACCGATGACAGCGCGTCGGAACGGTGGTGCCATGCGTCTGCCATGAGCGCTCCGGAATTGAGCTTTTTGGCGTAGTGTCTGGTGTACCAAAACATTAATTCCTTTACCATTATAGATATCGCGGCCGCTACAAGGGCAAGTACTCCCGGTACCGTCAGTTCTCCGCCTCCCGTGATTTTGCTTATTCCGCTGATGCCTATTCCTATGCCGGTAACGGTAAGTATCGCCGCAAGAAATATCGACGCGACGCAC
The DNA here is from genome assembly GCA_944336125.1 of uncultured Clostridia bacterium. Classification (GTDB taxonomy): domain Bacteria; phylum Bacillota; class Clostridia; order Christensenellales; family CAG-314; genus Heteroclostridium. The sequence goes on along the minus strand of CALVLA010000001.1, from coordinate 70,166 downwards.
TCCATCCTTTCGTGTCCGTACGGATGGCTGTCGTCTGCCTTTTTACCTGAAATTTTTACTCCCGCCATAACGACAAAAGTGCTTAGTACGTCTGACGCCGAGTGCACCGCGTCTGACACCATGGCTCCCGATTTGGCTATTATGCCTGCCGCCAGTTTGAACGCCGACAAAACGAAGTTTACGGCTATCGTGATCCACGATACTTTCATCGCCGTTTTTTGTCTGTCAATTTTCCTTTCCATATCTTCTCCGTCTAAAAAAAATGCGGGTCCAGTCTTTTAGCTGTCCCGCAGGTTTACTGCTGCTTTTGCCCGATTTTATCTGTCAGCTTTTGTTAGAGCCACTCTAACATTTTTTTTGATTTTTGTCAAACTTTTGCCGTCTTTTGTATTGACTTTATTTTGCGGCGGTGCTATTATCTTCCCAACTTAATCATAATTCTTTGGGCAGGGTAAACCCGACCGGTGGTAATGCCGTCTTTGAACGGACAAGTCCAACAGCCCCAACAGCCGACGCGGTGAGATTCCGCGACCGCCAGTAAAGTCTGAATGGGAAAGAATGTTTTTTCGCCGATTACGTCGGCGGTCTTTCGCTTTTGACTTCCCTGTTCGGGAAGTTTTTTTGTTTGGAGGTTTTTATGAAAGCAAAAGACTACTTTTCTTCAAAGCGCATTGCGTTTTTGGCTTTGTTTACCGCTTTGGTAACCGTTGCTACCTATATCATTAAAATCCCAAGTCCTTCAGGTCAGGGATACATTAACGTAGGGGATACCATAATTTTTGTGTGCGCGTTTATGTTCGACCCGTTTTTTGCTTTGATAGCAGGGGGCGTAGGAAGCGCGCTTGCCGACCTTGTTTCGGGATTTGTTCCTTACGTTTTGCCTACGCTTATCATAAAAGGTTTGGAAGGTTTTGTTGCGGCAATATTGTTTAAGGTTTTCAGAAAATGCAAATTCAACACGGTCGTCAACTTTTTGATTTCGGCTTTTGTGGGCGCGCTTATCATGGTGTTCGGCTACTTTACTGCCGAAGGCTTTATGTTCGGCTGGGGCGTTGCCGCGGCAGGTCTTGTGTTTAACGCTATTCAAGGCGGCGTCGGACTTGTGCTGGGCGTGGCTTTGGCATCGGCTTTCAAAAAGATAAGGGCAATAAACTCGTTGCTCACCATTGAACGCCTTGCAGTCAATGCGTCGGATACAATAACTACTCATTCCGAAGAAAACGAGGACAAAAATGAAAATAGCGGTAATTAACGATTTGTCAGGCATGGGCAGGTGTTCGCTTACGGTTTCTCTCCCGGTGCTGAGCGTGTTGGGACATACGGCATATCCGGTACCTACCGCGATTTTGAGCAATCAGACGGGATATAGCGAGTTTTCGTTTTTTGACTTTACCGACCACATGGACGAGTACGTCGGAAAGTGGATTAAAAACAAAATTGCTTTCGACGTGGTTTACAGCGGCTTTCTTGCCAACGAAAAGCAAGCAGATCAGATTGACAACATTGTTGAAAACTGCGGCAAAAAAGGTTGCAAACTCGTGGTCGACCCTGTAATGGGGGACGGCGGTCAGATGTACGCCACTTTTGACGACAAGCTGTGCGAAAAGGTAAAAGGCCTTGTGAAAAAAGCATACGCCGTAACGCCAAACTTTACAGAAGCATGCCTGCTTACTCAAACAGACTATGAAAAATTTTCAGCAAACGTTACAGACGAGGATTTTTTCGAAAGTTTTTACGGACTGGCGGAAAAAGTGCAAAAACTGGGACCTCAAAAAGTAGTGCTGACGGGTGTGGAGCGTGACGAGGGAAAACATTTCGTTTACAACTTTATACTCGACGGCGATAAGAAAAATTTTACAAAAAACCTCATGTACGGCGGACATTACTCGGGTACGGGGGATATGCTTGCCTCGGTTGTCGCTGCCGGCTGCGCTTCCGATATTCCTCTCGCCAAAACCGTTTCCGTTGCGGCGGATTTCATTGAAGTTGCCGTTAAAGACGCTTTTTTAAACAAAATTGACAAAAATGACGGCGTAAATTTTGAAAAATTTTTGAGATTTTTGTCTTTTTGACTTGTATTGTTTTGACGGATTTTGCCGTTTTTGATATAATTTTTTTCATAATTTTCTTTTTATGAGGGGTTCCTATGGCAGATTTGGTTAACAACGGTCAGAAGAGAAGCGCGTGGTCCTCAAAATTCGGATTTTTGATGGCTGCGGTTGGTTCGGCTGTAGGTCTCGGCAATATCTGGAGGTTTCCTTACATTGCCGGTCAGTACGGCGGAGCTATCTTTTTGATCATTTACATCATCGTGGTTGCTGTGCTCGGGTTTTCGATGCTTACTCTCGAACTTGTTATCGGCAGAAACAGAAACGCAAACGTACTCGACGCGTTTGAAATGGGCAAAAAGAAAAAAATCACTCCTATAGGCTGGTTGTGTATTTTTACTCCTTTCCTTATCGTTTCATATTACAACGTAATAGGCGGCTGGATCGTCAAATATCTTGTCGGCTACATCGGCGGCGGCGGTTTCGTCAACGATACCGGAGATTACAGCGCGGTTTTCGGCAACTTTATCTCTGACCCGGTCTGGTCATCGGTATTTACGGTAATTTTTATCGCTCTTTGCGCGGTTGTTTTGATTTTCGGCGTTCAAAAGGGTATCGAAAAAGTTTCAAAAGTGCTTATGCCTGCTTTGTTCTTTATCCTTGTGTTTGTTGCTATCGTTTCACTTACCATGGACGGCGCGCTTGAAGGTCTTAAATACCTCTTCGTTCCTAACTTCGAAAGCATGGAGGAATACGGTATTCTTAATATCCTCAATGCCGCAATGGGTCAAGCCTTTTTTAGCTTGTCGGTAGGTATGGGTATCGCCGTTACTTACGGTAGCTACCTCAAAAAGGATCAGAACATACCTAAAAGCGCAGCTATCATCTGCGGCTTCGACACACTTGTCGCAGTGTTTGCCGGTCTTGCTATCATACCTGCGGTTTTCTCCGCCGGTATCGCTCCTACCGAAGGTACGGGTCTCGTATTCGTCGCTCTTCCGGCGGTGTTTAAAACTCTCGGCGGCTTCGGTATCGTCATCGCGGTTTTGTTTTTCGTCCTCATCCTTTTTGCCGCTTGGACAAGTGCGATTTCGCTTCTCGAGGTTCTTATCGCTGCTGTCGAAGAAAAGACAAAACTCGGCAGGAAAGGTTCGACTGCTCTCGTCGTGGGCGTGGTGTTCGTAACCAGCATTATAGTTTCTCTTTCACAGGGCGACGTAATTCCTACCGACTTGCTCACTTTGTTTGACAACATCACAAACAAAATCCTCCTGCCTGTAACGGGCATTCTCATGTGCATCTTCCTTGCCGCTAAAATCGGAATGCAAAACGCCAAAGACGAGTTGCTCCTTAACTGCAAATCGCGCAAGTGGGCTGACGTTTGGGGCTTCCTCATTAAATTCGTAACTCCTATCCTCATCGCCTTCATTTTCGTAATGGGCATCCTCAGCTGGGCAGGCGTTGCTATTTAATCTTTAATTTAACAGGTATATCAAAAGACCCTTCAAAAAAGGGTCTTTTTGTTTACATCGATATTTTTTTGTTGTAAAATTGATTTATGAAAAAGCAGAAGCAAAAGGGAAGGTTGTTTTTTAAAACAATGTTTCCTGTAGTTAAATTTTTCCACAAAAGGCAAAAGGTCTCTTATGCCGTAACCCCTGACGAGGGAGAACCTGCCGTATTTGTGGCAAACCACGCACAGGCTTTCGGACCTATGTCGATGGTGCTTAATTTTGACAGACAGTTCAGGCCATGGATTGCGGGGGACATCATGGACAGGGAAAAAGCAAAAGATTTCATTTTTTTGCAGTTTTTTGCGGGGAACCTCAAAAAGCATAAAAAATGGACAATGCTTAAATCCAAATTTGTCGCAAAAATTCTCGTGCCTATTTTCGAAAACGTCAAAGGCATTCCCGTTCAGTACGGCAGCGGTATGATAGGTACTTTCCGCGAAACGACGAAAGCATTGTCGGAGGGAGACAACATCGTCATTTTCGGTGAAAAACCCGTGAGATTTTCTCCTTACATAGCAGAAATAAGCGACGGTATTTTTCAGGTCGCGGTTTTTTACTACAAGCAAACAGGCAAGCGACTGAAATTTTATCCCGTCTACATCGGTCCGCATGATATTTCCGTCGGCGTGCCTACGGAGTTTGACCCTGAAAAGGATATGAAAGTTCAGCGTCAACAAATGGCGGAATATATTAAACTTAACATCCACGAACTCGCTTCTGCTTTACCTGAACACAAACCTATTCCTACTTACACAGACGAGTATCTCGCCGCCGTAGAAAAAGAAAAAGAAGATGCGGCCGAAAAAAAATCTCTTTCGGATAACTGAGGGCTTTTATGTGCAAAAACGATTTAAGCTTTTTCCTTAACGAAAACTATCTTAGCGATGTGGCTTCCCGTTGTTCGCGTCTTGACGGAGAGCTGGCAAAAGCCGCCGAAAAGAAAAAGTCACTCAGGGAAGCCGACGAAACCGCCGTCGAAAACATTGTCAAATCCTTGCAGTCATCCCTGCTTGTCATAAACGATAAGCTTTGCGAAATCGACGATAAAACACAGGCGGATATCGAAAAAATTCACGTCAAAAAAGACGATGACATTGCGGAAACAGACAAGCGTATAGAAAAAGCCGAGGCCGAACTCAAAAAAACAATTGCCGAGTGCGATGAGAAAAAAGCTCAGTTTAACGCAGTATGCGAAAAAAGCAAGGCTGAAGTCGTAAAAAAATACAAAGCCGACGCTCTAAAAGAAAACAGGCGTTTCGGCGGTGTGTCCGCTGACCTTAAAAGCGAAATCGAAAAAACCGAAAACGAATTTCGCAGGCGCCTGGATGAGCTAAAGGCGGATTTTGAAAGACAGACGCAGTCGGTAAACGAGAAAATTCAATCTTTTCACGAAACTTACAAAAACAGCGAAAATACTATAAAAGCCGATTTCGAAAAGACAAAAGCTGCCGCTGAAGTCAAAATGCGTGAAAAATCGGCGGCTTTTTCCGAGGAGCAGGAGGAAACAAACAGAAAAATAAAGGCTTCTTCCGACAAGCAGATGATAAAAACTCTTCGCGGCAATCTTGCGCTTAACAAAAGCGGCTACGAGGCTGAAATGGCTGCCCTGAAAGAGGAAATGTCTTCGGCGGAAAAGGTTTTTTCCGAAAAGAGAAACGAGGCGTTTTTCCGCATCGTCAAGGAAGTTACCCTCGCGCAAAAGGAGCTGAGAAGCATTGAGGCTCAGTATGCTTACGAAAAAAGCAAAGTTTCCTACGAACAACGCATAAGTGACGCAAAATTTCAAAACATCCGTCTTGAGCAGCAGCGTAAAAACGCCGAAAATCTTGCCGAAACGGAATATCTCTATCAGGATGAAATGAACAAGCTCCTGTCAGATGAATTTTGCGGCAATTATGATTTTGACGTACAGAAAAAAGAAGCACAAAACAAATACGAAAAGATACTTGCCGAAGAAGAAAAAAACAAAATTTTGACAGAGTTTGCCTTGCAGCAAAACGTCAAAGTTGTCGAGTCGGTAAAAATAATGGCGGACGCCGAGCAAAATTTGCAGGCCGAAGTAGGGCAGGCCAAGGCTGACAAAGAGATAACGACGATAAGGGAAAAATCGCACCATCTTTTGCAGACGCAGTATGCCGATATTTACTCCTTTGCCGTCAAAGGACTTTCTAAAACCGAAAACTGTCTTAACGAAATCAGGACGGAGCGCAATACCGACGTTGCCCAAGAGCAGCTTGAAATTTTAAAAAGAAGGCTGGAAGACGATTTGTCAAAGCTTGAACTTATGCGTAAGTTCCAGCAGGCGGAATTTGAACAGACCAAAAAAACCGCGGACGAGTTTTTTTCGAGAAAGACTTCGGCGCTTGAATTGTTGCTTGCTACATGCGGCGAGGACAGGACTGACGAAAAAAACGTTGTGGAAAACCTCATAAATTCGGCAAACGAAAACCATGCCGCGGCAATAAAGGAAGCAGAAGCACAAAATCAAGCGGCGAATGATATTTTTGACAGGGAAGAACAGCGCCTCAGAAAAAACTATGAGGAGGAGGCCGCTGCCTTAACAAGTTTTATCAGTCACTGCGAGGAGATGTACGACAAGTTCAAACATATGTCGGACGAGCGTTTTTCAAAAGCCGACAGAGAAAAGAAGGACGCTGTCGTAGGGCTTTTGGAAATTTTTGAAAACAATCTCGCTAAGTTTGACAACGATTTTGCCAATTACGACATGCAAAGGCAAAACGCCGTGGTTGAACTGGACAAAGCCGCCGTTGTGGAAAAAGAACTGTTTATTCAGGAAGCAGACGACAGGAAAAACGACGCAAGAAAGGCTTGTCAAAAAGCTCAGGCCGAAGCTGACGAAAAGCTGGAACAGTATCGTCTCGAAGCGGAAAAGAACAAAAATATTTCAAAAGGCATGCTTAACGAAAAACTCGGCAAAAGCCTTGACCAAAGACAGGACATCAAAGAGGAAAACGTTCACCTTGCCGCGCAGAAAGCCAACGAACTTAAAGCGTTTGAAAACGCGTGCAACCGTGCGCTTGCGGAGTGCCTGAGGGAAAAAGAACGTAAAATAAACGAGGCGGAAAAACTCCGCGCAAAAGAGGAAAAGTGGCTGCTTAAAAACGGAAAAGTTGTTTTTGGCAAAAAATGGTGGCTTACCGCGGAGGAACAACAGTAAACTTTTTGTTGACAGCGGCTTGCAACTGTTTCATAATTGTCTTAATCGATTGAGGGGTTAGTTATGGATTTTCAGCAGATTTTGGATTCGGTTTTGAATTGGCTCACGACAAGCGGCGTTAAAATCGTGCTGGGACTTGTAGTGTTGTTTTTCCTCTTCAAAATCACCAACCTTGTTTTCGGAAAAATAAGCAAGTCCCTAAAAAAGAAAAAAGTGGACCTTACCGCTTCGGTAGTGGTAACCGCGACTTTGCGAAAAATCGTAAAAGTCATTTTGGTTGTCACTTATTTGGGCTTTATAGGCATTGAAACAAGCAGTATCATAGCGGCTGTCGCTTCTCTCGGTCTTGCCCTCGGTCTTGCGTTGCAGGGCTCGCTCTCAAACATTGCCGGCGGCATTATCGTACTTGTGCTTCGTCCTTTTAAAATAGGCGATTACATCAAATGCGAAAACGGCGAGGAGGGTACTGTCGAAAACATCGACATGTATTACACCTACATCGTGACAAACGACAACAAAGTGATTACCGTGCCCAATTCGCAGATGTCAACAGAAAGCCTTACCAACTACTCGGTAAAAAGTACCAGAAGGGTTGACATTGTTTTTCAAATCGCTTACGATGACGACTACGAAAAGGCAAGAAACATAATTTTGCAATGCGCCGCTTCGACCGGATACGTGCTTGAGTTGCCTGCTCCTTTTATAGGTATGAGTGCGCACGCTTCCAGCGCAATTGAAATTACCGCAAAGCTTTGGTGCGCTGCCGCAGATTATTGGCCGCTTTACTATGCAATGCTTGAAAAGGTAAAACGGGCTTTTGACGAAAACGGTATTACTATTCCGTTCCAGCAGCTCGACGTTCACCTTCCTTCAATAAAATAATTTAAGCCCGAAAATAGTTCGGGCTTTTTTATTTTTGATATTTTACTTTTTAAAAATTTTACTTTATAATATCTACTATTATGGAAATTGTTAAAGTGGACGATATCAAAAAACTGAAAAAATTTTTGCGCTTTCAGGACAAACTGTACGAAGGGGACGAAAATTTTGTTCCTTACATTAAATCGGACATTAAAAAGACTTTGAAAAAACTGCTTTTTGAGGACAAAACTTATACTGCTCTGACGGCAGAGGAAAATGGCGTTACCGTGGCGCGCATACTTTATACGGTGGACAAACACAAACAATATCACATTGACAACTGCGGCTTTTTTTACATGTTTGAGTGTGTGAACGACCAAAAAGCGGCTGACGCTATCCTTTCGGCAATGTGCGTCGATCTCAAAAGCAGAGGAGTGGCGCACGTCGAGGGAACTTATTTTCCTTTTGACCAGGACAACCGCAGGGGAATACTCATCGATGGTTTTGAAAGACCGCCGGTACTTCTTACCTCATACAACAAAAAGTATTATCCCGCGCTTCTCGAAAACTTTGGCATGAAAAAGGACTTTGATACACTTGCCTATGCCCTTACAAAGCAAACAATTCCTGTAGAAAGATACTCAAAAGTTTCGGAAATGGCAAAAAAACGCTACGGTTACTATATAGAGTGCGCGGATTTCCGCAACATCGACACCCTTATCACCGAGGTGGGCGAGGTTATGAAAGAGGCTACTACCGAAGACATCTTTCAGGACGCTCCGTCAATCGAAGCATTGAGGTCAATTGTTTCGCAATGGAAAGCCTTTTTGAAAGAGGAGTTGTGTCTGTTGGCCAGAAGGTCGTCGGACAACAAGCTTATTGGCGTAGTTATTGCCGTTCCTGACTTTAACTTTGTTTTTCAAAAGATGAAGGGAAAGCTTAACCCTATCGCAATTTTGAAAATGTTTTATTACAAAAACAAAATTAAAACCGTAAGAGGTCTTTTGCAATACGTTATTCCAGAATATCAAAACAAGGGAGTCATTTTGTCCCTTTACCTCGCGTTGTTTGATTCGGCTGAAAAAATGGGGGCTGATTTGATAGAAGCCTCCAGCATGATGGAAAACAACAAAAAACCTAACGATGCCATTACTTCGGCGGGCGGGGTTCTTTACAAACGCTACAGACTTTACGGTATGGACTTGGTGGATTGATGTTTTGGACTATTCTTTCGGTATGTATTATTCTTTTTGCGCCTGCAGGCATTATTTTTCTTACTAAAAAAGTAAAATTCTTCGCCGTTATAGGCGCAGTTGCTTTGTGTTATGCTTTGGGCATAATTCTCGGTGTTTGCGGTCTGCCTTTTGACAAAGAGCTGACTATGTCTGTTTCCGAAGTAACTATTCCTGTGGCAATTCCGCTTATTCTCTTTTCACTTAACCTCAATTCCGCAAAACGCATGGCAAAAAAATCGTTGCTCTCTTTCGCCCTCGTCTGCGTGTCGGTAACCGTAGTCGTTACCGCCGCGTTCTTTATCTCTGACCCTTATGTTGAAGAAGCTGCGGGTATTACCGCTATGCTTAGCGGACTTTACACGGGAGGCACGCCTAACCTCAATGCAATAGGGCTTGCTCTCGGCGTCGACAGCGAAATTTTGCAGATGGCAAATACTTCAGACCTTATTGTGGGCGGTTTTTACTTTTTGTTTTTGCTTACTTTTGCAAAACCGGTCTATTCCTTTATTCTCGACAGAAAAAACAAAAATCAGGAAAGTCAATGCCAAAACTGCGAAAATCAGGAACTTTCTCAATATGCGCAGGAATACACCCTTACAAAACTTAAAGGTAAAAAAGAATTTTTCAGGCTTGTCGGGGTAATTCTTCTCGCGGTAGGCTGCCTTGGCGTTTCGGCAGGCGTTGCTTTTCTTTTTACCAATTCGTTGGACGTTACGATAGTTATGCTTGGCGTCACCGCTTTCGGTATCGGTTTTTCCTTCTTAAAGCCAGTGAGAGAAACAAAGGGAACTTTTCAGACAGGACATTACCTCATTTTAATGTTTTCGCTTGCTTTGAGCATGAGCATAGACCTTTCTACTCTCGTAAGCTCGATTTTGCCTGTCCTTATTATTGTAGCGTGCGTTCAGACGGCAACTATTGTTGTTCACGTGGTTTTATGCAAAATTTTTAAAATTGATTCGAAAACCGCGCTTATCACAAGCACGGCGGGAGTGTACGGACCTGCGTTCATTCCTCCGGTTGCCGAAACTCTTAAAGACAACTCGCTGCTTGTCCCCGGTCTTATCTGCGGTATCCTGGGGTATGCGATAGGAAACTTTTTGGGTATCGGTTTGGGCAGCTTATTTTTGTTGTTTTAAAAAACGGCTATTGCCGTTTTTTTTGTATTGACGAATTTTTTTTCATATTTTATAATCTCAAATATAATCGACGTATCTGCTTAAGGCGGATCGTATATTGCGGCTCGGCCGCTTCATGAGGTATTTTATGGCACAAGACGAACTCAAAAACAAAGACTGCGGCGAAAATAATATCGCTCAGCAACAGCAGCCTGCTGTTTCGGGAGGAGCTGCGGTGCAAAAAGCTCCGCTTTCTAAAGAAGAAAAAATCAAAAGAATTTTGCTTATCGTTCTTTCTTCTATAGTGCTTCTCGTCATTATCGGCGGCTTTATTTTCGGAAGTCCTTATTCCATTAAAAAGAATTCGGTATCTTCTTTTGCCAATCTCGACTTTTCCAAACCTACCGTACTTTACTGCACTAAGCCTAGCTGCAGCTACTGCAAAGAGGTGACCCCGCAGATCTCGCAGGTAAAAGACCAGTATGGGGATAAGGTCAACTTTTACTGCATAGACGTTCTCGACAACAAAGAGGGAACCGAAATCTGGAAGATTTATCAGCCGGGCGGTATCGAAGCGGGAAAAACGGGTGTTCCTACCGTTATTTATTTCTACGCAAGTCAAGACCCGAATCAGGATTGGAAACAATTGGAAGTTTACGCGAAAGTTAAAAATTACAACCCGCGTACTACAAACAATTATGAAGACATCAAAAAAAGGGTAGAAAAACTTATCGCTAACCCTTACGGAAACAACTGAGGAGGTAGCCTTTTATGATTGAAACTTGGTTGGAATCACTCAGCGTTATAATAGCGCAAAACTTCTGGCTCGGCCTTCTTGTCGCTTTCGTGGCAGGTTTGCTTACCTTCTTTACTCCTTGCGCTCTCTCAAGCGTTCCTATGGTTATCGCTTACGTTGGCGGAACTAGCTCTACCCGCAAAAAAGCTTTTGTCTATTCTATCTTTGTGGCGTTGGGTGAATCCGTTATCTTTGTGGCACTCGGCGTTATCGGCGCGCTTATCGGTCAAATGCTTGGTATAGGCGGCATTTGGGTCACAATCTTTTACATTGTGCTTGGTATTCTTATGGTCGTCATGGCTTATGAGATGTGGGGGTTAACTAATTTCCTTGGTTCACGCTGTGGCGCAAATATCAAAACTACAAAAAAAGGTGTGCTCGGTGCTTTCCTTATAGGCGTTACCGGCGGCTTGTTTGCCACTCCTTGCGCAACACCGGTAATCAGTGCGATGGTGGCATACACCTCCGTTTCGGCAATGGGCTGGCTCAACAGTATACTTCTCATGCTGGTTTATTCCGTCGGCTTTAACGTGTTTATGGTTGTTGCCGGCACTTCGATAGGTTTTGCCAGACAACTTCAAAATTCCGAAAAATTTGAAAAGGCCGCTAAAATCGTAAAAATCGCTTTGGGCGTCATTATCTTTATTTTCGGTTTGTATCTTATTATTTCGGCATTGTATATCTGATATTTGACCCCGTCAAATTAGCAATTTGACATATCAATTAATTAATTTGACTAAACAATTAAATAATTTGACCAATCAATTAAAAGCCGCGCGATTCGCGGCTTTCCCTTTTTTTGGCGGCGTTAAAAGGGCAAATTTTTGGTTTTTTCTATTGACAACTTGAAAGAGAGTGAATATACTATTCTCAAGATAATGTCATACATGAGCAGTATGATGAATTATTAAGGAGGACAATATGAAAAAGAAACTTTTGACAGTGCTGTTGGCAGTTGTCATGGTTTTCGGTGTTTTTAGTCTCGCTGCTTGCGGCGGTGCAAAACCGAACCCTGCTGATGACTACAACTACTACAGAAGTGCATATTCATCATTGAAAGATGAGGAAGATATCCGCATTCACTCGATGGTATTTATGCAACTTACCATGATGTTGAGAACACCTGGCCAATACTTGATTTACACTGGCGGCGCTTGGGACAGCAAAGCACAGGCTAACATCAAGGCTGTTAACGACCTTGCAAAAGAATATGACGTTCAAGTTTACAACCTTGACCTCAAACTCGACGGCGGCGTTACTTCCACATTGACTGATGCTCAATACACTAAAGAAACTTTCAAAGACGGAACAACTGTTAACTATGCTGACGGTTTGTACCTCAACAGTGATAACATCGCTAGCGTAAGTGCAAAAGCAAACAACATCAGAAAAGCTCTTCAGGCTTACCTCGGAACTAACTATTCTCACGGTTTTGTAAAAGAAGCTGATGCTCCTAACGCACAAGATATCCCTGAAGCAGCTCTTATTTCTCTCGATGTTACAGCTGCTCCTTCCAGCACTTCTACTACTGTAACTCAGTACAAAGTTTGGTCTGCAGCTGCAAGCTTGGATGATGACGATGCTCCGGTAGCTGGTTGGATTAACTTCACTATGACTGATGCTGAGATGGTTGGTCTTAAAGCAAAAGCTCCAAGCTCCATTTTGGCTGAATTCAGCGCTGACCTCACTTCTTTGGGAATTGAAGACGCACAGGGCAACGTAATTGGTGAAACAGATGTTTATGCTGCTGGCGAAGTGACTACTACATCTACTAAATACTCTGTAACTACTAAAGAAGGCAAAATCGGTACTGATAAGGTTGAACTCGAAAGAGTTATTCAGTCTATCGCATTGACAGTTCCAAGCTTCGGCGGCGGACTCCAAAGCGGTACTGACCACGATAATGGTCCTTACAGCAAAGACATGTTCGATGCTAGCGTAATCGACACTTTCGATTACTTCGGTGACTACAGACTCCACATGGCCGGTGATTATGACACTGCTACTGACGGCTTCCTTGAAGGTAGCGACAGTGTTTACGAAGTTATCACTTACGCTGAATTCATCGACATTTTGAAAAACCTCAAAGAAGGCGACTACAACGTATTCTTCGGTGGTGCATGGTGCCCTAACACCCAGTCTATTGCTAAAATCACTAGTGACTTGGCAAAAGACTACGGCATCAAGAGAATCTTCTTCTTCGACCCTAACCTTGATGGTTCTGCATCTGTTTACCTCAACGGTAGCTCCGTTTCGACAGGTATGAACATCAGAACTTCTAACCAGACTGAACCTACAAAAGCACAACCTGTTCCACAGCCTAATACTACTGCCGCAAACATGACTTTTGCGGGTCTCTACAACTACTTGCTCGATACTATCGCTGCAGGTGGCACTCAGTACAAGAGCTACTGGAACGTTCAATGGAAATCTGACATGCTTGGCAGAGGCAACAGATATCAGCTCTTCATCAACGATAAAGTTCATACTCGTATGTGCGTTCCTAACATCATGGGCTTCACTGGTACTGATAAGGGCGGTAAACTCGAAATCTGGAAAGAAGCTGAATACTACTGGGCTGATACTTCTGTTGAAGATAACCCAGTAAGAATCGCTTGGGACAATGCAGTTAAAACTGTATTCGAAGCTAACGATTATTCTTACTATCAACCACTTCCTAGAGTAGATGATTCTGCTGCTGCAGAAGAACCTGCTGCAGGCGGTTCCACAGGTGGTAGTTCTTCTACAACAACTCCTCCTGCTGCTGATGCCGGTGGTTGCTAATTAGTCGTTTGTGACTAGGGTCCGGCTCAATGCTCAGGGGCTGTGACTAAAACCAAATAACAAAGGCGCGTCTTGTACGCGCCTTTTTATTTTGCTTTTTGTTGTGTGTGGCTTGCGAGTTGACAATTTGGTCGGAAGGTTTTGTCTGTACCGCTCATTGACGATTTGTTTTGCGGGTTGACGAATCGGGCGAACTATAATATAATTTTGCCACACGGAGGTAAAAATGGAAGACAATCATTCTTCGCGCGCAAAAGTCAAAGCCGAGTGGCTTACTAAAGAATTGGTTTTGTTTTTTGGCTTTTTGGCTTGCGGTATTTTTGCGCCGCAAATTTTTCACCTGATAGGACAGCAGGCGCTGGGAGTCAGAATTTCTCCTATGCACGTGTTTGTTCTTATGTGCGGATTTGTTTGCGGAAAAAGATACGGCGCTTTGTGCGGCTTTTTGATGCCGTTGATTTCAAGCCTTATTTTCACTATGCCGCCCATTTATCCTACGGCTGTAGGTATGGCTTTTGAAATGCTTGTTTACGGCTATCTCACAGGTCTTTTAAAGGATAAGATGCATTTTGTGTTTGCCTTGCTTTTGGCGATGCTTGGCGGCAGACTTGTTTTGGGTGTGGCAAACATAATTCTTTACGCATTGCAGGGGGGCAGCTATTCTTTTGACGCTTACGTTTCGTCGATGTTTGTCAACGGCTGGCCTTCGATAGTTTGCGCTTTCGTCATTGTCGGCGGAGTGCTGTTGATTATGGTTAAAGCGGGGGTTATCTCTTTCAAAAACAAAAATGAATAAGATACTTGACGAAATTACCGACTTATTGGCGGAAAACAAAAAAATCGTCGTGGGCATCGACGGGTGCAGCTGCGCTGGCAAGACAAAACTTGCCGATGAAATTAAGCAAAGGTTTGAGTGCAACGTGTTTCATACAGACGACTTTTTTTTGACAGAGGAACAGAGGGCGGAGAAAAAGGAAAAGGGTTTTGCGAATTTTGACGTTGGAAGGTTTCGCAGTCAGGTGCTTAATAATCTTGAGGGCGACATGGCTTTTGATTACGACAAATACAATTGCAAGACCGGACTTTATACAAAAATAGTGGTATGCGAGCAAAAACAGCTCAACGTCATAGAGGGAACCTATTGTCTTTGCGATGAGCTGGGCGCTGAATATGACCTGAAAATATTTTTGGACATTGACAGGGATTTGCAGAGGGAAAGGCTGGAACAGCGCGAACAGCCTGAAAGTCTGAAAATGTTTGTCGAAAAGTGGCTGCCTTTGGAAGAAAATTACTTCGAGGCCCAAAACCCTAAAGAGAAGGCGGACATAGTAAAAAGAAAATCATTGGGAATTTAAAAAAACGCACTTACGTGCGTTTTTCTTTTTTTATTGATTGCTTTTACAAAAGATAAATGCCTTTTTCAAGAGTTTCCTTGCGCATTTCCTCGGGCCAGATGCTTGCCTGAACTTCGCCTACGTGTTGTTTTTGCAAAAGCATCATGCAAAGTCTCGATTGTCCGATGCCTCCGCCCATTGTGAGAGGAAGTTTGTCCTCGAGAAGCATGCTGTGGAAAGGCAGGTGTTTTCTGTCAAGGCAACGCGCTTTTTCAAGCTGTTCGAGAAGCGCTTGTTTGTCAACTCGGATACCCATAGAGGAAAGTTCGAGACCCATGCCCAGTTTTTCGTGCCATACGAATATGTCGCCGTTTAGTTTCCAGTCATCGTAGTCAGGAGCTCTTCCGTCATGCTTTTTGCCGCTTTTCAGCGTGTCGCCTATCTGCATGATGAAAACCGTTTTGTATTTTTTTGTTATTTCGTTTTCTCTTGCATGGCTGTCAAGCTCCGGATACATGTCTTCAAGTTCCTGCGTGGTAATGAACTTGACTTCCCTGCATATTTCAATCTTCTTTTGTCCGATTTCAGCAAGACTGTCGTTTGTGTCGGCAATGGCGGCTACGATTTTTCTTACCGTATCTTTCAAAAATTCTTCGTTGCGTTGTTCCTTTGAAATGACTTTTTCCCAGTCCCATTGGTCAACGTAAATAGAGTGGGTAATGTCGACATAGTCGTCGCGGCGTATGGCATTCATATCTGTATACAAGCCTTCGCCTACTTCAAATCCGTATTCGTTAAGTGCCCAGCGCTTCCATTTTGCAAGCGACTGAACAACTTCTGCCGACAAACCGCCGATATTTTTTATGTCAAAGCTTACGACCCTTTCAACTCCGTTGAGGTTGTCGTTGAGTCCGCTGTCGCTTGTGACGAACAACGGCGCGGAAATTCTTTCCAGATTGAGGTTCTTCGCCAAGTTCGCCGCAAATCTTTCCTTAATGTACTTGATGGCTTTTTCGGTTTCGCGTACTTGCTTTTGTCTTTCTGTCATAATCCACCTCAAATTTAAAATTTCACAAATTATAGCATTTTTTTTGTGACTTTATCAAGCATAATTGTTAAAAAATTGCTTGCTTTTTTATGTTTTGTGTTATAATTTTGTCTCAGGAGGCTATTATGCTTTACAACTTCGATGAATTTATTCAAAGAATCGGCACGGATTCCGAAAAATGGGAGTCCGGCGGCCACGGCAACGTCTATTTCGACGAAAATTCTCTGTCATTTTCCATCGCTGACATGGACTTCGCTTTGGCTCCTAATATCGACAAGGCCATCAGGCAAAGACTTGACAAAAAAATTCTCGGTTATACCGAAGTGGCTACGCCTGCTTTCAGAAAATCGGTAACCGACTGGTTTTCACGCCGTTTCGGCTGGAATTTCGACGGCAAACTTATTTATACCGTAGAGGGCGTTATGGACGGTGTGCGTCTCGCTATCGAAAAACTTTCCGAGGAAGGGGAGGGCGTCATTATTCAGCAGCCTGTTTACCCTCCGTTTATGCGCGTTGTTAGGTCGCTTAACAGAAAACTCGCGGTAAATCACTTAGTCAAAGACGAAAATAACTTTTATTCGATAAATTTCGATGAGCTTGAAAAATTGCTCGCCGACGAAAACAACAAAATCTTTTTGCTGTGCAGTCCGCATAACCCTGTCGGTCGTGTTTGGACGGAGGAAGAACTCTCAAAAATGGCTGACCTGTGCCACAAGTACGGAGTGATTTTGCTTTCAGACGAAATTCACTGCGACTTGACACGAGTGGGAGTGGTTCATCATCCAGTAGCAAAACTTAAACCCGATTACGACATCATTACTTGCGTATCGCCTTCCAAAACTTTCAACATCGCGGGACTGCAAATTGCCAACATGGTTTTTTCAAGTGAAAAACTTAAAAACAAAGTGGCTCCTTCTCACGGCGGTCAATGTGCAAATCCGCTTTCCATAGCCGCGCTTTTGGGTGCTTACAACGAAAGCGAGGACTGGCTTGATCAAGTTAAGGTTTACATCGACGGTAACTTGAAATTTTTGAAAGAGTGGCTGGACGAAAATTTGCCGAAAATAGTTTACCGCATACCTGACGGCACTTATCTCGCTTGGCTTGACGTTTCCGCTTATCAGCCTGATTCGGAAAAATTCGCTTTCGACTGCGGCAAGGGCGGTATCATCGTCGAACAAGGTGACGTCTTTGGCGACGGCGGTAAAGGTTTTATCCGTTTTAACGTAGGAACTCCGAGACACGTTATTAAAGAAGGTCTCGAAAGGATGAAGAAGGTTATTCAAAAATATTGATATGTCATTTGAAACTATTTTAATAAACACCCTCATGCTTTTGGCATTGGGGGTGCCTGCTTTTCTGCTCGCCAAATTCAAGCTGGTGAGCAGTTCTGCCGTAAAACCCTTAAGTATTATTTTGCTTTACGTATGTCAGCCGTTTATGCTGCTCAAAAGCTTTTGGACGCTGGAATATCAGCCTGACTTGCTCATAAACATTTTGCTGTCCCTTGCCTTTTCAGTGGCTTGCACGATTCTGGTTTGGATTGTTTCTCTTTTCGTATTTCACAAGAAAAACCTTTCGGAGGACAAAATTTACCAATTCGCGTCGATGTTTTCAAATTGCGGATTTTTCGGGTTGCCGTTTCTTGCAGCACTTATTCCCGACAACGGATACGTAATACTTTACGCATCCATGTACATAGTTGTGTTTAACGTGTTGTCCTGGACACTCGGTATTTATATCCTGACAGGCGACAAAAAATTCGTCAGCCTTAAAAAAGCTTTTCTCAACCCTGCAGTCGTTTCGGTAATCATAGGTATTCCGCTGTTTATGCTTAACGTAAAAATGCCGTCGCAGGTCATCGACTTTGCGTCCTACTGGTCTATGATGACTTCGCCTCTTGCAATGTCGGTAGTTGGCATACGTCTTGCGGATATGCCTTTTTCACTGCTTGTCAAGGACGGCAAGGCTTTTGCGGCAAGCGGGTTGAGGCTTGTTGTGTCGCCTCTCATAATGTGGGTGATCCTTCTCGTGGTGGGGGTTTCCGATGCAAATCTGTTCAACTCCATGATTATTGCTTCGGCTATGCCTGTAGCGACTACCACTGTTGTTTTTGCGGAACTTTACGCTCCTGAGTCATCGGCAGGCGTTACCTCAATGCTGTTGTCGACTGTTTTGTGCGTTGTTACCGTGCCTCTCATTTGCATGTTGACTTTAATTTGATTTATGGAAAATTTTGAAATTTTGGCTTGTTCCGCCGCAGGAGTGGAAGCCGTCACAAAACGCGAACTTTTTAAACTAGGATACGGAGACGCTCCGGCATCTTTCGGCAGGATTTCCTTCAAGGGAACCCTCAAAGACGTGTTGAGGTGCAACGTAAACCTTAGAACAGCCGACAGAATTCTCATAAAAATCGCGCAGTTTTCCGCTTTGACTTTCGACGACTTGTTTGAGGGCGTAAAAGCCGTTTGCTGGAAAGATTTTATGTCTGCCGACCAAAGGGTCGTTGTTGCCGCAAAAAGCGTAAACAGCAAACTGTTCGCCGTAAGCGCTATTCAAAGCCTTGCCAAAAAGGCCATTGCGGAAAATTTGCAAAAGGCATTCGGGCTTAACCGCCTTTCGGAAAGCGGAAGCGAAATGAAGGTGGAAGTTTCCCTCAAAGACGACGTTGCGACGGTGTGCATCGATACTTCGGGTGCGGGACTGCACAAAAGGGGATACCGCGACCTTGTGGGAAGCGCACCTCTTAAAGAAACGTTGGCAGCGGCAATAATTATGCTTAGTGTCTGGAATCCCGACAGGCCTTTTGTGGATTTGTTTTGCGGAAGCGGAACTTTGCCCATTGAGGCTGCTATGATAGGGCTTAACATGGCTCCGTCGTTAAACAGGGATTTTGCGGTTTGCAACTGGAAATTTTTTGACAAAAAAATTTTTGACGAAGTGAGGGAAGAGGCGTTGTCCAAAATTTGCGACAGGGAACTTTCCATTGCGGGCTATGACATAGATAAGTCTGCCGTGTCGCAGGCAATGAGGCATATGCGCCGTTGCGGGCTTGAAGGAAAAATTCATTTTCAGCAAAGAGATTTTAAGGATTTTTCGTCAAAGAAAAAGTACGGCGTCATAATTTCAAATCCGCCGTACGGTGAAAGGCTTTGCTCGCAGAAAGAAGTGAGGGAGCTTTATTCTTCACTAGGTAAAAAATTTGAGGAACTGGACACCTGGAGCATGGGAATAATAACTTCCTATTACGATTTTGAAAGGGCTTTGGGTAAAAAGGCAGACAAAAACAGAAAACTTTTCAACTCAAACCTCGAATGCCGCTTTTTTCAGTATCTCGGACCTAAACCGCAACAGGCTAAAATCCAAGAATAAATACAATACAAACGCCGCACATCTGTGCGGCGCTTTTAATTTTTTATTCAGTTTTAGTTTTGTTCTTCAAAAGCTTTAAGTATGGCGTCTGACAGTTCCTGTCGTGTTTCCGGATTGATCGGATGAGCAATGTCTTTGTACTCGCCTTCTTTTGTCTTTTTGCTTGGCATAGCAATAAACAAATTACTTTCGCCCTGAATGATTTTGATGTCGTGTACTACAAAGCAATTGTCAATTGTGACTGACGCTACTGCTTTCAGTTTGCTGTCGTCCTTCTCAACTTTGCGTATGCGTACTTCTGAAATGTTCATTGGTCTAAACCTGCCTTTTTTTTCATTATATATGAAAAATTTTCCATTTTCAATATGTTTTAAAAAATAATTGTGAAAAAATTATCGCCTGATTTACGTTTATTTTTGGGCGTTGAAACTTTAACGTTTTTTTTGCATATTTATCTGTATGCTGACTAAAAGTTTGTTATTTGAAAAAAAACATATCAGGTTTGTAGGTGTAGGCGGAGTGAGCATGTCTGCCTTGGCAATGTATTTGGCTCAAAAGGGAATTAAAGTGAGCGGCTCGGACAAAGCCTGCGGCGAATTTGTGCGGCTTGTTCAAAACAAAGGTATTTTTGTCGATCTTACGCAAAGCGGAAAGGGGGCGGAGGATTGCGATCTTGCCGTCATCAATTTTGCGGTACACGAGGACAACGAGGAATATTTGTTTTTGAAAAGCAGAAACGTTCCTTTTGTGTGGCGCAACGAGGTTTTGGGAGCGCTGTTCAACGATTTTAAACAAAGCGTGTCTGTGAGCGGTTCGCACGGAAAAACAACCGTTTCGGCGTGGCTCAGTTGGTGTTTAAAAAAAGCGGGAAAAGACCCTACTTGTTTTGTGGGCGGACTTTTAAACAATCCGCGCACAAACTTACTTGTCGGAAAAAGCGACGTCTGCGTGGCGGAAGCATGCGAATACAAAAAGTCTTTTCTTACATTACATCCTTTTGTCAACTGCGTGCTTAACGTGGACAGCGACCATCCCGACTGTTACAAAAATTTTGACGAGATTTCCTCTGCATTCAAAGAGTTTTTGGGACACACGAAAAATGGCGGGGTAAACATACTTTTCGGCGACGATCCCGTTTTGAAAAACATCGAGGGCATAAAATTCGGTTTTGAAAAAAGCAACGATTTTTATCCCCAAAACATAGTTGACAAAAAGGGCTTTTTTGAGTTTGACGCGGTAAAGAAAGGAAAAAAACTTTTGCGGCTTTCGCTTCCGCTGGCAGGGCTGCACAACATCGCAAACGCTTTGTGCGTGTTGGCGGCAGGCGAGTTTTTGGGTTTGGATTTGGAAAGTCTGAAAGAGGGGATTGAAAGCTTTGAGGGGGTCAACAGGCGGTGTAGCGTAATCAAAGGGGATTTTGACGTAATTGTAGATTACGCTCACCATCCGAAAGAGATTGCCTGCTTTTTGAATACCGTAAAGGAAATGGGGTACAACAAATTGTTTTTGGTTTTTCAGCCCCACACTTACACGCGCACGAAACTGCTTTTCGATGATTTCGTCAACGTGCTTGACGGCGATGAAATACATATTATTCCCACTTTTGCCGCGAGAGAAGAAGTGCTTAAAGGTTTTGAAAGCAGCGACCTTGCTGCCGCCGCAAAAGAAAAAGGTAAAAACGTGTTTTACGACGAGAACCTGGCTAAACTGTGCGACTGCCTCAAAAAAAAGTGCAAAAAAAACGACGCCGTGCTGCTTGTGGGAGCAGGCGACGTCGAAAACCTGAAACAATATTTAGTTTAATCTATTTTGAAGTGAATACCGCCGTATTTTGCTTCCTCCTGCGTCATGGCAAGCATTTTTTCCGGAAGCTCGGCAAAGCGGAAGGTTTCGCCGCTGAGACGCGTCACGTTTACCGTCCTTGTGGCAAGCATATTGATTGCGGCGGAAAAGTTGCCTTGCGAAGTCTGTTCGCTTACTATCGTCAGCTGTTTGTTGTGAACTTCGCCCAAACTGCAAGTGTCGGTTGCCGGCAAAAAGCCTGCTATGCATATCGTGCCGTTTATGCCGCAGATGTCTACCGCGTCGTCAAAATTTAAAACCGCGTTTGTGAGATATACAACCTTTTCGCACATTCTGCCGCTGGTTATACCCGATACGTTTTCCTTCCAGCTGTTTCGTTTGCTGTTGAGGGTGTAGTTTATGTTTTCCTCGGCAAGTTTATCGAGTTGCTGCTGATTGTTGTCGATAACTATCGCTATGCCCTGATAGTAGGTAATAAGTTGCGCCAAAACGTAACCGAGTTTGTTTGCCGACATAATGGCAACGTGTTCACCCGGGCGCAGTTTGATTTTTTCGATAATATTGAGCGCCATGGACACGTATTCGGTATAAAGCGCGGTGGCGTTTGACATGTGGTCGGGGATTACGTGAGCCAAACTTGCCGGTACTACCGCAAAGTCGCTGAAAAGTCCTTCACGGGTAAATCCTAACACTTCCATGTTTTCACACTTGCCCGATTGACCTGTTTTGCAAAAATAACATTTGCCGCACGGAAGAAATCCTTCGATTATCACTCGGTTGCCTTTTTGAAGTCCCATTGTGTTTTCCGACGAAACTTCGCTTACCACGCCTACCGCCTGCCTTCCCAAAATAAGCGGAAGGTCGCATTTAAGTTTTCCGTTGAAAATACTCAGGTCTGTCGAAGTGATTGCCGCAAGCTCGATTTTTACCTTGATTTCACCGCTTTTTACGCTGCGCGGAGGATTGTTTTCAAGCGTCAGTTTTTTGGCTTTTTGCAAAATGTACGATTTCATTTTTTTACCTCGCTCAAATTATATCAAACACTTTTCAAAATTTCAATCAACACTTGGGCTCTATTTAACTTTTTATGCCTTAAAATGACTTGACATTTGTTTCTTTTGCCTTTATACTAATTCGGCAAGATATTGATTTAAGAGGTGAGATTATGAAAGAGGGTATCCATCCGCAATATAAAGAAGTCGAAGTCGTTTGCGCTTGCGGCGCTACTTTTAAAACCGGTTCGACTAAAAATACCGACGTTATCAGAGTTGAAATTTGCAACAAATGCCATCCGTACTTTACGGGTAAACAAAAATTGGTTGACGCCGGCGGCCGTGTGGACAAATTCAAAAAGAAATACGGTATTTAATAAACAAAATTTTTTGCGCGAAGGGTACAGGTTAAGTCTGTACCTTTTTGTTTAAGGTCCTAATGAAAAAAACTAACATAGGCGGTCAGGCTCTTATCGAAGGCGTTATGATGAGAGGCGACGCCGCCATAGCTCTCGCCGTCAGGGACGAAAGCGGTCAAATCAGAATCGATTCATCTCGTTTCGCTCAAAAAAACAGGTGGTGGAAAAAAATTCCCGTGCTTCGCGGCGTGGTGGCGTTTTTCGATTCCATGATTAACGGCACGCGCACTCTCATGAAGTCGGGCGAGGTTTTCGTAGAGGAAAACGAAGGTAAAAAAGCTACCGACAAGCAAGAAAAAGGCTGGGGACTCATGATGTTTTTCACAATCCTCATCAGCCTTGTTTTGTCAATCGGTTTGTTTTTCTTTTTGCCAAACGTAGTTACGCAGTTTGTTACAGACGTCTTTTCGTGGCAGCTGTCGCCTTTTTTGAAAAACCTCATTGACGGAATTCTCAGACTGGCGATTTTTTTGATTTATATGTTTGCCGTGTCCAAACTTAAAGACATCAAGCGCGTCTTTATGTATCACGGCGCCGAACACAAAACCATAAACTGCTTTGAACACGAAATGGAGCTTACCGTCGAAAACGTCAGAAAATGTTCGCGCATTCACGACAGATGCGGAACGTCTTTTATGTTTTTGGTGTTTTTTGTTTCGGTAGTGGTGTTTTCGTTCGTCGGTTGGAGCGACAACACATGGCTCAGACTTTTGTCAAGGCTGGCGCTTCTTCCTGTCGTTGCGGGACTTTCGTACGAAGTTTTGAAACTGCTCGCAAAATCCGACAGTCCTGTGCTTAAACCGATAAAAGCTCCGGGAGCGTGGCTGCAAAAGCTTACCACCAAAGAACCTGACGACTCGATGATTGAAGTTGCCATAGCAAGTTTCAACGCCGTTTTGACTTTGCAAAACGACCCTGAGGCAAAGGAAACGAAATTTCCCAAAACCATGCCGCTTAAAGAGTTCAGGCAAAAGGCCATTGAACTTTTTGAGGCAAACGGACTTGCAGACGACCTTGCCGACATCGACTGGATTTTGTGCGAAGTGACTTTGCTCAAACGCAACGAGCTAAAGGACGAAATAAACGTTACCCCTTACATGCAGATTAAGGCGGAAAAAATGTTTAAGCGAAGGCTTGAAGGGGAGCCTTTGCAATACATCATCGGAAACACCGAATTTTTCGGTTACAAGTTTTTTGTGAACAGGGACGTGCTTATTCCGCGTTTCGAAACCGAACTGCTTGTCGATAAACTAATCAAATATGTTTCCGCTGACAAAAAGGTACTTGACCTTTGCTGCGGCAGCGGAGCGATAGGCATTACGCTCAAACTTAAAACTAACTGCGACGTTACTTTAAGCGACATAAGCGGCGGCGCGTTGAAAGTGACTGCCAAAAACGCTAAAAACCTCAAAGCCGAAGTAAAGACGGTACTTTCCGATTTGTTTGAAAACGTCGAAGGCAAATTCGACGTGATTGTAAGCAATCCGCCTTACATTCCTACCGCAGACATTTTGACGCTTGACGACAACGTCAAAAACTACGAGCCTTCGCTTGCTCTTGACGGCGGAGAGGACGGACTTGATTTTTTCAGAAAAATTCTTTCGCAGGCTGGGGAACATCTCAATAAAAAGGGTGTTGTCGCTTTTGAAATAGGCATCGGGCAGGCGGATGACATAATCGCCATTGCCGACGACTTTTGCCTGCTGGAAAAAATTGCCGATTACAACGGCATTGACAGGATTTTGATTTTTGAAAAGAGGAGTTAAAGAGTGTTTGACAAACTTGACGAAATAAAAAACAAATACGCCGAACTGACAAAGCTTATCTCTCAGCCCGACGTCATTGCCGACCAAAACAAATGGACAAAACTCGTCAAGGAACACTCGTCGCTTACCGAAATCGTAGAAACTTACGACAGTCTGCTTGCGATGAACAAAGACCTTTCGGAGGCGGAAGATCTTTTGAAATTGGGTGCAGACGAGGAAATGACGCTTCTTTTGGAAGACGAAGTCAAAAGGCTCAGGCATCTTATTCCCGAAACAGAGGAAAAGCTTAAAATTTTGCTTTTACCCAAAGACCCTGACGACGACAACAACGTCATCATCGAGATAAGAGCGGGGGCGGGAGGCGACGAAGCCGCTTTGTTTGCCGCCGAAGCGCAGAGGATGTACTATCGTTATGCCGAAAGACAAAGGTGGAAAACAGAGGAAATCGACATAAACGAGTCGGAACTGGGAGGCGTCAGGGAAGTCACCTTTTCCGTGATAGGCAAAGGGGCGTACAGCAGGCTTAAATACGAGTCGGGCGTACACAGGGTGCAGAGAGTGCCTGCCACCGAATCGCAGGGCAGAATTCACACTTCCACAATTACCGTGGCGGTGCTTCCCGAAGTTGACGACGTTCAGGTTGTCATTGAAGAAAAAGACCTCAAAATAGACACTTACAGAAGCGGCGGCGCAGGCGGTCAGCACGTAAACAAGACCGAAAGCGCAATCCGCATTACGCACTTGCCGACGGGTATCGTTGTCGCCTGCCAGGACGAACGCAGCCAAATCAAAAACCGCGACAAGGCAATGAAAACTTTAAAAAGCAAACTTTACGACTTTTACCGTTCCCAGGCCGAAAAAGAGTACTCTCAAACAAGGAGAATGCAGATTGGCACGGGGGACAGAAGCGAAAGAATAAGAACTTACAACTTCCCGCAGGGCAGGGTTACCGATCACCGTATATCGCTTACTCTGTACTCCCTCGACGAGTTTCTCGACGGCGACCTCGACCAGATGATTGAAGCGCTGCGTCTCGCCGACCAAACCGCAAAACTGCAGGGAAACGGTTAATATACTCGTGACAAGGAGATTTGTTATGTTGAAAATTTCGGACAGAGCAAAAAACGTGTCGCCTAGCCTTACTTTGGCTATCTCGACGCAGGCAAACAAAATGAAAAGCGAAGGCGTTGACGTCGTTTCCTTCGCAGTGGGCGAACCTGACTTCAATACCCCTGACTACATCATCGACGCTGCCAAAGTCGCGCTTGACAAAGGTATGACCAAATACACCCCTGTTCCCGGAACAAAAGAATTCCGCGAGCAGATTTGCAAAAAATTTAAGGACGACAACGGTCTTGATTACGTCTCAGACCAAATCATTGTTTCCACCGGCGGAAAACAAAGTTTGTACAACGTATTTCAGACAATCGTACAGGAAGGGGACGAAGTAATTCTCCTCGCTCCTTACTGGCTCTCTTACCCTGAAATGGTCAAATTCTGCGGCGGAAAAGTCGTGTCAGTTGACCTTGCCGACGACGATTTTAACCTTAACATCGAAAAAATCGAAAAGGCCATCACAGACAAAACACGCGCTATCCTCATCAACACTCCTAACAACCCTACCGGCGTTGTTTACGACAAAGATCAGTTGTCCAAACTTGCCGAAATGCTTAAAAAATATCCTGACATTTGGGTTATTTCAGACGAAATTTACGAAAAGCTCGTTTACGACGGAAAACAACATTTCTCAATAGCCGCTTACGACCAGGATATGTACAACCGTACTTTCGTTGTAAACGGTATGTCGAAATCATATGCTATGACGGGCTGGCGTATTGGTTACGTGGCTTGTCCTACCGTTCAAATCGCAAAGGCGTTGAGCGGACTTCAGTCTCACCAGACTTCAAACACAAACTCCATTGCTCAATATGCCGCATGCGCAGCTTTGAAAGGGGGCAATGACTTTATCGCCGACATGCAAAAAACTTTCGACGGCAGACGCAAGCTCATCGTTGATCTCTTTAAAAACGCCAAAGACGTTTCGGTTGTTACTCCTTCCGGCGCGTTTTACCTCATGCTTAACGTAAGCAAGCTGTTCGGCCGTTCTTACAAAGGAAACAAAATTTCGTCCGCATTCGATTTTGCCGACCTCCTTATAAAATACGCTTACGTGGCTACCGTCCCTTGCGAGGGCTTCGGCGCTCCGCTTTTCGTAAGGCTTTCCTACGCTACAAGCGAGGCTCAAATCAAAAAGGGTGTTGAGCGTATTATCGATTTCATAGGTCAGATTGACTAAATTTTATTTATTTTTTAAAAGCTATTGAAATATATTTTATTTTTGATAAAATATAGTTAATTAGGAGGTACACTACATTGATTAAACTTATCTGCGGTGAAAAAGGTTCCGGCAAAACTAAAAAAATCCTCGACTTGGCTAACGATACTGCCAATACCTCGAAAGGTACCGTCGTCTTCCTTGACAAAGACGATTCACATAAACTGGCGCTCTCTTACAAGGTTCGCCTCAACGATATGTCCGAGTATCACATCGCTTCGGACAACGAACTCGTGGCTTTCATTAAAGGTATGCTCGCTACCAACTACGACATCACCGACATCTTTGTCGACGGCATCGTTAAAATTACCGGTCACTCGGTTGACGAACTCGGCGCTTTCTTCGCTTGCCTCGACAGAACTATCAAAAACAGGGACGTAAACGTTATCCTCACCATCAGCAGAGATCCTGCTAAATTGCCTGAGTTTCTTGCGTCTTTTCAACAAATCTGACCTTTAAACGAGTTTTGTTTTTAGGCTGTTCTTCCGAACAGCCTTTTTTGTTGTCAAAATTGCTCTTTTTTGTTAATATATCCCCGAGGTATCTATTATGGATGGCAAAAAACAAGTCGTTTTCAGCGGCGTTCAGCCTACCGGTAAAATTACGATAGGCAACTATATCGGTTCAATCAAAAACTGGGTGCCTATGCAGGAACAGTATGACTGCATTTTCTGCGTAGTGGATTTGCATTCAATTACCGTTTCGCAAATTCCTGCGGAACTCAGAAAAAATACTTTTGACCTTTTGTCTCTTTATCTCGCCTGCGGTCTTGACCCCCAAAAGAGCATTCTTTTCGTTCAGTCTCACGTTTCGGCTCATACCGAACTGGCTTGGGTTTTGAATACCATCGCTTACGTCGGCGAAATGAACAGAATGACTCAGTTCAAGGACAAGTCGAGAAAGCATGCCGACAACATAAACATGGGACTTATGGACTATCCTGTACTTATGGCAAGCGACATTTTGCTTTATCAGACAGACCTCGTTCCCGTGGGCGTTGACCAAAAACAGCACGTCGAACTTGCGCGCGACCTCGCTCAAAGGTTTAACTCGCGTTTTTCGCCGACTTTCGTTGTTCCTGACTGCCTTACTCCTAAGGTGGGGGCTAAAATCATGAGCCTGCAGGAACCTAACGCGAAAATGTCTAAGTCCGACGTAAACGAAAACGCCGTCGTTACCATGTTTGACGACAAGGACGCAATATTGAGAAAGTTCAAAAGGGCGGTTACCGACAGCGATACCGAAATTCGTTTCGACAAGGAAAACAAACCCGGCGTAAGCAACCTGCTTACCATTTATTCGGCTTTTTCGGGCGAAACAATCCAAAAGGCAGAGGAAAGGTTTGCCGGCAAAGGTTACGGCGAATTTAAAATTGCCGTTGCGGAAAGCGTTATCGAAGCGATTTCGCCTATCCAAAGCGAACAAAAACGTCTTGCCGCAGACAAGGCTTACCTTGAAAATATCCTCAAAGAGGGAAGCGAAAAGGCAGAACGCATCGCAAACAGGACTTTGCAGAAAGTTTACAAAAAGGTAGGGTTTATCCCTAAGTTGCGCTGATGTTCGGTTACATTAAAGCCAGCAGGGAAAAAAGCGAAGGAAACGAATTCGGTCTTTATCACGCTTTCTTTTGCGCTATCTGCATTTCAAGCAAAGAACAGTTCGGCTTCCGCGCGCGCATGCTGACAAACTTCGATATGGCGTTTTTCAATACGCTTTTTCACAGCTTTTTGGACATCGATGTCGAAGTGGTAAACGGGCACTGCATTACCACTCCCATTAAAGTTCGCTCATACCTTAAGCGCGACTGGCTGACCGACAAGCTCAGTCAGGCAAACATCATTTTGTCTTACGTCAACCTTATGGACGACGTGCTTGACGAAAAATCTTTCAAAAAAAAGATGGCACTTGCCGCGGTCAAACCGCTTTACAAAAAAGCAAAAAAAATGTTTCCCGAGCTGGACGAAAGCATTTTGCAAAGCTACCGCGAACTTACGGGACTGGAAAAAGAGCATTGCCAGATTTTCGATAAAATCTGTCATCCTTTTGCGGAACTTTCGAAAGTGTTTTGCAAATGCGTTTTAGGGGAAAAATCCAACGAGTACATCGAAAACCTGTGTTACAACCTGGGAAAATGGATTTATCTCGTTGACGCGCTGGACGACCTCGAAAAAGATTTTAAGAAAAAAAGCTACAATCCTTTCATATCTTGTTTCGGCGACTTTACTTCTCCGAAAACTTTCGTGAAAGATCATCTTGACGACCTTGAGTTTATCTTTTACACTACTCTCAACAAAATCGCTGAAAGTTACAACGATTTGGAGCTTCAAAAATATACCTGCGTTTTACGCAACGTTTTGCACATCGCAATAAGAGACACTACCCAAAAAGTGTTTGACAAATATCTGGAGGAAAATAAACAAAGTGAACAATCCGTTTGAATTTTTCGGCCTTGAAAGCGACGCTACCCTCAAAGCGTTGAATACCAGATACGAGGCGCTTAAAAAAGAATTTCAGGAAAACCGCTTCCAGCCCGGCGAGGCAGGGGAGCAGGCCGCAAGAAACCTCGGCTTGCTTGATACTTATTATCAGGAGGCGTGTGATTTTATAAAAAAACGCGACGCCGCTTCAAGCGGAGAGGACGTTTATCTCGAAATAGAAAAATGCATCAAAGACGGCAACCTCGGTATAGCTCAAAACAAGCTTGACGAGATTTCCGCAAGAACAGGCGAGTGGCATTACTTGCAGTCAATCGTTTACTACAAACAAAACTGGTTTTTGGAATCAAAAAAACAGCTTGAATTTGCAATGTCAATGGAACCTGACAACGTCAAGTACAGAGATTCATACGAAAAACTTACCAAAATCATGGCAAGCAAAACAGTGTCTCCCGAAGACCTCCGCTCAAAAGAGTCGTCGACGCAGGGCAGACCGGTGCAAAACGGCGTTCCTACTTGCACGGGAAACTGCTGCTGTGATTTGTGCCTTGCGAATTATTGCTGCAATTGCGCAAGCAGCTGCATGCATTGCTGAAAAAAACAGCGACTGTCAGGTCGCTGTTTTTTTGTTAAAAAATGTTGTTTGCCGCCTGAAATTGATTTGACGCGGCGGCGGAGGTTACCGTCCCGTTACAGGCGTTGGGTCTGCAGCAGCAGTTGAATACGTTTCGACAATAGCCGAACAGCATTATTCCGAGCGCTAGCAGTATTCCGTTGGTGGTGGAAAGTTTGTTGTCGTCCAGCACCGCATACAGCAACAACAAATAAAGCAGATTGTTTGACAGTGACATTTTTCGCCTCCGTTTTTTACAAAACTTGTTTTTATACTACATTATGCGACACCCTTTTTTTATGTGCGCATATTAACATATTTTTACCTAAAATTTATTTTCGAGGTGAATTATGTCAGTCCCTAAACTTCTTGACAAGCGCACTCAAAAAGAACTAGCCTACTATCTTCCCGACAAAATCATGTCGCAAAAACTCGCCGACCTTTTTTTCCTTTTTGCCGACAAAACACGACTAAGGCTTTTGTCAGCCCTTTCAATTTCCGAAATGTGCGTTACCGACCTTGCCTGCGTTCTTGAAATGAATCAGACAACCGTATCTCATCAGCTTCAGCTTTTGAGAAATACGGGGCTTGTCACTTTTTCGCGGCAGGGCAAAACTGTATTTTACAAAATTTCCACGCCCAAAATAAACGAAGTCATGCTTTCGGGAGTGGAGTACCTCGGTTTTTGATTTTGTGTTGAAATAACTTTTTCCTTTTGCTATAATACTCTATATGGATTTGCGACTTAAACTTGACGACAAAATTAAAAACCTGCCTGACAAACCCGGCGTTTACATCATGTTTGACAAGGACGGGCATGTGCTTTACGTCGGAAAAGCCAAGGTTTTGAAAAACAGGGTAAAACAATATTTTTACCTTACCGCAAACAAAACCGAAAAAGTGTCGGCACTCATGAGTCACGTCGATGATTTTCGCTATATCATAACTTCCAGCGAAACAGACGCGTTAAGTCTCGAAAACAATCTCATAAAAAAATACAATCCGCCTTACAACATTCTCTTAAAGGATGACAAACAATATCCGTACCTCAGGCTTTTCGTAAAAGACGATTTTCCGCGTCTTGAAATAACACGAAAAGTCAAAAAAGACGACACGAGGTATTTTGGGCCTATCATGGGCAACAGCAAGGATTACCTAAATTTTATACGCGAAATTTTTCCCGTTGTCTCCTGCAAGCACGATTTTCACAAACTTCCGAAAAATTTCAGGCCGTGCCTTAACTACCATATAGGCAGGTGCAAGGCTCCTTGCGTAGGATTTATTTCAAAAGAGGATTACGCAAAAACAGTAAAGCGGCTGATTGAGTTTTTGAACGGTGACGACGCGCACGTCGCCGAAATGCTAAAAAAGCAAATGCTGGAAGCCAGCGAGGCGATGGAGTACGAAAAAGCACTGCTCGCCAAAAACAGACTCGACCTCTTGATGAAACTCAGGGAAAAACGAATCGTAAATCTTACTCGAATGATGGACGCAGACGTGTTTAATCTTGCCGCAAGCGGAAAAAGCACGGTGGCGACTGTCATGTCAGTCAGAAAAGGAAAAATACTTTACGCCGAAAATTTTCCCGTCATAGACGCAAGTCTTACCGAGCCGCAGGCAATGGCAAGTTTTTTGTCGCGTTATTACGCCGATTTGCGTCCCGAGGCTTCAGAGATACTTGTAGGTGTTGTTCCCGAAGGCAAGGAAGCTTTGGAAGAATTTTTGTCACAGAGCGCGGGCAAAAAAGTCGTGATAACTTCGCCTAAAAAAGGCGTAAAAAAACAGCTTGTCGACATGGCTTTCGACAACGCCTGCGACTATCTGCAAAAAAACAGACTCAACGAGGACAAACACTATCTTTCGACAATGGGGGCTGCGGAGCAGCTTGCGCAGCTGCTCGATTTGGACGTGTTTCCGCGAAGGATGGAGTGCTACGATATATCAAACATTCAAGGTGTAGACAAAGTCGCTTCAATGGTGGTTTTTGTCAACGGCGAAAAACAAAACAAGCTTTACCGCAGGTTTCGAATCAAAACCGTCGAAGGCGCCAACGACTTTGCAAGCATGGCGGAAGTAATAGGCAGGCGGCTTGACAAAATAGGCGACCAACAATTTGGCGAAACACCTGACCTTATCGTAATAGACGGCGGCCCCGGTCAGCTCGGCTATGCAAAAAGGCAGATTGACGAAAGAGGATTGAACATAAACGTGATTTCTCTTGCAAAAAGAGAAGAGGAAGTTTATACGGTAAAAAACAACGTGCCAATTGAGCTTCCTCGACAAAGCTACGCGCTGAAACTGCTTGTCAACATCCGTGACGAGGCGCACAGGTTTGCAATTACTTATTTCAGAAACCTGCATCTGCACAACGCTTTGAAGTCGGAACTGGAAAAAATAGAAGGCATAGGAGAAAAAAGGCAAAAGCAGCTTTTTAAGGCTTTCAAAACAATTGAGAACATTCAAAAAGCTTCGGTTGAAGAACTTGTGGAACAAGGCGGTTTGCCGCTTAAAACGGCAAAGAACGTCTTTGATTACTTTCACGCGTGAGGAATATATGGAAAACAACGTAACCACGAAAAAAAACTACTCGGTAAAAGATTTTGCTAAAATAATGGACTTTGAAGTGATTTTTGACCCTGAAAAAGAAATTACTTTGGTGACGCCTAACGTAAACAGGGTAGGCTTGCAGCTGACCGGTTATTTCGAGTATTTCGCTTCGGACAGAATTCAGATCGTAGGCCCCAGCGAAGTGCATTATCTCGAAAACCTCAGGCAGTCTGAGCGCGACGCCATTATCGACGGATTTTTCGAAAATCAGTTTCCTTGCGTTGTGTTCAGCAGGGGGCTTAAAGTAGACGAGGCGTTTTTGCGAAATGCCGCGCTTCATCAGGTTGCCATTTTCCGCTCGCAGCTTTCCACTTCCGAACTTATCAGCGACATTGTGGAAAATCTCAAAGACATGCTGGCGCAGACGGTTCAGCTTCACGGAGTACTTATGGATATCGACGGCGTCGGGGTTTTCATCGAGGGTGAAAGCGGCATAGGCAAAAGCGAAATCGCTCTTGAACTTTTACGCAGACGCCACCGTATCGTAGCCGACGACATCGTCGTCATAAAGAGAATCGGCAACGTCCTCGAAGGAAGCGCAAACGAAAGGGTAAAACATTTTATGGAACTCAGAGGCGTAGGGCTTGTCAACGTCGTACGTCTTTACGGCGTCGAAGCGATAAAACTTACTCAGCAAATCGAGCTTATCATCAATCTCGAAAATTGGGACGACAACAAAACTTACGAAAGACTTGGAGGAGAAGAAGAAAAACAAAACATCTTGGGCGTCGACGTATTGAAAGTGACAGTTCCCGTTTCACCCGGACGAAACATCGCAGTGGTCATCGAAGCGGCGGCTTCCGTTTACCGACTCAAGATGATGGGCTACAATGCTCTTGACGAACTAACAGAAAGACTTTTGAACAATTGAGACGCCATAGGCGTCTTTTTTCATATTTGCCTGTCCGCAAAAATATATTGTTTTATGCTGGGATTCAAAAAAACTGCGGCGGCTTTGATTTTTTGTCTGTTCATGGTTGCTGTGCCTCTTTACGCTTTCGACATTCCTTACGGCAAAAACCAAAGCAGTCTTCCGCAATACAAGGGAGTGCTTACCTTATGGCATGTCGACAGTTTTGAAGGGGGAAGCGGCAGCAGAGCGGAGTTTTTGAAGGGGCGTGCGATAGAGTTTGAAAGCAAGTACAAAGGCGTTTTTATAAGTGTGCAGTCCTACACATATGAACAAGTCAAGCAAAAACTCCAAAACGGGGACACTTTTGACCTTATTTCTTTCGGCGGAGGCGTCGGAAGTCTTGTAAAAACCAAATTGTCGGCTTACACGGGCGCCATGAATGTCAGGGACGACATTGCAAAAAGCGGCGAAATAGGCGGAAGCGTTTTTGCTTTGCCGTGGGCTTTCGGCGGATATTTTGCCGCGGCTTTCGACGACATGCTTACTCAGTCGGGGAACGCTTTGTCGGTTGAAACTCTGTTTGATTTGGGGTACGAAAAAAACGACAAGTCAAAAACTCGGCTTATGTCGCTGGGGCTTGGTCTTGCCGATTTTAACAACCCCTTTGCGGCACTCAACACGGCAAACGCCAAAGGAATTTCCGAAAACTTTTTCGGCGATATGCTTACGTCTTATCAGGCTTATGAAAGATTTTTGGCAAAAGATTCTTTCGTGGCGCTTTTAGGCACGCAGCGCGACCTTGCTCGACTTAACCTAAGGCAAAGTCAGGGAAGGCTGGGAGAAATTTCGACACTTTATCTTTCGGGATACACCGACCTTGTGCAGTATATTGCTTTTTCGGGAGAGGGGACAAAAGCCTTTTACGCTCAAAAATTCATGGAGTACCTGACAAGCGACGAAGCGCAGCAAAAGCTCAGCCGTATAGAAATGTTTTCGCCGTGTCTGTCACTTTATACGTCGGGAATGCACTTTGACATGCAGGAAGCGCTTGAAAAAGAGCTGAACGTTCCTAACGTTTTTTGCGACGAGGAGATTTTGAGTCAAAACAGACAAGAAGAATTTAAAAAACTTTTCGGGGTATAATATGGATTTCAAAGAGTTTTTTGCAAACGAATTTGAAAAAGTTTCATTTGACGTGCCTTTAAAAAACGTGACTACCTTTCGCATAGGCGGTCCTTGTTCCGTTTTGGTGGAGCCTTTAAATCAAGAGGAAATAAAAAAAGCACTTGCGTTTTGCAAGAACAATGGTGTAAAATATTTTATCCTGGGAAACGGTTCAAACGTACTGGCTTCGGACAGTGGGTTTGACGGGGTAGTCGTAAAACTCGGAGTGCATTTTGCTCAGCTTTGGGAAGAGGAGGGTGTTTTGTTTGCGCAAAGCGGCGCCTTTACCAAAAGCGTGTTTGACTTCGCTTTAAAAAACGAGCTGGGAGGCACGGAGTTTATGGCTGCAATTCCGTCGTCGGTAGGCGGCGCAGTCGTGATGAACGCGGGGTGTTTCGGCTCGGAAATGTCCGACATAGTCAGCCGAGTGTGGGCTACCGACGGAAAGGATGACAGAGTTTTTTCGCATGACGAAATGGGATTTTCCTACCGCGACAGCGTTTTTCAAAAAAACGGGTTTGTAATTACGAAAGTAGAGTTTGACCTCAAACCGTCATCACGAAACTATATTTTAAGGCTTGCCGACGAACTTAAAACGGCAAAAAGGCTTAGTCAGCCGTTGGAGTTTTTCAGCGCCGGCAGCGTGTTTAAGCGTCCTGAGTGCGGCTTTGCCGCTTCGCTCATCGACAGGTGCGGACTTAAAGGCAAAAAAATAGGTGACGCGCAGATTTCCGAAAAGCACGCGGGATTTATCGTAAACCGCGGAAAAGCCACCTGCGGCGACGTGCTGCAACTGGTTCAAATTGCTAAAAGCAAGGTCAGAGCCGATTTCGGCGTGGACTTGCAGCTGGAACTCAAATTGTTGGGAGATACTGATGATATTAGGCGATTATCATACTCATACGGTGTTCAGCCACGGTAAAAATAAAATAGAAGACAACGTCGCTTCCGCCGTAAAAGTCGGTCTTAAGGAAGTTGCTATTACCGACCACGGCCTCAGGCACGTGGCTTTCGGCATGCGCCCTTGCGACATTTTTAAGATGAGAAAAATCATCGACAAAACGCAGGAAGAAACTCCCGAGGTGAAAATTCTGTTCGGTGTCGAAGCAAACATTTACACTTCCGACGGCGACATCGACCTCAAACCTTGCCAAATGGAAAACTTTGACGTCATCATCGCCGGATTTCACAAAATCGTGTGGCCGAGAAGTCCCAAGGACATGGTGAACTTTTTTTGGCGCGCGCAGTGGTCGGAAAATTTCGGCTATTCGAAAAACACAGTGCAAAAGTTTACCGACGCTTACGTCAAAGCTATCAAATCGGGAAACATAGACGTCATCACTCACCTTAATTACGGCATGAAAACAGACGTAAAACAAGTTGCTCAGGCTGCAAAAGATTACGGCGTGTTTATCGAGCTTAACGGCAAGCGAGTCAGCATGACCGACGAGGAAATTTTGACCGTTCAGGACATCGGGGCAAAATTTATAGTCAATTCCGACGCTCATTCATGCGGCAGGGTGGGCGAGATAAGCGTTCCGACGGCGGTTATCGAAAGGCTTGACCTCAACAGGGACAACATCGTAAACTGGGACAAACTGCCCGAGTTTAAAAGACGCAAAAAATAAGTCGGTCAAATGCCGACTTTTTTATTTTTATTGACATAATGTAAATGTGTGTTAAACTTATTTTAGGAATTTTATGACTTTTACTCAAACAGCAAAAAACGAGCTGCTTAACAATAACAAGAATCTTTCGCCGTGCTGCAAAACGGTATTTCTCGGATGCCTCATAAGGACAATAGGAAACATCGAAATTAACTTTAACGGCTTCGGATTTTCGTTGGCGTCCGAAAACCTCAACCTTCTTAAATTCGCTGCGTCGCTTACCGAAAAAACTTTCGGCGCTTCGTGCAGAATAGTGGGTGAGGAAGGCGGAAGACTCAAAAACAGGACTCTTTATCGATTGCTTTGCGACAAAAGCGAGTCGGTTTTGTTTGAATGCGGGGTTCTTTCGGTGGATTCCGAGGGACTCAGGCAAATTAATCCCGCTTTTGATCAGTCTATGCTTGTTGATGAGTGTTGCAAAAAAGCCTTTGTAGTGGCTATGTTTTTGGGGTGCGGTTCGGTAACTCTTAAAGACGGCTATCACTGTGAGTTTGACGTAAACGAAAGTTCGCTTGCGGCGCAGCTGGTGAGCGTTCTCGAAGGATTTATGTTCAGCCCCAAAGTTTCGAAAAGAAAATACGGCAGCGTAGTTTACTTCAAGGGCAGTGATGAGATAAGCGACCTGCTGGTGCTTATGGGGGTAAACAAAGCGCTTTTTACACTGCAAGACACTATTGTCGAGAGGTCTTTCCGCAACCGCGCGAACAGGCAGACAAACTGCATTTCGGCAAACATCGGAAAGGTGGTGGACGCAAGCGAAAAACAGCTTGCCGCAATTCGTCTTATCGAAGAAAAATCGGGACTAAACTCCCTTCCCGAAAAGCTTTTGAAAACCGCTTTGCTTCGCAAACAAAATCCTTCCGCAAGCCTTGACGAACTTGTCGCTTTGTCTGACGAATGCGTCTCGAAAAGCGGACTTAACCACAGATTCAGAAAAATTTTGGAAATAGCAAACGACTTGAAAGGAGGTCAAAATGAAGACTGTTGAATTTAACGTGAGAGAAAACTTGGTTTACGACGCTAAAACCGCCGGCGAACTCGTTACTTATCTTTCGGATGTGACGTCTAATGTTTTCATCGT
Source organism: uncultured Clostridia bacterium (assembly GCA_944336125.1). GTDB lineage: Bacteria > Bacillota > Clostridia > Christensenellales > CAG-314 > Heteroclostridium. Next base: position 33,143 of record CALVLA010000001.1, on the reverse strand, counting down.
TGCCGGCAACGCTAGGGTTAACGCAAAAAGCATTATCGGCGTGATTTCTCTCGCCCTTAAACCTAACGACAAAATCGCCGTTTCGGCAAACGGTTCTGACGCCGACGAAGCTATCGAAATCGTTAAAAAAGTTCTCGGCTGATAAGGGTTTTTTATGAGAAAGTTTGTCCATCTGCATTTACATACTCAATACAGCCTGCTGGACGGCGCTTCCCGTATCGACTCGGTTTTTGAAAAATGTAAAGAATTCGATATGCCTGCCGTGGCCATTACAGACCACGGCAATATGTATGGCGCGTATCAGTTTTTTACCAAAGCCAAAAAGGCGGGCATTAAGCCTGTCATAGGCTGTGAGTTTTATGTGACGGAAGACCTCAACGTCAAAACGGGCAAGGTTATGGGTGAGTTTAATCACCTCATTTTGCTTGCCCGAAACAACGAGGGCTACAAAAGTCTTGTCAAGCTCAATTCCATCGCTTTTGTCGACGGCTATTACTACAAGCCGCGTATAGATTTCGATACTTTGAGCAAACATTCGGCAGGACTTATTTGTCTTTCCGCATGCCTTGCCGGCGAACTTCCTCGCCTTATCATGGCAAACAGACTTGAGGACGCAAGACTTCTCGCAAAAAAATACAAGGACCTTTTCGGCGAATACTATTATCTCGAGCTTCAAGACCACGGTATTCCCGAACAAAAACTGGTAAACGCGGAACTTATCAAAATTTCGAGGGAACTCAATATTCCGCTTGTCGCGACAAACGACGTTCATTACATCGAAAAAAAGGACGCCGAGGCTCAGGACGTACTTATGTGCATCCAGATGCAAAAAACTCTCGACGACAAAAACAGACTTAAGTTTTCCACCGACGAGTTTTATCTAAAAAACGGCGACGAAATGGAAAGCCTTTTTTCCTTTGTTCCCGAGGCTTTGGACAACACTCTCAAAATTGCGGAAATGTGTGACGTGCAGATTTGCCGCGAAAACCTTATTCCTAACTACGTTCCCGACAACGGGCAGACGCCTTACGACTTTTTGAGAGGTCTCATGGAAGAGGGGCTTAAAAAGCGTTACGACGTTGTTACCGACGAAATCCGCGAAAGGGCGGAGTACGAACTCGGCGTCATAAGCAAAATGGGTTTCGTCGAATATTACCTTATCGTTTGGGACTTCATCAATTACGCAAAAAGCATAGGCGTAAACGTAGGTCCCGGCAGGGGCAGCGGCGCGGGCAGTATCATAGCCTACGCGATTGGCATAACCAACATCGACCCGCTTCGCTTCAATTTGCTTTTCGAAAGATTTTTGAACCCTGAAAGGGTAAGCATGCCTGACTTCGACATAGACTTCCGTGACGACAGGCGTGAGGAAATCATTGAATACGTAACAAACAAATACGGCAGAAGCAAGGTTTCGCAAATCATAACTTTCGGTACGCTCAAAGCCAAAAACGCCATCAAGGACGTGGGCAGGGTGCTTAACGTGCCTTACAGCGAGCGCGACAGGGTCACAAAGCTCATGACCTCAAACCTTGCCTGCAACATTCCTATGGAGTTTGGTTTCGTTCCTCCGAAAAAGGACTATCCGGAACCTGACCCGGAACTTAAAGAAATTTATCAAAGCGATTTGCAGATGCAGCGTGTGGTGGACATCGCCATGCAACTCGAAGGCATGCCTAAAAATACCTCCAAGCATGCCGCCGGCGTCGTTATCTGCCGCTACGACATTTCAGACCACGTACCTCTCCAGCGAAACGGCGAGGACATCACTACTCAATACGACAAAACCGAAGTGGAAGAACTGGGTATGCTCAAAATGGACTTTTTGGGACTCAGGACTCTCACCGATATTGCAAAAGCAATCGAGCTTATCAAACAAAACAGAGGTATCGACATTTCCTTCGACAGGGAAACTTACGACGATCCTAAGGTGTTCGAGCTTATTTCGTCGGGGGACACTGACGCGGTGTTCCAACTTGAAAGTCCCGGCATGAAAAAGCTCATGACAAGGCTTTTGCCAAACTCTCTCGAAGACATCATCGCGGGTATTTCGCTTTTCCGCCCCGGTCCTATGGCGTCTATCGACGACTACATCGACGGAAAAAACAATCCCGACAAGGTAAAATACAAACATCCGCTTTTGAAATCAACTCTTGACGTTACTTACGGCTGCATGGTCTATCAGGAACAGGTTATGAAAATCGTTCAGGACATAGCAGGTTACAGCCTCGGTCAGGCCGACATCATAAGGCGCGTTATGTCCAAGAAAAAAGCCTCCGAAATGACAAAGCACAAGGAGTACTTTATTCACGGACAAAAGGACGAAAACGGCAAGGTTATCATCGAAGGCGCGGTGGCAAGGGGCATTGACGAAAGCGTTGCGGAAAGCATATTCAACGAAATGGCAAGTTTCGCGTCATACGCCTTCAATAAATCTCACGCGGCGTGCTATGCCGTAGTCGCTTACCAAACGGCTTTTCTCAAAAAATATTACCCCATTGAGTTTCTTGCGGCGGTTCTTAACAACCGTATCGACAACATAGACGAAGTTACCAAATACATCCGTTACTGCAAAGACAGAAACATCAACGTGCTTCCGCCTGACATCAACGAAAGCGAAGTGGGCTTTTCCGTTAAAGGCGACGACATACGTTTCGGCCTTATGGCTATTAAAAACGTCGGCGAAAGCGCTTTGCAGACAATTGTAGCCGAAAGAAACAAAAACGGAAAATACACGGGACTCGAAGATTTGCTGTCAAGGCTTCCGTCCTCGACGCTCAACAAACGCGCCGTCGAAAGCATGATTAAAGCAGGGGTGTTCGACTCTTTCGGCGCTTACCGCTCTCAGCTTATGGCGACATACGAAAAAATGATGGAAATCGCAGCCGCCGACAAAAAGCACAAGGAAAGCGGTCAGTTTTCACTCTTCGACCTTATGGGAGGGGAAAACAAAACGGTCAAAGTTCCTCTTCCTAAAATCGACGAGTACGACTCGAAACACAAGTTCGATTTGGAAAAAGAAGTTTTGGGGCTTTACGTAACGGGGCATCCGCTTGACGCGTATGCCGACAAAATGAAGGGATTTTCCTTCAATACGGGGATGCTCAACGTTGCCGAAAGTGAGGATGAGGAAGAGTACGGCTCATACGACTTGTCCGAGCTTAACGACAAAAAAGTGTCTGCGGGCGGTATTCTTTACGACGTTCAAAAACGCATCACAAAGTCAAACACCACTATGGTTACGGCAAAACTCGAAGACCTTTACGGCTCGGTGGAACTGGTGGTTATTCCCAGACTTTATGAAAAACTGAGGGACAAGCTGGTGAACGACTCGATGGTAACGGTAAAAGGCACTCTAGTGGTGGAAAACGGCAGACCGCCTAAGATTAAGGTTGACAGCCTTTCGGAACTGGTGTTTCAAGAAGTTCAGCAGCCTAAAAAGAAAACTACCCTTTACTTAAAATTTGAGGATAAAAACAAATACGACGAAGTTTATTCGGTTTTGGAAAGCTATGCGGGGGATATCCCAGTTGTCGCGGTAATCGGCGGCAAACCTTTTTCCGCAGGAATTTCCGTCAGAAACTGCAAGGCTCTTTTCTTTGAGCTTTACGATTTGCTTGGCGAACCAAACGTCAAACTCGTCGAGAGGTGAAATATGGACAACAATTTGCAAAACGATTATGTCTGCATTAAAGCTCTGCAAAACGGCACGCAGATTATAGGTCTTACTCGCGGTGACGAAACAAAAAGCCACCACACCGAAATGCTGGACAAGGGCGAAGTGCTTATCGTACAGTTTACCGAAAAAACTTCTGCCGTGAAAGTCAGGGGAAATGCGGAGGTCTATACCAAATTCGGTATGGTTAAAGCAGAAAAATGACAATGCCAAGAAATTTTCAAAACGTTCACCGTATCGTAGTTAAAATCGGCACCTCATCGCTTACGCACGAAAGCGGGAAGCTCAATCTTCACCGCATAGACAGGCTTTCACGCGATTTGTGTGACCTTAAAAATCAGGGCAAGGAAGTTTTGCTTGTTTCCTCCGGCGCTATTGCCGCAGGCGTCAGCAGGCTTCATCTTCCGCAAAAACCTTCATACGTCAGCGGCAGACAGGCTATGGCCTGCGTGGGTCAGTCGGCTCTTATGGAAATTTACAACAAGTGCTTTGCCGATTATGGCTACAACGCGGGACAGCTGCTTTTGACAAAAGATGTTTTTGACAACGAGGAACGCAAAAAGAACTTTCAAAACGCCGTTGACGAAATGCTCAAATACAACGTTATTCCCGTCGTCAACGAAAACGACTCCATTTCGGTAGAGGAAATTAAATTCGGCGACAACGATCACCTTTCGTCACTTGTCGCAAGGCTTGTTCACGCCGATTTGCTTATTCTTTTGTCCGACATCGACGGCGTGTTTGACAAAGACCCTAAAACAAATCCCGACGCAAAGCTTATTTCGGCGGCAGACCCGACAAAGGAACTCAGTTACGACAAATCGGCAAAGCCGAGTACGCTTGGCACCGGCGGCATAGTAACCAAAATTTCGGCATGCACGGAAGCGGCGCTTAACGGTATTGACGCTGTTGTGGCAAACGCAACCAATGTCAACGTGATTTACGATATTCTCGAAGGCAAAAATGTCGGCACGTTTTTTCAGGGGATTAAAAAATGATTGACGTAAACAGCTATCTTTCAGGTTACGGCAAAAAGGCAAAAAAAGCCGTAACGTCAATAGCAAACTCTTCGGTTAAGCAAAGAAACGACGCTTTGATTTTTCTTGCGCAAATTATCGAGGAAAACAAAAACGAAATTTATCGCGTTAACGAAATTGACGTCAAAAACGCAAAGGAAAAAGGACTTTCATCCTCAATGGTGGACAGGCTTGTCTTAAACGAAAAGCGTATTCATGACATGACGAAAGGTCTTTTTCAGCTGGTTGAGCTTGACGAGTACTGCAACAAGGTCGAAAGCGTTTACAAACGCGAGGACGGGCTTGTCATCGAAAAAATCCTCGTTCCGCTCGGGGTAATCGCAATTATTTACGAGTCGCGTCCAAACGTTACCGTCGACGCGGCGGGGCTTTGCATCAAAAGCGGAAACGTATGTATTTTAAGGGGCGGCAGCGAAGCGATAAACACAAATCTTTTGCTTTCGGGTTATGTTTCCGAAGCTTTGGAAAAAGCGGGTATCGACAAAAATGCCGTGCAGCTAATCGACAACACCGACAGAGAAATCGCAAACGGTCTTATGAGGCTTAACGCCTACGTCGATTTGCTCATACCTCGCGGAAGCGCGGGACTTATCAACTCCGTAACCAAAAACGCGACGGTTCCCGTTATACAGACGGGGGCGGGCAACTGTCACATTTATGTTGAAAAAACAGCCGACTTCGATATGGCGGTTAATATTATCGAAAACGCAAAAATTCAAAAACCTTCTGCTTGTAACTCGGTGGAAAAAATCCTCGTGGACAGTGAAATCGCAAATGAGTTTTTGCCTAAGCTACTTGACAAAATGACTGAGGACAAAGTCGAAGTCAGAGGTGACGAGCTTAGTCAAAAAGCGGACAAAAGGATTAAACAGGCAATAGACGAGGACTGGGACAAGGAATACAACGACCTCATAATGTCGGTAAAAGTGGTGGGTGGAATTGACGAGGCTTTGGACTGGATTGAAAACCACTCGACAAAACATTCCGAGGCTATTATCACAACAGACAACGATGCCGCGGAAAAGTTTTTAAAGTGTGTTGACAGCGCCGCTGTTTACGTAAATTCGTCAATCAGGTTTTCCGACGGTTTTGAGTTCGGTATGGGCGCGGAAATCGGTATAAGCACTCAAAAACTTCACGCAAGAGGACCTATGGGGCTGAGAGAACTTTACACGGTGAAGTACAGAATTCTCGGAAACGGACAAATTCGCAAATGAAAAACGAAAAAATCAAACTTTTGATAAACGACATCGGCACAAACGGCGAGGGCGTCGCAAACAAAGACGGCGTGACTTACTTTGTGCCCTTTTGTTTACCAAAAGAGGAAGTCGAGGCAACGGTAACTTTTAAAAAAGGAAACGTGGCTCAGGCTAAGCTCGAAAAAATCGTAAAATCGGTAAACGGAAGATGTCAGGCGGCTTGCAAAAACTTTACTTTGTGCGGCGGATGTCAGCTTCAACATATGAACTACTGCGCACAGGTGAGTTTTAAAAGGGAAAAAGTCAAAAAAAACCTTAAAAAAATAGGCGGTGTGGACTTTGACGTCAATGAGTGCGTGCCGTCGGATAAGTCTTTCGGATACCGCAACAAGCTGCAAATTCCCGTGAGAAAAATCGGGTCAAAAGCCGTTTGCGGCTTTTTTCAGTCAGGCTCGCACAAACTTGTTCCTGTGACACATTGCCCGTTGCAGGACGAGTGGGCGGACAAAGTTTTGAAGTGCGTTGTGGATTTTGTCAATGAAAACGACATCGCGGTTTATGACGAAGTTAAAAAGACGGGACTTGTCAGACACGTTGTCGCACGGTATGTGGAAAATCAGCTGCTTTTGACGGTTGTGATAAACGGCGACGAACTGACGTTGTGGCAAAAATTGAAGCAAAAACTCGACGAAAATTTCGACAGATACGGACTTTTTGTCAACATAAACAAAAAACACGACAACGTCATTTTGGGAAACAAAACCTTGCATCTTTGTGGGTTGAAACACATACAAGGTGATTGCCTTGGCGTTAAATTTTGTTTGCAGCCCGACAGCTTTTTTCAAATCAACGATTTTATCCGCGACAAAATTTATGCCGACGCCATAAGTCTTTTGGACACAAGCGACTGCGACATAATCGTTGACGCTTTTTCGGGCGTGGGAATTTTAAGCGGCGTTTTGTGCAAAAGTGGAAAACAGGTTTTCGGCATCGAAATCGTCAAAGCCGCGGTGGAGGACGCCGACAACCTTAAAAAAATCAACAACTTGAAAAATCTCATAAACATATGCGGCGACGTAAACGTTGAACTGAAAAACCTTTGCGAAAAAAACAGCGGCAAAAAAATAGCTTTGGTGGTGGATCCTCCGCGAAAAGGACTGGGACAGCCTACTATAGAAGCAATTTTGCAGGCCAAACCTCAAAACATAGTTTACATCAGCTGCGACAGCGCGACTTTATCCCGCGACATAAAAGCGCTTTCAAAAGTTTATGAAATAAAGCATTGTACGCCGTACGATATGTTTCCGCAGACAGACAACGTTGAGACGTTGGTTGTGCTTAAAAAGATTGACGAGTAAGGATAAGTAAGCAATTTTAAGACGTGCTGAATAATTGTCTTTAATTCTGTTAAACAACGCGATATTGATTTTTCGCAATTGTTTAATTATAATTAAATAAACCGTTTTATTATACGGAGGTGGGTATGAAAAAATCATTGTTTAAAGTGCTGTGCGTTTTGTGTATGGTAATACTTTGCTCGTTTGCATTTGTCGGCTGCGAGGGCGATGACCCCAAAACCCCTGGCGGAAGCAGCGACGGCGGAACAGGCGGCGGAAACGCCACTCCTACCAGTTTTTCTGTCACATGCGATGAAGATAATGTTTTCGGCGATTATTACGACTTGCATTCCAATTACTTAAAAGTCGGAGCAGGCGAAACCGTAACCGTTACTGTAGAATCTTGGGACTTTTTGTCCGTTAAAAAAGTTTTTGCAAACAATACGGAATGTACGGCGGCATCGGGGAAATTCACTTTTACAATGCCTGGCGAAAACGTCGTTGTTACCGCTGAGTTTGACGTTGTTTCCGTACCTGAAACGGCCGACGGCTTGAAATGGGTCGATAAAAACCCTCAGCTTGAGGCAGATTCTGTTGTAAATACCTCGCTGGAAGTGGATTTCGGCGACAACCCGATTCTCAATTCGGTCAGCGCAAACGACGAAGGATACACTACTATGCTTTACGCGAAAGTGATTTCGACAAATCAAAACGTAATCCCGTCTGATGCAATCAGACGTATTGAGCCAATCGTGGGAAGTAACGGGGCTTACGCAATAGGTGCCTACGTCAGCATTGACGCAACAAAAATCAGCAGAGGCGAAACGACATTGATTTTTATCGACACCGACAATGACAGGGCGATTACAATAAACGTTGCGGTAAATTAAAATTTTGTTGACAAACCACAAAAAAGGAGCGCGAATGCGCTCCTTTTTTGTCAAATAAACTTTGTGTCGCTGCTGCCTTGAATAACTTGAACGGCGCGAGCGTTTTTTGTCGTTAGCGCGTAAGCCAAAGCAACTTGCTTGGGCAAAACAAACCAAGTCGCGTTGCCGCGGGATTGAGGATAGCCTATAGAGTTTTCGTCACCGTTCCAGCGGATGCCGATTCGATTTGCACTGCCGTTCCATTCAAAGGACGCTATGCTGAATTCATCGTTTTCGATGATGACTTCAACCTGTGAGATTTTGTTTTTGGGTGATGTTACTTCCTGCGGTTTCATGAAACCCTCCTTTCATTTTTTTGAATAAACGTCGTAGCGAGTACCGTCAACGATGACGGAGTCGTTTTTTTGATAGACAAAGTCGATGTAAGCGTTGCTCAGCGCGATGTCGGCTTTGACGTAAAGCGTCGCATTGTCGATCCCCTCGAAATAACCGTCGATGGAATTTGCGATTTCGCCACTGAGGACAAACAATTCGTCAATGTCGCAGCCGGAAAATGCGTCTCTGCTGATGGTTGTCACGCTTTCGGGAATGACAACGCTTTGAAGGGACCGGCAACCGGAAAATGCGCTGCCGTAGATTGCTGTCACGCTTTCCGGGATGACAACGCTTTGAAGGGACGAGCATCCGTAAAATGCGCTGTTGTCGATTTCCGTCACGCCTTCGGGAATGACAACGCTTTGAAGGGATGAGCAACCGGAAAATGCGCTGCCGTAGATTGCTGTCACGCCTTCGGGAATGACAACGCTTTGAAGCGATGAGCAGTCTATAAATGCGCCGTCACCGATGATTGTGACTGGCATGTTTTTGTAAGTAGAGGGGACTGTGACATTGGCGGCGTTGCCGCTGTAATCCGTCAGACGATAGCCGTTTGTTTCGACATCAAAAACAAAAGTCATTGCGTCCTCGGCTTTTTCCCACACGGCAAACAGTTGATAGTTTTTGAGTTGGGTGATTTTGTCCACCTTGTTTTTGCCTTCCGCATCTGAAGCCCAGTAGCAAAACGACAGTGTTTCGTCATGCGGCACGGGCAGCACGAAGTTGCCGACGGAGTTGATGTCAAAAGTCAAAGGAGCGTTGTCAGGCAGTGAGCCTACATCAAGGTTGTAGGTCACCGTGTAAGTGACGACCTGCCACACCGCAAAGAGATTGGTATTTTGGGTGATTGTGACGGATGCGGAGTCAATGACCTCGTTGTACGGGGAGTCGTAAGCCCAACCAACAAATTCGTAGCCTTCGCGCTGTGAAGGAGTCGGCAAATTGAAAACAGAGTTTGAGTTTACCTGTTGGGCGGATGGCGGCATGCCTTCGATTTGGTAGTCAAGCGTGACGGTGTAGGTGATTGTGTCCTCTGAGTCGCCGCCTTGACTGTCATCTGTGCCGCCGGTGTTGTCTCCGTTTCCGTCATCTGTGTCTTCATAATCCTTGCCGCTGGTGCGGTCAAATTTTCCCCAAGCGCAATTGATGTATGAACGATAATATTCAAAGTATTTGATGGTGTCAGTGCTTTGGTTGTCAAAAACCACGCCTATGATACCTTCGCCGAAATAAGCGTAGCGACCTGTAGCAAAAAATGTTTTTGTGCCATATTCCGTGTGGTAAATATCTATGTAGGCAAGATAGACCTTGAAATTCCCGGCAGGGTAAAACTGAATGTAGCCGTCAAACACCATGAGGTTGTCGACTATTGAATGTCCGTTAAGCTCAAACTTGCCCTCCACAGGAATTTCCTCGTCTTTTCCCGGCGGATTTTCGCAACCGAAAAGCAAAAACGTCAGGCTGAACGTCAGCAACAACAAAAAAACCATAAAAAGCCGCTTTCGTAAAATTTTCATTTGTTCCTCCGTGGTTAGCACCAAGGTGCTAATTTTCAATAATTCTACTCCTTTGGGGCTAGAATGTCAATATCTTCTATCGGAGGCATTGACATGAACATTTTGTTTGCAGAACGTTTGAAAGAATTTATGGCGGAGGAGGGGCTCACGCAAACTGAACTTGCAAAGCGCACGGGCATCAAACAAAACACTATCAGCGCTTGGCTTCTTAAAAAAAAAGAACCTTGCTTGACAAGTCTTTGGGCGATAGCTGATTATTTTCAAACGGACATAGATTATTTGATAGGCAGAAAAAAAAATTTTCTGTAACTAAACAGGCTGCCGAAGCAGCCTGATTGCCTTTTTTCAACAAACTAGGGTTGTCAAAGTTTTATTTGTCGGATTTACAAAATTTCTTTGATTTCTTCTTCTTTCGCCGCTACGCCTTCAACAACAGTTGCATCGTTGAGAACGCAGGTTGGGCAAATGTCGTCTGCGCCTGCTCCGTTGCATGCCACGTAAGTGTCGCCTACCGTTGCTACTGCGCCGAATTCGACAGGAACTTCAACGCAAATGTCCTGGCTTACCGTAAACACACACTGACCGTTTTTAATGCCGTTGCATGTGTTTTGACCCGGGGTTACTACCGGCTTGGTGCAGCATTTTGTGTTTGTTATGCCGGCTTTGGCAAACGGAGTGACCGTTACCGGAACGCATACCGATGAGAGTTGATAAGCTACTGTAGGACAAGTTTGGTTTGTGTCAATGATTTCAGACATTTTTTTCTCCCAAAAATAATTTTGTTTGAGATTGCTCTCTGTGTGCATTATGTTTAAAACAAAATTTTTGTTAATTTTTATTGACATAACGTTTGGCAAGCGTTAATATAATATCGATAAACATCAATATGAGGTTTTTATGGAATACTTGCAAACCGTTAAAATTCTCAAAGCGCTGGGGGATGACACTCGGCTCAAAATTTTTGAAATGCTGCTTGACGGCTCGCTTTGCGCTTGCAAAATTCTTGACCGCCTCAACATTTCGCAACCTACGCTTTCGCATCATATGAAAATTTTGTGCGACAGCGGAATTGTCATTGCCGAAAAACAGTGGAAGTGGACGCATTATTCCATTAACTGTCAAATGCTTGGCGAGTTGATGAGTTTTTTCGACAAAGCAAAATGCAGGCGTGAAAATTAATTGCCGCGAGGCAATTTTTTTTGTCAATCATATTGATAAATATAAATATTAAACATCGGGGGAGTTATGGAAAAAGAGTTGATTGAGGAAAAATCCCAAAAAAGCAAAAAGTTAAAAAAACGCTGGATTTTTCTCATGGTAGTTGCCGTCATAGCGTTGGCTGTGGGTATTGCCGCAATTGTCGACGGAGTTAATGGTATCGAGGCTTTGGGCAGTTTTGTTTCAGACCAGATTTTGGGCATGAAGTGGCTTAATGCGCTTGTAGGACTCGCGCTTGCCGCATTGTTCGGCGAAGAGTTTTTGGCTACTCACTGGGGCGGAGCGCTTCAATTTTTTCTTTATGACACGATAAAAATTATTGTGCTGCTTTGCACGCTGATTTTTGTCATTTCATACATACAAAGTTATTTTCCGCCTGAAAGGACAAAAAAAATACTCGGAAAATACAAAGGGATCGGCGCAAACATCATGGGCGCGCTGCTTGGCACGGTTACGCCTTTTTGCAGCTGTTCGTCTATTCCGCTGTTTATGGGCTTTACTCGCGCGGGAATTTCCAGCGGCGTAACCTTCAGCTTTCTCATTTCCAGTCCGCTGGTTGACCTGGGTGCGTTTATTTTGCTTGTCAGCGTTTTCGGTTTTCCTATCGCAATAACGTACGTTGTCGTTGGGTTGGTGCTTGCGGTCATAGGAGGCACTATCATTGAAAAAACCGGCGTTGGCAAACACGTGCAGGACTTTATACTCGAAGGAAGCATGGCGGACGTGGACGCTGAGGAAATGACAAAGAGAGAAAGGCTTTGTTACGCGAAAGACCAGATGCTTGCTACCCTCAAAAAAGTTTGGGTTTATATTTTGATAGGCGTGGGAATAGGCGCAACAATCCACAACTTTATTCCGACAGAATGGGTTCAGGCGGTACTTGGCGAGGACAAGTGGTACAGCGTGCTTATCGCAAGCGGCGTGGGGGTTCCTATGTATGCTGATATTTTCGGGACAATTCCAGTTGCCGAAGCATTGTTTTTCAAAGGCGTCGGCGTAGGCACGATACTTTCCTTTATGATGGGCGTAACAGCGCTGTCTCTCCCTTCGATGATTATGCTTTCCAAAGCGGTTAAGCCTAAACTTTTGTTTTCCTTCATCGCAATCGTAGTTGCTGGCATTATAATCATCGGTTACGTATTTAACGCCGTAGGATTTTTATTCATTTGATTTTCAGGAGGTTTTTATGAAAATAGTTACTTTGGGATACTGCTGCAAAAAGTCTAAAGCAAATCACGAAAACGCAGTAATTGCCGCCAAAAACAAAGGCATTCAGGAGGAAGTAAAAAACATTGCCGATACTTCCGAAATAGTGAAACTCGGCGTTATGTCTACGCCTGCAATTATGATAGACGGCAAAATTGTGTCGTCGGGAAGAATGCTTTCGGTGGAACAAGTCGAAAAACTGATAGAAAAGTACATTTAATTTAATATTTAAAGTTTTTGCCCGCCTTTGACTTTTGATTTTCGTTGCGCTAAAATCAAAACAACAAGGCGGGTATTTTTATGAAAACTTTACTTTCAAACTGCAACGTAATAGACGTTAAAAACGGCTGCGGAATTTTGCAGAAAAAAGACCTTTACATTTCTGACGGCAAAATTCAAAAAATAACGGATCACGGTACTCGCGAAATCGGTTTTGACGCCATCGACTGCACGGGAAAATACGTTTTGCCGGGTTTGATAAATATGCATGTGCACCTTTTCGGGACCGGCAAGCCAAGCAAGGCACTGGGGGGAGGCAAAGCACAAAAAAGGCTGGTTGCCTTCATAAACACAAAGCTCGGGCGTTTTGTTTTGTCCAAAATGGTTGAAAAATCCGCAAAGCAAATGCTTTTGTCGGGGGTTACCACAGTGAGAAGCGTGGGTGATTTGTGCTATTCGGACATTTCGCTTAAAAAGAAAATACAAAAAAACAAAGGCGGAGCAAGGGGGCTCAGGCTTTTGGTTTCGGGACCTGCCGTCACCGCTCCCGGCGGACACGGCGACGGTACCTTTGCAATATCGGCACAAGAGCCTGAAGAACTTAAAAAAATTGTAAGAAACATCGTTGACGAGGGCGCTGACTTAATTAAAATTTGCGTTACCGGCGGCGTTATGGACGCTAAAAAACGCGGTGAACCCGGTGAAGTCAAGATGACAGCCGAGCAGGTAAAAGCCGTTTGCGACGAGGCGCACAGACTCAACAAAAAAGTGGCGGCTCACGTGCAAAGCAAAAACGGCGTCAGAATTGCCGCTTTAAACGGAGTTGATACAATCGAGCACGGAGCAACCTTTGACGAGGAAAGCCTTGCCGAAATTAAAAACAGAAGCGGCGCCATGATTCTTACCTATTCGCCTGCTTTGCCAAACGCTTTGCTTTCGCATGAGGTAACCAAACTTAACGAGCTTTGTATGTACAACTCCAAAGTCGTGATGGAACAAATGACACTCGGCGCGGCTCAGCTTGAAAGGGAAGGCGTCAAAGTGGGTTTGGGAACCGATTCGTCATGTCCGCTTTGCACACAATACAACACTTGGCTCGAACTTGTGTACTATTGCGCGCAGACAGGGGCGTCAAGTGCGCAGGCGATTAAAAAAGCCACTTTGACAAACGCCGAAATACTGGGTATTGACGAAATCACGGGAAGCGTCGAAGAGGGCAAAAGCGCGGATTTGCTGATAGTAAACGACAATCCGCTTTCCGACCTTAAAACATTGAAAAATCCTTTTGTCGTGATAGCTCAGGGCAGGGTTTTGAAAAATCCGCGCCCGAAAAGAATCAGACCGGTAGAGGAGCAGCTTGAAAAACTTGCGGAGGTAATGCAAAAATGAAAAAACAGTTTCCCGTTGATTTTGAAGAAAACGTTGTCATAAACGGCAGCAAACAAAACATAAGAGTACGCGCGGCAAAAGAGGGGCTGCCTGTCATTTTGTTTTTGCACGGCGGCCCCGGTGTTTGTGACAGGCACGTGGTCATGAAATATCAGTCGGAGCTGGCAAAGGATTTTACTCTCGTGTGCTGGGACCAGAGAGGAAGCGGAAAGAGTTTTTACAAAGGCATAACCGACGAAAAGCTTACGCTTGACACTTACGTCGAAGACGCAAAGGCTTTGGTGGATTTGCTTTGCGAAAAGTTTTGCACAGAAAAAATTATCGTAGCCGGTCACAGTTGGGGTACGATAGTGGGGATTCCGTTGGTAAGCAAATATCCCGAAAAAATCGCCGCATACGTCGGTCAGGGGCAGTTTGTCGAGGGAGCGCAAAACGAAAAACTTTCCTATGATTTTTGTCTTGAGGAAGCAAAAAAAAGAGGTGACAAAAAAGCCCTTTCAAAACTTGAAGGAAAGGCACCCGTTGACGGAAAGTATCCTGACGAAAAAGCCATGATGGCGCAGAGGGACTGTCTTTCGAAATACGGCGGAAGCAATTACAAAAACAGGGGAGGCATGATTAAGTCGCTGCTCATCCCTTTGATAAAATCCCCCGAATACAAGCTTTCGGACATTCCTAAATATGCCAAGGGCGGATTGTACCTTTCGAAAGTACTGTGGGACGACGCAGTCAGACAAAATTATTTTTCCGTCAAAAACCTCGATATGCCGGTAATTATCACGCAGGGACGACACGATTTCAACACTCCGTCGGCTCTTGCCCAAAAATGGTTTGACAGTCTCGAAGCTCCTTTCAAAAAATGGATTTGGTTTGAGGAGTCGGCGCACTCGCCTATAGCGGAAGAACCTGAAAAATGGACAAACGAAGTCAGAACCGCGCTTTTTGAGGCACTTGCTTGATTTTTGCTGTTTGCAATTTGTTTAAAAAGCAAAAAGGGTTGATTAAATTTGTTTTTTTATTAAAATTGTTTTATATTTATTACAAATGTGTTGAGGAGAACTTATGAAAAAAGGCAGTGTTTGGGCTTTGTTGCCTATCGGTGTGTTTCTGATTTTGTTTTTGGGCGGCGGCATCATTGCTCAGGATATGTACGCGGTGCCAACTTTGCTTTGCTTTTTGATTGCGTTGGTTGTCGCAATGCTGCAAAACAGAAAGGTTTCGTTCGGTGAAAAAATCAAAACTTTCGCCAAAGGTATCGGCGAAAAGAACATCATAACAATGATTTTGATTTTTCTCTGCGCGGGGGCTTTCACAGGAGCAGTCGGCAGTATCGGCGGCGTAGAGAGTACCGTCAACTTCGGTCTGTCGGTAATTCCTCCTGAATTTGCCGTGATGGGTCTTTTTATCATAGGCTGCTTCATCTCGACTTCCATGGGTACGTCGGTAGGTACCATCACCGCACTCGCTCCTATAGGCTACGGAATTTCCGTGGCTACCGGGTTTTCCGCTCCGCTGTGTCTTGCGGCGGTAGTCAGCGGCGCTATGTTCGGTGACAACCTTTCGATGGTGTCAGATACTACCATAGCCGCAGTCAATACTCAAGGCTGCAATATGAAAGATAAGTTTAAACAAAACTTCTTTATCGTTTTGCCTGCCGCAGTTGTGTCAATAGTTGTGTTTGTGCTTTTGACAATGGGGCAGAAAGCGGAAATTTCGGGTGACTTGTCTTACAACTTTTGGAAAATCGTGCCTTATCTTTTCGTGCTTGTAAGCGCGATTGCGGGACTTAACGTGTTTCTCGTGCTTGCAGGCGGTACCGTCTGTTCGATAATCATCGGACTTTGCCTCGGTGACCCTTCGATTACCTTCCTTACCATTTTGAAAGGTATCGGCAGCGGTATGACAAGCATGTACGACATTTCACTTATTTCTCTCGTAGTCGCAGGCGTTGTCGAAATAATCAAGGCAAACGGCGGTATTGACGCCATTATTTACGCTATCAGAAGGTGCGTCAAAGGTAAACGCGGCGCGCAGGCGGGTATTGCGGTGCTTGTCACTCTGGTTGACTTTTTCACCGCAAACAACACCGTTGCGATCGTTATTTCGGGTCCTATCGCAAAAGATATTGCGACTGAATTTGACATTTCTCCGAGAACGTCGGCATCGCTTCTTGACATATTCGCTTCGGTGGCACAAGGTATCATTCCTTACGGAGCACAGCTGCTTGCCGCTGGAAGCTTCATCTTCGAGGGGGTTGCCGTGCAGATTTCTCCTGTCAGCATAATTCCTTATCTCGTTTATCCTTTTGTTATGGCACTGTCCGCTATTTGCTACATTATCTTCTTCGGCGGCAGAAGCAAGGGAAGAAAAAAGGAAGAAACCGAGCAAATCGCGCAGGAACAACAAGTTTAAAACAGACCGCTTCGGCGGTCTTTTTTTGTGTTTGACAGTTTTTTAATTAGGGTTATAATTTACTTTACAATCGGGAGAAAACAAATGAAACCTATTTTCCAAGAAACTACCCTGCAATTCGAACACGACATAAAAACCGTTTGGGATACCGTTGTCGACAACTCGCAGTTTAAATGGAGAAGCGACCTTGAAAAAATTGACGTATTAGACCAAAACACTTTTGTCGAAACAAACAAAAAGGGCGTCGCCACCACCTTTTTCATAACGGAAAAGGATTTGTATCGCACTTACTCGTTTGATTTGGAAAACGACAAGTTGAAAGGAAAGTGGACGGGTACTTTTGAAAAAACGGAAAAAGGGTGTTCTTTCACTCTGAAAGAGGAAATTTACGTAAAAAACCCGTTGATAAAGATTTTTGCAAAATCCTATCTTAAAACCGCACAGCAAACTTATGCGGAGGATTTAAAAAAGCGTCTTGAAGAAATACGCGACATTCGTCTTGTGGCTCAAACGATAGGAAACAAAGTGCACGAGATGTACTATGACTACAATCTAAACTGTGCGCAGACTACCTTGATGTGTTTGGGAAGCTTTTTTCACATTGAAATTTCAAAGCAAGTTTTCGACGCCGCGGTGGGGCTTGACGGAGCAGGGCGTTTCGGGGCGCAGTGCGGACTGGTTGAGGGCGCGATTATGTTTTTGGGAATTTATCTTTCGCAAAAAAACTTTTCCGCCGACGAAATCGAAAAAACATGCAGGCAATTCGCTTCCGAGTTTAAGGCAAAGTTCGGTTCGCTTGAGTGCTCGAAACTGCGGCCGCAGGGGTTCAACAAAAACGACCCACCTCATCTTTGCGAGTCGCTTACGGTAAACGCAATTATTTTTGACTACTCTTTTTTGAAAAATTTGTGATTTTTTTAAAAAGTGTCTCAAAATTTTTGCATATAAACGCATATGGCGTTATAATAAAACTAACAATTTTACACGCGGATTTCGCGTGTTTTTGTTTGAGGTGTTTTATGTCCAACACGGCGATTATGATAATCGGCATTTGTTTTTTGTTCGTTATGACTACGGCGGGTTCCGCCGCGGTTTTTCTGTTCAGAAAAATTTCGCAAAAGGTCAATTCGGTATTTTTGGGTTTTGCCGCCGGCGTTATGATTGCGGCAAGTATCTGGTCGCTTCTTATTCCCGCAATCGACGCTTCCGCTGACTGGGGCGAATTGTCTTTTGTTCCTGCGGCAGTAGGATTTTTGGTGGGCGGTTTGTTTTTGGTGTTTATCGACAAGGTCGTGCCTCATATGCACGGCGGCACCAAAGAGGAGGAAGGTCCTACAGTCAGTATGAAAAAATCCACCAAGCTGTTTTTGGCGGTTACCATTCACAACATTCCTGAGGGGCTTGCGGTGGGCTTCGCTTTCGGCGCGGCAGCCGTAATCGGTACAGACGCCGCCTTCCTTTCGGCGTTTGGCCTTGCGCTGGGTGCGGGTATTCAAAACTTCCCCGAAGGTGCTGCGGTTTCGCTTCCTATGAAAAACGAGATAGGAAGCAAAACAAAAGCTTTTTGGCTGGGTTCGCTCAGCGGCGCGGTTGAACCTGTGGCGGCTCTTATCGGTTACTTTTTCGCTTCGTCGGTGGCAACCGTTTATCCTTGGCTTTTGGCGTTTGCCGCAGGCGCGATGATTTTTGTGGTGGCGGAGGACCTTATTCCCGACGCACAGCAGTCAAATCAGCCGCACCTCGCAACTTGGGGCGTTATGTTCGGGTTCGTGCTTATGATGATACTCGACGTCACGCTTGGAGCATAAATATAATTGCGCATTTGTGCATCATTTGGTTTAAAGAAAAAAGCGTTGCAAATGCAACGCTTTTTTAAATGAAATGGCGCATTTTGTTTACTTCGTTTTCCTCGTAGGTCAAAAGTTCCTTGGCAAGAGTTATCGCCTGTTCGTCTGCTTTGTCGGCAATCTTTATCGCTTTTGCCATATCTATAACTCCGTTTGTGGTGCCTTTCACAAGCATTTCCACGATTTTGCAGTTGCTTCGGTCAAAAAGAAGTTTCAGTTTTATCATCTTTTCCGCTGCAAATTTGCCTATCTTTGACGGCTTTTGAATTTCCATACATTTTTCGCCGGCAAGGCTTTTTGCTCTTTCGATAAATCCGTCGTATTTTATTATTTCGTCTTTAAGCGAACTTTTGAGATCTCCCCTGTTGACGTAACCCAAAACAGTGATTACCGCGTGTTTTGCCATTTCGGCATTCGACATCACCGCGCCTAATATCTTTTCGCTATCCGCCGCATATACAGTTTCCCGTGTTGTTTCCATATTTGCCTCCGTTTTTTTCTTTTATTATTTTTTTGCATTTTTTGTGTTTTTTATACCCTCGCTTTTCTTGACACTTCTTGACCGTTGTGGTAACCTAATCTACGAGCCGCATAGTAAGGGTAACTAAGTGCCTTGCGCCACCCCGATAGCGAGACTGGGAAGAGGAGGTAAAAATTCATGTACGCAATTGTTGAAAACGGTGGCAAACAGTACAAAGTCGAAAAGGACAATGTCCTCGAAATCGAGTACAACAAAGCCGAAATCGGTTCCGCCGTTGACCTTAAATGCATTATGTGTGCTGACGGCGACAAAATTTTGACCGGCAAAAAAGCTGACAAAGTTTCTGTTAAAGCTGAAGTAGTAGCTCACGGCAAAGCGGACAAAATCGTTGTTTTTAAGTACAAAGCTAAAAAGAACATCCGCAAAAAACAAGGTCACAGACAGCCGTTCACTAGAGTGAAAGTTACGGAAATTTCCGTTGGCTGATTATGGTTGACATTACAATCACAAAAAAAGAAGGTAAAATAGTAAAAGTCGATTGTGCGGGGCATACGGGTTTTGCCGAACAAGGCGAGGACATCGTATGCGCGGCTTTAAGCTCCGTCGTTCAGACGGCTTTGCTTGGGCTCCTTACCGTCGCAAAAATCAAAGTGGATTTTTTGCGTATCGACAATGAGGGAAAACTCTCTTTCGCGCTTCCCGACGGTCTTGACGAAAAAAAGGCTCACGACGCGCAAGTTATCCTTGACACAATGCTTTGCGGCGTGTCTGATTTGAGAGAAGGTTTTTCCGATTTCATTAACTTGGAGGTAATCTGAAATGTTTATCAATATTCAACTGTTCGCGCACAAAAAGGGCGTCGGCAGCTCCAAAAACGGTCGTGACAGCGAATCCAAACGCTTGGGCGCCAAAAGAGCTGACGGTCAGTTCGTCCTTGCCGGCAATGTGTTGGTTAAACAAAACGGTACTAAAATTCACGCGGGTAACAATGTAGGCGTAGGTAGCGACTACACTCTTTTCGCGCTAATTGACGGTGTCGTTAAGTTTGAACATAAAGGCAAAACGCAAAAACAGGTAAGCGTTTACCCTAACTGACGGTTACGGTTTAATTAGTACACATTGGTTTTGAGGGTTTTTTATAACCCTCAATTTTTTTTACTTATGAATACCGTTAAACTTCAAAACAAAATAGTAATTGAAAATCCCGAAAACTTCAAAGCAAAAGATACTCTCGAATGCGGTCAGTTTTTTAGATACTTTTTGAGAGAGGACGGCAGTTATCTGGTTTACTCAACCGACAAAAAAGCCGAAATTTTCGAGTACGGCGACAAAACGGAAATTGTGACAAGTGACGTCGATTATTTTGAAAACTTTTTCGATTTGGGACGCGACTACTCGGTTTTTGAAAAAAAGTATCAAAACATCCCTTTTTTGAAAAACGCTTTCGAGTTCGGCAGAGGCATAAGGCTGCTTAATCAAAACCTCGAGGAAACGCTGTTTTCCTTTATAATTTCCGCAAACAACAACATAAAACGCATCAAAAAAATCATCGAAAACATTTGCAGGGGGCTTGGGGAAAACAAGGGCGATTACTACGCTTTTCCTACCGCACGTCAGATGGCGTCGGCGGACGAGGCTTTTTTTAAGGAAGCGGGAGCGGGATACAGAGCAAGTTATCTTTTAAGCACTGCCAAAACTTTGATTGAAGGTTTTGACCTTGAAGGTCTTGTGAAGCTTGACACGCTTTCGGCAAGAAAAGCCATTATGTCGCTTAAAGGCGTCGGACCGAAAGTCGCCGACTGCATTTTGCTTTTCGGACTTAAAAAATGCGATTCCTTCCCCGTGGATACCTGGATTGAAAAAGCCTATCACGACTATTTTGAGACGGGGCTTAAAAACCGAAACGATATATCCAAGTATCTTTGTGAGCTTTTCGGGGAGGACGCGGGTTATATTCAGCAATATCTTTTCAATTACATAAGAAATTTTCGCTGATTTAATTAAATTTTTGTCGTTTTTCGCTTTTTTTGAAAATCGATAGACAGATTTTTTAAAAAGTTTTATCATTATAAACAATAAATTTTCAGTCAGGAGGTGCGTATGGAAGGGCAGAACCGCATCGCGTTGTTCGTGGATATCGACAACATGCCTCTCACTAAAGAACATATTGACAATATTGTTTCAAAGCTGAAACAGGACGGCGTAATAGCTTACGCAAAAATTTACGGTGTTACCGACAGGCGCCACAGGGAAATTATCTGCGACGCGGTGAGCAACGGTTTTGAAATTGCTCCTCCCGTTTACCCAAACAGAAGGGGAAGCACAAAGGTTTTTGACCACCGTATTCTCGTGGATTTGTGCGAGCTGGTTTTCACCAATCCTACCATTGACGCCGTGGCGATAGTAGCCAATCCTACCAACCTTGTTTACCTTTTTTCAAAACTCAAAAAGGAAAACATCTTTATTTACGGCTGCGATAACCTCGACGATGACAGTCTCGCGTTTGTCGACTGCGTTTTGAATTTCGGCTATGATGACCCTAATACCGCCATCAAACTGAAAAGAGCCGAAGAAGCTAAACTTCCTCAGCCTAAAAAGCCTAAGCCCGTCAAGGAAATCGCCGCAGAAAACGCCGACGTCTCTGACGAGTCTGACGACGATATGGACGTTTTGAGACAAATAAGACAGCTTAAAAATCAACAACCGTCCGGCGACGATAAGGAAGACGCCGAATTGATTGATAAAATTAAACAACTTTTAGACGAATTTAATTGATTTGCAGGAGGATAAAATGGCAAGAGTTATTTTTAACACGGACAGATGCAAAGGCTGCGGTTTGTGTGTTACCGCTTGTCCGAAACAAATCGTGCACATCAACGGCGACAAGGTTAACGCCATCGGTTACAACCCTGCGGAAGTTTCCGAAATGGACAAGTGCATCGGTTGCGCTATGTGCGCGACTATGTGTCCGGATTGTGTTATCGAGGTCAGGAGATGAGTATGAAAGAAAGAGTATTGATGAAGGGCAATGAAGCTATTGCCGAAGCGGCTGTCAGAGGCGGCTGCCGTTTCTTCGCAGGTTATCCTATCACGCCTCAAAACGAAATTCCTGAATATCTTTCAAAAAGGCTCCCTGAAGTGGGCGGCTCATTTATTCAGAGCGAAAGCGAAGTCTCCGCAATCAACATGATTTACGGCGCTTCTTGCGCAGGCGCAAGAGCTATGACTTCTTCGTCAAGCCCGGGTATCAGCCTTAAACAGGAAGGTTTGAGCTACATCGCTTGCGGTCAGCTCCCTTGCGTTGTTATTAACATGGTCCGCGGCGGCCCCGGACTCGGAACTATCTATCCGGGACAAGCAGACTACTTCCAAGCTGTTAAAGGCGGCGGCCACGGCGACTACAAGTTGTTTGTTTATACGCCTGCTACCGTTCAGGAAGCTGTCGACATTACTTACAAATCTTTCGAAATGGCTGACAAATACCGCATTCCGGTACTTATTCTCGGCGACGGCACAATCGGTCAGATGATGGAACCTGTCGTTCTTCCTGAAATGAAAGACCCTGCTACTTTCCCTGAAAAGAAATGGGCTCTCACAGGCTGCAAGGGCAGAGAAAGAAACATTATCAACACCCTTGATATGAATCCTGAAAGACTTGAAGCTATTACCGACAGACTTTTCGACGTTTACGAACAAATCAGAGAAAACGAAACAGAATACGAAAACTATATGTGCGATGATGCAGAAACAGTTATCGTGGCTTACGGTATCGTCAGTCGCGTAGCTAAATCCGCAGTTAACATTTTGAGAGAACAAGGCAAAAAAGTAGGTCTTTTCCGTCCTATCACCGTTTCGCCTTACCCTGACAAGGCTCTTTCGGCTATCGCCGATTTGCCTAACGTTAAAAAATTCCTTGTCGCCGAACTCAGCAAAGGTCAGATGGTGGAAGACGTAAGGCTTATTGTCAACGGCAGAAAACCTGTCGAGTTTTACGGCAGAACAGGTGGCTTCGTCATCAACACAGAAGAATTGATTTCCGTCGTGGAAGGAGGTAAACGTTAATGGAAGAAAAAGTTGTTTTCGCTAGACCGTCCCTCTTGACGGACGCGCCTTTTCACTATTGCCCTGGCTGCACCCACGGCATTGTTCACAGACTTATTGCGGAAGTTCTCGGCGAACTTAACGTTTCGAGAGAAAACGTCATCGGTATCGCTCCTGTAGGCTGCGCGGTTTTTGCGTATGACTACTTCGACTGCGATATGACGGAAGCTGCTCACGGTAGGGCTCCTGCCGTTGCTACAGGTATCAAAAGGGTTCACCCTGACAAAGTCGTCTTCTCTTACCAAGGTGACGGCGACCTTGCCTGCATCGGTGCTGCCGAAACTATCCACGCCGCTGCCCGCAACGAAAACATTACCATTATTTTTATCAACAACGGTATCTTCGGTATGACAGGCGGTCAGATGGCTCCTACAACTTTGCTTGGTCAGTATTCCACAACTTGTCAGGACGGTCGTGACCCTGTTCTCAACGGTTACCCTGTACACGTTTGCGAAATGCTTTCACAGCTCAAAGGTCCTCAGTACATCGAGCGTGTTTCCACTCACGACGCGGCTAACGTTCTCAAAGCAAAAAAAGCAATCAAAAAAGCCTTCCAGTATCAGCTCGAAGGCAAGGGCTTCTCTATGATCGAAGTTCTCGTCGCTTGCCCTACAAACTGGAAAATGACTCCTGTCAAGGCTTTGGAACACATTAAAAACGAAGTTATCCCTTACTTCCCTCTGGGAGTTTACAAGGATAGGGGCTGAGAGGTGAATTATGAATACTTGTGAAATGATTTGCGCCGGCTTCGGCGGTCAAGGCGTTTTGAGCCTCGGTCAGGTTGTTGCTTATGCCGGTATGTATGACGGAAAATTCGTGAGCTGGCTGCCTTCTTACGGCCCTGAAATGCGCGGCGGCACTGCTAACTGCAGCGTCGTAGTAAGCGACAAGGAAGTAGCTAACCCGATGATTACCAAACCTAACATCGTAGTCGCAATGAACAAACCAAGCGTTTCCAAATTCGTGGACGCTATCGTTCCGGGCGGTTATATGTTCATCAACTCCTCGCTTATCGACACAAAAGTGGACAGAAAAGATATCAACGTCGTTTACGTCGATACTTTCCAAATCGCTCACGACGGCGGAAACCCTAAGGGTACAAACGTCGTTATGCTTGGTGCTATCGTGGAAAAAACAGGCATCATCACCAAGGAAAACGCTAAAAAAGCAGTAGCTTACTCCTTTAAAGCTAAGCCGAAACTTATCGACATAAACCTCAAAATGTTTGACCTTGGCTGCGAAAGCGTTAAGTAACACAACAAAAAAACAAAAACTCCCGAAAGGGAGTTTTTTTGTTTGCCTTTTTAAAGTTTTATTACCCGTTTTGCCGCATAAGATTTAAAGAGGTTTTTTATGAAAATTTGGTCTGAATTTCTTGAGGCGGCAGGTGTCGCCGAAAGTTTTTTGAAGGGAAGGCGATACACTGTCACCGAAAACGGGGCCGTTTTGGTGGAAGGTCAAGACGGTGTTTTGGGTGTGGGCGACAGCGAAGTCAAATTCAGATACGGCAAGCGCGTGCTTTCGGTAAAAGGAGAAAACCTGAAAATCAAAACTCTCAGCAAGGGTTTTGCGGTGGTGTGCGGTAATATTTCGGGGGTGGACGAAACATGAAGGGCAATACCGTAAAAATTCGCGTCGAGGGACTTAACATAGACAGACAACTTGCCAGGCTTTCGGCATCGGTAAATCTTTTTGACGTGGTGCGAAAATCGAGAAAAGTAGTGGTTTTTCAGGTGAACAGGGGGGATGAAAGCAAGGCTCTTGCCTTTTTCCCGTCCGAGTGTTATAATGTCACTATATTGGGGACAGAGGGCGTTTTTTCGGTTTTTGACGGACTTAAAAAAAGACCTGCTCTTTTCCTTTGCGTAATAGTTTGTTTTTGCGCATTGTTTTTTTTGAACGGTTTTGTATGGCGTGTTGAAATTTCAGGCGAACCCGACGATGTCAAACAAATCGAAAGCGTTTTGAAGCAGCACGGTATAGGCGCGGGAAGTCTCAAAAGATCACTTGACCTCGACCTTGCCGAAAATCTCATTTGCAACAGTTTGCAAAACATAAAATACGCCATAATATCACTTAAAGGCTGTACCGTCTTTGTGGAACTTTATCAAAAGGACGTTCCCGAGGACATCGTCGATTTGAATAAGCCGCAAAGCATTTACGCAAATATGTCAGGTGTTATTTCGCGTATGCTTGTGATAAGCGGCACTCCGCGAGTGTCTGTCGGTGACAAGGTGGAAAAAGGTCAGCTTTTGATTGAGGGAGTCAGGACTTTCGCAGACGGTACGCAAACTCCTGTGTGCGCCGCGGGCGAGGTTTATGCCACAGTTACTTCGGTGGGTTACGAAACCTTCGACGGGTATGCCGACGTGACCGAAAGGACGGGAAAAAAGCAAAGCTTTTGTTTCCTTTCGCTTTTCGGATTTAAGCAGGATGAAAACTTTTCGACATCGTTTGAAAACTTTGAGGTTGAAAGAAAAGTGTCCACACTTTTTCCTCTGCCGATAAGTATCCTTCACGTGGACGTATACGAATGCGTAAAAAAACGCGTAAGTCTTTCATTTGACGACAATTATGAAAATTTAAAAAGCGTTGCGCTGAAAAAAGCGGTGGAAGCCGCGGGCGACGCTGAAATTAGCGGAAAAAATTTCGGTTTTTTCGAAGAGGACGGCAGGTATACCGTCTGGGCGGAAGTTTATGCCGAAGTCCGCATAGATTTTTACAAAAACGGAGGGTAATTTGTCCAACATCGTGAAAACGGTCGACGTTGAGACCGTAGACGTACTTGCAGCTGTTTTCGGAAATCTTGACGAAAACGCAAATATGATAGCAAAAAAAACAGACGTCGAAATTTCAGGCAGAGGCGGGAGCATTTGTATTTCGGGTGAGGAAAACAATGTTGCCGTCGCAGAAAAAGCAATAAAAAAACTTGCCGAACTTGCTTTGAGAGGCGACAGAATAGATTTGCTTAAAGTGATGTACGTGTGCGAATGCGCAATTGACGGAAATCTTGAAAAACTTGACGCTTTGCAGGGTGACGTGGTTGCTGTTACCACACGCGGAAAACTCATAAAAAGCAAAACAGTAGGTCAGAAAAGGTACGTTGACGCGATAAGGAAAAATACCATAACTTTCGGCGAAGGTCCTGCCGGCACGGGTAAAACTTATCTTGCCGTTGCTATGGCGGTAACTTCTTTTAAAAACAAGGAAGTAGATAAAATTATTCTGACGCGTCCTGCCGTCGAAGCAGGGGAAAAACTCGGTTTTCTCCCGGGTGATTTGCAGGAAAAGGTTAACCCTTATCTTCGTCCGCTTTACGACGCTTTGCAGGAAATGTTCGGGCTTGAAACTTACCAAAAACTGGTTGAAAAAGGGGCGATAGAAGTGGCTCCGCTGGCTTACATGAGGGGACGTACTTTGAACAACGCTTTCATCATTCTTGACGAAGCGCAAAACACCACACGCGAGCAGATGAAAATGTTTTTGACGCGTCTCGGCGAAGGAAGCAAAATGATAATTAACGGCGACCTTTCGCAGGTGGACTTGCCTCCTGACAAAAAAAGCGGCCTTAAAAACGCGATGAAAGTTCTCGACGGGGTGGAAAACATAGCCGTCAGAAAAATGTCGCAAAAAGATGTCGTCAGACATCCGCTTGTTCAGCTTATTGTTGAAGCTTACGAAAAATCCGAAAAACACGGAGATGAAAATGATAAACGATAAATACAAATTAAAAAAAGACGAGATTTTATCCACCGTCCTTTCCATTGTAGGTATGTTCATATGTATATGCGGCATATCCTACCTGTTCCACATCATGGGCAACGATTTGTCATGGGGAAGGATTGCGGGATTTTTCGGCATTATTGCACTTCTCGTTGCGGTGTTCGGCATTTACCTCGTGTTTGCCGACGTCGAAATTTTGAGGGATAAGAAAAAACTTGTCGCCATGTGCGTGCTTATGGCGTTAAGCCTTGCGGTTTACATGGCAATTCAAAAGTTCTTTTCTCCTTTTGCCGTTCCTTACGCTTTTTGCGCGCTCATCTGCGGACTTGTGATAAGCAGAAAATCGGGATTTATTTCTTCGCTTATCGTAGTGCTTATTATGTTCTGCTCGCAGACCTTCTTTTCGGGGCTCGCTCCGAACGATTACGTAACTCTTTGCGTCGGTATATGCTCGACTATTCTAGCTTCATATACCCTCAGCAGACA
This sequence comes from uncultured Clostridia bacterium, assembly GCA_944336125.1. GTDB lineage: Bacteria > Bacillota > Clostridia > Christensenellales > CAG-314 > Heteroclostridium. The sequence goes on along the minus strand of CALVLA010000001.1, from coordinate 6,030 downwards.
GACAAAACGCATCAGGTACATAGGCGTTGCGTTTATACTTGCTATTCTCACCTGCTTAATGACTTGCATAATTCTTTTCGTGTCGGCGGAAGAAGCGGATTATCTCAACGCGGTTGTTTACAGTCTGCTCAGCGGTTTCATTTCGGTGGCGTTGTTTATGCTTGTAGTTCCAGTACTTGACAGTGTGTTTAATTTCGTCACCGACTTCCGTCTTGCCGAACTTACCTCGACCGATGCTCCTCTCATCAAAAAGCTGTTTAAGGAAGCCCCGGGAACATTCAACCACTGCCTTTCTGTTTCAAACTACACAGAGGCTTGCGCCAGCGCGATAGGGGCAAATACCTACCTCGCGCGTGCGGCGGCATTTTATCACGACATTGGCAAAATGAAAAATCCGCAGTATTTTACCGAAAATCAGCTTGACGGACACAATCCGCATGACGAAATTACTCCGGAACTTTCAACGGCAATTATTAAAAAGCACGTGTCAAACGGCGTGCTTATGGTAAAAGAAAATCACTTGCCGCAGTTGTTCACTACTTTTATCACCGAACACCACGGCACCATGCCTATTCAGTTTTTCTATTCCAAAGCTCAGAAATATACCGACGGCACTTTGGAAGACACCGGTTTCAGATACGACGGTCCTACGCCTTCAAACAAAATTTCGGCAATACTTATGATTTGCGACGCGAGCGAAGCTACGCTCAGGGCGCTTAACGTGGAAACGAGGGAACAGGCGGAACAAATCGTCGGCAACATCATCAACGAAAGGCTCATCAAATACGGTCAGTTTGACAACTGCGACATAACTATGCAGGAACTTAACGTCATCAAACAGACGATAGTTACCGTTTATCTCGGCGTTTGCCACAAGAGGATTACTTATCCCGGACAGCAGAAAAACAAATGAAAGTATTTTTGAACAATCCGCCTAAAAATTTTTCAAAAGTAATTAAAAATCTCGGACAGTTTGCGTCTGGCTTTTTGGGACAGCCCGAAAAACTAAGCGTTTGCGTTACCTTCGTAAACGCCGATGAAATTCACGAGCTGAACAAAACCTACCGCGAAGTCGACAGGGCAACCGACGTTTTGAGTTTTCCGACAATAGACAACGTTGGGCACGGCGTTATAGACGTAAGCCTTTATCCTTACGAAACGGATTTTAAAACGGGACTCTTGAACATCGGGGACATTTTCATTTGTCTCGACGTTGCCAAAAGTCAGGCGGAAGAATACGGACATTCGCTCAAAAGAGAAGTGGCGTTTTTGTTTTTACACGGTTTGCTCCATTTGTTCGGTTTTGACCACATCGAGCCTGCCGACGAGGAAGAAATGAGCAAAACGGCAAACGAAATTTTGTCGGCTTGCTCGATAGAGAGGTAATATGGATAATTTCAAATCGGGCTTTCTCGCCCTTGTAGGCAAACCTAATGCCGGAAAATCAACTTTACTCAACGCGCTTATCAAACAAAAAGTTTCCATAGTCAGTCCTAAACCGCAGACAACCCGAAACAAAGTTTTGGGCATCTGGACGGAAAAAGACTGCCAGATGGTTTTTGTCGATACTCCCGGCGTAATCAGACCTAAAACCGCTCTCGGCAGATACATGGAAAAAAGCATTGACAGCGGCGTGAGAGACGTTGACTGCATAGTTTACGTTTCCGACGGTCACAAAGGTATTAACGACAGCGAAATCGAGCTTATTACGAAGTACGGCTCAAAAAATATTCCGCTTGTAGTCGTTATCACCAAAACCGACATCTGTCAGCCCGAAACGCTTATGAAAGAGCTTGAAAAACTCAACGCTTTGCCTTTCATCAAGGAAATTTACTGCGTAAGTTCAAGAAAAAACAAAAACATAACCTTGCTTAAAGAAGGCCTTAAAAAGTATCTTTGCGACGACGTCAAGTATTTCGACGACGATGACGTTACCGACAAGTCGCAACGCTTTTTGGTGTGCGAAATCATACGCGAAAAAATTCTGCTGCTTTGCGACAACGAAGTTCCTCACGGCATAGGCGTTACCATAAACAAAATGGAATTTAACCCTCTCACAAAAGTCTGGGACATCGACGCAAACATTATTGTCGAAAAAGCCAGCCACAAACCTATCGTCCTCGGCAAAGGCGGCAAAATGATTAAGCAGATAGGCATTTACGCAAGGGAAGGCATTGAAAAAATGCTTGGCGAAAAAGTTTATCTCTCGCTGTGGATTAAAGTCAAAGAGGACTGGCGCAACAGCGACTTTATGGTCAAGGAAATAGGCTACAACAAAAAAGATTTGTAAAAAGTATTTTTTCTTCCCGACTACTCATACTATCTTTACGGAGGTAGTTTATGAAAAATCAGGATGCCGATTTGGTCTGGAAGTTGTTTCAGGAAACGGGAAATCCCGCTTACTACTGCCTTTACAACAGAATCAAGAGGAAATGAACGAAATAGTAACCGACGCCGTTGTCCTCAAAGCAATGGATTTTAAAGACAACGACAAAATCATAACTTTGTTTTCTCCTTCGCTGGGCAAAGTTTCCGGCGTGCTTAAAGGCGTCAAAAAGGCGACCGCAAAACTCAAGTTTGCAGGTGAGCCTTTTTGTTTTGCCGAGTTTACTTTGGTGAAAAAAGGGGAGCTTGCGACCATAGTAAACTGCGTTGAGAAAGAAGGTTTTTTTGAAATCAGAAAAGACATAACCGCTTTTTACTGCGGCTGTGTCGTACTTGAAATAATATCCAAAATTATTTCGGAAAATCAGCCAAACCCCATGCTTTTTGTGTCGGCGGTAAAAACTCTTATGGCTCTTTCCTCCGAGGAATATGACAAAATTGCCGTCCTCATAAAATTTATGCTTACGGCTTTTCAGAATTTTGGCATGAAACTGCGTTTTGACAGCTGCTCAATGTGTGGCAGAAAAAACGCTGTGCATTGGTTTTTCGACGTTGAGTCGGGCGGCGCCGTTTGTTCAGAATGTTCTCAAGGTTTGCCTCTCGAAGAAAACGTCAGAAAAGTCCTTTACATAATTGACGGAACCGACTTGACAAGGCTTTCGTCTTACTCGTGCGGCGAAGTGCTTTTAAAAAAATCTCTCGATTTTTTGTCAGACGTTTTCGTGCGTGTTTTCGGCTATCTCAAATCTTTGCCTCTTCCGGCGGAACTTTGATTCCGCCGCCTTTTTTTGCCTTTTTTCAACCTATAATTTCCTGTTTTGCTATTGCTTTTTTTGCTTTTTTAAAGTAAAATAATCCTATATGCAATATGTTTTATAGCTTGAATTTTATTTCAAACATAAAAGGAGATTTTTATGAGCAAGTACGTTTACATGTTTAGCGAAGGCAACGGCTCTATGAGAGAGCTGCTCGGCGGTAAAGGCGCTAACCTCGCGGAAATGAGCAACCTCGGGTTGCCTGTTCCTCAGGGCTTTACCATTACTACCGAAGTTTGCACAAAGTATTACAACGAAGGTAAAACTCTTTCCGACGATGTTAAGGCTCAAATCTTTGAGGCTTTGGCTAAAATCGAAAATATGACGGGTAAAAAACTCGGCGACGATAAAAATCCTCTCCTCGTTTCCGTCCGCTCCGGCGCAAGAGCTTCCATGCCTGGTATGATGGATACTATCCTTAACCTCGGTCTCAACGATCAGGTTGTCGAAGTTGTCGCTAACCTTACCGGTAACCCTCGCTTTGCTTATGACTCTTACCGCAGATTTATTCAAATGTATTCCGACGTCGTTATGGAAGTCGAAAAAAGCAATTTCGAAAAAATTATCGACAAAATGAAGGAAGAAAAAGGCGTTAAACTCGATACCGAACTCGACGCCGACGATTTGAAAAAACTCGTGGTTCTCTTTAAAGATTACTATAAATCGGTTAAAAACGCCGACTTCCCTCAGGACCCTAAAGAACAGCTGATGGGCGCTATCCTCGCCGTTTTCCGTTCTTGGGATAACCCTCGCGCCATCTATTACAGAAGAATGAACGACATTCCTTCCGATTGGGGTACCGCAGTTAACGTTCAGTCGATGGTATTCGGCAACATGGGTAACGATTGCGGCACAGGCGTTGCTTTCACCAGAAACCCTTCTACCGGTGAAAACAAACTTTACGGCGAATACCTTATGAACGCTCAGGGCGAAGACGTCGTCGCAGGTATCAGAACTCCTTTGACTATCGCCGAACTCGAAAAACAAAATCCTGAGGTTTTCAAACAATTCAACGAAATTTGCCATATTCTCGAAAATCACTACAAAGATATGCAGGATATGGAGTTTACCATTGAAAAAGGCAAACTTTACATGCTTCAAACTCGTAACGGCAAGAGAACTGCCGTAGCGGCTTTGAAAATCGCTATCGACCTCGTTAAAGAAGGCAAAATCACAGAGCAGGAAGCTTTGATGAAAATCGAACCTAAACAGCTCGACACATTGCTTCACCCTCAATTCGACGCGGCTGCTCTTAAAGCTGCAAAACCTATCACCAAAGGTTTGCCTGCTTCTCCTGGCGCTGCTTGCGGTAAGGCTTACCTTACAGCCGAAAAAGCAGTTGCCGCAGCTCAAAAAGGCGAAAAAGTTTTGATTGTCCGCCTTGAAACTTCTCCTGAAGACATCGAAGGTATGGCCGCTTCGGAAGGCGTCTTGACAGCCAGGGGCGGTATGACTTCACACGCTGCCGTTGTCGCAAGGGGCATGGGTACATGCTGCGTAGCAGGCTGCGGCGACCTTATCGTCGACGAAGAAAACAACACTTTCTCCATTTGCGGAAAAGTCTTCCACGAAGGCGACGTTCTTTCGTTGGACGGCAGCACAGGTAACGTTTATGACTGCGCGGTCAAAACCGTTGAAGCTACAACAGGCGGCGACTTCGGTATCATTATGGGCTGGGCAGATAAATACAGGGCTTTGCACGTACGTACAAATGCCGACACTCCTCGCGACGCTGCGGCTGCAGTAAGGTTCGGTGCAGAAGGTATCGGTCTCTGCCGTACAGAACACATGTTCTTCGAAGCTGACAGAATCATGGCTGTCAGGGAAATGATTGTTTCCAAAACCGTCGAAGAAAGAAAAAAAGCTTTGGCTAAAATTCTCCCTATGCAAAGGGGCGACTTCGAAGAAATTTACAAGGCAATGGAAGGAAGACCTGTTACTATTCGTTTCCTTGATCCTCCTCTCCATGAGTTCCTGCCTCATACCGAAGACGAAATTAAAGCTCTTGCTAAAGAAATGAACATCAGCTTCGAGTCTCTCAAAGAGACAGTTGCTTCTCTCCATGAGTTTAACCCGATGCTTGGTCACCGCGGCTGCAGACTTTCCATCACTTATCCTGAAATTGCCGAAATGCAGACAAGAGCCGTCATCGAAGCTGCTATCAACGTAAACAAAGAAAAAGGTTGGAACATTGTTCCTGAAATCATGGTTCCGTTGGTAGGCGAAGTCAAAGAGCTTGAATTCGTTAAAAAAGTTATCGACCAGACTGCTAAACAGGTTATGGAAGAAAAAGGCGTTAAACTCGATTACCTCGTCGGTACTATGATCGAAGTTCCTCGCGCTGCTCTTACCGCAGAAAAAATCGCAGAACAAGCACAGTTCTTTAGCTTCGGTACAAACGACCTTACTCAAATGACTTTCGCTTTCTCTCGTGACGACGCGGGCAAGTTCCTCAACGATTACTACGACAAGAAGATTTTCGAAAGCGATCCGTTTGCAAGAGTCGACCAGACAGGCGTTGGCAGACTTATCAAAATCGCTATCGAAGGCGGAAAATCTACTCGCCCTGACATCAAGCTCGGTATCTGCGGCGAACACGGCGGCGATCCTAGCTCGGTTGAGTTCTTCCACAACGTTGGTCTCTCATACGTATCATGCTCGCCTTACCGCGTACCTCTCGCAAGATTGGCTGCGGCTCAGGCCAACATTAAACGTCCGAGGTAAACGTATATAACGGTTTTGTGTGATTGCAAGGCAATTTATTGTGCTTTAAGGGCTTATCCCATTATCGGATAAGCCCTTTTCGTATGTCAAAAATGCTTTGAAACAG